>NZ_JAMBDM010000019.1:0-102892 GCF_025142895.1 Paenibacillus sp. p3-SID867
CACCTGTCCATTACCGTTTGTATCAACACTAGAAATGTCAGCGTTTTTATTTGAACTAGTTGAGTCAGAAGGCTCACTACCTGTTAATCCGAGTGATACATTTACTTCATCAGGGTTCACATTGTCAAATGTATCAACGATTTTGTTACCCTTTAACGTATAGGTGTACTGGTAACTTGAAGGAATTTGGGTTTCTGTATTCGGATATGTGACAATCGCTTCAAAATTAGTGGCTCCACCTACTTTGCGTATCGCATCTTCCATATAAGCCTGATCACCATGTCGGTTGAGTGTGCTATCTTGTGGGGTAATATTATATGCATTCGATACCCCTCCGAGAGAATCAGCAATGATATGTCCTTCATCTAAAACGTCACTTTCGACACCAGGAACCTTTGCCTCATCAGGGTAGTATCTGCCAGACGATAGTACAGGTTCGTTACGGTCGTCTTGTAGAATAATTTCATCAGCAATAACACGCACTAATTGCCCATATTCATTAGTAAATGCCCAATATTCACGGTCTCCGTATCCAATGTCAACAACAACGTTAGGTTCACGATGCCCAGACAAATCACCACCATCGACTTCGATAAGCTTGTATCCTAAAAACAATTCGTTATTTGGTTGTGTTGATGTTTCCTCTCCTACTGGTTCATCAACAACCGCTTTGACAGCTTCTTTTTTTTTACTATTCTTAGTTGTTGTATCTGTGGTTATTTCTTGTGAATCTGTTTCTACATCTGTATTGGATGTATCTTCTACGTTGGTACAACCAACCATAAAGATGATCGTTAAAATTAAGATTAAATAGTTCATTTTCTTTTTCATTTTAGGACTCTCCTATAATTTCATACTGTTCATTCTAAAAACGACGACTTTAACTATCTTTTCTTGTTCTATAATCTTACCATAAAAGACTAATATCCTATTGTATTACCCTGCCCCCGTTAGCGCAGCGAAGGCAGCCGATCTTAGTCGTCGGCTGCCTTCGGGTCATCATTAAGCTATAGTTTCCCGTTAGCTTAATCATTTTTTTCAATCTCTTCTTTTGCCTGGATTGGAATAGACATGTCAATTATTCCAGTACTACATTTCCTATACTTGGGCATTTCATCATTCAATATTTCGCTTAGTGGCGATTCGATATCAGCCCTGCCCCGAACAACCAATATTCTATCGTTTTCTTTTGCAACATCAAAACCTTCTTTATAATTCCAACGCTCATCAAAAATTAAAAAAGCCGTAGGGATGCTTTCCCATACGGCTCTCTTGTACGCGCGCTTCACGATTTAACTAAACCTTATCACGTAATCGAGTAAGTTGTCTATCTTTAGGACATCACCATCAATGAGTTTAATGCCTATCCACTAATGACCAGGCTAGCGGTTGACCAGGTAATGATTAAGGATAATATATCCTTGTACCATCGGAATAATTAAATGAAGTAATAGTCCAATTATTAGCCTTCTTAGTCATCTCAGCTTCAATACTGTAGCTATAGTTATAGTCGCCAACAATCCCATCTGAATGAAAGACCGCTTTAAATTTAGTAAGACTTTTATTCCATTGAATATACTCTGACTCAGGAAGACCTATTTCTACGTTATTTTTATGAAATTGAATCCAGTATTTCTTTTTGGACATCGCATTTGTTGCAAGAGTCAATGCTTGATTATCTGTCAATGGACGAGCATATACCGTAATGTGCTCAGAATTTCCCGTCAAAGTAGATTTATCCCATTTGATATAATCGTTCGGATAGAAGAAGTTACTTAAAGCTTTAAATTGTACATACACCGAGCCATTCTTCAACAATACTCCATTACCAACAGTAGCATTAAAAGTCTTCCCGCCTTTAGTTAGTGAAGCAGTTTTTGTCTTCTGATTCCAAGTTATTTTTACATCAAAATATGTATCAAGTTGTTCATCGTATCTGAATTGATAATTCATCGCCATACTACGGAGAGGGGCATATAGTCTACCCTCAGAAAGCAAACCGTTTACTCCGCCATATGCATCATAATCATCAATTGCGGCATAAGTGCTCTTTGGACCAATCATTAAAGCGCCACTTAATAATGATATAAAAACAACCCACAAAATTGGTTTTTTCAAAATAATGATTTCCATATTTACTCCTCACTCTTAAATATTCATACTACCAATAAATTTTACATGTATTAGCAATTATTAATACAGGTAAATTTATCCACTGATTTACCCTTTAGTTGAGTAACAGCAATTTATTCATTAGGTCACTACTACTCATCCATATGCCTAAAAAAGCGATTGTATAGCTCTCTTCTTCGTGCCCCGCGCAGGATGAGTTATTAAGCTAAACTGCCCGTTAGCTTAATGAGGCGGTGGCAGTCTAATTCTTTATTTTCTTTGGACAATGGATTCGAAGTGAGTACACAAGATATAGATAAACAATAAGAGCCTGCCGGGGTAATGTCTGGCAGGCTCTTATTGTTAGTACGCAGAGACAATATCATCAATCTTGATCCATTCCCATCTACCTATTCCGGTCGCCAGCTTGATTTCACGTCGGTATGTATGAATTACCGAGACTGTTCCGGTCAGTTCCTGGTCCTCATATTCGTCAAACAAGCGCACATTAATTTTACGATGCGTATGAAATGACTCAGCCAGCGCTTGCTCGATCAATTCCATTTCCTGTGAATCAAGTACCGACTTATCCTTCCTCCCCTCTTCCAGCTGCCTGCGGATGATTGTTTCCTTATGTTCTGGAAGCATCATCCGGCTAGACTCCCATAATCCGTTACCGTCTAATTTCGTCATTTATAGTGTCCTCCTATCTTAGCCGATCGATCGAGCGCCTGCCCGGCTGCCGTCATTGAAACTGCCCTAATCAAGATTGAATTTCCATATTTCAGTTTCAGCGCATCGGTTGTCCGCTCAAGCGCCTTCTGTCTTTCACGTCCAGTATCAAAAAGCGACAACTGATATTCATTATCCTGAGTGAGCTGCGTTAGGCTGATCCCCACACGACGTATTGGTAGCCCATCCCAATGTTCTTCCAGTAGCCTACAGGCCCAGCGATATACTTGCATGGTGATATTGGAGGGATCCTCCATCTTCATTTGTCTGCTAAACCCCGTAGGACGGTCAAAGTCTGCCCCCATACAACCGACAGACACAACATGACCCATGAAACTGAGGGCTCTGCATCGTTGGCAGACCAGCTCCGTCAGTTCCAATAGCACGACCTTGATTTCCTCCAGTTGAGCATAATCCCGTGGCAAGGTCATCATGTGGCCGACTGATTTAGGAGCTACTTGGTGAGTCCCTGGCCGGACCGGGCTGTCGTCGATACCATTTGCGATGCGCCAATACATTTCAGCTTGGATGTCGGAGTTTTTCCCGAATTTTCGCCGCATCATTTGCTTAAGCTTCCCAAGAGGTGTCTGTGCGACGTGTCCGATCGTCGGGAGGCCCATAGTAATGAAATGTCTCGTCATCCTGCTCCCAGCCATAAACATGTCACTGACTGGCCGTATCCAAAGTGTTTCAGGCAGCATTTCTTTGGTCAGGGTGAATATGCCGGATGAGTTCTTCTTAGCGTAATTATCACAGGCCGTCTTGGCAAGGATCTTGTTTTCGGCTAACCCGAACCGAGTATAGACCCCCGTGACTGCCTGAACGTGAGCCTGGATGATCCGTGCCATTTCTTCTGGAGTATCCGCAAAAAGATGCATTGATCCTGTTACATCAAGAAATTGCTCGTCAATACTGTAAGGCTCGACCAAGTCCGTATAGCTTTTGTAGATGTCCGTTATCAGCATGGATACGTCGATGTATCGCTGCATTCGCGGCTTGATCACTACAAGGTCTGGGCATTTTGCCACTGCTTCCCCAAGTCGTTCTGCTGTTGTAATTCCCTTTGCTTTAGCAAGAGGACATGCTGCTAACACAATTCCTGAACGACGTTCCGGATCCCCAGCGACCACCAAAGGCCGATCCTTATATTCAGGATGTTCAGCCTTTTCAACTGAGGCATAAAAAGACTGGCAGTCACCAAGCATCACCACACGTTTGGATGATTTCAACGCATATTCCTCCTTCGATAAAACAGGAACATTTGTTTGTATTATATGCGAACAACAGTTCCTTTATCAATGAGAAAAAAAGGGAAACTTTCAGATGATGTTCCTATTTTGTTCGGCTGTGCTATACAACCATTTAGGATATTGTTAAATAAAGCAGCTGGGCTCTAACGAAGAAAACAGACCGCATTACGAAGGTAGAGAATTATAAGGGGGTATTATCATGCGAAGATTCAACGAAATAAATGTTCATAACTCCACAGTCATCGAATGGGAAGGAAAGTTGTTAATTACGACACAGGATCCTTATCCAACTGATGAGGGGAAAATGTACACGGCTTTGGCAATAGATGAGGATGGGAACAAATACATTCTGGTATGGGATAATATCGATCCATTAGCGGTTGAAAAATCGAAAAACCATTGGGACCAGCCTTCGGGGATAACCCGCATAAAGTAGCACTTGTTAGGGGGGATATAGGACAGAGCGTGGAGCATAAGGACGGATGTTCTTTGCTGGGACAAGCGAGTATTTGCACGTACATCAGAAGAACATTGAACGAATAATGCTGGGCCTACCTGACCCATCAATAGCTCGAAAAACCAAGACGTACGAAAATGTGAAAAGAACAAGCGGGATCTCATCCGCCTGTTCTTTTCAGTTATTTTTATTTATTTCGATTTCGACGATCCATTGACATTGCTGTATATTCATTTATCAAACAATCAAGTTCCTGTGATTTTCTCAGAACATAAGCGGAATGAAGCCCTAAGCGTTTCCCCGCTTTATTCAGTATTCCTCGTTTTCGCTCAATATCTCTTTCCACTTCTTTCAAGGTCCTGGTCATTCCGATTCCTCCCGGTATTAGTGTTATATCAATGCGCATTCCGCCAAAAATGGTCACTTGTGAAAATACCAAGCTGCAGCATTACTTCCCACCATTTACGGAAAGCAGCATTAATCAACTGCCTTTCCTCACCGGTCGGGTATGGTCCACCAAACTGAGTGCCATATACTAAGTACGAATTAGTCATTCCGGCCTCGGATAATTCATCTTCAATCCATGCCTCGAATGCCCTAGCAAAGAGTTCATGATTGCTACGCCAGTAGGCTCCTCGACTTTTAGCATCGGAATAAAACAGGCTTTCATCTGAAGGGATGTAGAAGTTGTTTGGAACTTCCTTTCCCGCTTCCTTCAGTAAGTTACAATAAAGAATGCCTATGTCCATCCACATATTTTTCTTTATACGATATCGGCCCACCAAGGACTGAAGTGCGGCGCTCACATCGTAGTTATTCTTAGCTAATTCTCCCTTAACGCTTTGGTAATAATGATTTTCTGGAAGAGGGAGCGGATCAGGAACGCGAACAAGCCGCCTACCAGTACCTTCTTTTATGACCTTGATCAACGCTGCGAATGTCTCTTTTACCTCAACTGGAAGATGGGGGCCTGCATCGGTTCCGGATAATAAAGCCCGCTTACCATTCGTAAACTGATGGGAGTAAGAATATAAATTCTGATCCAAGGCATGAGCCCATTCATGGCACTGAGCCCCACCGCCGCGATACTTAGTCAAGTTCATGACGTTGGTAGCAACTTCAAAATGTGCAGCTGCTTTACCACTCCCTCGTGCTCCAAAGGCAAGCCCTAAGGCGCCATAAAATGAAATGGTTTTTGGGGGAAGCTTCAAAATCGAAGCGAGATCGGCCCATGCATTCCCTGAACATAAAACGTGATATCGGCCGGCAGCATCATCGACCCAATTGCCGAACTGAATGCCGCGAAATCCATAATATTCAATGAAATCATCTGGCTTCGCAACCCCCGAGGGATTCTCCGATAAACGGATAACCTCTTCGGGCACCTTACGTTCCCAAAATGCTTTATTATTTTGCCGACTACTGCTTCGTTCCTTGGGCTTTGCCCAGTTCCAGTCTCGTCCTTCCTCCGAATCGAAAGCCCTCTGATAAATCTTTCGGTAGCCAGCAACAGTGCGTGACTTTGAAATGAAAAGGGATAAAAATCGATCTCCGAGTGATAGCCAATAGCTATATGTCAAAAGATCCGGATTTTTCTTTACTTGATACTCGGATTGCGAATAATATGCATTGCGAACATTCTCGCGTAGTATTGTCACGGCCTCTTGAACAGAGTCTATCGTCTTTGCGTCTTTAAATAACGTTCTCAGTTCATTCACTGCTTGAATAAAGTATCTTCTTTGCAGTGGATCATCGGCAGGACGTTGGCTAACGCGGCCCCAAATGAGCTTAATCACTAGGGCAGCTTCAGATGTGTAACCCTCCTCCTGGAATGTTTCAACACTTAATGAGTCGATCATCCCATCTTTGCAGACTTGATGGTATGCCTGGATAGGGTCATCTTCAATCGCGGTCTGCCACTCTGGTGAAAATCTGGCCAGACCGGCCGTAAGATGCTTCCGTGCTCCGCGCAATTCCTCGCCACAATCGTAGGCGTATTGTTTCTTACTGCTGGATGACGACGGAAGTGGATCCAGTTCGACTTCATGCGGCATAGAAACTTGAAAGTCCTGATCGTATAAGAAGTAATCAAACAGTGACATAACTGATTGTTTAGACATATTTATACCTCCATGCTCCTCCGCGCAAGGCGGAGGTATTTTACCGTCCGCCAGGACGTAGAGAAAACAATGGGCAGTCATTCGTTTATCTTCAAATCATCGCTCTTCTTTTAACAAGCGCCCGCTTTATAGCTTCTGCATCTTCCTCCGAACATTGATCGACCCCTGTTCCATACGGATCAAACACAGAGTGCCCGAGCAATCGCTGGAATGGACCAGAAACACCGATTAACCGGTAGATCGCTTTACGGAACCTTTCAGTTACAGGAAAGCCTTCGACAGTTTCACGTTCTAGAACCATCTGATAGGCCGTAATGATTTCACTCTTACGCCATTCAATATCGAATCTAGCCATCGCCTGCAGGATCTGGGTTCGACAATCGATCGTCAAGTCACCGATCCCGCTTCCGATTTTAGACTTTCCGATGCGTTGAAATCCGGTAATGCCACCATAACGAATGTCCTGACCGATGGCTTTCAGAATTCGCCGGAACTGATAGTACTTTTCGTATTCCGGATGAGTCGAGATTAAATTCCCCATGCTCTTGTCCTGGGCTATGGTACAAAGATAACATCCCATCCTAGCCGATTTACCACACTGCATCATGGCCTCATTATCATTAACGACGGCCGCGCCGAGTGGACATTCACTACCCGCTGCATTTCCGTAAAACGCCAATAACTCTGTATTGCGAGCTCCTTTCCATGGTGCTCTGTTAAAAGCTAAATACGTCACGACTTCCTGCTTTGTCCAATCTCTAACCGGCGATGCTGTGCGAATATTGCCGACCGGGTGGTGTCCGTAGAAATCCCCACCAAAGTGCTTAGAGAGGCTGCGTCTTCTTTGTACACTTTCATTATCTCTGGAACCCAACACGAGTACCGTATCATCCGCTCCATCTGCTAGGAATACCGCTTCAAGAAACTCACGCGCCGGCTCAATTTTTAAGCGGCGGACACAATACTTAAAGGTTACTGACGGGGCCTGATATCCCTTGCCGATAATGCATACCAGGAGGGTGTTATCCTCACGTGGCTCGACGATATGGTACTCAATCCATGAGAAAGCTTTATGTAAAGCTTCCCGGAGATCATGAATAACTTTTTTGACGCCTGGATTTTCTACCAACGTGTCAGCAGAAATGACCATGATGCGTTTCGATGGATCCGGATTCTTTATTGCATGTTCAATCATCAGCTGCAGCGTAAGTCTAGAGTCAACGCCCCCAGAATTTAATAGGCCGATGATGGAATGTTCGTCATAAATCTTTTTGATTTTCGCCCTGGTGACGGCCAGCAACTCGTCATCAACCTTTTCAAGGTAATCCAAGGTCTCCCCCTCAATTACTCGTTTGGATCGCTTCTTCGGTTCGTTAGGTACCAAATCCCAAAAATCAAAAGATGGTTGGCAGCGATCCTCCGGAAACGGGAGCGGGATTTTACTCGCACCGTATGGAGGGATATCAAGAGAGTATATTTCAATGAATAAAGCGCACGTTGTATGAACTCCGTAAACCTGGAACTTATGCTTCGGACTCATAAGACTCCAGTCATTCATCGACGGATACAGCGCGGTTCTGAACATATCCGAGTCATCACATACTGTAGAGGCCACCAACGCGTCAATGGCTGCTTGTTCAGGCATTCTTAACCGGAACCCCGACTTCTCCAGGAACAAAAAAAGCGCTCCTGCAGCAGAATCGCTTCTAAAAATATCCTTCCATGAGTAACCACTGTCGGGAGCAATGCAATCCTGATCCGGCCGATCCTTTACGAAATGGTGGACTGCGTAGTAGGCTCCATTATGAAAAACGCCGGTCCAGTCCCGAATGACTCCATGAAATGCGAATCCGGCAGACTCGAAGTAATCCCACATGTCCAAGATGACCGAATTATAGTCTTTTAGGCGGTTTTGGATACCAACCTTAGTGGTGTTTTCGACTCGTTCATATGTCTCCATGATTTCTATTCCCCTCCCTCTTTAGCATCCAGACCCATGAATGTTGTAATAAATCCGGATGTAGTGCTCGTCAACGATGTCATATGCCCTGACTATCAGATGTAACGAGTAAGAGTTACGGCAATACAGCTCCTTATTCTTGATGAAATCTACTGCTTCCTCAATCGTATCGAATTGTTCTGAATCGATACGGCTCTCCAATGCAGTAATTTGGTTTACATTGGGAAGACATAAGGTCAACCGGTAATCCTTATAAACTCGCAGCATCCTCAAACCGTCTTTTTCAAATACTGTCTCCAAGCTGCTCATCTCTATTTCCTCCTTATTTTTGGACATAAAAAAAGAAGGCCCTAAAGGCATACGTGTAGCGCGTATGCTTTATAGCCTTCCTGTTTCAATCCGATTTTTATTAGCTGTAACCAGCTATTCACCATCTTTACCGAATAAACAACGGCAAAGAAAATACAAAGATAAATCTTAATATTTTTATTATAAAGCTGGATAAATACGTTGTAAATAAGACCGTAATTAACGATTAATTGTTGGGCCGTCCCAGTTCATTAAACTATTTGACATATAAGTGAAAGCATCGGATAAATATGCAACTATTGTAGGCAAGATCATAACAAAACATGCCATAGCTATGACTACTAACACAAGTTTTCTAAGTCTGTATTCCATCTGTTTTTTTCCTCCTTTCCTCAGTGTAAACGTTGGGACTTAAATTGAGGTTTCATTTTTTGAAGTGGCTGCTCTAGTCGATATTAGCCTAGTGTATTCCCATTTCGAAATACCTTATTAAATAACAATATTAGACAAGAAAGAAGGGAAATCCTTTCATTTTGTCGAATTTGGAAAATCAAATACTTTGAGGGTGGTATATATGTATCTTTCACGAATGATTATTGAAAACTTCAGAGGAATCCAAACAATGGATTTGTCTTTTAACCCAGATATAAATATCATAATTGGCGAAAATGGATCATCAAAATCGACAATAATCGATGCCATTCGGTTACTTTATAATTTAGGCGAGCCAATAAAAGAACTATTTGTCAAAAACGAAGACTTTGCAACAAACCTTCAAACCGGTGATTCCGCAAGCACCATCAAGATCACGTATGAATTTAGAGGGCTAACGGATATTCAAAAAGGGGCCCTATACGAATACATAGTTCTCGACCCTAATGAAGATTTCGCCTCAATTACAATTAGTTATGAAAAAAGGCGAGACAAGCACCCTAAATTTGAATACTTCACTGGAGCAAATCCGGGTCAAAGAGCTAGCTCTAGCACATTTGAAATATTCCAACATTACTATTTAGGGGCTCTTAGAGACAGTACTAGCGACTTGCTTTCAGCGAAGAAGAATATTTTAGGCAGGGTTATCAAGCGGAGTGTAGAGGCTAACCAAACTGAAGAAGAGTATAAGGCTATTCTTGAACAGGCAAATACCAATTTATTGCAGAAGGTAGAAGTAGGTTCAACTAAGACTAATATTAACAATAATCTTGCTCAAATTTATTCTACTATTTCACAAATAGATTTACATATTGAACAGTCTAAAATCGATTATATAGTCAATGTAATAAAACCATATCTCCCCTTTTCAAATCCTAACGTTGGGAATTCAGGGTTGAGCCTTTATCAAAACAGTCTAGGATATAATAATTTAATTTACATTGCTACTGTATTAAGTGATATGAGCGATCGGGTAAATAGAGATAATACCATTCATTATGCCCTCTTAATCGAGGAGCCCGAGGCTCACTTACACCCTCAGTTACAATTAAACCTGTACAATTTTTTGAAACAACAAATTTGTAGCGATAGTTGTCAATTGTTTATCACAACTCATTCGCCAACCTTAACTTCTAAATCCGATCTAGATAAGTTATTTATCGTTGACGGCAATAAGACCGTAAGTATCGGCCAAATTTTTAACGATAGAGAGCAAGAGAACTTATCACAAAACAATAAAGTGTTGAGAAACGCAGACTTTCTCACTAGAAGAAAAATGTTAGAAAGATATTTAGACGTAACTAAGTCTCAGCTGTTCTATGCAAAATCTTTAATCTTAGTAGAGGGCATTTCTGAAGAACTTCTACTATCAGCCTTCGCAGAACTAGAGAATTTTAAATTTGAAGAAAAGGATATAGAACTCGTACAAACTGGAACATCCTTTTACCCTTTTCTCCTTCTATTCAATTCAACAAATGAAGCTAAAAGAATAAATAAAAAAGTAGCTGTACTCACAGATGACGATAGATATACTGAATCCAAACACTCAGAATATTCGTTCGAAAACTTGTTGTTAGACAACTATAGAAAACTTAATGAATTGAGGGAAAATATCTCTCGAAGTTCCATAAGTAGTAGAATCGGAAATTTAAATTCATTCAAAAATCATCAGGATACAATTGGTATATTTGCAGGATATAAAACATTTGAATTTGAAATAGCTTTTTCTAATGTCGCGGCTAGAAAAAGTGAGGTGTTTATTAATACTTTATTTAAATATCTAGTTGATATTGAAAATGAAAAACTAGGCAGTATTCGTACCTACTTAGATCAGTGCTCCAGTGAACTAAATGAAATTGAAAGAATGAATGTTGCATTACTAACTTGGAAGTGTCTCCCGTCAAAATCCGAATTTGCTCAAGATTTTGCACATTACCTTATTACTAATAAAACTGATGTGATGCAGCATTTTACGATACCTTCTTATATAAAAAATGCATTTGCACATTTGAGGTAGGTTTTCAATATGGAATTTGAGACTAATGATGAACGCCGGCGGTATTTATCAAGTCGAGGTAGAATTATTGTAAATGCATGTCCCGGAAGCGGTAAAACTACTTCAGTTGCATATAAGCTAAATAAGCTTGCATGCAACTGGAGACAAAGCTATTCGGGTATCGCTTGCTTATCATTTACAAACGTAGCAAAAGACGAAATTAATGAGAAATATTATTCATTTTCAGGGAAATCACTAAGTCATCCTCATCTCGTCTCAACACTTGATAGCTTTATAAATCAATATATAACTTTGCCCCATTATCAAAAAGTATTAGGTTATACTAATAGACCAGTTATCATTGAAGATAATACTTGGCTTGATAACTTACCTTTACATCGATTTAAATTTGGAAATGTTCCCATTCAGTTCAGATATAGTCCATCGAAAATTGATATTACACATGATGACCAATTTGTTTACGATGGTCATTCATTAAACCTTAATCCGGAAGACAAAAATAGATTTAACCGTTATTGCCATGAAATTAAAAGAATTCAATTTAATAATGGACTTCTTAAGAACTCTGATTCGTTATACATTGCCTACAAGATCATATCTACTAATCCTGAAATTGTTAGATTGTTAAGTTTAAGATTTCCTTATATCATCATTGATGAAGCTCAGGATACTTCCGAAATCCAACACCTGATATTGGAAAAGCTCATCGAAAACGGCCTTGAAAATATTGAATTAATTGGGGATCCGTATCAATCTCTTTACGAATGGAGGGAGGCACGACCAGATTTGTTTTTAGAGAAAATTGCTTCCGGAAAGTGGACACCTTTAGAACTGTCTACTTGCAAAAGATCAGTACAGCCTATTGTTAACGCCTATAGCTTATTTAGAATGCAAGAACACAATAACCTTATCGGGCAGAAACTCCAAAATGAAGGCGATATGCCTTTACATTTAATTTACTTTGAAGAATATGACCGATTACTTACAAAATATCAGGAAATTTCTTCGGGCTTTGACGAGAAGAAAGTTCTTGTAAGAGGAAAATCATTGTTGGAATCACTTAATGCGACACTCCAATTTGATGATTATTGGAAGGACTCACCCTTCTCTCCATTGCAATTTATACTTTCTAAATCGGAGCTTGATAATGGGGACATAAAAGCAGCAATAAACAGGTTGTACAAATTTGTCCCGCTACTCCTTGACACGACAATCGCAGGAGATGAACTGAAGAAGAAATTATTTTATGATGATAATAAGCAAAACTATGCGCTGAAAGCTCAGATTCTTACACTTATTAAGAACGTTCCTGACTATGATATTTCTTTATTGGACTGGACGGCAGAGTTGGAAAACCTATGTCAGAGAATACTGGGTTTGTCTGAAGCGCCTTCGTTTACATTAAAAGCAGGAAAGTTTAGTCCTTATCATAAAAGAAGAGTAAACGAACTATATAAACAGCCAAGCAATTATTCAAAAGTAACGACAATCCATAAAGTAAAGGGAAAAACATTCGACTCAGTAATGCTAGTTCTTAGTGCTAACAGTACTGGTCAAAACCTCTCTATTAATGACTTTTGTCGTCCCAATCAAATGCCCGATGAGAAGAAGCGTTTACTTTATGTTGCAATGTCCCGACCAAAGTGGCAGTTGGTAGTAGCAATCCCGAAGTCAGCAGGAATGGACCAGGAGAAAGCAACATTACTTTTTGGGAATTGTGAAATTCATGAAGTATAATAATGTAATACACCAACAAACGACTTGTCATTTATTACGGTAGAGGGTATTCAGTTTTATGGAATTACTTTCAACGTGCCGCTGCTGAACGTGTTCCGGATACACACGGTGAGAGATCATGCGATCAGATGGCGTGGTAAACAGAATGCCTCCCTTTCCGTCCTTAACAGTGGATCATTCACGGAGATATGTTCATCGTACTCAGGAGTTTCATGCTAAGAATTGAAACGGCATGCAAGACTGGTTGTCAGTCATTGCAGCCGTTTTTTTTATACGCTAGAATATCACATAAATAAACTCCCTTCGTTTCCGGACTTAAGCGCCACTCCAACTATGATCTTCCTTTAAATAAACCTTCAATAAGGAACGTTTCCCCGTCTGAAAATAACGACGCGTAACGCAGCGTTACGTAAAATGGTGTATGTATATCGCACTTTCCATATTATGAAAGGCATATTGAAGCAACATTGGTAACGTAAAGGATCCTTGATTATTAATGTGAAGAATAAATACTTAATTATGTGGATAAACATATGAATAGATCATCACTTGGAGGTATTCATGAGAAGGAAAGATGAATGGAACTTTGACGACGACCTATTACTAGCCCAAACAGTTTTAGAACACATAGAGAATGGTAATACTCAACTCAAGGCATTTGAAGAGGTAGCATTAAGGCTAAAGCGCACTCCAGCAGCATGTGGTTTCCGTTGGAACAGCACTGTAAGGAAAAAATTCGATAAGCAGATAAAATCAGCTAAATTGAAAAGTAAATCTAAAAAGAAGCACCTTAGAAAAAGCATTGTATCAACTATCACTCACGGTATGGATCTTCATACAGTATATCAACATTCCGTTTCTCCGTTTGATCCACTTATTGAGACTCTTACTATGTTGAAGCGGGAGTATGAAAGAATGAGGGAAACAATCGATGACTTAACGAAGCAAGTTTCTCATCTCACGCTACAAGTTGAGAACCACGAATCGGCCAAGTCTCTTGTATCAGGATCTCCGTCAGAAGATATGCAAAACTTAATGCAAATTATAAGGAGAGCTGAGCAATTAGGATTGTTTGAAAAAAATGTACCAAAAGAAAAACCTGCCGGTTAAAGGCAGGTTTTTTGAGTGATTAAGTGCTCCCGTCTCGATTCGATCAGGAACTTCTTAATGAACAATGGCTTCAGGCAGTTGTTCAGATTCTTGACGAACCCAAACTGCCTCATAACTGAGTGTAAAGCCGGCATCTACAGAAGCTGCCATCAAGGCTACGAGGAACGTAGTTCCCATTGCTTTAGATGCTTCTGGAGGAACGGCATTCCCTATATACTCCCTTGCCTTTGCATCGCTGCAGCCAGTAAGTTGAAAAGGCAAGCCGTTAGGAAGTCTAGCTGGAAAAGATTGAAGCATAGCTAGTTCAAACGTTGTAAGAGGACGATGCCACGTACCATCTTCTGCAATGATGAGATACACCCCTCGATCTTGATCCGCAGGAAAAATGCTTCCTTTTTCCGAAACCTCGGCATTAGGAGATAAAGTGTTTCGCGGATCCGAAACGCTCGCTGCAGACTGCATAATTCGATTTGCGGATCGAACGGTTTTTGCGGTATCATCCCATCGCTGTATGCCATAGCTATCAGGGTGCAGATTGGTTTTACAACGTGGATCCGAAAACGCCAAGGCCCCGCTTCCGAACCGCGTTCCGGTTACACACGGCGAGGGTTCATCTGATCGAACGACCTGGTAAACGCCAGGGTGTCTCCCCTTACGTTCTTTTAACCGCGGATCATTAACGCAAACGGCACCATTATTTGGTCCCACAGCCCCTGTTACGGTTTGAGATGACTCATCCCATTGGGATATTCGGTAAATGGAACGATGAGTGCTATTTTCGTTCAAGCCCATCCGAGGGTCCGACACCGCTGTAGCCCCATTACTTCGTCCGGGACCAGCTCCACCTGTAACCGTTCGTGCAATATCGTTCCAATCTTCGACTGCCCAGGCTCCTCTACGAGGCTCGTGTTCAATGCGGTAGTTCCACCAATCCAACTGATTCAAATCTCTCCAATCCCCGCCGGCGGGGATCAGGGCTAGCCGCATCCATGTCTTCCACTCAAGCTTTGGAAGGCGATGAAGCGGGCCGCCTGCGAGGGTATCACCTGGCAATGGCAGTTCTCCAAGAACTTCGCCAATCGTTTTTAACGGCTTCCGCGGCGGCTGGTAAACGAAGTTACTCATACGCTGTTCATTTCTTGCTATCAATAAATACCGCTTTCTCCGTTCTCCCAGGCCACCTAGCTCCCCACAATCATGGGTATTATCACTCGATAGATAGCCAAAAGACTTCAGCATTTTTTTAATTCGATCGAGGATTTTTTTCCCTCTGGTCATGATTCTAGGAACATTCTCTAAAAGGATTAGAGCAGGTAGATTGCCACCATACTCGAGGCAGGCTCTAAGCGCGATTTCAAGTCCACGAATTGTTAACTCATTGAGGGCCTGATATTTCTTTGTTTTTGCAGACTTCTCAGGCAGAAGCCCTGAGAACCCTTTACAGGGAGGAGATGTAAAGATAACATCGGGCACTTCCCATCCGAATGCATCCCACAGATCGCCTGGCGTAGCCTCGTACCAATTTTCCGGAGGCTCTTGTCCGTAAAAATCGATGTATTGTTCTCTTGAAAACAAATCCATGCAAACAGCCTTACTGCCGGTGATCATCTCATAATTTTGGCATACCACCGGGTCAGAATCTATGCTGCAGAGCGTTCGGAAACGTCCTACAAACCCCATATAATCCCCGCGGGCTTGAGCAAAACCAAGCGAACCACCGCCGGCGCCGCCAAATAAATGAGCCACGGTGTGTTCCGTTTTAACTTTAGGTTTACTTACACAAACGACCATCCTTATTCCTCCTGCTCCTCCCCGTCTGCACTGGGGAGGAAATTGATATCCCCAGTGCAGAGGGTTAAAGCATTCGATGTATTGGTTTGATCCTATACCGTGAACAGTCTTCCTGTCTCTCTCTTACTCCAGACAATAGGTATATTCTGCAACGTCTTTGCGGGACACTTTACCACCGAAGACACCGTATTTGGCTCTCTGAATACAACGGAGGGTAGCATGCTCCTCTTGTGTCCCGCGTTTATCACGGACGTTGACAGCCGGATTGAATGACGGCCGAATTCCCGCATTAAAAGCTTTGATTGCTGTATCGGAAATCTTCAAATGGATCTCTCCTCTCTTTTGCTCCCTCATTTTAGTCGAGATTTTCACAAGATGCTGGCCGTGATTTCCGAAATTCGTTGGATGTCTGGTTCTGCTTCTTTGTAAAGGCTCGAAATGGCTAAATACTGCTTAGCGGATATCCGTTTTACCTCACTCCAGTTTGTTTCTAATGTCGACGTGGCTCGATCGTTGATCTCGTCCATCACTTCAAGTAGACCTGGTTGCTCCCTTATGACTTTGTAGATAAAACCCCGCTCAACTTCTTTACCATTGTTCAACGCCATCACGTAAACGTCGGCGCTGCCTCGGTCCAGCGAGACATTTTCATTTTCTAGTTCTTTGAAAAAGTCCTCAACACTCGACTCGCCATCAAAAGGATAAGACCAAATGTAGACTTCGGATTCCGGATCACCCGGAATGACCGAAGTTAAATGAAGATAGCCAGTTTCCGTCGTAAGCTCCGATTTGCCATCCTTCTCCGACCCGTGTTTCGTTAAATAATGCTTGGTTTGGTCACTGCAAATTCTCACAAAACGATGGAAATCAAAGTCGGAATACACTTTTTCTATAAGTCCTTCGTCCACAAGTACGCAATTAAACAATCGTTGTTCTATCATTTCAGGTTTGCCTCCTTCTATATCGCTCCAAATTAAAAAAACGAAATCTGCTGTTCAGAACGTTTTGGAACGTAGTTCATGAACAGATATTCCGTCTCTACCCTGCGTTTTTGGCCAAGCGACGCCTTTACGACGGCACCGACCTTCGCTTCTATGGTCACATAATTCCAATCTTTATATAGCTCAAGTACAAGCGGGTCACCATAGTAGGTGACAAGACATTTACCTTCGATATGTTTGAGCATTTCGGCAAGCTCTGCATGATCCTCTTCTCGGAATCCACCTTTATAGCAATTCTCGCGGCCAACATAAGGCGGATCAACAAAAAAGAAAACATCCGGACCATCATAACGCTTAATGATTTCTCGAAAGTCTAAGCATTCTATCATGACCTTTCGAAAACGCTTCTCAAATGCATCCAATTTGGCAATCGAGGATTGATAATCGGCAGCCGCATTTTTAACTTTCCCAGCGCGCCAACCGCTCGGTTGATTTGGCATGGGGATGATGCTTTGTCTCAGCAGATAGAAATACCGGACTGCTCGCTCATAGGGATCCTTGGGCATTTCTTCCCGAAGCCATGTCTCGTATAAATAACGACTTGTCGGTAAAGAAGCTAAGTCTTCCAACAGTTTCTCTTTATGTTTCCGCAGAACCATGTAAAAATTGACGAGGTCTCCGTCCTTATCATTGAATATTTCGACCTTACTAGGCTGCTCCCGCGCGATGGTCATGTTTGCAGCTCCACCGAACAGATCAACCCAACAATGATGATCTGGAAGATAAGGAATAATAGACCGTGCCAACTTAGCTTTGCCTCCGAAATATCTCAACCCAGACTGTACTACAGTTCCATTCAACGCCATCATCCATCTCTCCTATTTTCCGAAGTCGGTTTATCGATTCGGAAATAGGCAGGACTCTCTCTGTCCTCTTACGTTACCTCGATTAGAGAAGCGTAAGTGCTACTTATCCCGATAGGGAGCTCGCAGAAGGGGGCTACAATGAACCGCAAAACGGGAAAATACCCGCTCCTTCATTCACACCTGAAATTAGAGAGTATGGGGGCGCCTTCTTCTCTTCGTCATCATAACTTCTCCTACTATTTAAGAAGTGCGATTTGCATACGCTGCAGTGCAGCAAAAACATTGTTTTCAGCCATCAAAGCGTAATTGTGTTTGATCAAGTACAACCTTAATTTTGCTACACTCTGGCCGAACTTGCTCTTAAAGTGCTCAAAATCAGCATGACAATGAAGCTCCGCTAAGGATTGTATAGACTCCAGGAAGCGGGTTAGTTCGCCAGTGATATCCTCTCTCTCCATAATGGCTTTAAAAGCCTCATATGCTTTGTTCGCATCCTTTTTCTTTTGTCGATAGCTGCCGATCAGTTTTTTCAGTTCCTCCAAGTTGGCCTCAATGCCATACAAATGAGCTCTGTTCTCGAACTGATCAATCAGTTTACTTGCGTCAATTGGTGACTGGAATTGAAGCAAAGACGACACAATCATTTTCTCTCGTTCTATTTCCTTGAGTCTGATCCGGGTAAGCTCGTCCTCAATCAACTCCGCGTACCATGATGGCTTTGCTCCAAGCGGTACTCCGTCGCCGTAAACGCGATATTCGATCCCATTTGCATTGAATAATTGCTTTAACGGGTCGGATATTGTTTTGCCGGTATGGATCTCCACGAAGGGAAGCGGGTGAATCTTTTGAATAAAGGCTACGATCTTCTCCGCAAATGCCACACATTCATCTTTGCGTGGGTGCCATTTCTGGACAGGGTACGGCTCAACGAGCTCCTGGTACTTGAAAATACGCTGCCCAAATACGCTTAGAAAGAAAATGTTTTCATGTGGGAAATTACGAACCTCCATATAACGAATGACGTTATTGACCCAGCGGCTGCGCGATCCTTGAAAGAATGTAAAAGCCGGCATCGGACTAGTTTGCCGGGTTGATGATTCTGTGATCAGGGCAATTCGGTTCAGAACAATCCCTCCTTTTCTTTATTTCTCCTTGCAAGTTCGAAGGTCCATAACCCAAATCTTCTTGGGCCCTGTAGGAGGACGATCTTGTCGTCTACGGCCATGGCTCCGCCAACTCCCTCCTGGACTTATTCCATCGAATCGGAATCCTGCTGCTCGTAGTGAGGATCCCGCTTCTTCTATCAGTGTGTAAGTAATGAGGGAGTGGTACCCATTTCCTTTGCTACACGTGCAGCAACTGCATACAACTTACTACAGATGTTTTTATAGGCTCGTTGGACGCATAAACGGGTAACTTCTAGCGTCTGACCGTTGTCTCGGAAGCGGGACACGGGCCGGCCGGCAGTAAGGACACCAATTAAGCTACGTCCATTGCTGAAGCCAAGCGCGAATTTCATATCTTGTGGAGCTGGATGATGACGATGATACATGTCAATGAAGTTACATGCTTCTTTAAAGGTCACCGGCACTGGAACCAATTCGAACTTCCTCCAATCCGGATAAAGACATTTCATGTAACGGGTCGCCTGTTTACGGCTAAGGGCAGAGTCCCATATGACGTCAAATCCTTCGTTCATTAACTCCCAGCGGAGAATCTGCACTGTCCAACTCCTCATCTGAAAGAACCATATACCGCTTCAAATCCTCGTTTACGAATACCCAATAGAATTGTTCGTACTTTCTTGATGAAGGTGTGATATGACTCAATTTTCCTCTCTCCTCCTTTTTTGCACAAAAAAAAGAAGACGCAAAAAAAGCGTACGTATCCCGTACACTTTTACGTCTCCTCTAAGTGCAAATCATTTTTAAGCAGCTAGTTGACTGCTGACCCTTCCTCGCCGAAATTAACGGCATGGAAAATAAAAAAACTTAAGTAATATCAATATTATAGCGTAGATTCAATCCTGGTGTAAATCTAGTTGATTTTTTTCCAAAGATACAAATCTGAAATAAGGAGTCTATCCTCCGTATCTAATGCTTCTTCAGGAATTATATACTCTCCATCATCAATATAATAATCTAAGCCCTCCCAGTTTTGGATTGAAATTTCCGGGGGGTAATTTTTAAATATGCTTCGCCGAGTTCATACACAGGGTTCTCAAGCTGGACACGAACGTGTCTTTTTAATCGGATCCCGTTCGAGAGTTCCGGTAGTCTTTCACCATTTTTATCCTTCAAGACTATTATATTTTCATTTATGTCGTCGTAGTATTGTCGTAATAGTCCTAGGTAATACTCAACATTGCTGGATCGTTGAATTACTAGCATACATATTACGGTATATGTCAGTTCGAGTCCTTCCCGACTTATCTGTAATTCCTTTTCTCCTTTCTTACATGAGATGATCTCATCATTAAAAGATAGGGCGCTTTTGTTATGAACCGCTATATTTCGAAGTAGTGTTAGAATACGATAAACTTGCTTTAAAACAATATCTTCGTCATTGTTTTCTGGTAATAGAGAGTACTTTTGCTCGAATCTTTTATCCTCAAATTCGGGTTTTTTTATATCGATATGTGCATCAAATACTCCAAAGAAAAGAAGCAACTGAGCTAAGGGATTATAAGAAAGATCCGATTTATTAAAGAATACTTCACTATACCCAGTAGTTAATATCCTGGTCTTTTCACCATAATCAAACGTTAATTTTCGAACTTCGGGTTCGTGAAAACGTACATTTGATTTTTGCAAAACCGAGATTGTTTGATTAATAAAGGACTCGATCAATTACACCTCACCTCCAAACAGGGGGTACCCTTTTAAATTTGGCAAAACGAGTGAATTTTTGAATTATTGAATAAATTTATGGATACACCTTCTAGATAACTTCTCAAGTATATTTAACCATTTGTCTGACAGTTCAGATGATAATGGCCCCGGTAATATGAATTCATTCCGAGTTTCTTTTTTTGAATGAACAATACTATTTCTAAATTTATATAAATGTGCCGAAAAGTCATCCAAAGTATTCAATCGAATGAGACCGTTGTGAAACGCGTACTCCACAAGGTCATGAGTTTTTATTTTTTCCAAAAGAATACTTAGTAAGTTGTCTTCCTGAGTTTTGAAAATCTTTGTTATTTCCAAAATCATAGCGTCTAAGTCTTCAGTAGCAACATATGACTCGCTGATTGTTTCAAATTCACTTTTTCTGTTTGGAATAAAAAAATACTCTAACACCCTGTATAATGATAACGGATCTTTCTTCCTTCGTCCTTCGTTATAAAACATAAACACTTCATCATATTTATGCTTTTGATAAGTTAATTCATTATTTTCATTAGCATCAAAATGATTAACACCATTCCAATCATCACCATAAAAAGTTATAATCTCAGGATAATCATTCTGTAAAGGAGCATAAATTCTTGAAATATAATATAAAGCCTGTTCAATCAACCTCTCCACTTCTTCGAATTCTACGTTATTAATCGACACGGTATAAAATGAATCCCATGTTCCATTAGAAGCACTATCATACAAGAGATGATTAAAAATAAACTTATATGTTGGGCTTGGTATCCCAAACCTTATTTCTGTATTACCAATTGAGAATGAATGATCAAATTTAAAGCCGTTTCTAGTGTGAATTGGCGAGTATGACACTAAAAGTTCACAATAATTCTTTAAGAAGAATCCTTTTCTTGGGTAATACCACATTCCAGGATTGTCAGCTTTGTAATCGTAAAGATTAAATAAGTGTTTAAATTGATCAACATTATTAGGGTCCAAACCAACCTTTTTAATGTCGATTGCAACAGTTTGTTTTTCTAGCCAAGGATGGAAAAACACCAACTTTTCCTCATCATATCGCAGGAATGTAAGTTCTTCTATGAGATCTCCATAGTATTCGTCAATGCAACTCAACAAGTTACCATTTTCCATAATAACCCTCCGAAAGTTTTTCTCTGTTCTCATTTCCACTAAAATGCCCGTTAGTTGAGAAAAAGCAGCCTGATCGTTGGCTGGCCGCCGCTGTTGATTGTGGAGCTATAGTTCTCCGTTAGCCACTAAAAGTAATTTAGACCTCCTAATATTACCATATTAATCATGGATTCGTTAAAGAAACCTGCCCGTTAGCTTAATGGGGCTTTATCGTCTAATGTAGTGTAGTGCTTAGAAAAATGTAAATGAGCCCATTACCGTAATTTGGAATCCGCTTATTCCCAATTTTACATTGCGATGGGCTATTTATGGTCAGTGTAAGCAGTGAGATAAATGGATACAAAAAGCTATCATTATGGATAATTGTTGTTGTTGAGGCGTTTTTACGGATCCGATTGGCAGGAATAACAACACCTCCTGGGGTTATACTATGGCCAATTAAACCTGAAATGGAGAGTTTTATTATGCTAATCATTGGCGGATTGCTGAGTCTTTATGCAGTTGTTGTAATTGTGCTCTTGTTCATTGCGCGTACAAAGGTCGTCGCATTTCTTGATCGTCTTGCAAAGCGAATTAATCAGATTATCCTTGAAATAATCGGCGTTTTAACCAAAATTTTTGACGAGCTCGAGCAAGCAAAGACGCATCTCGACGATTTTGTCAATCGGATCATCCAGGACATCGAGGAGACGCTGGCCAAACTAAAAACACTTATCAGCCTCCTCACCACTAAAACGATTCCCGAAGCCGTTTCAGCTGTTCGCGATTTCGCTCTCGATGTTTACCAGTCGCCCTTCTGGATATCGTCAGATGTTCTAAAAGCGTTGGTGAATATAGATCTTATCCCAGAAGCCGTTGTGAATAAGCTAAAAGTGTCAGAGGAGCAGTTGTTTGAATCGGAGGCGGAATTACGTGACTTCTTGGCAAAACAACTGACACCTGAAGAAGTCATTAATTATGCCGATGCTATAGTGCTAAGGGCGACCAATCCGAAAACGGATGAGGGTATGGTCCGCAGTCTCATCGATGCCAGAGAGAGTATGGCACAGATCGGAAACGAAACAGTTCCTGCAGTTTCTAAGATGTTAGACACCATGATCGTACCCATCGGAGCCATCTTTATTATGACGGGGATTATTGCTGGGCCAGCAGCAGGAGCTCTTACTCCTCATGTTGTCGCATTCGGGCTTATGGCGCAGGCGCTTCTCCCAATTGTGCAATTTCTTGAAAAACTAAAAATTGGCCGTGGAGCATTGGGCTCGATAAGCATTCCTCCACAAGACATCACCCTTCCGATTTTAGGCGGAGGCGGAGGCGGTGGCTGCCCTTGGTATAATCCCTTTTGTTGGTTTTTCACTTTGCCTAAGAAAGTAAAAAGAGGGAAGCTTGATAGAAAAATCGTAGTGCCTCGAAAGCTTGCTGGGATTGGGATTCGTGAAGGTCAATGGGGGATTGTTGCTATACCCTCTCGTGATTCCACGGTATTTGGCGATCTTTCAAACGTTGAGCATACCCTGCAGGAAGTAAGGGATTTTAAAGACCAGTGGTTAAACACGTTAGGTACGTTAACAGGGAAATACGACGATATTAAGGAAAGACTGAAGGAAGTTAGCGACAAATTAGCGGTATCGGGAACACATATCGCAGATTTGGCAACGAATCCCAAACGTTTGCCTAAACAAATAGACAATCTTAAAAAGCAATCGAAAAGTTTGTTAAAACAAGGGGATAACATCAACGAGCTCATTTTCACTCTAAATGATACCCTTTCTAAAATCGAGGATGAGGCAGAGGATGTGAAAAAGGCGATCTTTGCTCTTGCTGGCGACCTGAAAGAGCGAATCGATCGCATCAAAGAGCAAATCAAACATCTCCTTCAGATCTTCCAAGGGCGTCTGGATGTCCGCACCCCATTGCTTCGTGTGACCAACTATGCCGTCGGCTTTGTTGTCGCTATCCATGCCGCCTTTTTGCTCATTGGCATCTGGATGATCACACAGGCCTAAACTAAAGCACCTCGGTGTCACGTGAGATTCAAACCTTTGACATGTGTTTTTGAAGCGAAAAAACGAGCCGAGTAGTCAAGGGTGTAAGAAGAAATCAGCGTTCGTCGCATCAGTGAATACTTTTTGTATTATCACTCCATTAAAACCACGCTTGGCGCGCTGATGGGAAATATGGCGCCAAGCAAGAGCAGCGCGGGCTGTGCTTGGTCAATTCGATTCATGGTTCTCTCCGATGAGGTATTACTCCAATTTATTAGTCCCCGACATCAAAAACAGTAGCAGCCATGGACAAGAAAATAAAGTCCAATACTGCTGCTGTTTTATTTGGTACGAATGTATTTAGAGCCTAGAGTAACAAGTATTGCGTTACTGATTCGATAACTGGCTTGTTTGGTTGTACAGATCAGCTAGCGATTTTGCTATCCGATCAATCACCGTCTTCGAACGATAATACCCGCCATGTGAGTTTAGAGGGGTGCTGGCCAGGAACCCAGGATTTCTGACTTCTACATCTTCGGTCACAGATGTATCATACTGCGCACTTAAGCCCTTGAGAGGGTAAGCGATAACGTCATCTTTTCATAGAAATTAACCCATTCGCCATAAGGAAGCCCCGCTTCCTTAAGAGCTGGTGAGGGAAATGCAATAGGCCGGCCAAAATCCTTATACCTCATTGTCCAAATTGCAATCGGACTACCCATCGTGTAAAAATGTGTGACGGTATCACCGCGGACGAGTGAAGATTGATTCTCACTAATTGAAGAAAGCGGGCCACTTGGGAGCCTCTCGTTTTGAAGGTCGTACAAGAAGTTACTCGCGATGATCGTACCCAAACTGTGGCTAATAATACACAGCGGAGCGTTGGGCCCCGCACACTGCGCCAGCTCCTGAAGCTTCTCGTAAAAGCGCAAGTGGATTGCGTTATAGATGTAGTTCGTTTCATCATCCCCTTCTTTATGGGGAAGTGGCTGATAGGCGATTGCATCTCCTAAAAAGCTTATTGCGAACCCGCGAGCATCAATATGCTCGTCCCAGTGTAAACTGTTAGGTGCGAGCTTCTCTTTAAGCTCATCCTCAATACGATCGGTAATATCTGCCCAATAAATGCCTTCGCTAATCAATTCGATCTCTGGGCAAATCTCGGATAGCCTTACACGTATTGCTCCCGCCATCGTTTCGTGAAATTCTTCTTTTTGCTTCCCAATGCCGTGTACAAACCCTAAAGCGATTTTCATAAGAGGCTCCCCTTCATCAACATTACCTATCCATATAATTAAAGTATTTCCTATTTGGCAAGCATAAGTACAATCCTACCTTAATTAACAACGGCTGCCGCAAAACTTGTCGGTCTGCCTTTTAGAGCTATCGTGACTGATCTATCCTGCCCGTTAGTTCAATAAAAGAACGCTCCCGCGCCTTCGGTAGGGCTACGTCCTCCTCATTTATTTTCTTTGAACAATCAGATCTCAGAAATAAAAAACCCCTTGGTGCGCGAAGCCTCCTAGGGATCTAGATTCAAAAACGAAAAAGGAAAACGGGTTTATCGCTTTCGTTCTTCCAACCTTTTAATAGTCTCTTCTCTCTTTTTTCGATTTTCCCTGGTGATTTCATCTTGAGACTTAAACTTAACCTTTTTCGGCTTCGTCACAAAAGGCACGACTTTTCGATTCGGCATATTTCACTGATCACCACCTAATGAATTCTCTATTAGCAATCAGTCTGCCCGAATCTACTTGATCTAAACTATGAAAAAAAATGAAAAAAGACCTTGGCATACACCAAGGTCTGGTAACTTTATTTATTAACTTTTTTCAGACGCCGCCGCAGCTTCTTGCTGTGCAGCCTTTAAATCGTCGAGAATCCTTAAGACTTCCTCGCGTTGGTTGCGATTTTTATCCTCGATATCTTTTTGGGACACGAAATTAATTTTCGTTGGCTCTTTGACTTTTGGCATTACCATCTTGGATCCCCTCCTTGCCTTCGATCTCTCGTTTTTGTAATAATAGACAGAACGCCTGTACGAGACGATATACTTCACGTATCTCTATAATATCATTTGATAGAGTCAGACTCAATGCCTTGTCGTTGGAATCGTCAAAATGAAAGTTCCAGATCCAAGTCTCCCCATAGATTTTCATACGATAGGCTGCAACCGTCCGACCAGGAAATGGATTATTATAGGAAAATCCATCTTCTTCACTGGGAAGCATTGCAACGTATACAGCCGCATATTTTCTCGCATTCTCTTCGGTTAGAGTGATTTCGGAAGGACTTGCACCGGTTGTGCCTTTATCATGGATTTTTCTGATTTTATCCTCTTCCACTCGATATATCGTATAAGCACAAACAAAATCCAGTTCATAAAAGTTCATGCAATCATTGGCGTACCGGTAAAGTGATTTATTAATAGCTTTAACCAAATCGACCAAGTATCCAACAGCCCGTTCGTACCTTTCAACCTCACTCTTCAAGAAATCACGTGCAGTCCGATATTCGTCCTTCTCTGTTTGTACAGCCGCAACGTGACCTTTCGTGTATTCAATAATACTCTTTAAGTCCTCTCCATTGTTGGGGTTGAAGATCGGTATCATAAAATCATACAGACCTTCAAATGTAGGACCGTTTCTATCCAAGAAAGGTTTCCATAGCTTATATTCCAATGGCCTTTTTTCCTTAAATGCACCGATATGGAAAAGAGGATCCCCCATCGTAGCCATTTTTTTTGTATGTTGAATAACAAAAATCCAATATACACCGAACAAAAGCAGAAGTGGGAGAACAATAATCAGCCAAACTGGTATGGAGGCTAGTATTCCGCCAATTACCACCAAAGTTGGACCGATAAGCGGAGCTACAACCCCACCCAGTTTTCCAAGTGTGCCGGCTGCTTTGAACATCCCTATGTAGGATTTCAAGGGACCACTCCAAGCTTTTTTTCTCCAATCCGAAGAGTCTTGTGTCCTCGCATTACGAAAGATCGGATCGAAGGTTGCCTTTAAGTCCCCAAGAAAACTGTGATAATTGTTTTTCGTATCTTTATGCGACATCCATGTCACCACTCATTCTTTTATACTATGAACGCTTGTCCACTCTATTGTAGCGGGAGGTTAGCGAGGTGGCAATAAATCTATGCTTATTTGCATATCATCATATCGATCCTCCAGGCTAGAAAATATTCGGACGTTAAAGGCTAGTGATTCCTCCGAGGTCATCCAGATTGGTGCCCTAACCGTCCCGTGAAGAGAGAGTAGCTTACCGAATATCCGTCCGTTCAGCCAGGATGAAGCATCCGCTGAAAACCATGGATATTGAAGCAGTAATTCCGTAGAACCTACACCAAGTGCGTGGAAATTCGCTATATCACCGAAGCGTTTGAAAATGTCATCGAACAGCTGTGCACGACGCTTACGACCAACAAAGACGGAACCGCCAATGGCAATGACCTCATAGCCTTGATCGATGTAATCCTGCAGCACGGCCAGCGAATTCTGAACATGATATACCGGAATTGGCTTTCGGCCAACTGCCCGCTCCAAATAAAGCGTATTCGCCTGTGTTGTTTCCGGATCCCCAATCTTATCGATCGTTAAAAATTGATAGATGATATCACTGTGTTGCTTCACGAACTCCGCATATTCATCTAGGTCGAGCGGTTTCACTGTTTTCCCTTTCCGCTTAGCTTCATGAAGGGTCTTCTCCCCCGGATCGAGCATGACGCATTTATAATCAAATCCCAGCTCGCGAAGGTTATCCTTCCAGGTTGCTGCGGTGTCCGATCGAACGGTAAAGTAGTTAATCAAGACGAACAAACCGCCGTTCTGTTTTACGATCCTCACATCACGTTTCCCTTTGCTGATTCCAGAGTAAATGTATCGCAATCCCTTTAAAGAAAGACGAACGCCGGCTGGCGTTCGAAGTACCTTACAGATATCGATCATAATGATCCGGATTAAAGCAGCAAGTGCGCTTGAAAACTTTTGAATCCGGATCAATTCTTTTAAGGTGATTACTCTTTGGTGAAACAGAATAGCTAGGGCTTTTCTCAGACGTTCCCGGGGAATACGATTCGCTTCGTTCCCGCTGGATGTCTTGATGTATACGTACTTTTCAGTAACGCGTTCAATTGTATTTGCTCTGCCAGTCACCGTATGTACCTGGTAACCGGGTTTTCCGTATTTTCGGAAGAATAGCCGTTCCTTTGCCTCCGCTTTTGCCAAGAAATGAATTGTAGACATGGGCGCCTCCTATGGTAGAACACGGTTAATGGGCTGCATCATCCCGCCTTGAACCGGTTTCTCCTTTGTCAACGTGATCGCATGCCTCATTACAATGCATGACTTACACAGCGCCTGCTGCAGCTTTTTACCCGCCGCGATGTAGGCATCTTTAAAATAAACCATCCAAAACAATCCGGCTGCGGAGCCGCATGGTTGAATGGATACTTTGTCGGGAATGAGAAAGAACTCAAATAAATAATGAGCGGTCGTCAAGCACTCTGTTGGCTTAAAGTCTTCAACTCGCAATAGCTCAGCAGCTTCAGTAATATACAAGCCTGCATTTTCCCCGCTACCGAGGGTCCATTCCATAACTTCGGTTGCGATGTAATGATCCTGGTCTTCAGGACACATGTTGTCCCAACGACGAAGCAATGGTTCAAGCTCCAGCCGAACCTTTCTCATAGTATCTACCGTTAAGTTTTTGAGACCTTCACCATGTAAATGATTGATCATGTTTTGCCCGTTTGATTGCGGAGGAAAACCCTCCCACAACCGTAGGGTCTCCCTCCTTTTATGATGAGCCTATTTCTACTGACTCAAAGACTATACTGCTCCCCAGGAAGCGGGGCACGATGCTGCTTCCTGTTCACAGTCAATGATTATTTATTGCAGAGTTTATGCTGACTTTCGTATGATTTGGCCGTACATTCTACGTGCCTCAGCAAGCACTGCTATCTCCTGTGCCCAGTGATCTTTACCGAGGGATCCCCAACAATGGCTGATTTGGTACTGTCGCTTTAAATGTAGAGAGATCGCCTCTGCGTTCCAACGGCTGGTCAGTACAGACTCACAACATTGGTATAAGTCGTAATTGCCCACTTCTTCCTTAAAGACTCGTTTCACCGTATACACATTTACGTATTGAAACATGAACAGAAGAGGGGCTGCCTTGATGAACCACGCAGCAGCCGTACGGATCGCCAGTAACTGTCTCTTTCCAAATGTCCTGGCCCTGTCCATGAAGTCCTGAATTCCTGTTGTCCAAGGTGAAGGGAATGAAACATCTGTCTCAAGAGAATCTTGATTCTCTGAGAACTCCATCTCCTCTAGATACTCAAATAAATCGATTTGCTCATATTGCATGAATATCCCTCCCATAACCCTCATCCCTGCGGAAAGAGGGTTACAATCTTTATCCCATAATAAAAAGGGACGAGCTTCAAAGCCCCTCCTTTTTCATTCTAAGTAACAATAGTTGCACTCAGCGCACCCATCTTATGCAGTTTAAAGCCGGATATCTCAACAACGGATTCAATCATCATAAAGATTCCGACAAGCCTATTTCCCTGGGAACTGGGAATGTGCCGTGTTCTTGAAAACTGTAGTATTTATCGCCACCAATAATGATATGGTCCATCACCTCAATACCAACAATGATACCCACCTCAGCCAACCGTTGAGTAATCATGATGTCCTCAGGGCTAGGGTCCGGTATTCCGCTTGGATGGTTATGGGCAAATATATACCTTTGCTGCCCCTTTACGAATCGCCCCTTTGAATATCTCTCTTGGGTGTGCAATGGAGGCATCTAGACTACCCACAGAAATGGTCTCACGACCAATCATATGGTTTTTGGCATTCAGATAGATCGTGACGAAATGTTCACGGTCCAAATATTTAAGATCCTGAAGGACGTCTTTCACATCTACAGGACTTCGAATTATTAATTCATCTTTTATAATTGGAGCATTCATTCGTTTAGCCAATTCAAAAACCGACATCAACTGAAAACTCTGCTTTTCATCCAGACCGAACAGGACAGATAATTCAAATTCGGATAGCGTGCCCAGATGGGACAATCCATTCTGCAGAATATCGTCCACCATGGCTGAGATGGATCGCTCTCTTACAATCGGTTCCAGGATAACCGTCAGTAAATCTTTTGCAGAGAGACGGCCGGCGTCACACGAATGAAAATAGACGTTTTTCGCTTCCCTAACTGCCGATTCATTTAAAATAGAAATTGACATATTAAATGCACCTCCCGCTCTAGCGTGACAAAAGTTTACCGATAACAGTATACTTTTTCATTTGTGCCCGGCGGTTGTACATCCATTGTAGTTTATAAAGGTTCACCTTGTTATTCATCTTTAATCGCCCTTACCGCAACTGAGGGTATACACCCCCGCCAAAGTTGCAGCAGAGGGGCTCCCTCCTTACGATAATGGTATTTTTATGGCTCCCTGGGCAGACGCCTAAGCGTACCCATCACTTAAGCCGATTCAATGGATCCGGCTTGATCAAAATTTCTATTACCCCACGTTCAGATCAAGGCAGATCTGATCGTCTGGACGATGATGCCCAAGTAAATTATGTTTCAGTTCATCAATCCATAATGAAAAATGATTATGCGGAATTGATTTCCGGATATCGCTGTTTCTAACCTCAAAGTAATAATGATCAAGGATAGGATAGAACGAAAATCGGATCTGTTTTTCTGATTTCACCCAAATGTTAGGGACGCTTTCATAAAAGCCAAATAAAGGTGGTTTAAAATCAGAAGTCGAAACTTTAACTTGTAGCCAGTTGACCGTTATCGGAATATGACTATTGACTGTAAAAAACCAATCGCTTATCAGGCGCTCCATTGGTCCCTTATCGACGATACCCCTTGCATTTAGCCAACGGATCCAGAAATAAGACCGATCAGGGCTATTCATCCGTACACGGGCCTCAATTTCCAGCTTATGATGGCCCACGGAGCGGGACCAGATGTTTTGCCTACCCAGTGTGAAACCTGCTAGCTGTAATATGGGAGCTACGGTTTCCAGTGGTGCGTCCGCATGCCATTTAAATGCGATACTCTGCAGCTTCATCGCTCACGCTCCAATCCGAAGGCCTTCAAAGATGATCGTTCCTAGGGGCAATACGCCACAGTATTTACGACCAGCAGCGAGGATGACGACATTCGCAACATTCATCTCCCGCTCCTGCAACTGCTCGTTGACCAAGGAGGACCAGACGTGCAACTCACCTGAAGAAAGGGACATTACGTTCACAGGGACAATGGCACTTTGAGCTGGGAGAGGAACGATCCCCTCGCCTGTTAACGAGAATACTTCTTCTCCTAAGCAGAATGCCTTGGTCAGCAGCTCATCCATACGGGTTTCGAAACCTCCAAGATTCATGAGCAGACAGATGGGTTTACGGCTGGATAATCGCAACTCTATTACTCCTCTCTATAGCACGTCGTTGTAAACAGAATATGTGCCAATTTGAAGCGGTACATTATGTCTTACGAACAGTTCCAGAAGGGCATGTTCGTATTCATCTGCTTCATGTTCAGGCACTTCTTTACCACGGTTGCCGACAATTACTTTGATGGGGGTGGATTTGACAACATCGAAGAAAATACAAGCATCGATGCCATTCTTCTCAACGACTGCTACCCCACCGCAAATCAGGCTTCGGTTAAGCTGAATCGAAACCTTTTTAATCATCTTTATGGCCTCCTTTTGGCAACAAAAAAAGAGCGTATTAAGTCGTCGCTCTCTTTATCGCCTTGTTTGGTTTGCATTAGGCAATTGAAGTTAACTTTGAATTGAGTCTTCGTCTCAGATTTCCCAAAGTAACTTCAACGGTACCGTATACCTTGTACTGATTGAGAAGATCGATGTATTTCTCGATCGTCTGCATGAAGTTGGCATCTTCATCACGAATGTTCGTGACAATCAGCGTCCCCCCATTAAATCGGTACTGAAATACATTCATGTCTATTAACCCCTTTCACGATGGATCGTTACCCAAAAATCAATCGGTCTATCGTCAGGCATATCCCGATGACATAGCAAACGATTAACAACACTTTGGTCTTATCTGTACTTTTAGTCGGCACTAGAATCAAACCCTTCGTTTTTATGATCTTATAAATAAAAAAAGCCCCGAGAGAATCACGCTTTTTCAACGTTAGACTCTACTCGGGACTTTTCTTTTTATGTCTCCAGGTCACGTGCTGATGTGCGGGTTGATAAAATCCATTGGTGTAAAATGCTCCTTGAGCTTGGCCAACGAAACCGTTACATCACCGATAATTCCATGTTTCTCTAGCAGCATCTTATAACCATCGACAATTACACCATCAGGAACCTGTGTCAATACTTCACATTGGCATTTCCTAGCGGGAATGTCGGATACGGTTAACTTACCACCTTCAAAAACTTGGGACTTTGTGGTTAACATATTTACGTACTCCCCTTTGCAACGGTCACAATGAGTCGTCATACACAACGCCTCCTTCTGACCTTATTGTATCACGGAACTTGATTTCCCCAAAAAAATTGGTGATTAATCAGTCTCGATATAAGGAAGATAACGCCTTCCAGGTGGGTAACAAGTAATCACCCTGAAATGCTTGCTCGAAAGTAATCCAACTACAATGATAAACCAATTCCCCTGAAGATCCTTACCGAGAATTAAACGGCTTGGGGTAACTAGTTTCATGGAGCGGGATGGCCTTTTTCGATTGTCTTCGCTCGAATATCCTTCAATTATTTTCCCGTTAAAGATCGCAACGGCGATATCGATTTGTGTGTATGTACGATCTTCGTACTCCTCATTTTCGAGACGATCATTTAAATAATGATCGGCGATTTCCATGATGTATCCATCGACACTTCCGTTCACGGCCTTCCGGAAACACTCTAATTCATGTGGCCAGTTTTCCTTATGGGTAGCGATAGGTAAGGGACGGCATCGGCATTACCCGTTATGGCACCCTTTTCCCCCGCTTCACACCGTGCATGCGACTTTCACCGCACACGGCGCTCCATCAGATCCTTATCTACATCTCGCTCAATATTTCTCTAAAGTACAGAATTTTTCTCCAGATTCGGCCACCTAAATGTTCGAAGTTGGAGGATGAGTGTATCATCCTGTGGCACTCCTCATGTAGTGTGGCTAAATTATTTACACGGTTAACATGGGATAGTTCTAGGTTGGGATTGGTGTGGTGTATGTGGACATTGTATGGCTCAACTAATCTTCCACAAATACGACACTTCCCTTTATCTCGATTAAACGCATAAGGGCGATTCATGAAGTATTCGAAATTGTATCTGGTATTGGTCAGATGTGTACCAATCAGATTCAGGAGTGATATACTCAGAAGTTCATCCGCTCGTACTTGTAAGGGTTTCTTTTGAGTACGTTCGTAGTAGATTTTCCTACCTTCCTTTGAATACGGAGTTTCCTCTTGTTTCTTAAATGGTGCACGTTGCCATGTGGCAAATCTTAGATTCGTCAGCCCGACGGTCATATTCTGATGCCGTATACTTGGGATTCTAGATTTGTACTGACTGTGTACAGAAACGAGATTGTCTACCATATTTGCAGGAGTTAACGATCCTCCGTATCTCCTTAACTTCATATACCCTGCTCTACTTAGTAGTTGTGCGTATTTACTGAGATCAATGTGAACCCATGTTGCGACCCGGTAGTATTGAATAACTCCCCTAATCTTCGAGTTTATGATGGTTAAATTGCGAACTAGTTGATAATGGAATTCCGTTTGCTTTGGATGTCCTTTACCAAGGTTCTTAATATCGTTTAATATCTCGTAAACCTTCGATTTTAGCCTTTCTGGGTTGGGTCTAATTCTAGGAACCCATCCTGTAAGGGAGTTTCCTTTTACTACCTTGTAGTTAAATCCAACGAAGTTTATTGGCTTTTTGCGTATATTGGTTATCAAAGTCTTTTCCTCAGATAATTTTAGTTTGAGGTTGACTTCGAGATAGTATGATATACGCTTCTTCCATTTTTCGGCGTTGCTCTTGGAGCTCGTAATAAGAACCCAATCATCAGCGTACCTTATAAGATAAGCAGGTTTAAGATTTGAATTTTTACGAAGCATCTCGATGCGTTTGTCATGGCGTTTGTAATGATGTCTCGTCTTCTTCTCTTCCCATTCCCTCACGATCCATTGATCAAGTTTATCAAGATATACGTTGGCGAGTAGTGGTGAGATGATTCCTCCTTGTGGAGTTCCCAGGTCATTGACTTGGAGTTCATCCATAATTCCGGCCTTTAACATATACTTGATAATCATCAGCACTCTTCTATCCCGTATCCCCATGTGCCAAAGCTTTTTAAGCAATATGGTGTGGTTTACGTTGTCGAAAAACTTGCTGATGTCACCTTCGATAATCCAGTGATAACCAGTGGTGTGTACCGTATTGGTTATCTTACCGAGTGCCATGTGTGAGTCACGCATTGGACGAAACCCATACGAATGTCTGAAGAACTGCGCTTCTAGAATAGGTTCTATCACTGCTCGTACACATTCTTGGATGATTCGGTCAAGAATTGTTGGGATACCAAGAGGTCTCTTATCCTCTTTTCCCGGCTTGGGAATCCAAACCCTTCTAACAGGTCTTGGAGAGTAGTTCGTTAGATTTTCGCGAACCAAAAGAATGATTTCTTGGTAGTCTCTTTCGAGAATTGAATCCCTCATTTTCTTCCCGTCTGACCCAGCAGTTTGGCTACCCTTATTGGCCTTGATTTTATGGATCGCAGATAAAATATTAGGTTCTGATGATATAATTTCTAGCAAGCCCTTGAATCTCGGTAGGTCGTTGGAAATAATCTTGTCTCTTGTTTCCGCGAAAAGTTTGTCTAGTATGTCCCGGAGTTCTAGCTCTGTCTTCGGATAGTCGAATTTTTGAGTCAACGTGACCACCTCCTTTGAGGCCTGTAGATCGTTGACGTTAGTCAGGTACGCACAACGGCTTCCTCGACAAATTGAGTGATCATGTAGATAAAAACTGACTATGCCCCTTCGCCTTGTAACGGGCTTTCCCCATCTCTGACTACTACGGGCTGCCGCCATTCGGATTAGATGGTCATTTCCTAACATCTAGAGGTATCGGGATTTACTTCCCTTAACACCCTCTTCCGAACTTCCATTGTTCCCTACATCGTAGCCTTACATTTTCACCTTAGCCTCTCCCTCTAGCCCGTCAACCAATCTTTTGTCCATTGTTGGAGGACGCGGATCACCAACTCAGTTTAAGTGGTATAGAAGTACAAGGATTAAGTGTACTTCTACGATTGACCCACATGTTAATGGGCGACTCCCTTTTATTCGGTGAGTCTTAGACTTCGAGCCGTCAAACAGGAATTCACGCTAATGCATTAGGCATAGTGACTTTATGGCCCCCCGCTTACCTTCCCTAACCGCTTTTCAGGTCTGGTTTTCAGCGCCTTCACCGAGCTTCATACCTTGTACCAGTAAATGTACCAGGCATGTCGGAGTATTAGGGTAAGAATGCCAACATTCATTCTTTAGTGGGAACCTCCCCCACCTACTCTGATGTAGAGTTAGATTCATATGAATCCCCCAGTTTTATTGCTCATTTCTGAGCAGATTGTCTGGGAACAATGCGCACTAATCCACGTCTCTATTACCCCCCTTCTCAAAAATAGAAATAAAAAAAGCCCTGAACGCAAAAATAAAGCACACCAATACAAGGTCTGCTCCGTCCTTTTTGCATCAAGGCAATTATTTAGTGTTGTCGTATAAAGACAACATACTCCCTCTTCGCTGAAAAATAGCAGCAAAGAAAATTAATCCATTTAATCGTAATACCTTAATTATAGTCTATTAAAGGAAATGGGGCAATAGGAAGGCTGTATTGGCCTTATCTATTGCCCCAGATATTAACTACTAAAGAATTCGTGAATCGATCTGTATTTCGGCTGCTCTTCCATCCGATCGCGGTTTAAAGTCTCCCAAAGCTCTAGCACTGCATTTTCTTCCCCATAGAGAGTGCGAACGTTTAATATCCGTAGCATTAATTGATGGATCGGATCATCTGTAGGCAATCCTCTGTGCATCTGGAAAAACACATCTTCGTGCCGGAACAGTACCAGTTGGGCAAATTCAGCTTTCTTTTCAGGTGCTGCTTTTTCAGGCATCAGGACGGCTTGAAAGAGGAGCACATCGTCGTATTGTTCTCCAGCCATGAGGAACCATTGTCTTAAACCGGTGAAGGTGATTTCTAAATTCAACATAAAATATGTTTCGGTATGCAGCTGTTTAGCTAAAAGTGCATTCATTAGTATGTCCCCCTAACGTATTGGACGTGAGAAACGAATAGGTCCTCATCGGTACCGCTTGAAAGAGTTACTATGATGGCGGCTGGCAGATCTTTTACATACAGATCAGGAGATTCAGTCTCACCGTAACTACCATAGTTTACCACATTGTTGTAATTAACCGAATTTATTATCGGCTTATTAAAGGTTGGATCGATTAAATCCGTTCGAGTAACTACTTCAGTTGTTTCGGTTTTCCCCGTTTTGGGGTCAGTAACCGTAGATGTGGATCGATGCACCTGCTTCGCATAGTAGCCAAAATATTGCTGGATGCCGAAAACAAGGGTTACGTTACCATCGCCACCTACGCCTCCGCTGCTTCCTCCCCCACTACCTCCGCCAACAAATGCTACATCGTTAAACGGCTGTCCCGTTGCTGGATCGATTCCTCCATTGGCGTCAAGGGATATGAGGTTTTGACTTCGCATGATGCTCTTTAACTTATTGGCATACTGACTATCTGTAGCATAACCGGCACGCTGTAACTCGTTTGCAAAGGCGTAAGGATTGTCTTGAGCTAAGGCAAAACGATAGCGCGAGTTTCTTAAAAGAAATGCGGAATGATCGGCGAAGGATTGCTCTACACTAGAATAGGCACGAAATGATGCGATGATTGTTACGATTTTGCCGCCGTACTCTTCTTTAGTTTGAGCTGAACAAGTTGGACCGGTATACCCTTTCTGTGCCTTAATACCAAAAACGTTATTGCAAATACTTCGATTCCCATATCCGGACTCGAGCGCGGCTTGAGCAAGCGTAATACTTGCAGGAACCCCGCTTCGCCGCTCTTCAGCCTGGGCGGCAGCAGCGTACTGCATGAAAAAGGGATGTGTCAAAGAACCCAAGTTTGGAGGGACCGTGACTATGGGGGCTTCCTCCGGCGTTTCAGTATCCGTCCCCTCACCTGTTCGTGAATCACTTGTTCCAGAATGCACATTCCGTATCGTCACAGTTCCAATATCACTAAATGGCGGAGCGGGAAATTCCATATATACACCACTTAAATACATCATTTTGTCTGAAAAAAAGTCATAATCCCCGCTTTCCTTCGTCCACTTCACCTTATTGAATAGTTTGAATGCTTCTTTACTGGCTGTATCCGTTGCCTTAGACATCAACATTATGAATGGGGTAGGATCTACTGGCTCCTCACCATCCGGGATCCATTCGTAGTGTAGATGAGGGCCGGTAGACTTCCCAGTATTACCCGAAAGACCAATAATCTCCCCGCGGCGAACAGCTTGTCCGGGCTCGACGAATGCCTCACTCAAATGAAGATACCTTGTAGTTGTTGCTAGTTCAGAATCTGAACTTTTTATCGCCACGTATATGCCGGCATTGTAATTGCTTTCCGATGAGTTTCTAGATGGATAGCTTACCGTTGTTACAATACCATCAAACGAGCTGATGATCGGTGTTCCGACAGGTAAACCAAAATCAATTCCCTTGTGAAAGGCTTTTGTTCCAAAGACCGGATCTGTTCGCTCCCCAAACTCACTTGTTAGTATTCTATCTAAATCACGATAATAAATTTGAGGAGGAACAACTCTTTCAGTTATAAATGCTGATGAAGCTACTACCGTTGTTGATGAGACTAACGTAGCGATTATCATAAAAAAGGCGAGCACACCTAATAGGACTGCGAGAATAATCCAGAATATAGGGTTTTTAATAAGCAAAGGCATTGCTTTATTGAGTATTCGCCGCTTGACTTCGCCTTTGAGACGTTGTTTCATGTTCTCCTTGTTTAATCTACCACTTACGATATCGCCAATGAGAGCTTTAGAATCTTGCATGATAATTTTTTCCCCCAATTAGTCAAGCTGTCTATAAGCCCTGGTCTGCTTTCTACCGCTCTGGGCTTTATTGGCTACTGACTTTTCCATACTCCGGTTCGCTGTCGTCACTTCCGCACGATTTAATTGACCGCGAGCCTTTTTCATGATTTCAAGGGAGGCTTGCATATCATCTAGTCCACCTGATACTTCACCGGAGACCTTATTTCTTAGGTTCATAACGACTGCTGTTTTCGCGTTGGTGTCGATTTCTAACCGCATGTCTTGTAAGTCTTCCGTTGTTATGTTGTTTTTGAGGTTTGCCCGTGAAGTTTCAATTTTGTTCTTGAGAGCCGGGTTGCTGAACTTCACGTTGTTTACGGTCAACTTTGGTTCGGTCACAGGTGTAGCCGTGATTGAAGTAGGAAGCTTAATCTGCGTAGCATAATCCATCTTTCCTCCAGTTCTGATTTGAGCTGAAGGAAGCGGGGGCATGCTCTTTATAATGGTTGCGGGATTCTGTAACGGATGAGGCTGAAACTTAGGTGTTTCTGGGATCCCACCATTTTGCACAGCAACCTTTCTGAACGACTCGTTCGCTTTCAGCAGCTTCTCTTTTTGAGTTCCGTATTCAGGGATGGATTGAAAATGTGTAGCGACTGAAATTCGGCCTTTCCTGGACAGCATAGTGGTATTCACTTTATTGGTCGTATTAAGGCCTGCTTTCTTGAATCCATCATCCATGTTCTTAACAAAATCTGTATGACGCACCGGCTCGCCAGTTTCGATAGAAGTATCTACGGCTTGTTTGTACTCGGTTTTGTAGCGTTGGAAAAGTTGGACCATGACAAAATCGTCCACCGCGGTCTCCAGCTTTCGGTTTCGATTAAGTGTTTTTGCTCTATTCATTTGGTTCACAGCATGTTTAGGGCGGTTAACCATGAAAGTACTTGCCTCTCGGATCGCATTTTCATTTGAATACAAGGTTGCTGCAACCTCTTGGTCATTCATGTCCTCATTCACGCCCTGCATAAGGATTGCATTTCGCATATCCCCGCCATCAGCTTTGACAGACGATAACCGAGTCTTTTCTTCCTTCCATTCCTTGTCCAGGCCACGAAATGGATTTTTGCTTCCATTTTGTAGGTTTTCATTTACTTTTTGCACGAATGGCGAGTATTGAGGCTGGCCGCCAGTATCGTTAGATAGCTGCTCGGCAGCCTTCTTCTCCCTCTGGTATCGGAGCACCATGCTCGCAGTGGTAGCATCATTGATGTTATTATCAGCAGTACTGAGTGCAGCCGGTTTAAATGTACTAGGAACCCCTTCATGTTCCTTGCGATTGAACATACTGCTAATTTTACCCGTCGCATTACTGTACAAGGTTCTTGTTACATTACGCTGCAATGCGTCAACAACTGTAGATTTGGCGCGAGCTGGCATTGGGATATGACCTGCAGCTTTACTAAAGACATCCCCAATCTCGTTACGGTATTTGAACACCACGACAACTACGATAGCTTCTACGATCATTGCAGTAAACCAGCCGGCTCCCGCTTGATAGACTACATCATAGGATTGATGTCCAAATACAAGGGATAAACTAAGGAAGAACATCACAAAGGTGGTCATAACACAAAGACCGATTAACTTGATAAACTGCTGCTTCATGGAGTTGAATCCCGCTTCTCGACCTGGAAGAAGAGTGACAAGTAATGTTACGGCCATTACGCCGGCATGAATCAGTAGTTTCACACGATAGAAAACAGAAAGAATTGCCCAGAAGGTGAATAACCCTAGCGTAAATATTGAAAATATATAGTAGCAGACAAGGATAAGCATTTGTTCATAAGGTCTCTCACGACCAATTGCTGGGTACTTACTTTGCGCTTTCTGCAAAATCGCTTCACGTTCCTCCGAAAAAGGCGCCGTAGCGAGTACCTCATTAAGCATCTGAGGGTCTTTTTTTCGAAGCTCCGAATCATCAAACTGAAGCATACTATATGGTCGGACAACCAGCTCATTCCATACTTGTTCGGAGATTATACCAACGCCGGCATTGGGGTCCATATTGAGTCCCGTTGCTTTGGCAAGGAGTGAATATACCAATCCCCCCATTTCGTTTCCAATACTGTTAAAGGATTTGATAATCGTGCCAGCATTTGAAAAGAACCCAAGGCAAATAACGACAGCCATTATAAAACCAACAGCGGATTGGTAACCGTCCATATAACGCCCACGAATCATATTGAACAAAATATATAGGACCGTAATGGACGCAAAAATTCCGAACAGACTTCCCCATAAACCGTTTCCTAATAAACCGTCATTCACTCCGGTTATGTTTTGAATAATGCTTTCAATGGCATCAATCAGCTGATCCATGAAAGAAAACGTAAATGCTTGATGAGCTAAGAACGTAAATAGTCGCGTGATCTGAACAAGGACGAGAAAGAAGAAGCTTAGAATATGATCATAGACTCTTACAATTCCGTCCGATGCTTTCTGGCCGATTTGCCAAAAGGATCGCTCAGGTAGAAGCGTCTGAAATGAATAATTTGTGGCCCCATACTTGTTGTAAATAGCTTCTTTATTGTTGTCGGAAGGAACCATTTCATCAATGGATGACGCTTCTACTACGGTAGGAAGAACAAGAATCAATAGAAAACAGACGACTATACCAAGCAGTACAAGAGGTTTCTTAATTTTGAGTCGACTAATCTTCGTCTGGATATTCTTCATCAAGCTCCCCTCCTACATCACCCGCTGCAGAAAACTGCTCGTAATGTTCTTGGAACTTCTCCAGAATCGAGAACTCACTTTCTTCTTCTTGATCAGAACTCTCTTCCTCTGGCGGACGAGTATCAAAACAGTCAAATAGTCGTTGAAACACAACATCGACTGTAAGTACGCCTATACGGCCGTAGATGTCTTGCATGAGACATTGACCATTATCAAGATTTTTAATAAGGTCAATATTTTCTTGGGTGTGTTCCAGTCCGTAATAGGAGAGTGTATTTTTAATCTTTGTTGTATCAGAGTCACGGAAGGCAAACTTCATTCCTATGTTCCCTGCAAGATCTCCGGCTACATCGGTAGGATTCTGTGTTGCAATTCCAAGCCCCCCATTTAGGGAACGGCCTGTACGGATGACTCGGTCTGCCATTTCTTTACCGATTTGAGTCCGTAGGATCGCCCAGGCTTCATCCATTTCGGCTAACGTGAAAACCGAACGATCAAAATAAATAAAGGTATCCATGAAACGGCCGATCGAATACATAGTAGCAACGGACATTTTCTCAACCAGTGAATAGTTCTCTGGAGGTTTTTCGACTGGAGGCATCTTAAGATTTTGGACCTGTAAGATATTCATTGCATAGTCCAGGTTAATGGTTTTTTGCTCTCCATTGCCAAAGAGTAACTTCGCAAATGACAAGTCACTGAAACTATCGAGAACTTCAGCAACAACAGCTGCAGGCTGTCTTGTCTCTCCCATTTCACGAAGAACATCAATACATTTTTTCAGATACGGATTCGGTTCAGATGCTACTCTTGTCACAGCTTGAGAAATATAACTATATTCAACCCGGTCACTTTTCACAGAGGCTAGATAAGATAGGATGTCCATCGCTGCCTCTTTGGCGTCTTCGATGTTGTGCAACATCACGAAAGGATCGAGTTTTCCCTGGTCTTCATGAGAAGCGGATAAGGTAGCTACCTGGATCTGCCCCTTTAGTTCTGGGAGCATTTCTGGCCAATGGGATCGCTCGCCTTTGGGGTCAAAGATCAAAGTTTTTCCCCCACAGGCCGCATTGATATAACCTAACAGATTAAGCAAAACCGATTTACCGCCACCTAATGTCCCACTGATGGTGAAGGAAGGTGAGCGGTTAATTTGGCTTGCATGCCGAAGATCGACATAAACAGGCTGTTGTAATGTTCCCGTCGTACCGATATAAACTCCGATGTTGTCTCCCAGCTGCTGAGTCGCTCCAAACATTCCTGAAGCCAGAGTTTCTGGAGGGATTCGTTGAATATAATCAGAGACATAGCGAGGTGATCCAGGGATAAAATCATTGAAGAGCAGCCATTGATCCCCGGCAGGCATTTCGACGTGAATGTTACCGAAATCTCGAAAATGATCCTGCAATATTTTTGCATTGCTCTTAAGCAAATTGACATCGGTATGGAAAAGACCGAATGTAACATGTGTTATGAATGTAGGGTTTTTCCGTTTTTTATACTCATCTTCGAGGTACAGGGCCTTCTCTTGCTTTTCTGCGAGTTCAATCGGAACTGCAGCTCCAGCCTCCTGTACATTCTTTACCTGGTTATCGATATCAGTCTTTTTCTTAAGGAGCTTCTTGATTGCCTCTGGCGCTTCCAAAACTTCTACTTTGATGCTCATTTGAACTGGAAATGGGAGCGTGGCGGCACTGTAGAGCCATTCACTTCCAGGCATGTCCATATTATCTGGTAGTTCAGAAACGGTTAGGTACGTATGGTAGACAGATTGATCCTCTCCATTATGCGGCTGGCTAATTTGTAGTCGGCGGGGATGCGTGCCACAGTCAATTTCGGCTTCGGTTAAGGTAATGATCTGCCTAGAATCATACAAAAACGTATCGAGCCCACCCCGCTTCCCTTTCCTTTTCTTTGGTGACCAGGGTTTTTCTTTTGTCGAACGTAATACAGGATCGGATATTCCCCACCAGAAATTGCGTTTAATTAACCATTCTGAAGTAGCGGGAGTGCCACGTTTTACTTTTACTCGTCGTGAAATCCTATCATATATTTGCCTCTCTTTTACCATATAAGCTTGAAATTCATGTTCAAAGATCTCTGGTTCATTGAGACCGGAGATATGTTCGAAAAAACGTTTAGGATGAAGAAACAATTTTTTTACTTCGGTATACGCGGTCTCAATTTGCTCTACTAGGTCCTTATCACCGTTTTTGGGGATGTAGACAATGATATATGGACGATACTCTGCGTTGTTGGATCCTTCCGAGGTATCATAGGCTTCGCTCAAATACTCTTCAAGTCCGGTTACATACCGGTTTCCCCATTTTTTAAGCGGCCCGGAGTTTCGTTGCCTGAGGCGTTCATGATGTTTCGCAATATCATGGGCTTTAGGTAGCCAGAGTATATGGAATTGATCCGTTAACATGCTTAAAAATGAAGTTTGTGCTATCAAACGGTCTATTTTTTGTTGGTCACTTTGATGGTCATATACGAAGGGATCTAGCTCATAAATGGCCCAGACCTGCTTGTTATGGTTAAATATTAGGTTCCCTTCAAAGTAAGCGATAGGAAACTCGATGTTGATTTTGTTCGCTTTTTTTGTAGCTTCGACGCTCAATGTCCTACCCTCCTTATTAACAAAGGGAGCGCGGATTACCCGCGCTCCCTTTGAGTGCGATACACCACTTTACTGCCATAGGAATATCGTTTATTGTGCTGGATCGATTTGTATCTCCTAAGGTGTTTCGGTCTAATCCAATGGAAAATCATAGATAGCAGCCATTTGTGTGGAGCCTTACCATCAAGCTTCTGCTTCATAATCAGCCACGCTGAGACGAACGGTAAAACAGCATATGTGTAGGCCGGTGGGATAAAAAATAAGATTTTTCCTACGATAAACCAAAACACTAAACAAGCGAAGAATGTGCCGATCGCTCTTACGTTCGCCGGAACGGGTAACTTCTTACCTTCAAAAGCATATATAACCCAATCCCATGTCCATATCTTCGAGTAGTTCGATACGGTCACCCGAGGAGATTCAGATTGCTTTTCGCTCATTAAATGCCCCCGAAGATTGCATCAAAGAAATATTTGGATAATTTTTTGACGTCTTCCCAGTTCATCAGTACTGCCACAATAAGTGCGATTCCCATAAAACTGACGAGCTTCATCCAATCTCGCTTTATCATGTGATAAGCACCAATTGTGATTAGGATTCCTGGTATCACTGCACCAATATTTGATGTAAGCCAAGTCCCCAATTTTTGTCCAGGGCCACTAGCAAATGCCGGCGTGGCCATTAACATTAATGCTATCGAGAGCAATGTGGTGCGGATCACCAGATCCTTATTTAATTTTCTCATTTATCAAAGCATCCCTTCGTTATTCTTGATTATTGGAAGCGGGTTGGTCTGGGTTTTCCTCATCCGTTGTCTGCTGCGGATCGGACGTCAGTTCTTGATTTTCAGTTCCGATAATGTCTTCCTCTTGAGCAGTATCAAGCATGTAGAGGCGCCCATCTTTTTCAATTACTTCGAAAGACCATGCATTGGTGAATGATTCTCCAATATCACTTTTCACTATGACTGTTGCCAGAATTTTCATTACTCCACTTTGTGATTCATTTCTATACATGTTTAGGCTCTCGACACGATCAAAGTCAAAGGCGGATTTATTTAGGGATTTGGGAGCATCGTCTGCATTAGAGTAAAAATATCGAAGCTGACTAATGTTTCCCTCATACCACGCATTAAGAAAGCTGCTGGTTAGTTCTTTTGCTAAAGCAATGGTGCTAGTATCAGAGATTGAAGGACCGTTCGATGCCGCTTCGACGGATTCCGCCTTGGGCATCTCGGAGACAAACCGCGGATATGATCGGATTACCATACCTTCTTCAACCAGTGTTACAGGAACTACCATGTAAACCTTCTTAATTGATTTCTCATTTTCCGGCAATGGTATGATCGCGTCCTCTTGAGTAGAATCATCTTTCGATTGTGGAGTCTGCGATGCGGTTTGGTCCATAAGAGGTTCAACTTCTCTACGGACCATCACCGTAACCTCAACTTGGTTATCGCTTAGTTTTTTTGTATCGAAAACTTCAGTTGAAAGAACTCGACTCGAGCCTTTGATGTCGAGCGCCTTAATACCAGCATCGGAATCTATGCCAGATATGAATCCGGATAATCGTGTTGATCGTTCAGAGAAGTTGCCTGTGTTCCAGGTGAAGTATTCAGCTGCAAAGTCCGCTGCGAAACCTTTTACCTTTTCTTCGATGATCGGAGCCGTATTCCCGTTTATAACGGTTTGGTTAATTACTCGAGTCCCTTGGACAAACGACATGCAGCCCTTAAAAATTATGAAGCACATGAAAACCCAGACGCATGTTCTGAGCAGTTTTAAGCCGGTTCTAGATTTTGGTGCACGTTCCTTAATCGACTTATCGGTTTTCTTCTTTTCAGGTGCTTGTCCTTCGGATTCTTTCGTTGGTGAAGAATCATTCACTTCATCTTTCTTTTTCTTCTTCGTAAACAGTCCCAATTTTGTTTCACCTCCTATCGATGTCGGGATTGATCACGATTCTTTGGATTAAAGACGATTCCAATTAAGAAGAACGCGACAAGTGCAATGATAATGGCATGCTCTGTCTTAAATCCTAGGAACCACCCCCACCATGATTCAATTTTGTCCCACCAGCCTGGTGCTCTCTCTGAAATGGCATGTTTCGCATCATCAATTACCTTAGCCACTCTCTCATGGGATTCTTGGTATTCGCCTGAGTGAGTTGTTGATCCAACAGGATCACTAACTTCTGTATGTACTTCTTGAGAAGTTGGTTCCGGTATGGTTTCTTTGGTGGGGCTCCGAAATAGAATTACTGAGGCAATCAAGAGTAATAGAACACCAACACTTACCAAGACCACCTTTTTGTTTTTGCTCAAATAATCACCTCCGATACTTATATATTAATTAATCAATATAATAACACATAAGTATATTAATTAATATACAACAATTGGAGTGGGATTTTCTCTAAAATGTAAAGGTCTCCCCCTCTACTCATTGTTGGATGTTCCTGCAAGGTCCGAGTATGCTATTAAAATATCTTCAATATTTCGACCTATTAGTACGCGATGGTTTATACCAAAAACTTTATCAGCAGCTTTTCCAATATTAAGTAGTCTTGTTTTATAGACTGCATCTGGAATTACAAACGCAATAATGGAATTCCGAATAATAGTATTTGTCGAAGCTTTTATAACATCCCTATATCTCTCTAGTTTTTTTTGTATGGATACCTGTTCAGTATGGAATGGAGATCTCTGAATTGGTTCTGTCGAGCGGTCTAACTCGATACAAAACAACTGTTCCCCTATTCGCAAAATAGCATCCGGACGCACCTCTATCACCCCATTGTCTCCCCATACACTTTCAGATGGATACCAATCCCAATCAATAAACTGCTTCAGATCATTGAAACTTACCATCCAACGATATCTCAAATCGAGATATATTTTGCCGAGTTCCCAGTAGTGCTCTTTCTTCGCCCGTTCCATATCCACTTCAACTTTAGATAATTTTGAATCATCAGGTATTTCTAATCTTTTTTCGATAACTCGTAATCCCCTCTGCGAGAGATAGTACCAAGTCTCCCCAGTTACCCTTCCTCTTCGGGCCACTGGTAAATCTACAGCATCTGGAATTATTGAGGTTCCTTCAACCAAACCACGATCCTTTAATCGCTTGAATGTTCGACGTGCTTTTAGAACAGCTCTCTTTCTATTCTTTTCCTCGAAAGCAGCCTTGGCATGATTATCTACACTTTCATACTCTTCATAGTACAAGTCTGGCGAGTCCAAAAAGTATGTTGTGACGACAACTGATTGTGGTATACATCTACATTTGTAGAGGTCTACCAATAAGCGCCACTCTCTTTCATTCAAGAGGTCAATTGCTTCGCCTATAGAATAATCGTTCGCGCCTCTTTTGCGTTTTCTACCTCCCTCTTCTGCTTGATCATTACGATCAAATTTCCCCTGGTCAGCCATTATACCTCATCTCCTTCAAAACCCATGAATGGGTTTGGGTTGAATTTACCCTTTTTAGGGTATTAGTCGGGGATTACTAGGAACAATAAACATGCACTATACATGATAATGCAGCAAAAATATAGACGTTTTAGCATTAAATGAAGAGTGTGGTGGAAATATAGATAAAAGAACTAATGGGTGAACAGCTTGTAACTTGATAAAAGGATCGATGAAGGAAACGTCATAAACACGATGTATGAATCAATCAAATATAAAAAAAGGTCATTCTCTTGGGCCCCCCTTCTAGACTAATTCCCACTCGTCAACAATATAGTAATTGAACCCATTCGATAATTTCAATCTCTCAAATGAGGGTCTCCAGAAAGAAAAATAACTCCCTATAAACTTGACAGGAAACAATATCCTGCTAAATAATAATAACGTAGCGTAACGCATCGTTAACTCTTCGGTTTTAGGTTATATAAAACTAGATGATATGCAGGAAACAAGACCTTCAATACCGAATTACATAATTAACGACGCGTAAAGCAACGTGAATAATCTCTTCATTCAACTATTTAGTGCATCGTAACGCAGCGTTAATGTATCCTGATTTAACGCTAATCTGGATTGATTGAGTGGAATAACGCATCGTTACGTTGCGTGAAAGGGGTGATTGAAATTGAATGATCAAGACCTTCAATATCCCACGGAAGTTTTGGAGTTTATCGCAGGAAGGATTCCACGAGAAATGACAAGTGTTTTTGCTGAGATATGGAATCACAGAGCTGATGGAGGAATTACCTGGACACATCTTGTAAGCAAAATTGGGGATCGGTATCTCGTTGAAAAAGCTCTTCTTCTTTTAGAGACGAATGGGTTTGTAAATGTTGACCCCTCTCCACTCGATCGCCGGCAAAAGAAGTACGTTCCAGACGAAATCAGAGGCAAGCAGTTAGCAGTGTACTTGCGTAATAGTAAACTCAACCCAAACAAGGAGGAGTAAGTTATGGAAATGAATCTTGGTTTTATTACACTTGAGGGGTTTATGCGCCGGGATGATGGGAATAAGAAAAAGCTAAAGTTTTGCTTTATTTCATGCGGACAGTTTGGTGGCCGTCAAGGGGATGAGCTCGCTCGTCTAGGGCACGATGTATATGCTCTAAACACCTCTGAATCTGACCTCTCTGACCTTAAAATCATTCAGAATATCATTAAGTTGGATGGCTACAATGGGGCGGTTAAGGATATTGAGCGTGGACAGGCAGCAATTAAGGATAACCGAGATAAGGTGTTATCACTACTCAGTAATTCTGATGTAGTTGATGCGGATTTTGTATTTGTTATTGCAGGCATGGGCGGAGGAACGGGAAATGCCGCAGCCCCTATCATTCTAAGTAACTTGAGTAGAGTACGAAAACCCTTTAATGGTAAACCATCGTTTGGTGCTATTGTGTCAGTACCGGGATCATGGGAAAAACGAGGAATTAAAAAGAATGCTCGCTGGGGATTGTCACACATTGATGAATTGATTAAGAGAAATGCATGTGGATCCGTGACAATCGTGGATAACGAGAAGCTATTTACAATGACTGAGGGTATTTTTAGTGATACAGAAACGAGGTTGGAATGGACAGATTACGGTAATAGTACTCTCGCAGCTTTATTAACCGAAGTAGCTTTTTTGACCTCTCTCCCTTCAAGCAAGACCTTTGACGAGGATGAACTGCTTGATGTATTAAGTACTCCAGGCTACTATTCATCAGGAAAATGCTATATATACGAAGATGATTCTCTTGAAGTGAATAGCTTAACTTCGATTATCGAAAAGAGTTTTAGAGAATCCCCAACAGCAAATGACTTTGATTATGAATTAGATGCTGTTAATGGTTTCGTTGCTGTTATTCATCCTAAACACAAGAACCCGATTATTTCGGATTCTGAATTCAGAACATTAGAAGAACGGTTCGGCCGCTTCATTGCTAATGCAGAGAAACCCCATTCTGGCTTAATTGACAATAGTAATTGGGGAACGATTACAAGCCGTGGGAAACATAATGAGGGCGAGCGAAACAAAGCCATTCTTTACACAGGTGTCGTATGCTCCGCACTGCCTGATCGGATCGCCAAGATGCTAGAAGAGATTGACCGAGAAGAGCAAGAATTAGAATTGAAGAAGAATGAACGCAAGAATAAGACTGCCTTAGATCTTTCAGCATTCAAAACAATTGCTAAAAACGAGGTAGCAACGACTAAGGAACCAGTTAATAGTGAGTTTGATCTCTTTGGAGATACCGGCAGCAAATCCAATGCAAAAGACGATGATGATTTTATGCTCTGATCCCTTCTCCCCTCTCATTGAGAGGGGATTCTTTTATCCTCAAATTAACGACGCGTAACGCGTCGTTAATTTTCAACGAGTGCCCTCTGCTCTAAAAAAAGGCCGTCGTTACGTGATTTTTGGCCATAAAAAAAGCGCTGCGTTACGCTGCGCTTTTCTGGTTCTTCTAATCTCCACGTCCGAATAATCCAAGGAAGCCTTTCCTCTTTTTTCTATTTGAGTTCTCTAAATCTTCTCGGGAGATTACTGCCCATTTCTTCATATTCTCCTCCAACTGCTGTTGGAGCTGGCTCTTGGAGGTTGCCATAAGCTCCTCTAACTGTTGTTTGCTATTTGCTGTTGTAGTTTCTACCTGGGATTTAAACTCGTCTTTCATTGAATTTACATTAGAAACAATTTCTTTATGTTCTTCTTGGATTTTTTCATGAAATTTTGATTCGATTTGTTGAATTAAACTTTCATCACGACTAGCCTGGCTATTTTTTAGTGTTTCGATTTCGTTTCGTACGAATTCTTGTGTAGTCTCAGCGTGTTTCACTAAGACTTGATCAAGATGTCCAAAAAATTGTTGCATTCGTGCTTCCATGTCTACTACAAGTTGCTGAACTTCTTGTAGTTGTAAGGATTGGGAGTTCGACTGGGAGACAGATACAAGTGAATTGGAACCCTCTTCCCCCCCACTTGGAGGCATAAACATACCGGTGGTAGAGCCAGCTGCATTCATATGGAGAAGCATCTGCTTTATCTGGGTGAAGCTTAATTCGTATTCTGAGTCCCGCCACTTTTGAATTAACCGCACTAATTCTAGGTGTCTGTCAGTGTAAAAACGGTTGTCATGCGGATCTCTGGGAACCATAAAGGCATCCCCAAGCTTCTCTTCCCAATTCCGGAGAGTGTTTTGGGGGACTCCGGTAGCATCGCTGAATTCCTTGATCGTGTAGGCCTTTTCAAAGACATTTTCGTTCACAATAACCCTCCCTTCTTATTGGAGACCCTCTCCAAATTTATTGAGAGATGTATCTATGCGCTGCAATATGCTTCTCTTACTAGAATTATATACGACTCCCATAGAATCGGGAAGACCATGATGGTCACATGTATATATCTCCATTAGTAAGAGAGACGTATATATTAATACTAATAGAGATAGATTCATTAGAGATAAGATGTGTATATCTATATAATGAGAGATGTATCCATATACTAATAACACTTCTACAAATTAAAGTATAAAAGCATACATTTATACATGGAGGGGCTCTCTCACACAATTGGAGGGGTGTTTTGGACAGTGGGAGAGGGTCTACATCATGGTAGGAGATATCCCAGCGTAAGGGAGAGAGCTACATTAGTCCAAGGAGACTAAAAGGTTTTCGATAATTCCCGATCAACTTAAAAGAATTATAGAAATGTATGGTAGATTTATGGCTTATTTATTGTAATATATTAATTAAATAATATACATGAATCAAGGTGGTGTCATATTGAAGTATATAGGAATGGTAATCGGCGGAATATTCTCAGCAATAGGGCATATGGTGGCTTTTATTTTCAAGAATATTTACATTGCAATCCGGAGGTTTACATTAGACCCTGCTAACAAGAATGCTATCTGGAACATCCAAGCTTTTTCACTATTAATCCTGCTCTTATTTATTTTTTTATGGTTGGTTGGTAAATACCAGGATGTAATTTATGGAGTAGACGATCCAGTAGTATTTAGAGCAATTCCGATCATACTAGCATGTTTTTTGGGTCACTCGATATATTCGTGTCCGGCTCTATATCAAAATCAGTATGCTAAACCTCTTGTTCAGACCTTTCTCAATGCACTAAGCATTCTTGCAATCGGTCAATTGATACTTGCTTATACGGATAGAAAAATAGGGCTTTTGATTGCTCTTGTACTATTCATCTTAACCATTTTTACTACTTTATATTACACCTTGCGTATTAGAGTCAGTTCAACAATATTCAGTAAACTGTCTGCTGCAGCTGAAGAAAATAAACCTCGAAAGGATCACAAGAAAACTTCTAATAGTCATAATGAGATGGAGAGGGGAGAGGAGAAACCGGAGAACAAATTTTCTTGGGAAGAAATTAATGAGCTAGACAGTATTGATTTAAATACACCTGGCTGCTTAAGCCATCTCAGATACTATTCGGAGCAATGTGAATTAGAACTCTTTTATACTCGTCCAACGAAAGAAAGGCAAAGTCAACTCATGAAGCTAAACCGTTCCGACAGGGCACAACACGGGCAAATAATTGCCGGAACGGGTGCCGGTAAAACCTTATTTGCAACCAACTTAATTACACAGGATCTTTTAAATGATTACATCGGAAGCACAGTTATAGATCCTAAAGGAAGTTTGATAAAACGAATGGCTAATTTTTTGGATCGTATCGGAAGAAAATATTATAGGTTGGATCCATTAATTGTTAATTCAGATTGTCTTAATCCGTTTTTTGTCCCAGAGAGTGAAGATATTGAACCGATGATCGAGCGAAATGTTGCAGCATTTCATGCATATCTAGGTCCAGATGCACAAATTTACTTTAAAAGCCGCGCCACACAGCTCTTTCGTGTCGGGGTTAAAGCTTTAAAGTTAGTTTACGGAAATGAAGTAACATACAATGAACTAGACAGATTGATTCAACCCATCAATGATGATTTTAGAGTAGAAGTGCTTCACGAAATAACTCTGCTTGGTAAAGAGGGCCAAGTTGCATTGCTTAGAGAATATACGCGTAATATGGCTGGATCCCCAAAAATGCAAGAGCATGCAATGCAGACATATTCAAACTTGTATGATTATCTTTCTGAATTGACGTCGAACAAATATATTCAAAAGATGTTCTGTGGAAAGTCAACTTTCAGCATAGATGAAGCAATGAAGAATGGAGAAATCATCCTTTTCAATGGAGCGTATGGAACACTTCAAACTCTAACATATACTGCAGGGCGTTTATTTCTAAATCTTATGCGTGCGAGTACGTTCAGAAGAAATATGGATGGCAATGTACGGCCACATCAATTGACTATTGATGAAGTTGAAATGTTTGCGGATGAAGAATTCTCAACATTCATGGAAATGGCAAGGGAGTTTGAAGTATTTGTAAATGTAATCCATCAGGGTAATGAACAACTCGATGATGTAAGTAAGCGGCTAGGCGCAATGGTAAAACAGAATGCTGTCCAGAAGTTTATAATGGCTGGTCTCGATCCAAATGATGCAAAATACTATTCAGAGATGATAGGAGAGGAATATAAGATTGGCCAGAGTAGTGGAACAGATGAAATGTCTACAACAGGGTTTAAAACCCAAATCAAAGAAGAGAAAAGGTTTACGGTTATGCCGAAAGAAATTCTTAGCCTAAAGGGTTATAATCCGGAAACCGGGGATCCGGCGGAATGTCTCTTTAGAGGAGTACATAATAATGTCAGATTAGACCCTGTCATTGGATTAATCTACCCGCTTCCGAAAGTATTGTTCACTCCACTCGAGGTTAAGGGAGAAGATGAAATTAATGAAGAGATTGAAGATGTCCAAGAAACTATAAAGGTTGAAAATGAAAAAAGGGAGGGGGAAATGGATGATATAAAAACGAAGGATAATAATGATAAATTGGAAAATATTAAGAAGAAAGCTCAACATCGCAAAGAACTTCATACAAATGCTCGTGAAATTGAGACCAAGACAGAAATTAATGAGCCTACAACAGTTCGAAGCCCTCTATGGGATGAACAGGATTCAGTAAACAATAGTAGCCATCCTGTTGAAAATACATCAAATGGGGAAGAGGGCGGGAGTATAGTATCACCACGAGGAGTAACCTTTAGACCGGCAAGCATAGACGACAAGGCATTAAAACTAGCGCAGCAAATCAAAAACGATGCTCAAATATCCCGCAATGAAAAAAAGAGTAGCAAGACGGAGTAATCCGTCTGCTACTCTTTATTGCTCTTCGTTTAGAGTGTGAAACAAATCGTTGAATTCTTCATATACCTTGATACCCAATGGTGTAAGACTATAAAGTTTTTGACGACCACTAGCATTATACTGTACAAAACCAAGCGCTTCAATCCAAATTAAAGCATAGTTGAGTTCTCCGCGGCGGACTCTGCTTTCAAGCGATAAATCTTCTTTGTTGTAATCCTTTTTTGACAATGATTGCATAACTAATTTTGGAGCATTGGGTAAGTTGGAAATCATTGTTTCTAAATAAGGCTTTAATTGTGACGATAAATCAAAGGAAAAGGTCATTATTATTTCACCGAGCCTTTCAAGTTACTATTATATATATTAACACACAATATAAGTAAATAACATATATCTATTAGCGTAATCAAAGGGTGTATATTTCCTCAAAACCAATGTTATTACAGTACAAAAAGATTAACTATCTAGTACATTGTACCCAACTCAAATAAATAAATACAGAGGTTCTTGAAAATATTTTGTGGAACTGAAGGTTGATACTATAATTATATAAGATGAAATTTATTGGGGAGGAGTAGGTGATATATGTATCATTTTTTTGATCCTTCAATCAGACCTGTTACTACTACCGATTTAGCAGGAAATATTATATATGTTCGGACCCATGGACTTCACCATTATGGTTATCCTGATATTTATTTAGATAATGTAACAAGTAATTACGAGGAGTTATTTCATTCAATATTGGATAAAATGTACTCGCTTGATTTTGATATCAATCAGATCTGGAAGTTCAATGGTCACATAATACAATTTGAGATTTACCCAGAAGAGAAGCTTGCAAAAATCGTTTTCCCATCAAATGATGAAATAAAAATCATTACAATCAATAATCCCGTGACTGATGAACCATATAAATTATTAACCAGAGGAATTCAGCTATTTTATAATCTACCGGAAATTACTATTACAGCAGAAATACCTTATTCAAGAGAAATTATTGAATATGTTTTAGAACAAATCCAGCAAGGTGAATCCTTCGACGGAAACTCGTTTATTTTGTACGATGGGCTGCAGTATGATGTGGTACAAAATTCAGACCGATATGGATTTCCCCAGCTAGAAATCCAACTTGTGAAAAAATCCGAAAAACGGATATTTAAAGAGAAAGGTAGCCATCTAAAGAGGGTGAAATAATAGTCCTTCATTTTTTTGATTAATAGTTGTATATTAATATATATATTATTTAATAAATTGATATGAGTGTGTAGAAAGGAGAACTTATAGAAAGGAGTTTTAGATTGTTTGATGAGCATCTTATTAAAGAATTGGAATTTGTTCTAACCCATCCTCATTGTAACGTGGAGAAAATAGAATCGTTCTATAACAATTGTCTAATGATGAATGAATCAGTCCCAGTCTACGCATTTGTTAAAACGGTTAATATGATAAATCCTCAACTATTGGAGGAATGGTCTAATAAAAACCCGATGGTAAGGGTAGCAGCTCAGGAATTAGGAGTGAAAGCAGAGGTTAGCAATATCAGAACAAGCAACTTCTCAATTCAAATCAGTATTGATTTATCTGGACATCTACCCAAAGGCGGACTGTATAAAGTAGTTTGGTCTTCTGAACTTGAGGAGGGACTTTTTAATCAAATGTTTAAACGAAGAGCAATCCATGTTATAGACAGAAAACGTCGAGAAGTGGAGTTAATAGGATTCCGATTTTTGACGGATCGTAATTGTACACTTTATTTAAAAGTTAAGGAGGAATCAGCATGACGACTTTTCAAGCTCTATCGTCCAATCCTATGCAAGAGTATCGTACTTCTCTTCGACGTAAACAAATTCACCAGGGCACGGTAAGTGGAGTCGAGGTACATGAACCGCATGGTAAAAAAATGGAATGTGCACTTGTTCGATTAAATAACGGCCTTAAGGGATTGATCTTCGAAGATCAGTTTGATAAGCATAAATTTCGTTCACTAGTCGGCTTTATTGATCATCGAATTGATTTTATGGTATTGGATGTTCAAAAGATGGGATTGGACCCTAATCAATATCAGGTGTTCGATGAAGAAAAGGGAATTGTCTTGCTTTCACGTGTTCAAGCAATTGAAGAATTGCAGGAAGAATTCTGGGAGACTGCAGAAGAGGGCCATGTTGTTACGGGTACAGTATCGGGTTGGGAAGAGAGCCGATTATATATTTTGGTTAAAGGGGTATCATGTGTACTTGCAATACAGGATTACGAATATGATTGGACATTCTCCGCTAAAAACCTAGTTCCCTTGGGAACATCTCTCACTGTGAAAATTACAAAGATCGATCGAGAGAATCAACAAGTAAAAGTATCTCGAAAAGAATTATTAGAGGATCCATGGAATCGTGTTCGAGAAAATTTTGGAGTCGATAATTTTTATGCTGGTGAGATAACAGGGGTAGTCGAAAATGTTGGGATTTTTGTAAAAATCGCTCCTGGCATTGAAGTGCTTTCATGGTTTCCGAAGAGGTTGCCATCACATGGACAATTAATCGGAAAACATGTAAGTGTTAAGATAAAGAGCATCGATGCTGAGAGAAGACGGATAAAAGCAAGAATCTGTAAGTTTCCTCATGAAATTTATTAAGGGGAGTGTGTTATGGAATTTCAAGTGTCTCCGTTGATAAATACAACGGGAGAGATGGCACTCCAACCTAAACCTGTATGGGATGATCCATATGCGTATATCACCGGGATGGATCAGTTAACAAGACATGAGTTTTATTACATCGAAGAAAAAATAAAAAATGGTTGGATTACAGACAGGGATATTGAAATCGTCAAATTTTTATTCGTTCACCGTTGGATAACATTGATACAACTACAACAGATTTTCTTTGGAGAAGCAGAGCGAGACGAAACGGTGAAAAAGAGAGTTCGGAAATTACTAAAGTATGGGCTGATTAGACGTATTCAGTGGAAAACCTACTCAAGCCCTACCGAAAATCGGCAAAGTTTTTACGAACTCGGAGCTAGTGGTGCTGATATCTTGAAGTATAGGTACGGAATAGCCTTAGGAAACAGAGATCCGCGAGCAGCTCGTCCCACTACGATGCTGTATCGAATGAAATACATCGTAACAAACGAGCTGTACATACAACTTCGTGAAAACTTCAATATGATTCATTTTGAATTCCACCCGATATTGAAATTAGAAGATGACCAGCAAATACCAATGGCACGTTACATACTTCAAACACCGGCTGGTAAGAAAATAATATTCTATTTGGTGGCTCATCGAGATGATGAGAAGTGGCTAAAAACACTTAGGTACCAGGCGCAGTTCTATAAAAGTTATATCAGTGGAGGAGAAGATGGGGGGATTTTAGTCCTGTTGCTATCCTCAGACGAAAAAGCAGAATTAGCACAAAAGCTACTGCTACAAGAAGGCATTACTAATTTGGTCTGGTTTATTACTGATAAGGATTTATATGATACTGAGAAGGACCTTAAAACCAGCTTCTTCTTTTTTAAAGACGAAGGAAAGCAATATTACAATCTTGGATGAAATTTCTCTATTCAATACTTATATATTAATAAATTAATAAATTAATTAATATACGGACTTAAACAGGGGGTTGAAATGAATCGCATATTCTTAGCTACCCCGGATCGGGATGAAGCAGAATGGCTCACTGATGAGCTAAGTGAGGTCGGAAAAATAGTAAGGACAATCGATTCTTTAGACTTCTTTATACCTCAGTGGGAGTCCATCGAAGCGAATGTAGTTATTTTTATGGAAAATGTAATAAGGTCGGATGAAGCATTTATACGTCTGATTAAAAAAGTGCGCTCTGAACGACCAGATTCATCAATTATGTTGGTTTATCATCGTGAGGATGATGAGTTAATTTCTAACCTGCACGATGAAGGTGTCACCTGTTTGAATTATATGGACCTAGAGCCAGGTATCGTGGAGCTCCGGCTCTTAGAGGCATTAGGACATAAATTACCAGTCCCTGTTCCGGAACAGATGACGGTGGTAAACCAGGACGTTGAATACAATCCGGAAAGTGAAATAAATGACTTGTTGTTTGAGTCACCTGAAGAAGTAGAGAAAACACCCGATCCAAATAACGAAGAGAAGAAAATAGGAGCAGATGAATTTGAGCAGGATAATCAACCGGCATTTTTGATTGGGGAAAAGGCTAGGGGAATAGGGAGACAAATCTCCGAGACTAGCTCTAAGCTCTTCGGGAAAATTGAAGAAAAGAAACGGTTGATTATTGAGAGTCAGAAGAAAAAAAGCACAGATGTAATTCGAACAGATGATATCGATTTTGCACCTATATTGCGTAATGGCAATAAACGCAAAAAAGAAAGATTTGTTGGAACGGCAGTCATCGCTGTAATCGGCGTGAAGCCTGGCGTAGGCTGCACGCATACCTCTGTTATGATTGCAAACTATTTAGCGAATGAAAATTATCCTGTTCTCCTGATAGAGGCAAATGATTCAAATGATTTTGTAGAAATTGAAGCTGCCTATGAAGGTATTGAAAATCCAACAACACTCAAAAATCCAACATTTACAATCGACGGAGTAAGATATGTCAAGAATGTCACGGACCTAAAGCTTTATCAATACCATCCTGGGAATTATGCTTTCATCATTCTCGATATGGGCGCTTATCAAAATAGTTACTGCTATGAGGAATTCTTACGAGCTAATATATCCATCGTCATTGGGTCAGGAAGTGAGTGGAAGCAAAAAGATATCTCCACATTCTTTGAGGAACAGATACACCTGGATCAAAGCAGATGGAAATTGTGTGTTCCTTTGGCCACAAAGCAGACGATTGAAGATATAAGAAAAAAACTGCCAAAGCGAAAAATTCACGCCTTACCTTTTCAACCGGATCCTTATAGAAGGGACAAGGTTGTAAATTCGACATTGGAAGATATGTTAAAGCTGCATCAGCATCAACGGTTATCAGTTCTTAAGAAAAAGATGCAGTCGTTCTTTCAAGATAAATAACGGTGGGCTTGAGTTCAGAAGGGAGAAGAAACATGTCAAGGATAAGATTTCGCCAAAAACAATTACTGTTAGCGGCCTCAATCGGCGGAGCAGCGGTATTGTTGATCTGTTTTACTTTCGGATTTTTCTATTTTAATCACATAGAAAAAAGGAATGAAAGTGAAAAGCTCGTGATTGAACAAGAACGTGACTATGCTAAAAAACAATTAGAAGAGGAGACAATAGCAGTTCAAGTTGCAGCTGCAGATTATACGGCTGGTGATCTTCTACAAAAATCTGATCTAGTGACAATTAATATTCCGAAACGAGCCGTTCCAGACAATGTAATGAGTGCAAATGACATTGTGGGAAAGTATACGAAAATTAATCTCAAAAAGAATACCCCAATTACAGCGTCCATGCTTTTTGAGGAAGGCATTACACCGCATGATTTAAGAAATCAAGAGTTCCGCCTAATCGAGCTGCCAAGCAAACTCGACAAGGATGAATTTGTAGACGTTCGTGTGAAATTTCCGACAGGACAAGATTATATTGTTTTGTCTAAAAAGAAAGTCAAGGATCTGGCCAATGGAACAATCTGGTATGAAATGAACGAAAAAGAGATTCTTACCATGTCTAGTGCAATCGTAGATGCGTATATCAACGATGCATCGATATATGCGCTCAGCTATGTGGATCCATATGTGCAAGACGGGGCTTACGTTACGTACCCTGCAAATGAAAAAGTGCTGGATCTTATTGAATCCGATCCGAATATTGTTGAGGTTGCAAAAACGGAGCTTGAGCGCAGATATCGCCAGAAGCTTGAGAGCGATCTGCAGTCCATGACTGAAAAACAAAGGCAGGATTATATCAATGGACTGAACGGTACGAAGAAAGAGTCTGAAAAAGCAGAAGACAACTCAGCAAACACCGGGAATTCGTTACTTGATCAGCAGCAACCCATGAATCCAAGCTCGGATGCAGTTTTCACGGATAACAATGAAAGTGTCCCTTTAACAGATACTACGGTCACGGAGTAGGAGGCAGGCATGAAGAAGATTCTCTTTATAGGTGATTACGATAAGACTGATTTAATGTTTTACATTGCGAAGCTGATATCACAGGCACAGGAAAAGAAGGTACTGATCGCTGACTGCACTGTAACCAGCCGATATGAATTTGCCTATCCGAAAGTCGAGATGGCCTCGCTATTGCAGGAGTATGACCATTTTGATATTGCTGAAGGTTTGTCTAGCTACAGTGATCTCGATGCAATACTTAAGAACGACGAATATGACATCGTACTGATTGATGTGGAAAATGAAGAGGCCTTAAGAAATTGGCCGGCAGCTGATCTGTATTATCTCGTTTCCTCTTTTGAGAATCCAGTAATGCGGAAGAATGAAAAGCTTATACAATCCTATTTTCAAGAAAAGCCGGCTTCCGAGCTGTACCCTTTTAGCAAAATCATTTTTGAAGTCCATGGTACTCAAAATGAAACTTATCTCAATGATCTCTTAGATAAGCACCCTATTCATTGGGGGGATACCTTGACGTATTATCCGGATGAGCGTGATTTAACCCGGAAAATTAATAATCAATTCTCCAGTAAGGTAATACTGAAAGGGTTGTCCGGGCCGTACAAAGACGTCATTAAGACGGTAGTATCCCACATTCTTGAACTAAGCGCCAAGGAAACAATGAATTTATGGAAGCAAGCTGAAAGGAGTAAATAGCTATGGGGCAAATTGCATTTTGGGGCTACCAACACGGCCTGGGCGTTACGAGTAATACCGCAGCAATTGCAGCTTTGATTGGTTTGGAATATCAAATTCGAACCCTTTGTGCGCAGCCACAATGGTCCGATGCAACATTGGAACGAGCGTTTCGAAGAGCTTTACATCAGTCGAATCCTGAGTTTTTCGATTTTACGGGTACCGGCATTGACTCTTTAGAACGAGCTGTTCGGGCAGGGAAGTTGCAAAATGATTCCGTTAAAAACAACTCCCTTTTCATCGAACGGGATCGTCTCGATTTTCTGAAGAATAGTGGAAAACTTAATCGAGAACAGTTTGAAGCATCGACGGATGTCCTTAACATCATTTATGAAAGTGCACGCGCCTACTACGACGTTTTGCTTTTGGATCTGCATAGTGGATCGAATAGTAATGTGGGACAATCCATGCTTCAAGATTCGGATCTGATTGTTGTATGTGTTAACCAGAACATTAATGTGCTGGAGAAATACTTTGAGAGCAAAGACTCCTGGCCGGCAGAATTACACACAAAGCCACATGTCTTGTTGGTCGGCCAGTATGATATTGAGTCAAAATATAAGATCAAGAACATTGCCAATAAGTATCGCTACAAAGCTCCCATTCTTACGGTTCCGTATAATACCAACTTCAAGGATCATTACAACGATGGAGACGTAAAAGGATTCTTTACCAAAAATCGCTTTATAGCCAAAAACCACGAGAATTTTCATTTCATACAGGAGGTCCGCAGAGCAGCTGAGTTCATTCTGACAGAAGTCGGAATCAACACCAAAATCAAAAATATTGAGAGAGGAGTGTCTTAATGGGGACGACTTTAAATTTCATGATTATCGTCCTCATTCTAATCGGCCTTATTTTGTTTTTGATTTTCAAGCTTCGGCGTAAACCGGTCCAGCATTTTTCCAAGAAAGAAGAATTGGACAGGGAACGATACGAGATCGAAGAAATTCTCGGTTTCGTGAAACGGACGATAAGCGATTTTATCAATACCAATTTATTGGATTTGGCACTATCTGAAGAAGAATATAGCCGTCGAAAAGCCTTGGTAGTTGAATTGGAAAAAGCCTTGAAGAATGCAAATACAGGGGATATCCAAGAGAAGGTATACCTCAAACAGTACATTTATGATCTGTTAGAACGCAAGTACGGCATTGATGAACACAACGTGAACTGGATCATTCCTTTTAATGAACCTGATAGCCTTAGTGATCAGGACAAATTTGATATTCTTCTACATTTGTACAAGAAGAAGTACGGATTCAAGGGGCTAGAGCAGTTGATTACCCAGTATCATCTGGATGATTTAAAATCAGTGATCGAAGACGGATCCACCGAGTCCTACATCATTACAAGCGAAGAAATTAATAAGGTATATAAAATGGAGGCCGCCAAACACAAACTCGATTTTCACGACCGGTTGAGCGTTGTAGTCCAACGGATTTACTCGCAGTACAAGGGATATGGAGTGATCGATGACATTTTAAACCAGAAAATCGACGGTGTGTCCGGCGGGGTATCTGGTGTACCTAGCTCAATGCAGCTACTCGATGACGAAGTGGATCTGATGAACTCCATGAAAAAGATCAAGCACCACGGATACGAAAGTGTGTGGATCTTCTATAAAGGAAAATCAATTCACTTATCTTTTCTTAGCTATGGCTCAGAGCTCGAATTAAAGCGAATCGTCAACAACATCTACAAATATGACAATCCGAGCCAGATGAATGAACAGACAGGTTTCAAAGTAAACGAATTGAAAGATGGTTCGCGGGTTGTTGTTGCCCGTCCACCTTTTGCCGAAAGCTGGGCGTTCTGGGTTCGGAAATTTGACCTACCGAACATGTCTCTTGAAAAGCTGATCTCGGATGAATCTGCTGATAATGCTGAACTCCCGAGAGAACTTATCAAGTTTTTCATGAAAGGTGCACGAATAACAGCCATTACAGGGCCCCAAGGTGCCGGTAAAACGTCTCTTATGATGGCCGCAGTTAAGTATATTCCGGCAACGTATAACTTGCGAATCCAGGAACTGGCTTTCGAGCTCAACCTTCGGAAATTGTACCCGCAGCGAAATACGATCGCTTTTCGGGAAACAGACTACATTACCGGCCAACAAGGACTTGATTTTCAAAAGAAAACAGATGGCACCGTCAATTTGCTGGGTGAGGTAGCTACTGATCCAGTGGCTGCTTGGATGATAAAAATGGGTCAAGTCGCGAGTTTATTCACGATCTTCACCCATCATGCCAAAACATTTCGAGATCTTATGTGGTCCTTGAGAAATGCATTGATCAATACACAAGCCGCCACAGATCAAAAAGCAGCAGAAGAACAGGTAGCCAAAGTCATTGAGCTTGATGTCCATGTGGAAAGAAGCAGTACCGGTCGCCGATACATCGAGCGTATCACGGAGTGCATCTATCAAGAGCATGATGACTCGGCGCTCGAGAACATCCAATCGGGAGACGGTCTTGAATCCAAAATGGATGCCCTTATAGCTATAAAAAAGGAAGAGATCTTACGTAAGACAGGCCGTGTTTGGAAGGATCGAAACATTGTTGAGTACCGAGACGGAAAATACATTGCTTGTGAACCCTTATCAAAGGAAAAGGTTCATCAAATGCTGTCCATCATGCCCCCAAAAGATGCAGATAATTTCCGGATGTTTTTAAAAAAATACTGGGGGAATGTGAGCTATGATTAACACCCAAATTCTATTAATCATATGTCTCATCGCGCTGTTTATTTCAGGAGCTGCCTATTTTGTCTCTCAGCGAAAAGCGAAGCCTGTAGGATACAGTGGGGCCAGAAAGATAACCAACAAACGACTGATGGTATTTTATCAAAAATCATATGTTGAGTTTTCAAAAGTCCCTTTTCTTAGCAAACTGATTAGGCGCGTACGGTTTCGGCTTTCGACCATTAATCCTTACGACGAGCTGACACTTCGAAAAGAAACCATGCGAATCACTTTAAGGGTCCTTGCCATTTCCCTTGTAGTTATCACAACTATGGCGATTTTTAGTAAAAGCTTTGTCATGGTTCTGTTCACCATAATGGGCGTCGTTGTACTGAATACACTGCTTATTAGTATTTTTGTAAAGCGAGTTGAAGACCGACTTCTCGTACAATTTGTGAACTATTTGGAAGAAGTTCGGCATGACTACCAGGAGCTGAAACTGGTAGATGAATCGATATATCAAGGTGCTCAACGATCACCGCACGATATGAAGCTTCAGTCTGAGCGGATCCACGATATATTGACATCCAAGGATCCTAAAAAAGAATTAGAGGCGTTCTATGCGGTAGCTCCAAACCGGTACTTAAAACTTTTTGCAGGTGTTTCGTATTTGGTCATGGAGCATGGGGATCGGGTCGTATCAAAAGGTTCCATGTACTTGAATGCCTTGAGTAAGTTGGTTCGAGAGATCCGGGATGATGTCCTGAGACGAAGGCGGTTAAGCTACAAGCTCAGTAACTTATCTTTATTCGCTTTATTGCCAATCTTGTTCACCTTTCCAATTGAAACCTGGGCAACAACCTATTTCCCAATTATGAAACAATTCTACGCTGGGAATATCGGATATATTTTACGGATTATTCTTTATTCTGCATGCATCATCTTCTACTTATTAGTTCGTAAAATCGGTGAAATCGAAGATGCCAGGTATACCGCAGTGGGGAGCAGAAAGAATTGGGAGAAGCATGTCTACAATTTGCCAGGTGCTCGGTGGTTCATTGATCGAATAGTTCCATCGAAAAGGACAAGAAAACACTATCAGATAACACTTTTGCTAAAAGAATCAAACTCACCACTTACTATTGAGTGGTTCTATATACAACGAATAGTTGTGAGTTTGGCTTGTTTTATCGGAGTCATCGCTCTATCCATTTTCCTTCATTGGAATACAAGCCATCAAATCCTAACCAATTTAACAACAGAGACACCACACATGATGGGCTTCATGACCGAAGATGAGAAGCTAAGGGCTCAAGAGCTTACTGACTTTGATAATGTAGTAATTCGAGACTTGAAAGGAGCTGATACTTTAACCAGAGATGCGGTCTTGGAAAGGGTAATGTTGCTGCCGGATGCGCCAACGGAAAATACTGCTTTGAGTAAAACTGTCACCAGGATTACGGAGAAAATGGAAATTCTCAACAATCAATATTTTAAGTGGTGGGAGCTTCTCATTGCGATTGGTACGAGTTGTATAGGTTTTTTCATCCCATTATGGATAACGCAATTTCAAAAAAGGATGCGGATTTTAGAGATCCAGAATGAAGTTGACCAATTCCATGTAGTGATTTCCATTCTGAGTCAATTTGAACGTATGAATGTGCAAACAATCCTCGAATGGATGGAAAGATACAGCATCATTTTTCGACCGGCACTACGGAAATGCATCGTTAATTTTGACAGTGGTCCTGAAAGGGCGATAGTAGAGCTCAAGGAGGATGCACCATTCATTTCCTTTGTAAGAATCATTAACAGACTGCAGCTGGCACTAGAAAAAATACCATTGATTCAAGCTTTCGATGATTTAGAACTGGAGCAAGAGTTTCATCGGGAGCAAAAAATGGACCGCATGAATCGACTCATTAGTAAAAAAGTGTTATGGGGGCGGATCTGCGGCTGGACACCATTCTATATGTGTGTCCTGCTTTACCTTTTGTTTCCAATGCTCTATGTATCTATTGGGCAAATGGACAAAACGATGAGTAATTTAATGAATTTTACTTAAAGGGGAGAAAAAAATGGAAGAAACAACTAGCTCAGGATTACGAATTACCGGTGGCATTTTTCTGACCATTGGATTGATTACACTCGTGGTTATTCTTTTCGCGGTTTTTCAGGCGGGTGCTAAGACCGGCCAAGAGAAAATGACAGGGATTCAGCAGACATTATCTCAATCCGAGTACAACAATTACGACAACTCGATTATGTCTGGAAGTCAAGTGCTGAATGCGGTTCGTCAATATATGAATCAGGATCAGTTTGGAGTAAGAGTAATTACTGGTAAGGGCGGCAGCAATACTTACGGTAATGAATTTAACGCTAACGGCGAAATTGTAGGCACTGGAAAAAATACGGATATTACAGTAGCGCAAAACCAATCTAATCCTAACTATATCAATCCATCAGGAAAATTCTCATCTCAGGTAGTTTTCGATGCAAATAACGTAGCAAGAGGCATTATCTTCAGTCAACCGTAAATAGGGAACGTTTATGAGGATTCCCCTGATCCATGAGGGGAGATGGGGAATCCTCCATTAAATTAAGGGAGCATTCAATATATGAATGAGAATACCGAAGCTGGCATTTCGATTACAGCAACAATTTTTGTCTTTATAGCGGCTGCAACATTAGCTCTCTGGGCTCTCGTTTCTCAGGAACAAAGTGTAAAAAGCATACAACAATTACATGCAAATGAAGATCATCGCCTTTTCAATTCGATTCAAGAGGCTGGCAAGGAAGTTTATTCAGGTGCGCAAGTCATTTATAGCATATTTCAAATTAAGAACTTGAACGCAGATATTCAAGTTGGAAACCTTATCTACTCTAAAAATTTAACGATCGAAAATACCGATGTTTCTAGCATCGATCCGGATAAAAAATTCAATGTAACATATGAACGAAATACTGATGGCGAATTAGTAAAGATTATTTTTAACTAGGGGATGAATTCATGGACGCAAATTCCAAACTAGTGGCTGCATTCCTGGCTTTAGCGTTGTTAGTAGTTTACCCATTGTACCAAGCAGCGGAGCGTCACGATGACCAAATCCAAACGGTTGTTCACCAGGCAGTTACTGAATTTGTTGATGCGGCACGCACAAAGGGGTACATTTCACCACAAATGTATCTTCAATTTAATGAAAGGCTTGGGGCTACAGGAAATGTTTACGAAGTGAGCATTGAGCACTTACATAAAAAATACAATCCGGTTTATACCGACCCAGCCAATCCTGCGTCATTTCAAAACAGCTTTGATACCTATTATGACGGACACTATACCGAGGAAATCATGAAAGTTATTTTTCCTGAAGCAAACATTCCTGAAGACAGCGACACTCGCAAGTACAAGCTGGCTGTTAATGATTTTATCAAGGTACAGGTTAAAAACAAAAATAGAACGATGGCCACTATCTTGAATGACTTTATCTTGGTCGGAAACAGTGGAGATGTCCCAAAGATTTTTATGCCTTACGGGGGGATGGTTCTGAATGAAGATTACGAGTGACTTGTTCTGCTATAACCGCTTAATAGAGGGAAAAGCAGAGACTTAATTACTTAAGTCTAACTCTGCGGCCGAGGATTGGAATGAGGGGACCAAGTTTCCTGAAACAATCCCATTAATCTCCTGCGTGCGTAACACGGGCAGCGTGTTAGGTTCGAAGCACAGGTAAAGTCGGCAGAAGGAAGGCTAGAGCCACTCATCCTGAGAAGGTATGTCAACTGATATGCCGGATGGCTGAAAAGCTAGCTATGGTGAGAATGATCTTCAGATCTGACGAACCTCCGAATGTACGGGTCTATATTCATAACGTATGGAAACATACGTCCTGACAAAAGATCAGGGTGGACGGCGTAAAGTACGATTGTAGTCTAGGAAATACGCTATATCGAACTAAGGCGATATCCAGTCCACAGGCTCAAAGGATGCACCTAAGGCTCAGCACGAATAGCTAGGTCACAGGGAACAAGGAAAGCAAGGAACGTCGTAATAGCGGACTGCCATCCCAGACGGCTACTATAAGGCAAAACATATGCCGAAATGTACTAATCCTTGTGAGAGTAGAGGCACGACCGATGATATTCCTGTAATGGGTTTGGAGGAACAGCCTCAAGTCTTTTTAAATTAATATCAATTTTCCAAAAAGTGAATTGCACCGATCAGGTAGGAACGTGGGAAATCTCCTGAAAGAGGTGATGCCACAGTGCAAACTCTACGTTACTGGGACTACTATGACATGACGAGTACCTTTACTGACCTATATGAAAACGCTCAAAAAAGGATAGCTTTTAACAATCTCTATGACCTAATAACTATGAAACAGAATATCCTTTTGGCATACCGCACCATAAAGTCAAATAAAGGCTCGGTTACACCCGGAACAGATGGCAAAACGATTGAAAACCTAAAAACACTAACAGATGAAGAAATGGTACTCCTAATAAGGAGAAAGCTACTGAATTATCAACCAAAGAAAGTTAGACGAGTCCTTATCCCCAAGCCTAACGGGAAAAAAAGGCCACTGGGTATTCCCTGTATAACCGATAGAATCATTCAGCAATGCTTCAAACAAGTTATTGAACCCATTGCTGAAGCTTACTTCTACAAACATAGCTACGGCTTCAGACCAGTGCGGTCAGCACATAATGCCCTTGCCAGAGTGCAACATTTAATTAATATGGCGAACCTCCACTATGTTGTAGACGTAGACATACAAGGGTTTTTCGATAATGTTAATCACACATTACTCTTAAAACAGCTATGGAACATGGGAATAAGGGATAAAAGAGTACTGAGAATCATCAGCAAAATGCTAAAAGCTGAGATTGAAGGAGAAGGTACCCCATTAAAGGGCACTCCACAGGGTGGAATTTTATCACCACTATTATCCAATATCGTACTAAACGACTTGGACCAATGGGTAGCTGGGCAATGGGTAAATTTTGAAACACAATATGCGTATGCGGGGAACTTTCACAGAATTAGAGCACTCAAGAAAACCAACCTCAAAGAAGGTTACATTGTTCGATACGCAGATGATTTCAAAATACTCTGCCGCGATTGGAAGACAGCCCATAGGTGGTACCATGCAGTCAGACTCTATCTCAAGGATCGTCTTAAACTTGACATCTCACCCGAAAAATCACAAATCGTGAACCTTAGAAAACGAAAATCTGATTTCCTAGGGTTCACTATATGGGCTGAGAAAAAAGGAAAAAAGAGAGTAGCATACACGGGCATAAACAACAAAAAGAAAAAACAGCTCAAGAAGGAAGCAAAAGATCGAATCAAAACAATACACAAATCGCCCACTGCACAAAATGCACTCTTGTTCAATAGCTTTGTACTTGGAATCCACAGGTACTTCTCACGAGCAACACATGTTAGTGTTGAGTTCGCACGACTTGCCTATGATCTGAAAGCATTCACTTACAATCGTCTAAAAGCAATCGGGAAATATCAACATCCAAATATTCCACCACCAACCTACAAAAAGTTCTACAAGAATAACTACAGAACTTTTAAAGTTGCAGGAGTATTCCTATTCCCTTTAAGAGATGTGAAAACGATGAACAACTTATGTTTTCAACAAGATCTAAACCCATTCACATCTGAAGGTAGAACACTACTTCATAAGAAATTAAATCCGGACATAAATTCTGAGATTATTAAACTCATGAAGTCCAACATCCCGGATCGGAGCATCGAATATCTGGATAACAGGTTGAGTAGATACAGTATGAAGGCGGGGAAATGCGAAATTTCAGGCGTCTTCCTTACCGCTGAGGAAGTACATTGTCATCACCTTCAACCCCTTCACCTTGGAGGAACGGACATGTACAAAAATCTACGAATCCTACACAAAGATATCCATAAAATAATTCATGCATCAATACCGGAGACGATTGTTAAACTCATGTCTACCATTGAAATTTCTGAATCCATAATTCAGAAGATCAACCAGTACCGTAAAATGAGTAACTTGGAACCTATTGATATAAAAATCTAAAAAGATGGAGCGCCGTGTGCGATGAAAGTCGCACGCACGGTGCGGAGAAGGGGAAAAGGCGGTGATCGTATCAAATCCTTACCTATTTCTATTAATTTTGCTATCGCCTTCGTACTCATATTTTTTCCCTTTTATTATGTATTGGATGCTCGAACGAATGATCTCAAACTCGTCGCGCAGCTGGAAGACCAATATGATGTAGCTTTGAAGACTGCAGCTCAAGATGCTAGTTTTGTGTTGAATCTGAACGAGCTGCAGGAATACGAAGCCGGCTATCAATCTGCCAAATTTTTTAAAGCTAATAAAGAACTGGCTATAGATACTTTTTTCAAGACCCTCTACCTCAACTTTGGCGTAAAAGACGATTATATTGGGCAAGGAGCCTTAGCTTCATATATCCCAGCAGTCGTGATCCTTGATTATGACGGTTACTACCTGTACACGATCAGAGAGTATAACAATCGTGAAGGGACAACTGAAATGAAGCATATGTTGAGTCCAAAGAAACCCTATGCCTATACAGATCCCCAGGGTAATAGTATGAATTTTACGTTAGACAGCTACGTTTATGCTTATGACGCAACTAACCGAAAATGGATAGAAGGGTATCAATGGGAATTGCAGAATAAAACGAGTATTCAGGTCCTAAACAATGCCACTCGGTTTGACGAAGCTAGAAGAAGTTGGATCGTCACTAATGTACAGAACGATCTCGCTTATTTTATAAACAAACACAATGAATATATGACTAAAAGTGGTGTCAGCTACACATTCAAGCTACCGCTAATACCAAAAGAGGATTGGGTTAATACCATCGATGATATAGGGATTATGGCCTTCATCCAAGGGATCCCAATCGGAGATCAGTTTTACAATAATTATGCTTTTGGTGGTGGACGGCTAATTAAGAATCCGGTTATCTATGGAGCTGTTGATCCTCAAACTGGCCTGAAATATTACTACCGGGATAGCTGTTCCTACCCGTACCGAATCGAAGAAGCATTTAGTAGTGAAAAGGAGGCTGCAGCTGCTGGATATTTCCCGAAAGAATGTTTTAATGGTTCTCCGTAGCGTCAAATAGGTAGACTTCCTGGATTCAGGAAGACCCGGCCTAATTGTCACTTGCCGCATCGGTACAGCGTATCAGGGCGCCTCCATGACAATTAAGTACAACTACTCCAGCAGCGCCTTTGGCACTTTGCTAAGCCTCTAGTTGCGGCAAAACATACCGGCCGCAACTGATTCTAATAGTTTCGGGAAAATGGGGGGCATAAGGTATAATTGAAAGGGGTGATGCTGGTTGTTATGTTGTTATCGGAAGATTATGAAACAAGGGATTCAAAATATATAGACGGAGAGTGAGATCACATGAGAGTGATTTTTAAAAGTTTACTTGCCGGTGTTTTGTTGACAACTGTTACATATGGTGTAGTGAGTGCTAACACGACAGAAGCGAAAAGTGCAGCTCAAGTAGAAGTTTTGTTGGACGCGAAAAAGATGAAGTTTCCAGATGCCAAGCCGTTCCAAGATCAACAAGGTAGTGTGATGGTTCCGATTCGTTTTGTGTCCGAAGCTTTAGGAGGGAAGATCAGCTATAGCAAAAGTGGTGGTAAAACCACTGTTGAAGTAAAGAAAGGCACGGATACGGTCAAAATGACAGTTGGCCAAACAACTGCGTTAGTGAACGGGAAGTCCAAAAGCTATGGTACGAAGATCATTCTAAAGGATAGCCGGACATTTGTTCCTCTACGCCTGGTGAGTGAAGGTCTGGGTGAAAAGGTCAGTTGGGATAAAGTTGGCCGGTGGGTCTGGATCGGCGAGAAAAATTTCCGAAATACAGACGATGATCAGTTTAAGCATAAGCCGCTGAGTGATTTCAAACTTTACACAAAAGAAAAATATTTCTTCGAGAATCTAAAAGGGGAACCTTTTAAGGGCATTAAGATAATTCAAGCAAATCAGTTGCCTATCAAGCTTGGAAATGGAGAAATCATTTATGATATTAGACTCGAAAAAAGGAATGGGATAGACTATATTGCGATTCGAAGCACAGTTCGAGGCACGCCGATCTTTTTCATGGTAAAAAATGATTTTGTAAAGTATCGGACGGGTGTAGATAACGCTTTTATAAACCATAAAGACGGGACAGCTACGAATTATTATCCCGTTACAAGCACATCCGATGTTTTCCAAGATGGAAATTATAATCAACATTATGACTGGACAAAATTCCGTTTAAGTATGGCAGATTACATTGCCTTTAGGACAGACAAACCAGAAGATTATATCGTGGCGATTGTTAATCCCTTTAAGTAAGGAGTAGCAATATGCTGAGATCGAGAATGAAGAAAGCAATTCAAGTGATGCTTTGCTTAATAGTGATGCTCACTACGGTTTTCGTTTTCAACCCCAGTAAAGCGGAAGCTATCGGGGTCAGTAGGATGTTTCAAGATCCACAGAACCCTAATAAATATTATTTTGTAGGAATGGTATATTTCGATACTTGGAGCAATGCCGCTGGTCAGTGGACAACCGTTCCACCAGGACGTGAAACAGATGTAGACGGATTTGATTATATGTTCGAATTTAATTCGTCTCGCAAAATAAAGGACGTTAAGGTAAGTAAGTTTGATTATAACCGTCAATATGGTAATGAGATTTTTGACGCATCGCGTTCTGTTGAAATGGCGCAAAACCCAAAAAACTATTATGTAGATTCTACTTCACCAAGTTACTCATTTACAGGGAAACAATGGACGGGGAAAGGAACCAATATTGCCAACGTTCCTGTATATGTAACAAAAGGTCTTTTACAAGCACAAAGACCAGTTGACAGAAGACAAGAGGAAGAGCAAAAAGGGCAACATTTTGAGCCTCTTGTTCAAGGATGGCGGTTCTATTTCCCGACACTGTTTGAAATCGAACTCGAGCCAACAGAAGGTAAAGCAATAATTAAACACTATACAACTAAAGGCCAATCTCTTAACGGTGTCCCTGGATTTACGGATAGGGAAGAAAAGTTAGAGAAGGACCAACGATATGCTTTTACACACACACCGGGGACTGCAGACTACATATATAAAGGGCATAAGAAAAGTACGGTTTCAGCTCCGAGTGGCGGATCACCATCGTCGGGGGATCCAAGTGCATTCACTTATGATGGCACTTTCCCTATTTACTATCTGTATTTTTACTATGAACCTAAAAAAGATCCACCTCCTCCGCCGGAAAATTCATGCACTCCACCGGCGCCAGGAGCTCAGATTAATGGGAAGTACATGGATCCGGTTGTCACCGCCAAGATATTGGCCGATCAACGTGGGAGTGAAATGTTTGATGTTCTGCAGGGAATCCCGACATCCGAAAGCTTGTACGGAAACATTTTAGCTCGAAACTATCTATTCCAGAATACTTTCGTTCAAATGTCGGGAACATGTACCTTTGAAGTAAACGTGGAGAAGACATGGACTCTTCGATGGGATCCAAAGAAGCCGGGGCCGAATGGACCAGACGGTAAACCGACTGAGGTACCGGATCCGCAAGAGGATGAAGAGGTTGTTACTCAGAGATATACGGTGGTGCGGCCGTATTCGTATTGGGTGATCGATAACCTGGAAGTGTATAAGATCAACCAAGGTATTTTAAGGAACTATGCCTTACCGGGAGAGCAAATTACCATTAGTCCGCAAGGGTATCAGCCGCCGCAATTTACAACAAATGCGTCTGGAGCGTACTACCCGCCAACACCACCAGATCCTATTGTGGCACCGGCAGGATCTTACGGTGGCAGTCAATTTACAAGCAGACCATCTCCGCCGAGTGAGAATCTGCAAAGTGTTGCCGAGAATGGTGTGGAGAAGGTTGAAGTTACCAATGATGCATTAGTCTTTAATGGGGCAACGATCATGAATCCTGCCCGGACACCTGAGACAGGACCGAGGCCTGGCAACATACCTGCACCGACTCAGATCGATGAGAATGTGCTGTATAAGCCCAACAACATCATTAGCTCCAGCAAGGTCAATCGAGCCAATACAACGAGTGCCGGCACGATATTCTACAGATTGCTACCTGGCAACATTAACGGCGGCAGCGACCAAGAATTTTCGATTCACCAAATCAATACGGTAACGGTACATACACCGGTGGTGAACTATTCATCGGTTAGTGATGATCGGCCACATAATCAGAAAACAACTCCGAATTATAATAGAGCCGCGTTCATCTTGGATCGACCGTTTATAGTACGAATGCCGACAAATGGTCAGCACACGAACTATCCTGGTTACGGAAATCGAGATTACGCTAAATACTTCCGGACGAAGCAAGTGCGATTCCCTTTTGATACGTATAACAGCAGCCGCACGGTATTCTATCCGAAAGACACATGGATCGATATCCCGGTTAACCAATTGGACACCGAATTTTTCTTGCCGGTTTGGGTTGATGAGGGGAATTACCAAGTATACTTCCGAAACATTGCGGAAAATTCACCACCAGATCTTCCATATCAATACGATGCAAATCTTGATCTGGTGAATCACGTGGCAGCTGATGAAGTATCCGTGGAAGTCATTGGCCGGCTTTACGATTTCCATATTACCGATATTGCGGATTATAAATGGGAATCTGTTTTCCGGACACGACCAGGCAGCACAAATCCAACGGGAATATCCTATTGGGTTGGAACAAAGGGCATTGATGGAGAACCAAGAGGAAATACTCCACAATTCACGTTACCAATCCGGCCAGGAAGTAACCCAATCCAAGGATTTAAAAATGTGGCCGTCAAAACCGGGTATCATTTCAAATTCGATTTCAAGAGCAAGGGTAACATGTTTGGAAAAGAGGATGGTATACGTATAACACCGACATTCCACTTTGTTTCCAAGGATGGACAATATCGCTTTCCTGTTGATCTGTACTATAAAACAAATTCAAAAAATTTCGTTAAGGTAGGATCTCCAGAAGATCAAGTAAAGCGATACGTCATCTTGAATGAAAGGTTAAGAAATGTACCTGCAGAGGAAATGATCGATACTGCTAACTTTAAATATGATAACTACTTCGCGCCTGGGCAGCTGGGTTCAATCACAAGACAGCAGTATATCGATCGCTACATTTCAAAAGATACAAAACAAAAGACACCGGTTGGTGGATATGGACTGATGCTTCTTCCGGAGTATATTCGAACCTTTATCGGGCCAAAAACCAATATCCCACCATCTGTCAATGTTCAACGAGCAAATGCTGCCATCCAGAAATGGTATGGAGAATACAGCTTGCCGGCAGAGCCATATGTCGTTGAGGCTGGTACGGATCTGGCAGAGTATGCAAGAACCCACGGGGGACTCGATGATAAATCGGCTGTCTTTTTCAAGAATGGTTATATCATTGTGAATTTTAACATTGAGTCCATTCGCAATGGTGATCTGAATAATCCTCATCTTCAGTACATTAATGCACCTTTAATGAATCAATGGCAGCTTGAAGGTTATCAACGATTGGTATTTGACTCCTTCGGCAACCGGTTCAATTTAGAGGATGGAGATGTCGTTTTCTATCATGCCGATCTGTCCAGTCGGAATGATTTCAGCTCTCAGGTGCCTCATTAAATTAAAAGAGTTTCAGGGGGAGGATTTATGCTTTCCTGGAATTCCTGGCCCCTGAAGCAGCGGCAGATGGTTACCGGCTATCCGGAAGAATCATTCAGACCAAAAGCATCCTTACAAGAGTCGAGAGTTCTACCCTGTTTATCAAATGACCAAAAATATGTAGGAAAAGGTTATGTGACTTAATGAGTTAGGGAGAAGAAAACTCGTCATCGACCCGTTGTCCATGTGGTCTAGATTGCCAAAGGGATCCGGGGGAGGGCATTCCCTTTCCTGGATCCTTTCTTTATAAGGGGGATTCAATTGGAATTATTGCAATCAATTATGATGTTACCTCTGTTATTTATCATGTGGAACTTAACAAATAAAATGCCTAGACGAAAAGGCTCTGAAAGTAATATCCAATTGAGCATTATCGTATTGTTTACAGGTATATATCATGTTCTGCAAATCCTTGGGGTATTCGAAAATGTAACATTGAACGGAGAAATACTAGGGGATGTATTGTTTATAGCTATCCTTTTTGCGCTTTATCAGATATTTCAAAGTACCCAAAGATGGGAACAGTGGGTAGTTTATATAGGTTGTTTAGTTACAGGTTTAGTTGGGTTTTGTATCCCGCTTCCGGTGCTTCATCCTATACTTTCGATTATTCTGGGAGCAGCTGCGTGGTATTATCTAGCATCAGATATGCATCATAAAGCGAAGATTGCTATTGTCCTTTTTATTTTATCTAAGATGGTTGTTTTGGCAAAACTATTCTTTTGGGACCTATCGTCATTAGAGCTTTTAATAGCACTCATAACTATCTCAGCATATACAATAATAATTTCTTACATTGTTGATTATTTAATTCAGTTAATTCGAGGTACATACGAATCATCTATTCAGGACCCACTAACAGGGCTTTATAACCGTAAGCAATTTGCTGCTTTCGTAAATAAAAGCATTGATAGAAAGATACATGTACATGTTATCTTCCTTGACATTGATAATTTCAAACAACTAAATGATGTTTTTGGACATAAAAAGGGGGACGAGATCCTCAAGAAAGTTGCAATCATTCTGATGGAGGAATTAGAAGGTAGTGGTGTTGCAGGACGATACGGCGGAGAGGAAATGGTAGGTTTAATTGTAGATCCCCATATTGATATGTTGGAGTTGACTGAATCGATCCGTTCTCGTATTGAGCACGAGGCTTCCTTTGACACGCCAGAAGGAATGTACTCGGTAACCGCGAGTATAGGTTACAGTTCATACCTTGAGGGTTTATCATCTGATGAACTCATAAAACAAGCCGATGAAGCGATGTATGCTGCAAAAAAATCAGGGAAAAACAAAGTGGTGGAATACGGCAAATATGAATCTTCCACGATCAATGTATCTGACAGAAATTTAACTAAAGTGGGGAACATGTAATGAAAGAAACAATAAACGTGCCTCAGCAGACATTTAAGCATCCGTTAAAAAGAACGCTGAATCTCGAAATCGTTGACGCTTTATTCTATTGCATCGAGTTGCGAGACAAACTGACTGCCACCCATTCAGTCGTAATGGCTCATTATTCATACGAGCTCGCAAAGATTTATGATCAAGAACAATCACTTTTATATTATGCAGGTTCCCTGATCCACGATATAGGGAAGATAGCGATGGATGATAGGATTTTAAAAGGAAATACAAGACTCTCAGCAGAAGAACGAACATGCTTATGGGAACATGTAAAAAGTGGAGATAAAATACTTGAGAGATTACCACTGCCTGCAATCGTGAATGACATTGTAAGTTACCACCATGAACGTTTTGATGGCAGCGGGTACATAAAGGGATTAAAGGGCTACAGCATACCATTGTGTGGCCGTATAGCAGCCGTAAGCGATACATTCTCAGCTATAATATGTGGTCGACCTTATCAAAGCCTTAGATCTGCGAGAGAAGCTATTAATATTATGAAACGAGATACTCATTTATTTGATGCAGCCATCCTTCAATCATTAACCACTATTGTGGAAGATGAAATAAATAATAATCGAGTATTATCAGAATCGAAGGTTCCTTGGAATATGCTTCAGGATACAGAAAAGATTAAATGAAATAATATTTGTATACATATATATTTGTATATTAATATATATATTAATTAATAATATAATATAAAGGAGTGGTGATCATTTCAAATGTAACGTGTACATAAGAACATTAATCATTCAAAGGGAGAAAGAGATGCTAATACCTTGTTTCATTGCTCTTATGAATTTAATTGGCATGTTCATTATGTGGTATGACAAGTCTCAAGCAATCGTAGGTTCGAGAAGGGTTCCAGAAAAACGAATTTTTCTGATCGGCTTCCTTGGAGGAGCTATTGGTGTTTGGCTAGGCATGAATCTTTTTAGGCATAAGACAAAGCACGCCCTTTTTGTAGCAGGAATCCCCATTCTCGTCGTTATCAACATATTCCTATTTGTATTACTGGCTCTAAAAGTCTAAGATTTTTCAATTTTATATGCGTAGGTGGAACAATTGGATGTTCAAAATGTGATACTACTAACGCTAATACCCTTGTCATTAGCAATAGTATGCTTCTTACTAATTCGAACCCTTCAGGAGAGGAAGTTTCAGCAGGAAGGGGGGCCTTCGAGTATGATGGCGATTAGCGCGCCGTCTACAGAAGATCCTAATTACATATACAAAAATGTTGAATTGATTCACGAAAACATCAAGGTAGAAATCGAAGAAATTCGAGTTCAAAATAACGGAGTTTTTATTATCGTCAGAAAGAATCGATCTGGTTATATCGTCGGATCCGAAAATGATGAGGTGTGGAATCAATACAAGCAAACAGGTGATAAGGTAAACCCCAAAACCCTTCGAAACCCAATGGCGATTACAAGAATTCATACCTTCGTTCTAGCTAAAAATCTTGCGGAAATTGGTTGTCGAATGTGGGTTCAGGGGATCGTGGTGTTTACTCATCCAACAGTTGAACTAGATGTCAGGTTAAAGAAAAACTCGAATACAGCTGTACTAACTGCCAATCATTTGAATGAATTTGTTAGTAATTATGAACCGAGAGATATTATCGATAATCAACAAATAACTAAAATAAGGGATTGGCTCAATGGTTTGAATAATAAGTAACGCTCATAAATCTACTTATTCCCAATGGAAGTACATCATATCAAGACTCTCTTTAGAGGTGAAAATCATGAAATCAAAACAACCAATCATGTTAGTTGGTTTAACTATGCTAATTGCTCTGCTCTCTAATTTATTTATCCTTACTCCCTCTTACGCAAAACAGGAAGTAAAACCGAATCAAGCGCCAAAAGCTTCCTTTTGGTTTGCACCAAGTAAAAAAGAAGCACGAGATGGTCTGGGGTACTACCGTGATACAGTAAAACCCGGAGAAACTCGGGAGTACAAATTCTATGTTAAAAATTTGCTGAATGAAAAACTAAATTTGAAGATTTACGCGACGGATCCGGTGCCCTTGCAGAATGGAGGAAAGGATTTCGGGGCATATAACGCCGGGGTAACGAATGCAGGGACATGGCTTTATCCTCAGGGTTCAAAAGATATTACACTCGGACCACAAGAAATGCGTGAGTACACCTACAGAGCATCCATACCAAAGGATTTAGCTCCTGGTCAGCATATTGGGGTTGTTGCGGTATCTGAATATAACGAGTTCCAGGGAGAAGGAGTCGAGACCAATATCGAAAACACAACTCTTGCTCCGGACGTTGAAAGTTCAAATGGTTTGTGGATCGTTATGGATTACAAGATCGATGATGCCAAACATGCTATGTCGATTAATACATTTACGCATGACTATATCGCATCGGGTGAATCCCGGTTTACCGTTACACTTGAGAATCGCGGCACTATCTTGGAACAACCGACCGGCTATATCGAGGTTCGGGATAGCTCAAAAAAAGTTATTTTTCGAGAAGAGTATGAGGCCGGCTCGATCTACTATGGCACAACAGCAAATATGGTAAGCATCGCGCAAAACCAGTTGTTAATGCCAGGCAATTACGAAGCGTACTTTGAAGCAAACTTTGCTGGGCAAAAGGAATGGAAGCTATTTAAATTCACAGTAACACCAGAAGCTAAAAATGAAGCACAAGCGGCTATGGCGCATTACGACAAACTGGAAGTAACGGATGGCATTCCAGATTGGTTGAAATATGTACTTGTCATCGGTGGGATCCTCATTCTACTGCTGCTAATCCTCCTGTTTTGGTTGTTGGCAAAACGGAAAAAAGGTGACATCGAGGAACGGATTAAAATGTATCTGGCAAAGGGACTGACTTTTGAAAAAACAAGAAAGAAAGTACAACTTGACCAAAAGACATTCACTTTATACGTCGTCAAGCTAGGGTATATACCTGATGGCGAAGAACCTGAGTGGGATAAAACCATTCATACGTGCAAACATGCAAGACGTATTGCGATTGCTATGGTTGAGAATACCTCTACAAATAACGATAGTGAAGCGGAAGTTTTGGAAGGAACTGCATCACCTGAAAACCTGAAGGGGGGTGAGGGCGATGTAGAGAAAGGAGCTTAATCGTAAACAGCGAAAGGTCAATTGGGTTCCGTTAGGAACAAGTCGAAAACAAGCTGAAAATAAACGTAATTTGGAGGTCTTTATACATGGCTGCTACAGAAAGAGAGTTACATAAAAATAGGAGTAAACCTGGGAAGAAACGTTATTTAAGCGCATTGCTGGCCGCTGCGTTATTGATACCAAGTGTATTGATGCCAGGTAAGAATACAGTAGAGGGCGCAGGGCATGCAAATATCGAAGACATTGTGTACTATTACGAAGATCATCAATCACGTACTCGTGCATATCTAACTTTGAGTGATGGTAGGAAGATACTCTTTAGAGATAGGGGAGAATACTCCGGTCCTGCTGATAAAGATAAACTAGACGAAATAGGCGCGGATATAAAAAAGTATAATGCGCAAAGCCCTGATGACAAAGGTGTAGGTATGCGCCTGATGTCTAACGGGGATTTTTACTACCGGAAAGACTCAGGTTACAATCCGGCGAGTTCTTTTGAAAAGATAGCGTCTGGGTGGACAGATTTCGTGTACAATTCCGAGGGTTATAATGCATATACCTTTTATGGTCTGACCGCGGATGGTAGGGTAGAGTCAATAGGGGCTGGAACTTATGGGCAATTAGGTAACGGGATAAAAGCAGATACGACTGTTCCTGTTGAGGTTGTAGATCCCGATCTATTCGATACCCCGCTAACAGGTGTCAAGAAAATGATACAAGTAGATAGAAACGTTGTTCTATTTGTTACAGATTCGGATGTATATAAAATCGGTCGCGAGTTTGGTGATACTTCTTACACTAATGCGAAGCCCGTAAAAGTAACATCGATGTTTCCGGGATTCTCCGGTCCAGCTACGTTTGATATGGGCTATATCGATGAAACGTCCTACGGGACAAAGCAAATATCGTCTACCTCGGACAGCACTCGGATCGGAATGCGATATTTCGATGTCAACGGCAGCTATTATACATTGAGAGATACGTCAGTATATCCGAAAAATACAGATCGTTATACACCCGGAGCTACGACTGAGATCAGTACTAAGACTTTATATCCATTTAACGGCGATCCAACGAACATGAGTAGGGAAGTTTCAAATTTGTCGGATAAGACTGATGGCAGTATCACTAACACAAATAATACGTTCATGCACTTAGATGGCAGTGGTAACCTGAAAGCTTGGGGTCTTCCTGCCAACAGAATAGGTGCTGATTACTATTACACTGACTACACAACGTCTGAATCGACTGTGATGACGAATCTGAAAAAGTATACGGTAAACGCGAACCGTGACGTATCTCTCGTTGCTGGTTTAGGTACTAATGGCAATGTGTATGTGATTGGAAGTAACGGCAATACATCGTACAACGGTAACGTCTACGGTAAAGGGATAACTGGTATCACAGGTAGAATCGAAACCCAGACAAGATTATCTGGACCGGACGGAGCCATTAAAGATATCACTGATCTGGCATTCGATACAAAATCACTGTACCTGTTGAAAAATACAGGTGATGTATATGTATTTTCAAGCAATGCAAAGTACACCAACACATCAGCATCAGGTGTAAAATTTGTCGGATTGCTTGAAATCGCATTGGATCTCAATGTCCAAAATGTTTATGGTATTGGTTCAGACGGCAATTTGTATAGAATAGATGAAAATGGAAGCACAATCATTCAGGATGGGGCATCTGGTATCTATCCTCCGGGGTATACACCAGCACCAACTACAATTGATAAGCCGACTGAGGGTATGCGTACAACGGATAAATTCGAAAATACGATTATCACCTTAGAATATCCTGCAGTAGCCAACAAAAAAGAGTACTCCCTAGACAATGGAGCTACTTGGTTGGATTACACGGCTCCAATAACCTTGACGAATAAAGGCATGATTAACGTTAAAGCTCGTGCTGGATTGGATAGCCTGTACAGTGAGATTCTAGATATCTCCTTTATGAATAACCCTATTATCATCCCTACGGGGTATCCGAAGCTGCTTGAGCAGGACGGGGTACTTACGATCGATACAGGCTCCATTGATTTGAATCGGGTAAAAGTCCTTGTTGATATTGATGGCCAGGTTTCCGATTATACATCTCCCGTTTTATTGCAGGAAGGTGACTATGTCGCAACAGCGATCATTCTAAACCAGAATGATGAAGAACTCACAAGAGTAACAGAAAACATTACTGTCGATCCACCGGCTCCGGGGACGTTAACGGCTCCTGTCGGTGCTGTGGGGGATCTGGATGCAAACAATCAAAGACCATTAACAATCGGCTTTAATCCAACACAAGGATCGCTGCAAATTCAACATGATGGCGGTCCATGGGTGGACGAACCTGAAATCTTAAATCAATATAACGGGACATCTGAGGATCCAAGCGCTACAGAGCGTAAATTTACACTGTTTGTCGATAACGTTGTGGATTCTGTTTACAAAGCCCGAGTAACCGATGGAGTTAACTTTAGCTCGGAAACACTTCTAGTTGTGACAGCTCAAGTTTATGATCCTTCTTTCTTCAGAGACATCGATGATAAATTACTGATTGATTTCTCGAATCTTCCGACGGGGAACTGGTATAAAGAATACTCGGTGGATCAAGGGTCTACATATCATGAGTACACTGGACCGATCGATATCGGTGCAGCGCTGCCTATCAAGGTCCGCGTTACGGATACTGGATCTAGTCAAGTTCTTATCGATAAAGAATACATCACACCAGCGCTTAACGGAACCAATCCAAACCCAAACCCTAATCCTGGTGTTGATCCGTCTTGGGGAACTGAGGTAACGGCAGCAGATCAGGAAGCCATTTTAAACGTTATCGGCGGAGGGCTATCTTCCAAATTTAATGGACTGCTTTTGGATAATATTGAGATACAGACTGTTAACCAATATCAAACCATTAACTCCGTCACTAATACGTTAATTGAAGATAGCTCAGGCTCCGGGGATGGTTGGACTTACTCACTGTCCGTTACAGATTTTGTAAGTGACCCGGTGTTAGACACTGGATTGGGTACCCAGGATCTTGTAGTTAAAATTCCTGCATCTGCCATGAACGTTGATGTTAAATCTGCTAAGGTTCTTGCCGGATCTCCGGATCAGACCGCTAAAGTGGGGAATTACGTCCTCGGATCTCAGAAACAGGCTCTTGCACAAGCCAATCCATTTGAAGGAATGGGTTACTACGACATTCCTATGGACTTTATGTTCCGCGTGCCAAGCACCGTTGAGGTAGTGGCCATGGGCAGTGGAAGTGCTCATCAAGTGGGCGACAAAGTTGGTTTGAGAGTAGGGGTGTACAGATCCTTGTTCACCTTCTCATTGGCCAAAGGGATCTAAATGTTCTATGGGGGAACCAGCATACATGCATGGTTCCCAACCAACTAACATTCCTACAAAAGAAATGATGGAGGGCAAAACATGATTAAAGGATTTAGAAAACTTCTTCTTGGGACGATGGGGATGTCAGCACTTTTGTTGTCCCTAGGAACTTCAACATTTGCAGCAGATGTAAGCGAACAAAAAGTCGAAGTTGTAGGTTCTGGGCTGCGTGCGTTCCAAACTCAAATTAAGTTCGATGATATCAGGTTGGATGTCAAGAAAAGTCAAACCTCTAAGGCAGAAACGACAGTGACGCTCGTTGATGGAAGAGGATCAGATGCTGGCTATACATTAAGTATGAGCTCGACGGATTTCGAAATCGAGAAAAACATAAATGGGACCTTGGAAAAGTTTTACATTCCTGCATCGGCTGTTGAGGTAACAGCGCAGTATAAAGGACCGGTCACAGGTGCTCCTATAGATTTCAGTCGGGGGCAAGGAACACTTTCCTCCCAGCTCGTACTTTCAAACGCATCGCAAGCGATTATACAAGCAAAACCATCTTATGGTGGTGGTACACACCAGTTTCAAATGCGTTATGACTTGAAGCTGCCACAAACTATAAGTAAGCAAGACGGTACAAAGATCGGGGTACTGCAAGGATCCTATAAAGCATTGTTTACGTATAAGGCTACATCTGGTATTTAATATTTCCGGATTCTAAATGCCGCGCGGACTTTTAATGCCGGGCGGCATTTAAACTTCTCTCGATAAACAAACATCGATAGAGATACAAAAATGGCGGCTTATTGGCTCATTACAAAGAAGACCTCTAGATGGTGACAGAGGTCTTTTTGCGTTCAGGGAAAAGGAGCGACTAGCTTAGGATGATAGGTCGGACCCTTTTTCGTTAACTCAATCAACTGGTAGGTTCCTGCGACGTAAAAGAGGATGCCCTGGAGTTGGCTTAGGCTTTTAGAGCTACCATATTTCGCCAGGAGCGTTTCAACAAAATCTTTGAGCGAAAAGGCGTCATGAAATACGGCTAATTGGCTCGTTGGGCTCATGATGATCTTGAGATACAGGAATTTCGAATCCTTCTTGTAGTCATGAAACTTCTTATCCCATTCATCCTTAATCCATGTTTCATAGAGCAGATCGACATAGCGCTCGTAATTGGTGCTATCATCAATTGCTGCGCTGACATCAACGGGACTATTTGATTCCTCAATGACTATAAAGCGTCCTTCACACTCGCCGAAGTGTAGCGCCCGTTTGTCAGTTAATTGGTAGACCTCAGAGCGATGCCATTTCACAGCCTTGAGTTCTAGGAACTCGGTGGATATGCCGGCAAATGGATCCTTATGTTTCAGATCTCGGAGTGTTTTCCCGGGGTTAAAGGTGGTCTGTTTTACTTTCAGATGGAAGAGGATACGGTGATCCTCATCTGCGTGCGAATGGTGGAAATCCAGGAACCATTTGAACAACTTCGGCTGCGTGAATAGCAAGGTGGCTTTTCCCTTATTTACTTCGAAAGGAAATTGCTTTATCTCGATAACGGATTTCTTCTTCTTTTTACTGTCAGCGAATTCAAATCTCGCTTCCGGCTTTTTAGGTGTGTTTGCCCCAGTTCGCTCCAGGTCTAATTCCTTGAGTAGTCTATATTTCTTACCAAGATAATTACCGATGAAATTCATAGCACTTATCGCTTCTTCAATGTCCTTCAGCTTTGGAGTGTGAGGATTCTCATCGTACCAGCCTTCAAGCGCAAAGCTTCGAAGAAAAAATATGCTATTATTTGTTACTGGTGTGCTCAATTCATTACCTCCTGGTCAATTTCCCCTAATGACTTTAACCTATCACGATCTTGTCTTTGTTGCGATATTTATTTATTAATTTATTTCCTTGCTGGAATTCATTTAATCCGAGAATTAAAGTGATCAATATGAGGATAGACAAAGGTGAACGGTGGGTCATGTGCGAAAGAATAACTCAAAAAAAAGAAAAAGGCAGCCTGTCATAGATCGGCTGTCTTTGTTATATGGGATCAACCAACACGAAGCGAAGGCTGTTGTAAAGGGGAGTACCAGTATATCTGACCCACCCGCGTATGCGGTATGCTGGAGAGGATGAAGCATCGGCTGATGATGCTTTGTATTGACCTCTCCTAATTGAATTAGAGTCTATCTGCTTGAATTCATGTTCACTGAGGAAGAGATGTCCTAAAATAAAAATAAATCTTGAGAAGAGGGGAGTACGATAAGTAGATGAAGGGGTTATATTATCATCCTAGCAGGATTAAGCATAATGGAGCACCGGTACTGATTGATGCTGGGAAACACGGTGCGATAACATTATTTGTTCGGTTGATCGAGCAAATGGTCCCAGAAGTAATGGAGGAATTAAAAAATGAGGTTCTCGAAGCATATGCTAGAGCAGATCATTGGTATGCGATGCAAAGTAATTTATCGCCACAAGAGGGGCCATCAGAATGGAACATTGTCAAAGAATCTAGTTATGTTAATTTTCCTGCATATAACAACTTAAAAGAAAAACTAATCAAATGGTCTAATAAGTATCACTTAAATGGCATTGAAGATTTTTATTTAACTTTGGCATTATGGTCTATTGGTAATTATTATGAAGAATGTAATGAAGTCTCTCGGAAACAGAGAGTCAAGGAAATCCAAGAGTATGCTCGTATTTTCGGAGTATCGGTAGAAGAGTGCCGGTCAATGGCAATATACAAAAACTCCTGGCCATATGAAGAATGCATTTCCTTATCGGAATCACTCTATTTTGAGGACGAGCCAGATGACATTGAATTAAGTAAAAGCATTGGTAAAGGCGAACAAATTTTCAACTCCTTTTTTTCAAGAGTGTTTCCTTTCACTTTCACCCCAGAAATATTAAGTGATATTGGTAAACGATCACCAAATATATTAACTTACGAATCCCTTCGGCTCTTCGACGAAACAAGAAGCGACCTACTAGGAAAGGCGAACACAAGAGACTATTCTGAGTTTGAAGTACTAACTAAGCCTTGGGAAGGTGGTATAGGTTGGGATCCGCGAATAGAAACCTGGAAAGAATTCGAAGAGAAAATGGATAAGCAATACGAGCAATACAAGACTCTATATCGGGAGAGATCTTCGCAGTTCCTGCGCGAACGTGGGTATGTGAAAGATAAAGAAAAGAGAAAAATGGAACACTTTAAATGGTTAGTGGATTATCAAATTAAAGGTTGGAGCATAAGAGAAATCGCGGATTATTATAGCGGGCTTAATAACGAGATAATTAACGAGGATACCGTCTTTCATGGGGTAAGAAATACTGCTAGTTTGGTATTAATTCATTTAAGGTCCTCTAAGAACAGTTAATTAGAGACTGGCTGCTTCTGAATACTTGCCATTCAACGTCGATTCATTTTTCGATTTTGTTCTTCACTAATACTTTTGGCAAGACCAGTGCGATGAACAGAAGAGCGGCCACGCCGCTCCTAAGCTCAAATGTAGCCATTAACAGAACATTTTGACCGCCAATGGAAATCGACTAGATTAGAGAGGTTTTAATAAATAAAAAGGGTGAAGGGTATGGAGAAACGCGATTATTTAGTAAAAACATTATCACGAACTAAAAGAAAGGATTATGAAAACTATATTATCAATTCAATCTGGCACAAAATTGATAATATGGAACTGAAGCCTGTTAGTCAGCAATATGTAAAACGCAAGAACGGTAAATATGCTCTAATGGATCTATACTTTCCGCAGCTTCAGATAGCAATTGAAGTAGATGAAGCATACCACCAGAAAAATCAAGAAGAAGATAACCTCCGATTGGATGAAATTATAGCTGCTGTTAATGAAGAGTCTAACTCTGAATTCATGTGTCTAAGAATAGATGCATCTCAATCTATAGAATCGATAAATTATCGAATTAGTGAGGTCATATCAATCATCCAGGAGAAAGCTTCTATTAAGCAATTAAAGTGGTTGACCTATGAAGAGCAACTAAGTGAAATTAAGCAGCAAGAGTACCTTACTATTTATGATGGTGTATCGTTTGAAAATATCACTGACATAGCCAATACCATATTCGGAAAAAACTATAAGGGATTTCAAAGAAGCGGGTTTAGAGTGACTGAAACACTTTGGGTTTGGTGTCCAAAACTAGCTGTTAAGATAGATGGGGTAATTAAGTCCCCGGCAAGAGGATGGTTGAATATACTGGCTGATGACTGGTCCTATATCGATGAATCTCAGGAAAATCAAACTGAGGAAAGAAGAATTGCACTCATTGATGATGATCTTAGATTAAATAAGGTAAGAGCGGTCTTTGCGAACTATAAAGACAATTTAGGAATAAACCGCTATAGATTCGTAGGAGTATTTAAAAGTTCAGGACTGTCTCCCGATAACTCCAATTATATAAGATATGTCCGTATCCAGGACAAAACAAAGATCATCCATGCATAGTTTGGTGACTTAAAATCCAGCGAGGTTGCAAAGTACAAGAACTTGTACCGATTGACGGAATGGACAAGAACATAATCCCATTGCCGATTTGATGCAAATCTAAATAAAAGCACATACATATGTTCAATTTAAAACCGAAAACGTCAATTCCTGACTGGTCCCTTAAAAAAATTGAGCAGAATAAAAAGGCATTAGATATCTTGTATAAACGAAAAAGTAAGAACTAAGCACCTTTCAATGAGTGTGCTTTAACATTGATTGCTGTTGCTGCTAAAATGCAAGAAAATTAAAAAAAATCAGAGGAAATATTCCCCTGTTACTAGAAGTATTAATTTATCAGGTAATGGAGGAAATTAAAAAAATGGAAAATCTTAAGGTCGAGATACTGAATTGTTATGGGATAAATAAGCTAGTCCATGATTTTGATTTTAGTACTAATTCGGCTTATGTAATTTATGCTCCAAATGGTGTGATGAAATCATCTTTCGCTAATGTGTTTGACGACTACAGTAAAGATAGGATTTCAACTGATTTAGTTTATAAAACTCGTGTGTCACAACGTAAAATTACTGATGCTACAGGGGAGGAAATCAATAAAGAGTCTGTTTTTGTAATAAGACCATACGAAAAAGAATTCAAAACTAACCGTGTCTCAAATCTACTGGTGAATCAAGATCTAAAAACGAAATATGTGGACCTTCACGAAAAGATTAACGACGCAAAAGCATCACTCATGAAAGAGTTGAAGAAAGTAACAAAAATAAACAAAGTAGAAGAAGAAATTCTCAGTGTTTTTGCAACACAAAATTCAAATATAATCGAGATCATCCATAATCTTGAAAATCTTGTTTTGGGTGAAAATTTAGTTGAAAAGTTTTCGAATGTATCCTATAAAATTGTATTCGACCAAAAAGTTATCCAGTTTCTTGCCACTGGAGATTTTAAGTATCAAATAAGGAAATACATAGAAAAATATAATGACTTAATAAAAAACTCAATGTTCTTGCGTAAAGAATTTAATCACTATCATGCAGACACTGTTCAACAAAATTTAGCAAATAATGGATTTTTTAAAGCAGAGCATACGATAAATATAAACATGAATGGGTCCAAACAAGAAATAGGCTCACCGGCTGAGCTGGAAAAGTTGATTAATGAAGAAAAATTAAAAATATTATCCGATACTGAACTCCAAAAAATATTTGAAGACATTGATAAAAAAATATCAAACGCTCAATTGAGGGAGTTTAGAGATTACTTATTTGAAAATCAAGAATTGTTAGTTGAATTGGAGAACATTCATAATTTGAAAAGATCTGTTTGGATATCCTATTTCCAAAAATGTTCTGTATTATTTCTGAATCTAACTAAAGAATACAAAGAGTCGCAAGATGAGTTGAAAAGAATTATCGAGCAAGCGAATAGAGAAAAAACAGAATGGGAAAACGTAATTGATATTTTTAATAGAAGATTTCATGTACCATATACTCTTAAAATGAGTAATAAAGCTGACAGTATCTTAAAAGATGAAGCACCAAGCATTGAATATATATTTAATGATCGAACCGGACTTTCCGAAAGCATTAGTGAAGACTTACTACTATCAGTGTTAAGTCAAGGTGAGACAAGAGCATTGTACTTATTAAACATTATATTTGAATTAGAATGTCGGAGAATACAGAATTTAAAAACATTACTCGTAGTTGACGATATCGCAGATTCTTTTGATTATAAGAACAAATATGCAATTATAGAATATCTGAAAGAATTATCTGATTCTGATAATTTCAATATCATTATATTAACTCATAACTTTGATTTTTACAGAACAGTACAGGATAGAATAAACACTAATAAGTTTACTCACTCTTGTATGGCTGTCAAAAAGGTTGATTCAATTGATCTAATAAATCCAGGATATAAATATATTAGCAATCCATTTGCTAACTGGAAGAGGTATTTAAATACCAACAAAGCTAAGTTAATAGCGTCGATCTCTTTCGCAAGAAACATAGCAGAACATATAGGAGATGACAATAATTTCAATGTTCTAACCTCAATGTTGCATTGGAAAAATAATTCTCTACAGCTTCGATTAAGAGATATCGAAAATTCTTATAAAGAAATTTTTAAAGATATGAGCGCATTAGAAATAGATGATTCTGATAAACTTGTCTTTGATTTAATTTTTGAGGTTGCTGAGGAGATCTATGCTGAACAAGGTGAGGTAGGTTTAAATCTGGAGAATAAAGTGGTTTTATCCATTGCAACAAGAATTAATGCAGAACGCTACATGATTCAAAGAATCAGTAATCCTACCTTTGTTTCAGAAATTAGAAGTAACCAGACAGGTAAATTGTTTGGAAAATTTAAAACTGATTTTCCAAGTGAGATAGAGCAAATAAAAATACTAGAAAAGGTAAACTTAATGACTCCTGAGAATATACACTTAAACTCATTTATGTTTGAACCAATACTTGACTTAACTGAACACCACCTGAAAGATCTTTATGCAAGTGTGAATGCTTTGATATATACAGAGGAACTAGGATCACAGTATGTTGCAGCATCAGGAGAAGAAAAACCTGCTTAAAGTTAATGTATTTAGAATTTCTACATGTCGCTTTAATCAAAAGAATGGAGGAGCCACAGCTCAAAAAACAGATAAATATTTAAGAGATAATAGGTATACGGAACCTGTATGCCTATTGTCTCTTCTTTTGTATTTATAAAAAGAAGGAGAACACTCATTTAGTTGATTACACTTGGAGGGTATGAAGCAGGAACTCAACCAATGTGAGGAGTCCTCTTTTTACCATATTCAACTAACGGGAAACGATAGTTCAACAAAGCCGTCCAACGTGAGATAATACAATAAAAACAAAGAAGTTGCCGAACATTTAACGGGCTGTTTTTTAAGATAACGGGCTTAGTTGAAAATAGCAAGGGAGCAGTGGCTCTATTCCTTTTTCGTTACGCTGACAGACTCTCTTTTTTTGTTTCCTTATATGACGTATCAATTTTTACACGTTAAATTCTAAATATATGTCGACAGTTCGTAACAGAACAACTCTCGGAGTTGTTCTGTATTTTATTCATCCTCCCTGTTTAAGGAAAAGGTGAGGGTGTTCTATAATCCGAAAATTTGTTCTGATTTCTTCTATGCCTGTCAGGTCCCGTAGTACCCAAACTCCCAAGAATCAATTACTTACTGTAGAACTATTTTTGATATAATGAATGAATAATTATGGATGGATTTACCTGTAAAGTAGAAGGGATGTGACTTCAATAAGCTCAATACGTGATGTTGTTATCCCACCACTAAATGACGGTGAAACCTTTGAAAGATTTTGTTTGGATTATTGGAAGAAAAGACTCAATGATCCAAGCACTCAAAGAAATGCTGTGCGGGGTCAAAGCCAAGATGGTGTTGATATTTTTGGTAGAAATGAAGCGTTGGAATGGGTAGGGGTACAATGTAAGGTCAGGGAAGGAAAACTTACGAAAGGCGAATGTAAGCAAGAAATCACTAAAGCACTTCATTTCAACCCGCGACTTTCGGAATATTATATTATGACCACAGCTTCAAGAGATCAAAAGCTGCAGGAGTACATAAGATGTATCGATGATGAGCATATAAAACAGAATAATTTTCGGGTTTTCATAATATTTTGGAATGATCTATGCGAGGAAATGGTAGAGCAGGAGTATCAATTTTTATATTTTAAGTACTTCAGAGATCATTGTATTCGATCAGAATATTTTGGGAACGGAGTTTCCAAACTAATGAGCATTGAAATCGGAGTAGGTTCAAAAGTGGATACGAGATATGAGATACTTCTTGGCATTTTACCGAAACGAAAAAAGGATGATTCTAACATCTTTGGGATCAATCACTGGAAAGATACCTATTACATCACGAATATGTATAATAAAAAGTGTGCAGTCTTTAAGCTTCCCTGTCATGAGTCTGACTTAGAAGAAACATTTTATAGAAGAGATAGATTTATTATCAGCGAGTGGATCAATCATATAAGCACCAAATTAGATGATGTTGTCTATGGTATTGAAGAATCGGATAGCTTTTTAATTCCCGACGATAAATATCTTGAGTTCTTAGAATTGTTTAGAGAGTAAACCAATAATCATAATTAACGAGGAAGCCTTCCGGCATATCTCTTCTTGAAGGTGCCAGCTATCTCTATGAAAACTAGGACCGAATCCGCCCAACAACGGAGCTAATTGAAGGCCTCTGGACTCATCTGACCTGATCGGCAACCTGGTTCAGCGGTCAGTCGAACCTTCTGGCTTTTTAGATGTAATACCTGTCCTGACGGGGTTGTGGCTGTTTGCCTTTTATTCGCCGTGTGGGTTGACTTGTCGTCCCGCTTGACGCTGGAGGTAATTGGGTCTGCAAGCGATCTGTTCCGCTTACGGTTGTAGGAAAGTGGAAGGATGTTTACATCTGAAAGCGGGTCGCTCAGTTTACAAACGGAACGGCCAAACTTGCCAACGGGTAAGATTACGAAACATATGAGAGTGCAATTGAGAGCACAAAGCCAACTCGAACGCAATCCATAAAGCACTAAGCAGGTTAATTAAGACCTGCTTTTTTCGCATCTCTCAGTCAATTTTAAAATTATCGAAAGGAGAAAATATAGATTGGGACATGTTGCATATGGAGTTCCGAAATGCAAGCTATGAGAAGTTTTTCTATATTAATTAATATTTATGGTAAAATTGGAATAAAAAGAAGTGATATGGCTATGTGGTATGGAGGGTGTGATAATGAAAAGCACAGGTATTAACCGACCGCTGGATGAGCTCGGGCGGATCGTGTTTCCTATTGAATTACGCCGTACTCTTGGTTTATCAGAAGGTGATACCGTTGAATTCTTTTACGATGATGAAGGCAAACGGATGATGCTGCGAAAATACCGACCACAGGAATGTATATTTTGCTCATCGCTAGAGGATTTAACTTTTTATCGTAATCAATTCATATGTGCTTCGTGTCGATTGGAGATGCGCTGCGGACGTATCTCATATGATGGATCTGAAAATTTAGAGACGTCTGAAATACCTCATAATCAAACGACGGAAGAGCATGACTATAAGACGAATCATCATAGTGAAAGAAAACGAAAAGTCACTTTTGAAGATTTAGTTAGAGTGATTGAATCACACCCGTCTGCGCCACAAAGGAAATGGGCAGAAGTGCTCGGCGTTTCACAAGGCCGTGTCAGCCAAATGATCCGCCAATCTCTTTTACGAGATATGAAATCCAAAACCACTGTGAATGAGAGCTTGACTGCTTTGGAGAGCAGTAATAGCCTGATTAAAACGAAAAGAAGAGGAAAGAGGACGGAGGCATTGGAGAAGCTTATGGAGACAATGCGCACCTTTCCGAATGCTTCACAAAGCGAGTGGGCCATGTTACTCGGTTATTCCCAAGGTTATGTGAGCCAGTTGATCCGTGATATTGACAGGCAGGGTAGCTCCTGAGTTTCGCACAGTACCACAGTTAGCCGCAAAGGCTCAACATGCCACGGTTCTGATAGCATAATAGTAAAGAAGTATGATATGTTGAAGGTAATCGAATAAAACGAAAACAGGAAGCACCTGTAGATAGCCTAGAAGGCTGTTTATTGGTGCTTCCTGTTTTGTTTCTATTCATAAATTTTCAATAGGAGTGTTGTCAATGTCTAATAGTCGTGAGAATGTTCTAGCTCAGTTAAATGCCGGTGATCGAGTCGAGGTATTGATGAAGAAGGATTCGCATCTAATGAATCGAATTGGGCGTTTTAATAAGCTTCATATCATTGAATACGAATCAACCAGGCTCGAGTTCTTGGTAGTGGAGGAGGAACTAGTAGATCAGAATAAAGAGTCGATTTGGTTTATTTCTTTGAAGTTCGTAGAGGAAGTTAGGAAGCTTCATTTTCGGGTCTGTCAAGATTTCTGTGTAAACTCATTTCCAAGCAATCCCCCCGAAGGGGGATTTGGCGTTTCTAACGTAAGTAGTTGCTGATCTCTCTCCTAAATATCACCGATCTAGCTTAATCCATGGGTTAGACCCATCTGGACTTTCAATTATCAATAGCAGCACTCTTTATTTACCGATCTAAGTAATCATCTTTGGCTATCAATATTTCCAGTACTTGTGATATAAATAGATTTACAAGACCTAAGTGATGGAGTTGAATATCGTTGACGAAGATTTTTATTAGTCATGCCACGGCAGATAAACGTTTGATTAATCCACTCATGGATTTGATTCAAACAAATTTTGGCTTAACACGAGATAATTTTTTCAATACTTCGGATGAACAATTGCAAGTTGGTGGCCAGTGGATTGAGGAAATAAAGCAAGGTATGCACGATTCGTCATTGGTGTTGCCGGTTATTACACCGACTTATTTAGAGAGCGCTTTTTGCTTATGCGAGCTAGGAGCAACCTGGGTGAAATCCACGGACCTTATTCCGATTATTGTTCCGCCGCTTGATTATAGAGCGCTTAACCCGACACCGTTCCGGTCGGTTTATCAAACAATTTCGCTTGACTCTGAGGAAGGGTTAACGCGTTTGTATGATGCGATAACTTCTCGAGGCATCGGGAGCGGGAATGTTACTCGTTTCCTAAGCAGGGCAAAGTTGTTTCAAGAACGGGATTTGTTGCCGTTTATTAAAGATATGGAACAGCGGGAAGTTGTGACGCCTGCGCTAGTTAAGCAATTAAGGGACGATGTCGCACGTTACAAAGAGGCTTTTGAATCATCCGAAAGCGAATTGGATCAGCTACGTGAAGAAAATGAAAAGTTGCGCCTCATGAAAGACGCAGAAGAAATAAAGCAAATGGATTATGAGCAAATGAATGAGTGGGAAGAGCTCATGGCTGCAGCGGACAATGCACGGATGATTTTGAAGAGCTTGCCGCGTTATGCTCAAAGCGTTTTATACCAAAATTATAAGTCAAGTCAAGAGGGATTTCATCCGGAGAATGATGAAGTGTCGAAATTAACTGATCTTGAAAGTGAGGGAATGGTCTACTACGAAAACGGTTGGAAACCTGATTATGAACATCCGAAAATGCGCAAAGCAGGAACAGCTCTCGATAAGGTGGAGGCAGTTTGTCGTAATCATCCGCACCTAGATGAACGTTTTCACGAGGAATATCCTGATTCACGTTTCGGGATGAAATATTCAAACTTTTGGGAATCGCTATTTGGTATCCGTATTTTCAAGTCAACATAATGAAGAAAAACTCAGAGATGAAATAGAAATAGCCGAGACGGGTTCGCACATCTCGGCGCCGAATTCGATTTGGAGAGTTGCGACGCCGAGGAGTTCGGGTTCAAGCTGCGGGTTTCTGAGGACCTAATGGAGGAAACGGTGCTCTCCTATTCTCCGGCGACAGGGATGCTGAAATTCGACGCAGCCGCTCCGACGGCTGAAGCGAAGGCGTATGCGAATGCAAACTGGAAGCGTTCGGTCAAAACAAGCTGAGGCTTCATATTTTGATGGATACCAGCGTGGTGGTGATTTTCGGTGATGACGGCCGATCGCATGACCCACAATCTGTTTCCGCATTCGGGTAGCGTCGGTACGCGGTTGTTTAGCCGCGGTGACGATTGGCGAACTGCTCTCGATTTTACTCCGGCCGAAAGCTCCAAGCAGGGGCAGAGGCTGTTCGAATGAATCCCGGCGGGGCGCCGGCCAATGTGGCCGTACTGCTGGCGAAGCTGGGCATGAAGACAGCGTTTCTGGGCAAAGTGGGCCGGTATTCTGCAGGCACCGCACACAGGCGGTAATGGCAGTTTCCAGATAGACACCTAACCCAAGGAATTGTGTATGTTTGTCGAGGGACAAGAACATATTCCTATTGAAGTCGCTATTTTGAAGTGACCCCCAAAAGTTAGATACAGTTATTCATTAGGCAGCATTCTCAGAATGAGTTCGGTACTGTACCTGACTCATTTTATTTTTGCCTTCAACCGTTTGGTAACTATCCGCTTTAATAACAGAATTTCAACTGTCCGCCTTGTTTACCGAATGACGGCGATCCTCTTGTGCAATATGAGTATAGATCATAGTCGTGTTCATATCGGAATGGCCGAGTTGCTCCTTTAACATGGCAAGATCATTATTCTCCTGATGAAATTTCGTCGCAAAGGTATGTCGCAGTTTATGGATCGTCAAAGCCGGTCGGCCGAACGAATCAACGTATCGCTCAAGCATTTTCTGTGCGGCACGCACGGACAGGCGGCTAACCGTTCCACTCGGTCCAGTGGGGAGGGAAAGGAACACGGCAGCCTGATTGTCGCCGACGCCGTAACGGCTTTTTCGTATCGCCACATACGATTGTAGATCCTGAAGCGCAATATCGCTAATCGTTACGCTGTCCTTTTTATTACCTTTTCGAGTGACAGAGACTTTTGCTTTCAACCAGTCTATATCGTCAAGATCGAGCGAGAGGGCTTCTGATATCCGGAGTCCGGATCCAAGAATAAGGCTGACTAGAGCCAAATCCCGCTCCTTGTTTTTTAAATGAGAGTTAAGGATACGCTTATTGGGCCCGCATATGCCCTGGAAGCCTTCTGCTACAAACAGTCGAAAATCAAAAATTTCATCATCTCGCAGGATTTTTTCCTCGATACGTGCCGCTTTTTTCTCCACTGTGAGTTTTTCTTTGTCAGCTTCAACCTTAATCATGACATTCCGCTTTAGGTAAGGAAATCCTTGATCATCCTCCGAAATCTGTGATAGGAAATGGAATAAAGATTTGAGAGAAGCGAATTTACGAGCAATAGTATCCTTTGAATTACCCTGATCAATCGCAAGGAAATCAGCGTATCTCTCGACGTCTGATGCTCTAAGGTTCTCTAAAACATCAAGTGGTAGATCACTGCGCTCGCCCCGGTAGAAGCCTTCTGAGATAAGCCAATTGAAGAATGAGATATAATCTAGGATATAATTCAGAAGCGTATTTGGCGACTTCTTGCGCTTGCTGCGCTCTATGTATTCCTGAGCGTACCACGGCAGCTCGTTCATTTTGCTGTCGGCTTTCTTGAATAAGCGTTTACGTTCGTCGATGTGCATAGTGACCTCCACAAGTTCTAAGTTATGAACGCATACATAAGTAAATCTCAGATTCCGTTAGGGAATGGTCTTCTAAAGCTGAAGGGAATTTTATGATGAGATTGTTGCCGCGTTTTACAGCAAAGAAGATTCTCTCAGTTCGAATGAAGTCATCCACATAGCACTCACTTGCATCAATTAGATTCAGGAAGGAAAGTAGACTTTCTAGTAGACCTTTAACAGTAAAAAGCACTGTTTCCCATTCGTCATTACCGTTTTTAAAAGTTACATGATAGCGATGCTTAGGCTCAAATAACATATAACCTCCAAATTGAGTGTTGTAAATATGGAAAATTGCGTATAAACCGATGACTATGTAATCATTAATGGCATTAATTAGTGTTTAGCTGTCCATATATTATAGCAAACATAAGTTCCTTTTACTATGATTTCGTCTAACTGTAGTTATGCGTAATTAAGATAAATAGAATGACATTCTAGCTGCCTTCTCTTCTTTACCGCCGTCTGCTTTTGATTTCATTATGGCTAAAAATTAAACGACCGTTCCCCGGTAGAATACCGGGAAACGGCCGCAGCTTAAATCTTGTCTTTTTTGTACTGTCTACTTGACAGGGTTATGACCAAAATAGCGACTTTCAATGGGACCATCTTCTTGTCCCTCGACAACAATAAGCAAAATTAAGAAGTTATCAAAGACTAAATATGAAATATAGCCTAGCGCTGATGAAATCGTGGCTAAAATAATAATTAATTTCCTGTCCAGCCCACGATCCGAATATTTGCCAATGAACGAGTTGGCTACCACGCCGCTTAATGAACTCACAGCTGTTAAAACGCCGAAGGCTCCCGCACTCATTCCCAAATCCTCTGTAAAATAGAGAGCTAAGTATAGTGAAGGGATTTTAGTCAACTCAATTCTATTGGAGAACTTCCACATTCAGCGACTGTTCTTTGTCTTTCAATAAACGTTTCACAAATAAAGTGAATAGGATCAAGGATACCCCAACAGATACCGCGCTTACCGCGAACAATACCTGGTAGCTTGTGTATTGGGAGACCCAACCCAGCATGATCGAACCCAGCCCTATGCCTAGGTCATTTGCAGTTGTAATCGTAGCGTTGGCGACTCCTTTACGGTCCGAACGGGCGACAAGTAACGTTGCTGATTGGAAAGCCGGTTGCGCGGAACCGAAGCCGATACCATATAGAACGGCGGATACAAGTACGCCGACTATACCGTTTGAGAAGCTCAAGACAATTAAGGCACAGATCGTAATCACAAGTGACGGTGCAATGACAGCCATCTCCCCGTATCGGTCGGAAAGTTTTCCAGAAATGGGACGGCTCAACGCAAGTGATGCAGCGAAGGTCAGAAAGAATACTCCGGAATTGACCTGGATCGAGCTTGCGAACAGCGGAACAAAGGTGGTAATGCCACCATAAGCAATAAACAGAAAAAAGGCCGATGTCGCAATGGGCAAAACCGATTTTTCGTACAACTCGATTTTTCTTGCACCTGTTTGCGGCCGGAAAGGCATTCTTGCACCAAACGTCAGAAACAGTGCTACTACAGAGAGGATGACGGCGAGTAAAAACAAAGCGCTGTACGAATGGTTCTGTGTAACCCAGATACCGATCATCGGTCCGACCGCCATAGCCAGAGTCATTGACGTGCTAAACCACCCCATTCCCTCGCCGCGGCGGGCAGCCGGGATCGTATCCGTAACCGAAGTAATCATGGCGGTGGTGGAAAGAGCCCAGCTTAGGCCGTGAAGGATTCTTAGCCCGATCAGCACGATAATTCCGCCGACCCAGTTATACATATACATCGCCAAAGTGAATAGCAGGAGTCCCCATACGATAAATGGACGCCTGCCCAACCGGTCCAACAGCCCGCCCACGAGCGGTCGGAAAAACACCGCGGACAGGGCAAACGCCCCCATCGCCAAACCGACCTGCGATTCGTTTCCGCCCATCTCTTTGATGAATGACGGCAGCGTAGGATACAGCATGTAAAAAGCGACAAATAGAAAAAGGTTTCCTGCCGTCAAAAGAATAAACGGCTTTGTCCATAAGCGTTCCACAATGCTCATTACTGGTGACCAACGATTCGATGAGGTACATACGGCTCTTCCAGCGAGGAAAGCGGGAAATCTCCGATCGCTCTTTGTGCAACCGTAAGTTCTTTTGAATCTGACAATACTTATCCCTTCTTCCTTCTTAGTATAGTGCCTTAGGTTGCTATCATTCTTAACACTCAAATGATTTCGATTTAGTTGACAGTGTTTCTAGAGTTAGTCCTGAAATACAAAGTACCCACTTTAGCGCGGGTTCTTATGGAACTGCGATGCGGCCTTATTTTTAATTGACTGTGATGTAATCTTAACCGTATTTTTGATTTCCCTAATTTATACTTGAAAGCTTTTCGCTATATCTAAAAAAGCATCCACGTCTTTAGCTTTAGTCTTGTTGAAAATTATCAACACCAATCGCTCGTATCTTTCCCTCCCGATATAACTCTTCCATTGCTCGCCAAGCCCCATAGTAGTCATTATATGGTTGGTGAATGACAAATAGATCTACATACTCAAGTCCCAAGCGATTTAATGATTTTTGGTTTGTGCGAACGCATTCGTGGGGATTTTTTTTCTTAGCTTGAATAATCCGACGCGTTAATAGTCCCTCTTTTGACCTCGATGTAATAGGTCGTTTCTTCCGTTCTTAGGTACACATTCAGGATCGCGTCGCCATACGCACCTGTGGACGAAATAGGGAATCGCCCCGACGAATCGGTCTGCACTGGAATTTTCTCCAGCATCTTCCCACTTTGCATGTTATTCTGGTGTTGATCGATCTGAATCTCCAACTGCTTGTTGGCCTGATCCGCGAATTGTCCTTCCACCGACAGCGTGCCGTCCGCGCGGAATTCGGCGATCATCATCTTGCTGCCAAGCGCCGGTTTGATATACACTTCCGGAAACAGATATTCAGGTAGCTTCTTCTCGGACGTGACCGACTTCGGTGCGCGACCAATTGCTTCATGCCAGACTTCAATTATATCAAGATCACCGCCGTCTGCGCCGGAGTAACGATATCGTTGGAATCGAACATCCAGCTCTGATTACCTTCGGTTCCACGCATGTAATCATGAGCCAGCACGTAGTCACCGCATTCGGAAATACCGAGAATATTAGCTCGAAAAGCAAAAAAACTCCCGATAATAGCCATAGTGAATGATAAAGAAAATACAAACTCGGTTATCTGCATTCTTATTTTCAATTGAGTTCTTCTTCTCCCTCGGTGATTTGTTTAGTGTTTTAATTCCTCCAACAAGCACACAGGTCGCGGCCGACAGCTGGCCAAAATAAACCTTCCTCTCATATTACTTATTCATTTTTCTTTTCACCTCATACAACTCTCCAGACAAATAGGCTATTAACCCTGCTGATACGTACAAGGCAATCCAATCGCCGTCTGCCCCAATAATTTTCGGGAGAAATTCAGAAGCACCTATAATAAGGAAGACAACAAATAGCATTACGACAATTTTCAAAATGAACAACTCCTATTTCCCGGTGTAATGTACTGATATATTAGCAATACTTGATGAACTATCGTTCACAAAACTATTTGTACATCTTCTTATTTCTGTATTAGGGTTTCCATTCACTCGGTAAACCAATAAGGCATCATTTCCACCTAAAAAGCCAAGGCGTTCATATAAGTAATTTTATGTGCCACTTGACGTATATTTACTCTTAAAATTCAACTCCAAACAACTTACAAGTGTTATCCTTTAGGAGATTGGGTTAACCTCGAGAAATGTGGTAATATGATCCGTCTTCATTGAATCTATAGCCCTGGGACTCTAAGTGACCGCGAACCTTTTTGTACAGTATTTTTCCTATGCTAATGTATTGACCCGACTCTCTTTGTGCGATGTTCAATGCATCTTCTATTAGAAGTAACTCCGCATTACTGAACTGTAGCACTTCCTCTTTATTAGCTTCTTGGCTAACATCTGAAACGTTGTCATATCGTTTTGCAATCCATCCCAAGTTTAAGCAGTCCCTTCCATGATTTTTCAGAAAGAAGTACAGTAGAATTCTCAGCCATGAATTCGGCTCGCTTCTTCCATTATATCTCATCTTATCATCTCTTACATAGAAGACGACTACTGAAAAAAAGACCTACTCCCACGCCTTAGCGTGGAAGTAGGTCTTTTTTTGAGTTTGACGGAATCTCATCTATTAATTCGGAACCCGTATTCTTAACGTTCCCTACTGCAGCAGAAACTGGATAGGATAGCATGTTGGCTGTAGGGAAAGGAGATAATAATTCCTGAAGCTTTTCTTTATCTTGTACATCCGGATCCAGCCAGATGTCTGCTTTTTTATCATCCAAAATAACCGGCATTCTATCATGAACATTTGCCACCAAATCATTTGGTTTCGTAGTAATTATGGTACAGCTGCGCAGTGTCTCTCCGTCCGGATCCTTCATTCGTCGTACAAACCCGCAAAGCCATACACGCCCTTTGATTTGATCTGGAATCGATATGGATGCTTTTTGTCCTTCCCTTCTCTTTTCCACTCATAAAACCCGTCACTCGGGATAATAATACGTTTCGTGGTAATAAGATGTCGAAAGGCCGGCTTAGATTGTATCGTTTCAGCTCTGGCATTAATCATCTTATAACCAATTTTAATATCTTTGGCCCAAAATGGAACAAGCCCCCATCTATATCCTTCCAATACCCTTCTTCCGGTGCTTCCATTTATGACAGCGATCGTTTGAGAAGGCGCTATGTTATAACGCGGTTTTAACTCATGCTCAACCCTGCTCACTTTAAAATGATCGACGATTTCATTTTCGTTAATAGTTAGGGTAAATCTTCCGCACATTGATATCCCCCCATTCTTATTAATATATTATCCAATATCACCGATAATTAACTTCCACAAAACACCGGGATTGTCTATACGCATGCCATCGGTGAAGGGTGAACTTACTTTACGGCCTCCTAGTTGCGGGTAGTGGAAACATCGGAGGGCACTGCATTTGAGGGGGCTCGTCGTTAAACATGATGATGAACGTTGAGTCATCGGTCACAACCTGGAGCATCACTCCGGGATCTGCGACGATCGAACGGGCACCGACAGCGGCGATTACGTATCAGCTCATGGATCAGCTCACGGGACTCCAGTTCTCACGGCGGACTCGACGTTTGCCGTACTTCCGCAAAACCGGTGTTCTCCAGAGGTAGAAATGCATAAATTACAGCTCGTTTTGGATTATAAAAATTGAATATCAACAAGCCATTTACGTATTTGGGGTGCTTGAATCCTGCCCAAAGCAAACTGAATCATTTTATCGAGATCTTTTAAGGTTAGTCCATAGTCGGCTAAATCACTTCGGTTGAAACGAACATAATAATAAAGTTGCTTCGCTTCTGCTTCCGAAATTGAGCAGTTTTTTAGCATTAGAATGCTTCCTGTCAGGTCAAAGTCTGGATCCGCGTTTGAAGAATCAGTTGTTGGAGAGGTGAACCTCGATTGTTCCGGTATGGGTTGCCGAACCTCAGCTATTGGATTTGGCTGTTCCATATAGCCTTCATTAATAGATGTTAAACGCTGCCGGCGTTCTTCAACTTTAAGGATCAGATCGGAAGCGAATTTTGTTCGTGCCTTATCCTCTTGTTCCACATCGCTAAGGAGTATTTCATCTCGGACGATGAGGGCATGTGAAATACTGAGCTGATACCCTCTGGTCAAAGAAAAGGCACGATATGGCGTTTTCTTCTGATCCAAAATTAAACGGTGCACTGAAATCGTAATGCTGTCTTCCTTGGAATGAACATAGTATAAGCTACGAACATCAAAGATCAAAGGCGCATGCGCTTGATAGCCAAACAGTGCGGGGATATTCATGTCAGGGAACTCCTCAGATAAATCTTCAAGCAGCTGGTCCCATTTGCTATCCTCTGCCGTTTTAATCGTTAGTCCATACTCAGCTTCCCATAGATGGAGCATATTATGATCACTATCCTCAGCCAACTCCCGGTCTTCTACGAACCAGATTGTCTGGAGTCCTCGATCTCTAAAGTACTTCGTCCGCCTATTGATAAGCTGAACAACTTTGTCGTCACCAATTTCGTGCACGTTAGTAATAATTGAAACTGCGAACTCCCTGCCGTTGTTGTTGATATAAATGTCCGGATAATACCTCCATGACTCTCGCCCCTTCTCTTTATATCCATACTCAACTTTTAAATCAGATTTGATCCGCTCTTGCCCTTTAAGATCTGTGTAAATGATCTCTTTAATAACTGAATGCTTCTTATTCTCCCTGCTTACTTGATCCTGGTAAGAATCATAGGCTCGAGCCAGTTGACAGGTTTTCCCTCGAGTATGAGAAAAATGAATATCTCGGATATCGCCGGCTCGTAACAGCAACTTTGCCATACAGAACGGACAGGTTATTGTTTCCTTCTCCGCATATTTTCGATATTTCTCAATTTCGGAATCCCGCTCCGCTGCATTGTTTACTATTGTCTTGATATTAATAAGTTTCCCCAAATATAGCCCAATGTCCATACTGATCCACCCTTGTAGAATTATCAAATTTCGTATTTTGATCAGCATCCACTGAAAATAGACGACTATTTCAGTTCAGAAAAAAATCACTCTAGTTATTGCCTATTATAACTCGCCGATTCGTGTACATCACTATAAAGCAAAAAAAAAGCCGCAATATTGAACTGCACCCTAATTGTTAGACACATCTAACAGTTGGAGGTGCAGTTTTTTTATGACTAAATTTACTAAGGATAGCAAATTGGCATTAATTCAAGGGTATGATTCTGTTCTTCTATCTCAGACAGAATACGCCAATCAAATGGGCGTTACCAAGTCTCAATTCCAATATTGGTTGAAGCTCTATGAGATGCATGGTGAGACTGCCTTTACTAACGGCTATACAAATTATCCGGCAAGCTTTAAACTGGACGTACTCAATCATATGGCTCAATCAGACGCTTCTCTCATGGATACCGCTGCTTTGTTTAAACTCCCGGACTTCTCCATGTTGTATTCCTGGCAGAGAAAGATGGAGACAGGCGGTTTAGAAGCCCTTGAGCCAAAAAAGAAGGGGCGTCCATCCATGAAGAAAAATCTCAATTCGTCTACTAAACGATCCGTAGTTGAAGGGTCTGTT
>NZ_JAMBDM010000002.1:0-651577 GCF_025142895.1 Paenibacillus sp. p3-SID867
TGTTACTGGCGAATCTCGTTCGCACTAGCAACTCTTATAATATATCACATTCTCAATTATTTAGCAAGCTTTTTTTTGAAGACTTTTATTTCATTGAAAGCTGCGATATATTCCCGCTCAGAAGCGGCAAGAAATAATATATCACAGCATTCCTATGTAGGTCAACCCTTTTTTTGAAAATCAATAAATAACTTCTTCTATATAGAGCTGGCGCTGTTGCATCAGGTTAATGATCTCTCCCTGAACCGATACCATCGGTCTCGTTGGATGCTGGGCGTCCGTAAATACGATTTCTCCCGAAGTGCCATTGCTCAACCGGACTCGAGTACCTGAATGCAAGGCCGTTACCTTTTGGATAAAAGTCTGAACGATCTTTGGATCCAGCTTGCCAAAGGCCTCTAGTTGAATTTGTTCCAGCACAACATAAGGAGATTGAGCATTCCGATAGAACTTATCCAGTGTCATCGCATGAAAGATATCCGTAACAGCAACAATCTTGGCGTAGATATGAATCTTGTTCCCTTCCAGCCGCAATGGATACCCCGAGCCATCTACTTTCTCATGATGCTGGAGAGCTGCGAGCCGAACTCCTTCATTCACCGCCGCAACATTCTTGAGAATCTGATAACCGTAGGTCGTATGCTGACGTACTTCTTCGTTCTCTTCTTCGGTAAGTTTGGAAGGTTTGTTCAACACAATCGGATCAATCTTGGCATTTCCGATATCATGCAGCAGTCCTGCAAAGGCAACCTGCATCCAATCTTTCTGCGGGAGCCCCACCCATTGTGCCAGCTTATAGGAGGAAAGGGCACATAGCACGGCACTGTGATACCGATAATCATGGCGATTGGTCATGCGAGGAATGAATTTAAGGATATGATACTCATGTTGGTGTTTTAATAAGTTGTCCATTTGATTACGAACTTCATACATTCGCAGTTCGCCCGTTATGGCGGACTGGTAACAGTTTTTGACCAGGATCATGGTCTTGTCGTATTCCTCATGCAAGGCCAAGTCTTTTCGGACAGGCGCCTCTTCGTTCCCACTGCCCTGTTGATTCCCCGTAAAGATCAGCGACGGCTTCTTTCCGGCAGATTTTACGGTCGGTATTCTTGTGCTATCTGCTTCAACGGATTCTACAATTACATGGTCCACCATGAAAGCTTTCAATACCTCTAGATCCCGGGGAAGCAAAACCTTCCCTTTTTGAAGCAAAAGGCCCCCCAGAGGTGTATGCACATCTTTGGCCAGCTTCACACCAGCCACCACTTCATTCACGGCTTTGATCGTCATGATCAACCCTCTCCATCTATTAAGCTGCGTCACGGCAGCAAACTTCACCTTATATTATATATATTATAGTTTGTCTTTCGCGGCCTGTACAATACCATTTCCCTGAATTTGTAATCCGGTAAGACAAAAAAGAGCATGAATGCAAATCTGCATTCATGCTCGATACTATCGTTTACTCTTCTGTCGGCTCAACCGGCTCTGTGCCGTCTTGACCTTCTTCTTCCTCTTCACCCGCTTCAGGCTCATCGCTCTTGTCCGCACGGCACACGGTACCGACGGAATCATCCTCACGGATGTTGATCAGCTTCACGCCCTGAGCATAACGGCCCATGGTAGAGATGCCCTCCATGCTCGTACGGATGATGGTGCCGCTAGCGGTAATAATCATGAGATCCTCTTCCGATTTCACGACCTTAAGTGCCACAACCGGTCCATTTTTCTCCGTAATATTGATGGTCTTGATCCCTTTGCCGCCACGGGTCTGACTGCGGTAGTCGCTTGCAGGCGTCCGCTTGCCGTAACCTTTGGTCGTTACAATAAGGATATCAAGCTCCTGGTCCACCACGTCCATGCCAATGACTTCGTCATCGTCATCGAGCGTAATCCCTTTAACTCCAGTCGCGCTTCTTCCCATCGAGCGAACATCGCTCTCCTTGAAGCGGATGGACATGCCTTGTGCCGTTCCCATGATGATCTCCTGCTGACCATCTGTCAGCTTAACCTCGATCAGGGAATCATCATCGCGCAGGTTGATCGCAATCAGACCGCCCTTGCGGATATTGACATAATCCTCAAGCGGAGTTTTCTTAACGACACCCTGGCGCGTGGCAAAGAACAAGAAATTATCGCTGTCAAAGTTCTCCACCGGGATCACGGCATTGATCGACTCGCCCTGTTCAATCTGAATCAGGTTGATGATCGGCGTTCCGCGGGCGGTACGGCTAAGCTCTGGAATCTCATAGGCTTTCAACCGGTACGCCTTCCCTTTGTCCGTGAAGAACATCAGGTAGTGGTGGGAATTCGTGACGAAGAGATGCTCGACAAAGTCTTCGCTCTTCGTATCCATCCCCACAACGCCGCGGCCGCCCCGCTTCTGGCTGCGATAGGTGTTCGCAGGCAGACGCTTGATGTAACCGGTATGCGTAATGGTGATGATCACTTCTTCCCGTGGAATCAGATCCTCATCCAGGATGCTGTCTTCCCCGACCGTAATTTCGGTACGGCGTTCATCCGAGAAGCGCTCTTTAATCTCTTGGAGCTCATCATTGATAATTTGAAGCACAAGATGCTCATTAGCCAAGATCTCGCGCAATTCCGCGATTCTGGCAAGCAATTCTTGGTACTCGTTCTCAATCTTCTCGCGTTCGAGTCCGGTCAGGCGCTGCAAACGCATATCCAGAATGGCCTGCGCCTGCTCATGACTGAGACCGAAACGCTCCATCAAGCCTTCGCGAGCTGCCTCTGTAGTCTGCGACGCGCGAATGAGGGCAATAACCTCATCGAGATGATCCAGCGCAATCCGCAAACCTTCGAGAATATGAGCGCGAGCTTCCGCCTTCTTCAGTTCAAACTCGGTCCGGCGACGGATAACGATGACCTGATGCTCCAAATAGTAGAACAGCACGTCGCGCAGGTTCAAAATTTTCGGCTCATTGTTTACGATGGCCAGCATGTTAATACCGAAATTAGACTGCATAGCCGTATGCTTGTACAGGTTATTCAAAACGACATTCGGGTTAACATCCCGGCGCAGCTCAATAACAATCCGCATACCGTTACGGTCCGACTCGTCGCGGAGATCCGTAATGCCGTCAATCCGCTTATCGCGAACCAATTCCGCGATCTTCTCAACCAGTCGAGCCTTGTTCACCTGATACGGAATCTCGTGAACGACAATGCGCGCCTTGTTGTTATTCTCTTCTATGGTCGCTTTCGCCCGCATCGTAACGGATCCACGGCCCGTACGATATGCTTGACGAATCCCCTCACGTCCCAGAATATATCCCGCTGTCGGGAAATCCGGTCCTTGAATATATTCCATCAGCTCCATCGGCGTGATATCAGGATTTCGAATCATCGCCTGAACGCCATCGATAACTTCACCGAGATTATGAGGCGGAATATTGGTAGCCATACCTACTGCGATCCCGGAAACGCCGTTTACCAGCAAGTTAGGATAACGCGCAGGAAGAACGACCGGTTCCTGTTCCTCACCATCATAGTTAGGAGCAAAGTCTATCGTCTCTTTATTAATATCACGCAGCATTTCCATAGCAATCTTCGATAAACGAGCCTCGGTATAACGCATAGCCGCTGCCATATCACCGTCAATGGAACCGAAGTTTCCGTGTCCATCAACAAGCATATAACGCATGGAGAAGTCCTGCGCCATCCGAACCATGGATTCATAAACTGCGGAATCACCATGAGGATGGTACTTACCGATAACCTCGCCAACAATTCTTGCCGATTTCTTATGCGGTTTATCCGGGGCCATTCCAAGTTCAGACATCGCATATAAAATACGACGGTGTACTGGCTTCATTCCGTCCCGTACATCCGGCAAAGCCCGGCTGACAATGATACTCATCGCGTAGTCCATAAAGGACTCGCGCATCTCGGTACCAATGTCACGATCTTTGATTTGGGAGAAATTTTCTTCCGCCATGCTGGACCTCCTTCATTTTCCTATCAACCATGCCTTGATCTATGTGAAAAAAGCAGAATAGTGATCAGAAACCTAAAAACGCACTAACCTTTATTATATTACTTTCACAAACCGTGCACAATTAAACACGGGATGGATCAAGTGAAAGAATGATTTTTGCCCGGAAACCGGGATATACGCCCTGTCCTCCGTGCCCCTTTTCACATACAATGCATTGCACAGGACTTTTCGTAGCATCACATCTTTATATTATACCACTGTTTGTCATACTTGTCCTATGTTTTCCGGGTTTAAGCTCTCTTGCTGGAGATGCCCCGATTCTTTCAAATCAACCGGATGGACACGAGTTTGTTAACGAGACAGGCCAAATCCTGTCACTCCCATCATACAGCTGGAAAGGATGAAGATGGTTGACTATCCAACGTGTTGCAAGCAAGTGGGCGAAAACGAAAATACTCTTGAAGAATAAAGGTCTCGCCTCATATGTTCCCTCTACCCGCCAGTATTCATTGGAGGCGCTTGGTGACATGCTGGGCACACATACGCTTGTGTATATCAAGCCTGACCGGGGGACCTATGGCGTCGGCGTCATGTCAGTCGAGCAGCTCCAATCCAAAATCGGTGATGCCGACGAAACCACGACCACTTCCTACAAGCTTCGTTATGAACAGAAAACCGAAATATTTACCTCCCTGGAGAGTCTCGATAAAACACTGAGCTCTTTGTTTCAGGGGAAGGAATATCTCATTCAGCAAGGCATCCATCTGCTTCGCCATAAAGGCCGCCCCTTTGACCTACGTGTACTTACTCAGAAGAGTCCTTCTGGCCAGTGGGTGAGCACAGGAATAATCGGGCGGGTAGCGGCCAAGAATAAAATCATTACCAACCACCATAGCGGTGGGGTAGTCCAGCACTATAAACCGCTGATGACCGAGCATATGACGGCGGAAGAGGCAGAGAACATCCGTAAAGAGCTGAATGTGCTTGGGGTGAATGTCGCATCGCAGCTGCAGAAATCCTATCCCAAGCTGAAAGAAATCGGCCTCGATATTGCCATCGACGGTCGCTGGAACATCTGGATCTTGGAGGTTAATACCAAACCTGCTCTGTTCCCGTTCAAGAAATTTTTCAAGGATCCCAGCATCTACAATCAAGTAAGAAAATATGCAACCGCTTATGGGCGTAACTTAACCGGCAAGAAAAAAGCCAAAAAGACCGGTTAGCCTATGCGATATATAATTTAATGCCTAAATTCAGGATATATGGCGAACACACCAAATCGCATCAATCGTAAAAATAAAGGGGCAGTCCCTGAGGCCTTCTCAGACCTTGGGATGCCCCTTTTTGGATTATTAACTTTATACGTCCAGATTACGGACTGACTTCGCATGCTCTTGAATGAAATCCCGTCGCGGTTCAACGTTATCGCCCATCAGGGTATCAAACAACGTATCAGCCATGATCGCATCTTCGATGGTCACCTGAAGCATGGTACGGCTCTCTGGATCCATCGTCGTCTCCCACAGCTGTCCGGCATTCATCTCGCCGAGACCTTTGTAACGCTGTACGTTAATTTTGACGTTCTCACCGAATTCCTTAATGATCTCGTCGCGTTCTTTCTCGCTGCCGGCATAACGAATCACCTTATTGCGCTCGATCTTGAAGAGAGGCGGTTGGGCGATATAGATATAACCCGCTTCCACCAGCTTACGCATGTAACGGTAGAAGAACGTCAGCAGCAAGGTACGAATATGCGCGCCGTCAACGTCGGCATCGGTCATAATAATGATTTTGTGATAACGGGCCTTGGACAGATCAAAATCTTCCGCAATCCCCGTGCCCAGCGCCGTAATGATCGCCCGGATCTCCGCATTGGAGAGGATGCGGTCAAGCCGCGCCTTTTCCACGTTGAGAATTTTACCCCGAAGCGGCAAAATGGCTTGGAAATGCCGGTCGCGTCCCTGCTTGGCGGATCCGCCGGCAGAGTCGCCTTCGACGATGTACAGCTCACTGATGGAGGCATCCTTGGAAGAGCAGTCTGCCAGTTTACCTGGCAATGCGCTGACTTCAAGCGCACTCTTCCGGCGTGTCATCTCGCGGGCTTTACGCGCCGCTTCACGAGCACGTGATGCCTGGAGCGCCTTCTCCAGGATCCGACGGGAAACCGACGGATTCTCCTGCAGGAACTCCTGCAGCTTCTCCGCGAACAAGGATTCCACAATACCGCGCACTTCACTGTTGCCGAGCTTGGTTTTGGTTTGTCCTTCGAACTGCGGCTCCGGTACCTTGACCGAGATGATTGCCGTCAATCCCTCACGCACATCGTCACCCGACAGGTTGTTGGTGTTATCTTTGATCAATCCCGTTTTGCGGGCATAGTCATTGATAATCCGAGTGAGCGCACTCTTAAAGCCGGATTCATGCGTTCCGCCTTCGTGCGTGTTGATATTATTTGCAAAAGAATAAATATTCTCGGTATAGCTGTCGTTATACTGGAGCGATACTTCGACCTGAATATTATCCCGTGAGCCCTCAACATAGATAGGGTCTTCGTGCAGTGCTTCCTTCTTCTCATTCAGGAACTTGACGTATTCAATGATTCCGCCCTCGTATTTGAAATAGTCGGAGGCACCTGTACGTTCATCCGTCAGCGTAAGCGCAATGCCCTTATTCAGGAACGCCAGCTCACGAATCCGTGTAAGCAGCGTGTTGTAATCATATTCCGTTGTTTCCGTGAAAATCTCCGGATCCGGCAGGAAGGTTACGGTTGTACCCGTATCGTCGGAATCCCCGATGACCTTGATATCATATTGAGGTACGCCGCGATGATACTCCTGTTGGTAGATGTGCCCGTCACGTTTGACTTGAACCACGACTTTCGAAGACAGTGCATTCACGACCGAGACACCAACACCATGCAGACCGCCGGATACTTTATATCCGCCGCCGCCAAATTTACCGCCGGCATGAAGGACGGTCATAACGACTTCCAGCGTCGACTTCTTCAGCTTGGCGTTCTCGCCGACCGGAATTCCGCGCCCGTTATCGACAACGGTAACACTGTTATCCTCATGGACAATGATTTCGATATGGTCGCATATTCCCGCCATCGCTTCGTCAATACTATTGTCCACAACTTCCCATACCAAATGATGCAAACCCTTGGCACTGGTAGACCCGATATACATCCCGGGACGTTTACGAACGGCTTCCAATCCTTCCAGTACCTGAATCTGATTCTCATCATATGTCGGTTGATTCATAGACATGCCTTCACCTACTTCTACAGATTCTGTTATGCCTGAGCTACAAAATGATTTGCTCGTTTCTTAAGCGTTGCAGAGGAGATCGGAGAGTAATAAACGATCGACTTCGTCACCACAATGGATTTCGGATCCTCTTCGCCAATCATCTCCACGACTTTATGCTGCTGGGCATGCGTGACGAACTGCTTGGAGATTTTTGAAGATTTCTCTATCGAGATATCAAAAATCCCAACCAGCTCCGACGAACGGATGATCTTCTCTCCGCCCAAATGAATATACATATGGAATCACTCCTTAAGAGCCCACCTGTCCGTCATGGACATGAAAAATGCTGGCACCCTTCAATTTGTCGGTATTCAAACTCTCAATGCCCGTCGCCGTGATGAATGTCTGCACTTTGCTCTGGAATGTCTCGATCAATTGTGTCTGCCGGTACGGATCCAATTCAGAAAGCACATCATCCAGAAGCAGCACCGGATATTCACCGATCTCTTCCTGTATCAGCTCGATTTCAGCCAGTTTCAAAGATAGCGCCGTCGTCCGCTGCTGACCTTGAGATCCATACGTTTGGACTTCTTTGCCATTAATATAAAAAGCCAGATCATCTCGATGAGGACCTGCCAATGTCATACCACGCCGTATTTCTTGCTCTTTCATTTGTGATAATTTTATCATAAATGTCTCAAATAAGACAGCTTCATCTTCTTCCTCCGCGTCAGCAAAGGACGGAAGGTAGTGCAAAGAGAGATCTTCAAGGCCGTTGGTGATCCCCTGATGAATGCTCTCAGCCCACTTTTGCAGCTTTTTTATAAATTGTTTCCTCTTCTTGACGATTTTAACACCATGTTCTGCCAATTGGCTGTTCCAAATGTCCAGCATCGCTTGTTCGGCGCTGCCCTTCCCCCATAATTGCTTCAGCAGATTGTTGCGCTGCACGAGCACCTTCTGGTATTGCTGCAGATGAAACAGATAGCTTGGCGCGACCTGCCCGATCTCCATGTCAAGAAACCGGCGGCGAACCCCCGGCGTGCCTTTGACAATCTCCAGATCCTCGGGCGCAAACATCACGACATTGAGCGAGCCGATGAAATCGCTAAGCTTCCGCTGCTCGAGTCCGTTGATTTTTGCCTTCTTCCCCTGCTGAGACAAACTCAGCTCCAGCCTCAAAGGGCCGTACTTGCGATCAATCTCGGCTGATATATGTGCACTGGACTGCTCGAATCCAATCAATTCGCGATCCTTGGAGGTACGATGGCTCTTCGTTAAAGCAAGCACAAAGAGCGCCTCCATCAAATTCGTCTTTCCTTGGGCATTGCGTCCGATGATCAAATTGACATCGCCAAACGCCTCAAGCTGCAGCTTCTCGTAATTTCGATAATGCTGCAGGCTGACATTTTTGACAAACAAGCTTATCCTCTCCCTCGTCTTCCGCGCTTAGCGCCAAAGCGGCTGCGGGAGGCTGTCTATTGTGCTGCCACCTGAAACGTCCCGCAATCCTCTACCTTGACGATGTCGCCGGGAACCAGTTTGCGTCCGCGCCGCTCTTCCTTCTCGTCGTTGACCAGAACCGCTCCTTCCGCAAGCAGCGCCTTCGCCATCCCACCTGTGGATACGCAATCTGAAAGCTTCAAGAACTGATCCAGCTTGATATATTCACTGTGGATAAATATTTGTTTCATGACCTCGTCCTTTCATCCCTATCAACATGGGGATAACTTTAATTGGCCGTACGGTACGGCAGAATAATATATTGGCTCTTGCTGTCGTCGAGCGGTTTAAGAATGATCGGGCTCATAACCCCCATGAAAGCGATCATCAGCTGTTCGCTTTCAACCACCTTTAGCACGTCCAGCATGTATTTGGAGTTAAACGAGATGCGCAGCGGCTCCCCTTTGAAATCGATCAGATCCAATTCTTCACGCACTTTACCAAGCTCGGAGGAGCTGGAAGAGATCTCAATGCCGCCTTGTTCCATCGTTTGCAGGAGAACAATGTTCGTTTTCTCCTCTTTGGAGAGCAGGTAGGCGCGGTCGATCGACTCGCTTAATTTTTTTGTGTCCAAAACGAGTTCTGTTTTATGCGATGTTGGAATAATTCTAGAAGTATCGGGATAAATGCCGTCCAGTATACGGGAATAGAACAGAACACGGTCAATTTTAAATAATACCTGATTATCGGCCACAACGATATCCACCAGCGTATTTTGGTCCGGAATAATTTTGCTCAGCTCATTCAGCGTTTTACCCGCAATGACGACATTGTTGAACGAAATATCCTGTGCATTGTCCAGCTGTGCGGAGCGAGTTGCCAATCTGTGGCGGTCTGTTGCGGTAAATTTCAATTCATTATCGTTCAAACTCCATAATACCCCGGTCAAAATAGGCGTTGTTTCATGGGTGGAAATGGAGAATACCGTTTGCTTGATCATGTTTTTCAGCAGATCTCCAGGCAAAGAAACGGTTTGGCTGTCTTCAATGTTAGGCAGTACCGGGAATTCTTCGGGGTCCAAGCCCACCATCTGAATTTCCGTAGCTCCCGAAGAAATAAAGGTATGGAAGTTCTCTTTTACCTCCATCTGGATTTCTTGGGAAGGGAGTTTCTTGATGATTTCAACAAAAAATTTGGCCGGCAGCACAACGCTACCAGGCTGCTCTACCTGGACGATGGTGTGCTTCTCATCTTCCGCAGGAATAAACGATTGAATGGAAATATCAGTATCGCTAGCAGTTAGTGTGACACCCGAATACGTGACATCCAGTTTAATGCCGCTGAGGATCGGAATCGTAGTTCGGCTGGAAATCGCCTTGGATACGTGTTGAATGGATTCGTTTAATACATTTTTTAATATGCTGATTTTCATCAATTTCACTCCTTACGGAAAAATGAGAGGGGTTTTTTCACCTTGGCGAATGCCAAGAGGATCCCCCTCTTTATGGTTAAATTATTTATTAATTATTATTAGTAATAGTAATAGGGGCACTGAATATGTGGATAAGCCCCAGAAATGCCATAAAATTAAGCCTATCCACATGTGTATAGATTGTGCATAGGCTTTGAACTTGTTCAGGTTGGATTTTTGATTTTCTCCGTAATATTATTGACCACTTTAAACAGCTCCTGGTCGTTTTTCAGAGATTGGGTAATCTTCTCATGGGCATGGATGACAGTGGTATGATCCCGGCCTCCGAATGCTTCTCCGATCTTGGGAAGGGAATAGTCGGTTAATTCGCGGGACAGGTACATGGCAATTTGCCGCGGAAATGCGACGGCTTTGGTTCGCTTGCGGGCTTTGAAGTCTTCCAGCCTGAGGTTGTAATACTCGCCGACCTTCTGCTGGATGTCCTGAATCGTAATCATTCGCGGCCGGCTGGACGGGATGATATCCTTCAGGGCTTCGGCTGCCAAATGCGTTGTTACGTCCTGATTGGTCAGGGAGGAATAGGCAACGACACGGATCAAGGCACCTTCGAGTTCACGAATGTTCGTATCGATCTGATTGGCGATATACATCATGGCTTCGTTCGGAATATCCAGATTCTCGGCCTTCGCTTTCTTGCGGAGAATGGCAATCCGCGTCTCCAGATCCGGCGGTTGAATATCGGTGATCAATCCCCATTCGAACCGGGAACGGAGCCGTTCTTCCAGCGTCGGAATCTCCTTGGGCGGACGGTCACTGGATATGATAATCTGCTTCCGCTCTTCGTGCAGGGCGTTAAACGTATGGAAAAATTCCTCCTGCGTCGATTCCTTGCCTGCCAAGAACTGAATATCGTCAATGAGCAGAATATCGACGTTGCGGTACTTGTTGCGGAAGCTTTCAGCGCGGTTGTCCCGAATGGAGTTGATGAACTCGTTGGTGAATTTCTCGGAGGAAATATACACGACTCTGCTGCTGGGATTGTGCTCCAAAATATAGTGGCCGATGGCATGCATTAAGTGGGTTTTTCCAAGTCCAACTCCACCATATAGGAACAATGGGTTATACGCCTTAGCCGGAGCTTCGGCAACAGCGAGCGAGGCAGCATGGGCGAACCGGTTGCCTGAACCGATGACAAAGGTATCAAACGTATACTTCGGATTCAGCATATGAGACTGAATTTCTTCCCCGGATATTTCAAGCGGCGGCGAGATCTGCTGCGGCACAGGTTCGTGTCCTTTGGCCTCCTCAATGACGAAGCGGACATCCACCTGCTTGCCCACCACCTCCAATACGGTTGCACTAACCAGCTTGGTGTATCGGCTCTCCAGCCATTCCACAGCAAACGTTGTCGGTGCGGAAATGACGACGGAGTGATCGGTAATGGTCAATGCCTTGGTAGCTTTAAACCAAGTGTCAAAACTCGGTTTACTCAGCTTGGTTTGTATGATCGATAATATTTCTTGCCATAATTCGGAAGTATGGCTTTCCAAAACTGTCACTCCTTTAAATCTTCCAAATGTGGCTAGAGCCATGTGTGGAATTGTCGAAAGAAAATGAATGATGTCTAATTATCCCCAGAACTAACTCCTGTGGAAACAAAAAAATATGGATAAATTGAAATTGTTCACAACTTTATCCACAGCCTGTTGATAATATTATAGCTTCATTCACATATTCACAACCAAAAGTAATATCATCATAGCAAAAGAAGGCCTTATTTTCAATGTATGTCGCTAATTTATCCACAAATTCAATACGTTGTGCATAATTTTTATTCACACCACTATATATTGTTTATAATTTGTTTAGCCTTCGACATCATTGGCCTCAAAGCGCAAAAAATTATTCACAGGTTGTCCGATTCGCAAGCAGAATTTTCTTCTCTCACCATCTGTTCATAACTTATGGTTGAATGTTCTAGCAGTCAATAAATCGACCAAAGGTGAAAAATGACTGTGGATAGTCTTCAATTGGAATCGATAGATTGCCAATTGAGGACTTTTTTTCGGAGCGGGGGGAACCACGGATGCGGACGGAAGGGAAGTCCATGAGTTGGAGAAGAATAGGGGTACTACTCGCTCTTGCCGCCACTTTGGTTCTTATTACCGTGTGGGCCCAGGGCTATTATTCGAAGAAAGTGTTTCATATGGAGGGACTAAAGTACGCAAATATGCCGATTCGGGAAGCGGGAGCATCGAATATAGGGCTTCATTTGGCCGCGGCGAGCCGATTTATGTTCATACTTATGAAGATGAGAAACGGGTTGAGAATGTGGGCTAGGTATATGAAATCCGGGCATATGGAAAGGAATCAGGCCTCGAAATGGATATATGATAATCCGTAGCACAGCGATTTCTACTTTTTTATGTGTAAGGCAGCGGGAATTTTCGGTATGGGATTCTCACTGTGGATATTTTTTTCTCAGGCATTAAGACAAAAAAAGCCCGTTTTCGCAATGGATCGGATCCATCGAAAACGGGCTTTTTTTAATAGATTTCAGAAAATATAAACCTCGAAGCATGACCTACCTTATATCGCAAGAAAAACAATATCTTCACGAGGTCTGCTTCTTCTAAGAATATTCGTCGAATCGAGGTTTTTCCTTCTATAGTAATCTTACGATTGCTCGAATCGGCGCTGGAATTCGGTAATGGCTTCATAATCTTCTTCCAGCTTCCGCGAAATGCGGATAAAGATCGGCAGCAGAGCCTTATAAACATCAGAACTTTCCTTCACAGGCTGGTGTTCATGCGTACCGCCGACCATCGTCTCTACAATGTCGAGCGAATCCGCTCTTCCTGTAGCGTACAGACCGAGGACTACGGCGCCAAGGCAAGAGCTCTCGTAGCTCTCCGGCACGATCACCTGCTGGTCAAAAATATCCGCCATCATCTGCCGCCAGATCGGTGAACGGGCGAAACCGCCGGTGGCGTGAATTTTGGCCGGTCGGCCGATTTGTTCCTCCATCGCCAGCAGAACGGTATACATATTAAAGATCACGCCCTCCAGCACGGAGCGGATCATATGCTCCTTTTTATGATTCAGGGTTAAGCCAAAGAACGATCCGCGGGCATTCGGATCCCATAACGGCGCGCGTTCTCCGGTTAGGTACGGGTGGAATAGCAGCCCGTTCGAGCCTGGCGGAATACGGTCCGCGATTTTGGTCAGTACATCATAAGAATTGATGCCGAGCCGCTTGGCGGTTTCGACCTCAGAGGCGGCAAATTCATCGCGAACCCAGCGGAAAATCATGCCGCCGTTGTTAACCGCGCCGCCGATTACCCAGCGCTTCTCCGTTAATGCGTAGCAGAAAATACGACCCTTCGGATCGGTCATCGGCTTGTCGACAACCGTACGGATCGCACCGCTCGTACCGATGGTAGCGGCAACGACTCCCGGCTTGATGGCATTCACGCCGAGGTTCGACAGGACGCCGTCGGCAGCTCCAAGCACGAAAGGTGTGGAAGTGGAGAGCCCCATGGCTGCGGCATACTCGCTTTTCAGGCCTTCCATGATATGTGTAGTTGGTACTATCCTAGATAAATGGTCCTCCGTGATGCCAGCGAGCTCCAGCGCCTGCTGATCCCAAGCCAGTTCCTCAAGGTTCATCATCCCGGTACTGGAGGCAATGGAGTGGTCTACAATATATTGGCCGAATAGTTTGAAATAAACATATTCTTTAATCGAAATGAATTTGGCTACTTGATTAAAGAGGGAGGGCAGCTCATGACGCATCCACATCAGCTTTGTCACAGGTGACATCGGATGGATCGGAGTTCCGGTTCTAAGGTACAGCTCCATGCCGCCGAGTTCTTTTTTGAGCTTCGCAGACCAGGCAGCACTGCGGTTGTCGGCCCATGTAATGCAGCGAGTCAACGGGCTGCCTTGGCTATCAACGGCGATGACGCTGTGCATGGCCGCGCTGAAAGAAACGAATAGAACTTGAGCAGGATCTATCCCGCTCTCCGTCATGACCCCTTGAACAGAGGAAATGACAGTCTGAAAGATTTGCTCCGGATCTTGCTCCGCCGTAGAGGGAGTAGGGGTGAGCAGCGGATATTCACCGCCGGCCTTGGCTACAACCTCACCATTCTCTTTGAAAAGGACGGCCTTGGTGCTGGTTGTTCCGATATCGACACCGATCATATAGTTCTGAGTACTCATGAGACATACCTTCTTTCTACGTAAGGGCACCCGGTTCGCAACTTAAAATATCAGCATTCCAAGGAGCCCCCATGTGTCTTATTGCTTCATTATACAATTACATTGAGAACGAGAGCCAACACGAGTCCGGTCAGGGACAGGATCGTCTCCATTACGGTCCAGGACTTCAGTGTCTGGGCTACCGTCATGTTAAAGAATTCTTTTACCATCCAGAAGCCGGCATCGTTCACGTGGGACAGTACGATGGAGCCTGCTCCGGTAGCGAGCACCACTAGCTCAACGTTGGCGCCGGGCGTCATCGCGAGCACAGGAGCAACGATTCCTGCGGCGGTTGTCATGGCTACGGTTGCAGAACCTGTTGCGATCCGAATGAGTGCCGCGACAAGCCACGCAAACAGGATCACGTTGATATTTGCACCGGTTGCAATTTCGGCGATGGCATTGCCGACGCCGCTGTTGATCAGAACCTGCTTGAAAGCGCCGCCTGCGCCGATGATCAGAATGATCGTAGCGATTGGAGCGAGACATTCGCTGGTGAAGCGGGACAGATCATGTTTGTTAAAGCCGCGGGCGAATCCAAGCGAGAAGAAGGAGAAGACCGCAGCAATGAGCAGGGCAATGATTTCATGGCCGATAAATTTGCAGAACAAGGAAATGAAGCTGGTAGATTCCGGATCGATAATATCAGCTGCGGAACCGATAAGCATCAGTATGACCGGCAGCAAAATGGTAAACAACGTGATGCCGAAACCTGGCAAACCGCGCTCTGCTTTGCTTGAAAACTGCTCGGCAAGTTCCTCGGGCGGTTCGGTTCGGATTCGTTTGCCGATGAATTTGCCGAACACCGGGCCGGCTAGTATCGCTGCGGGGATCCCGACCAGGAACGAGTAGAGAATCGTCATGCCAAGGTCGGCATCATAAGCTTCAATAGCAATCATTGGAGCAGGATGCGGTGGTACCAAACCGTGAACGGTGGACAATCCGGCCAAAATCGGAATGCCGATGTGCAGCAGGGACATTTTCGTTTTCCGTGCAACTGTGAAGACAATGGGAATCAACAGGATGACCCCAACCTCGAAAAATACGGGAATACCGACAATAAAGCCTACAATCATCATGGCCCAGTGGACGCGCTTCTCGCCGAAGCGGTCCACGAGGGTGGTGGCGATTTGTTCAGCGCCGCCGGATTCGGCCATCATTTTTCCGAGCATGGTACCTAGGGCGATAACGATTGCAATCGTTCCAAGCGTTCCGCCAAGACCACCGGTTATCGAAGTAATCACATCCGCAGGCTGCATACCCGTCAATAGACCAAGGATCAGTGCGGAGATCAATAAAGTTACGAATGGATTCCATTTATATTTGGAAATCAGCACGATCAGGAAGACGATCGTCAGCAGTGTCCAGATCATTAAGGTAGCATTATGACTGAGACCGAATAGTGAATTCATATCTTGCTTCCTCCTAAAGATTACCCATTTTGAATTGGGAAATGGTTAATATCGAGCTGTTCTGCGGTAGTATACCCAAAACAAAGGCGAATTCTATTGTATACTTGTCGACAACTTAGAGCATGCACAGTGTTTCGTAAGACGGAGGAAGGGAGGATTAAGCTAACCCTCCGGAAAACTAAGATGAAGCGTCTGACGGGAATCATCGAAGTAATGTTGAACCGCCGTTTGGATCCGTGCCGGATCCAGGGATTCCATCTCTGCAATTAGCTGAAGATGCTTGTCCATGACATACCGAATCTTGGTGCCTCCGCCACCAAACACCTGACGGGTCGTAATTAACATGACTGTGATTACGATAGGGCGAATGCTCTTCCACAAATGAAGAATCCGTTTATGGTTCGCCTCCGTAATGATCCGTTCATGAAAAGCCAAATCCTGATAGGAGAATTCAACCGGGTCCTGATGTTTGGCTGCAAGCTCCATCCGATCGACGATTTGTTTTAAATGCTGGATTAATTCCGGCTGGGGATTCGCAAACACCTGGCCTTGTACAAAGCTCTCGATAAGGAAACGAACATCGTATAATTCCTCTACTTCTTTAAGCGATAAGCCCATGACAACGGCGCCCATGCGCTCCAATTGGATCAATCCTTCGCTGGACAGCGTTTTCATTGCTTCCCGCACAGGAGATCGGCTGGTGCCGAATTCACCTGCAATCCGATTCTCGGACAGGATTTCTCCGCGCTTGATGGTGCCACTAATAATCTGCAATCTCAGTTCACTGGCGATGGCCTCTCCTAGAGAGGCTCCCTGAAGCCATGTTGAGGGAAATTTCATAGCATAATTCTCCAATCCGTACTGATTCTAATTTTCTCTAGTGGTAATGATACCACATCGAAAGGAGAAGGGACCATGATGAGGCTATGACATGATGCCCTTAAGAAGCAGCAGGTTATAGAAGAGAATCAACGTTATTCCGACTTCTCAACCGCATGGCCGCCGAATTCATTACGCAGCGCTGCAACGACTTTGCCGTGGAACGTATCTTGGTCAAGGGAACGATAGCGCATAAACAGCGACATGGCGATAACCGGTGCGCTGGCTTGTACCTCAAGTGCCGTTTCTACGGTCCACTTTCCTTCGCCGGACGATTTCATCACGCCTTTGATGCCATCCAGCTTCGGATCCTTGGAAAATGCGTTTTGCGTCAGCTCCATGAGCCAGCTGCGAATGACGGATCCATTGGACCATACCCGGGCGACATCCTCATAGTTGAAGTCGAATGCGCTTTTTTCCAATACTTCAAAGCCTTCCGCAATGGATTGCATCATGCCGTATTCGATTCCGTTATGGACCATCTTCAGAAAATGGCCGCTGCCGCTTTCACCGGCATACAAGTAACCGTTCTCGACAGCCATATCCTTAAACAGGGGCTCAATGCTGGTGAATATGTCGCGATTGCCCCCAATCATAAAGCAGCCACCATGATGGGCGCCTTCCATGCCTCCGGAAGTGCCGGCATCAAAATAATGAATGCCTTGGTCCGCCAGACGTGCTGCACGGGTTTTGGAATCCTTATAATGCGAGTTGCCGCCGTCAATCAGAATATCACCGGACTCGAGGAGCGGAGTGAGAGAATCAATGACGGAATCCACGATATTTCCGGCAGGCACCATCATCCATACGATGCGGGGTTTATCCAGTTTCGCAACGAGCAATTCAGTTGATGCTGCGGCTTCGGCACCGCACTGGGCAGCCTGATCGACCAATTGCGTATTTAAGTCGTAAGCTACGACCTGATGCTGATGATGAATCAGATTCTGAACCAGATTGAGGCCCATTTTCCCCAGACCGATCATGCCTATTTTCATAAAACAATGCAGCTCCTTCTTAGGTGTATACTTGTATACAACTTAAATTCAATTATTTATACTACTCCTTTATAGCTCTTGTGTAAATAAGGGGCATGCGAGGGATGAAAGGCGTTACATGGATCGAAAAATGCATCCACAACGTGTTCAAATAGGTTATCCCCATGTGGATAATTCAAAACTAGCAATAATGACTACTTGTGGAAAACTTAAGTGCTTGCCGAGGTCAAGTAAGGTTTGACTTTTGGGCCTGAACGTGATTAAATGTATAAAGGCATTTTCTGTGAAGATGAGAACATTATCCGCTACCATTTAGCGGTCTGTTTACAAGAGATACGTCCATAGACGTCGGTTCAACAAATCGCGGTCTATTCTTCCGTGAAAGTGCGTCGATTGACGTTATGATCTTAAAATATGGGTAAGACATATTCCTGTAAGGGGGTGCATTAATCATGAGACCGACTTTCAAACCGAATGTAAGCAAACGTAAAAAGGTACATGGCTTCCGTAAAAGAATGAGCACGAAGAACGGACGCAAAGTATTGGCTAACCGCCGTCAAAAAGGCAGAAAAGTACTGAGCGCGTAATATTGTGCCACGAAGACCACCGAGGTGGTCTTTTTTTCGTAATATCTCCTACAGTGTGAGGAGTTTCCTTATGAAAACGGCGGAATATAAGCTAAAGTAGGCTTAAAGTATTCCAATTGGAATGTTTATCGCGGTTTTGGCATGACTATACTATTATAATAGAAGAGATGCCGAAGAGGCTTATGATGAGGCTTATGATTATTGAACTTGATTAACGGCAGGGCGGGAGAAACTTGTGCATAGAAAACTTCGTTTACGGAACCGCGCTGATTTCAGCCGGGTATATCGACACGGAAAGTCCTTCGCCAATCATCAATTTGTTGTATATTGGTCACGCAAAAAAGAGGTAGAGCAGTTTCGCGTTGGCGTTTCATGCAGCAAAAAGATCGGCAATGCGGTTGTCCGCAACCGGATGAGACGGCTGGTTAAAGAGATTGTCAGGCACCATCAGCACCAGATTATCGAGCATATCGACCTGATCTTTATCGTTCGAAAGGGAGCGCTCGACAAGTCTTACCAGGAGCTGGAGAAAAGCGTGCTTCATGTATTGAGGAAATCGTCCCTTCTGAAAGCGAAGAGGGGCTGAACCATGTGTTTATTTGTCCATATAAATATGTTATGATTTACCGTGGAATGGAATGGCGAAGAGAGGGGTTTTGAAGTGTCGTTCATGAAGACAAGACGAGGAAAATGGTTCCTCCTCACCGCTGTAATACTTGCAGTGGCCGTTATATCAGGTTGTGCGCCTGGAGCTGACCAAACGCGTACCATTGAAGACTTGAAAAATGGAGGCTTCTGGCAGAGCAACGTTGTTTATTACTTTACATGGGCACTTGATACGTTTGCTACATGGTTTAACGGTGAATACGGATTGTCCGTACTCGTGATGGTGCTTATCGTCCGTACCTTGATTTTACCGCTGACTCTGAAACAGGTCAGAAGCTCGAAGGCAATGCAGGCCATTCAGCCTGAAATTCAGAAAATTCGCGAGAAATATAAAGATCAACCTGAAAAAGTTCAAATGGAAACGATGAAGCTCTTCCAGGAGAATAAGGTTAATCCGATGGCGGGATGTTTGCCGCTGATCGTACAAATGCCGATATTTATCGCACTCTATCATTCGATTTACTATAACAATCTCCTTCGTGATCACGAATTCCTGTGGCTGCAATTAGGTCAACCGGACAAGCTGTTTATTTTGCCGGTGCTTGCCGCTGCAACGACTTATTTCCAAACGAAAATGATGATGAAGATGAACCCGTCTCCACAAATGGGGATGATGCAGTTCATGCTGTTCGTTTATCCGATTCTGATCTTTGTAATGTCCTTCCAGTTCCCTTCAGCACTTCCGTTGTACTGGTTCTACAGTAACCTATACACCATCGTGCAGAACTACTTCTTGTACCGCAACAATGACAAGGCTGCTGTCGTGGCAAGTGTTGCCAGCGCAACCGACGGTCAGAAGAGTAAGAGCGGTAACAAGGGCGGGAAAAAGAGTGGCAGCAAAGGCGGGAAAAAAGGTTCGAAGGGAGCCAAGAAGTCGAGATGAGTAAAATCGTCGCAACAGGAAAAACCATTGAAGATGCTGTCGCACAAGGGCTGGCCCGATGGGGTGTAAGTCAAGACCGTGTATCGGTTCAAGTATTGAGTCAGCCATCAAGAGGATTCCTGGGCCTGTTTGGGGTCAAGGAAGCGAAAGTCGAACTAACGCTCCTGCCTGACGGTGCCGGCGGCGATTCATCTGTGAAGGAAGTACTTCCTACAAACGCGCAAGCTGTTCCGGCCAAAGTGGTTCAGGTCTCCAATACCTCTGTCATGACGCAGGAAGTTCCTGCTGTCAGCAGTGATATAGAGAACCCTGCCACAGCTTCGTTTGAAGGCAAGGATCCTTACCAGGAAGCCATCACCTTTCTTGTTGATACCGGACAAGCCATGGGGCTAGATATTTCGGTTGAGGTTGAGAAGGGGAGAGACTTTACCACGCTTCAAATTTCTGGCGCCGGACTCGGACTTATGATCGGGCGTAGAGGTCAGACTCTGGATGCCCTTCAGTATCTGGCGAATATCGTAGCTAACCGTTATTCCAACAGCTATCTTCGCATCGTACTGGATGCGGAGAACTTCCGAGACCGTCGCAAGAAGACGCTGGAGGATTTGGCGGATCGGTTAGCGGGACGGGTACTGAAGACACGTAAAGAGATTGTGCTTGAGCCTATGCCTGCTGCTGAGCGGAAGGTGATTCACGCTAAACTCCAGTCACATGGAGCCGTGAAGACGTACAGCAAGGGCGAAGAACCGAACCGGCGGGTTGTCATTACACCCAAGTCGTCCTAAATGAGTTGAAGAGTATATATAAACAATGACTCCTTAAGCTTCAAGAGGGAGTCATTGTTTTTTAAAGAGACCTATAGGGAAAGACCCCGTTGGAGGTTTTCCTTTCAAGTTGATAGATGTAGCAGCCGGATTGTACATGGTATGGCTGTAATTCTGATGTTTTTTACAAAGAAAGAGGTGAAGGAAACGATGTTTAGTGATACGATTGCAGCTATTTCAACAGCTGTCGGTGAAGGCGGCATTGCGATTATTCGCGTCAGCGGGCCGGACTCCGTTCAGGAAGTGGAGCGTATATTCAAAAGTAAAAACAAGTTAACACAAGTGGATTCCCATACCGTTCATTACGGTCATATTGTGGATCCAAAAACGGGAGAAAACCTCGAAGAGGTTCTCGTAACCGTGATGCGTGCTCCTCGATCGTTCACGACTGAGGATGTCGTCGAGATCAGCGCTCATGGCGGCGTTATCTCCGTAAAACGCGTCATGGATCTGTTGCTTCAATTAAACATCCGTTTGGCGGAACCCGGTGAATTTACAAAGAGGGCTTTCTTAAACGGCCGGATCGATCTGTCCCAGGCGGAAGCCGTTATGGACCTGATTCGTTCGAAATCCGATCGCGCCTTCTCCGTTGCGCTCAAGCAGGTCGAAGGAACGTTATCCCGTAAGATCAACGAGCTGCGGCATACCCTAGTCGAAACTCTGGCCCATATCGAAGTGAATATCGATTATCCTGAGCATGACGTGGAGTCGCTTACTTCAGAATTCATTAAAGAGAAAAGCCAGCTTGTCATGGGTGAAATTGATAAGCTGCTGAAGACCGCGCAAGAAGGGAAAATCCTGCGTGAAGGGATTACGACAGCTATTATCGGTCGCCCCAATGTGGGCAAATCTTCGCTTCTGAACACGCTGGCCCAGGATAATCGGGCGATTGTCACGGATATACCCGGTACGACTCGCGATGTGATTGAGGAATTTGTCACCATTAACAACATTCCGTTGAAGCTGCTTGATACCGCGGGTATCCGGGAAACGATGGATGTGGTCGAGCAGATCGGCGTTGAACGATCCAAGCATGCGGTTAACGAAGCGGATCTCATTCTGCTCGTGCTGAATGCCAACGAACCGCTGCATCAGGACGAATTGGAATTGATGGAACAAATACGCGGTAGACAATGTATTGTCATTATGAATAAAATGGACTTACCGTCTAATCTCGATCTGGACATTCTCCATCGATACTATCCCGATGAGTTGATTGTTCCGATGTCGGTGAAGGCGCAAGAGGGTATTGACCGGCTGGAAGAGGCCATATCCAACTTGTTCTTCAGCGGCCAGATTGAAGGCGGAGATCTGACGTATGTGAGCAATGTGCGACATATCGCTTTGCTGAAGAAATCCAAGCAGTCGCTGCAGGATGCATATGATGCGGCTGAACAGCTCATTCCGATCGATATGATCCAAATCGATGTGAGAATGGCCTGGGAGCAGTTAAGTGAGATATTGGGTGAAGCGGTTGGCGATTCGCTCATTGATCAGATTTTTTCACAGTTTTGCTTGGGTAAATAAGCTTCAAGCCTTACTATATATAGTAGGAACAGCTCAACAATTTCAGGGATATCCGAGGTGGAATCCCTTTGATTACGTATATAAACACAATTAGAACAGGAGGGTGAGCTATGAGTTATATGGGTGGCACTTATGATGTGATTGTAGTCGGTGCAGGACATGCCGGCTGTGAGGCTGCACTCGCATCTGCACGAATGGGTGCTGAAACGTTGATGGTTACGATCAACCTGGATATGGTTGCTTTTATGCCATGTAACCCGTCCATTGGAGGGCCTGCAAAAGGCCATGTCGTTCGCGAAATCGACGCACTGGGCGGAGAAATGGGACGCAATATCGATAAAACCTTCATTCAAATGAGAATGTTGAATACAGGTAAAGGTCCGGCTGTCCACGCGCTGCGTGCTCAAGCGGATAAGTTTTCTTATCAGCATACCATGAAAGAGACGATGGAGAAAGAAGAGAAGCTTACCCTTCGTCAGGGTATGGTGGATCAGCTGATCGTAGAAGATGGCGTATGCGTGGGGATCGTGACGCAGACGGGTACGGAATATCGTGCGAAAGCCGTTGTGCTGACAACCGGTACGTATTTGCGCGGTAAAGTCATTATGGGTGAATTGATGTACGAGAGCGGTCCGAATAATCAACAGCCGTCGGTAAAACTGGCGCACAACTTGCGCGAGCTTGGATTCGACCTTGTTCGATTCAAGACAGGTACACCACCGCGGGTGCATAAGGATACGATTGATTTCTCCAAGACCGAAATTCAGCCTGGGGATGAGAAGCCTAAGTTCTTCTCTTATGAAACAAAATCCTCCGACAATGAGCAGCTTCCTTGCTGGTTGACGTATACGTCGGTGGATACACATCAGATTATCAATGACAACCTTCACCGCGCACCGATGTTCTCTGGTGTTATTGAAGGTACTGGACCACGTTACTGCCCGTCTATCGAAGACAAAATCGTTCGTTTTGCCGACAAGCCGAAGCATCAGATTTTTCTTGAGCCTGAAGGTAAAAATACGAAAGAATACTACGTGCAAGGGCTATCCACCAGCATGCCTGAGGATGTTCAGCTTGCGGTTCTTCGTTCCATTCCCGGAATGGAGAAGGTAGAAATGATGCGTAACGGGTATGCTATCGAGTATGATGCGATGGTGCCAACGCAGCTGTGGCCGTCTCTGGAAACGAAAAAGCTGCCGGGTCTGTTCACGGCTGGACAGATCAATGGAACCTCGGGATATGAAGAGGCAGCAGGTCAAGGCATTATGGCGGGTATCAATGCGGCACGTAAAGTGCAGGGCAAAGAGCCTGTTATATTGGATCGCTCCCAGGGTTATATTGGAGTGCTGATTGATGACCTGGTGACCAAAGGGACAAATGAGCCTTATCGTTTGCTCACCTCCCGTGCAGAATACCGTTTGCTGCTTCGCCATGATAATGCCGATTTGCGTCTTACCGAAATCGGCCATAATATCGGACTGATTTCGGAAGAGCGTTATGCCAAATTCGTGCTGAAGAAGCAGCTCGTTGAGCAGGAGATCGAGCGTCTTCGCCAAACGAAGGTGAAGCCGGTTGAAGTAAATGCGATGTTGGAAGCAGCTGGATCAGCACCCATTGTGGACGGAAGCAATATGCTGACGATTCTGCGCCGTCCGGAGATTACGTTTGCGATGATTGAGTCGCTCTCCCCGTCTCCATACGAGCTGGATGAGGAAATGAAAGAGCAAGTCGAAATTCAAATCAAATATGCGGGTTATATTGAGAAACAGCTGGGACATGTGGAAAAGCTGCAGAAGATGGAGAAAAAACGGATTCCGGAGGATATCGTTTATGACGAGATCAACGGACTGGCCATGGAAGCCCGGCAGAAGCTGAACAAGATCCGTCCGATCTCCATCGGTCAGGCATCGCGTATTGCCGGCGTAACACCGGCGGATATTTCGATACTTCTCGTTTACCTGGAGCATTATAACCGGGTAACCGCAGCGAAAGGATAAGGAATGGACGACATTCAGAAGGCTTTTGTTGACCGGCTCGGAGAGCACGGGATCACGATTGATGAGAAACAGCTCCAGCAGTTCGAGATGTATTACGAAATACTGGTGGAGTGGAACGAGAAAATGAATTTAACTGGAATTACGGAACGGGAGCAAGTCTATACGAAGCATTTTTACGACTCGATTACGCTCGCCTTTTATGTGGATATGACCCAAATCGGCAATCTGGCGGATATCGGATCAGGTGCTGGCTTCCCGGGTATTCCTCTGAAAATATGTTTCCCGCATGTGCACCTGACGATTGTGGATTCACTTAACAAACGGATTAACTTTCTGAAGCATGTCGTGGATACGATTGGCCTGACGGGGGTTGAACTGATTCACGGGCGTGCGGAAGAGGTTGCTCGCAAGCAGGGATACCGTGATGGGTTCGATCTGGTCACAGCGAGAGCGGTTGCTCGCATGGCTGTGTTAAACGAGTTCTGCCTACCTTTTACGAAGGTAGGGGGGCGATTCGCAGCGATGAAGGGCAGTGACCCTACGGAAGAGGTGAAGGAGGCAGCTCGCAGCTTGAAAGAGCTGAGAGGGGCTTTGAACAAGGTTCACTCATTCTCCTTACCCGTAGAGGAATCAGGCCGGCATATCGTGGTGATCGATAAAAAGGGAGCCACGCCTTCCAAGTACCCCCGTAAGGCGGGTACGGCCAGTAAAACGCCGATCGTGTAAGCATTTTGCCATCGATCTAGATACTGTCAATCACGCCGGTCTCCCTTGCAGAGACAAGCTTTGCTAGAAGACATGCAAACCATTCAAGAGAAGGACTCTATGGAGTCCTTCTCTTTTTTATTGTCTTTGTAGATTTGCCTTTAGAGGGAAGTGGGGACGTTAATACTAGTTTTATTTACAATTGAAAAATATAGAAAAGTGATTTGTTGTATTTTCGTTGATTAAGCCCCCTCTTATCGACTGTCATTATTTTAATAGAGAGGTGAAACAAGAAAATATACATCTCAGATTACCGACTGAAAGGAAACCCTTAAGGATTCTCGTAAGAAGCTTTATACGACTCGATGGCACGCTCACTTTTTACGTTTTCTTATCAAATGGAACCGAGGGTTACCTCTAAAGGGAGTGGGTTGATTAAAGCTGAGCTTTTAAACAAGAATGGACATCCACGCTGTGAATGTATCTGATAAACTTTGAATGTTTCACGTGAAACATTTGAAGCATGTTGTGAGTTATAAGTTAGGTATCTTTTATGGAAGCATTATATTCTTTGACAAATTATTATGATAACAACCATGTTATCTAATTTGAATAATGAAGAATGAAAACCTCATGAATAAAGTTAGTGTGCAACTATCCATCACATTCATGCACTGGACAGGGGAACTTGCAGGGAGCAGTGAACCATCATGTGCATCATTCGAGTGAATCTACTAGCCAATTTAGATTCGTTCTTCTTAGACTTTGGTGATAATGGTTGTTCAACAGATTTAATCTATTGGCAAATCCTACAATTATTCTGAATCTAGAATCTCAAGAAAGGCTGCTGGGTAGATGATGTGGCTCAATAACATGATTTCGACGCCAAAACTTTGGAACTGTGCACAAATCATGTATAAAGCAAACGAGAAATGAAGGAAAAAAGGTGATATTGGAGAATAGAGTTATAGGACAAAAAGTGGTAGAATAGAATCGTAGTATCCATTTGGACAGAAGGGCCGGTTTGCCCGTTCTTTAATTGGATGAAAGAGTATAAATCCTGGTTTGGTCACTTTTCCATCCTTGCTTCGTGCAGTCATCAACTTTGATCGTTGTGGCTGCTGTTTTTTGGAAGGTACCATGCCATCCCATGGGATCATGGCCTTAAGCGAAATAGAAAAAGATATATACCACTTGTGAGATATCGATCGATCGTAAGCATCATGATAAAACCTCCTGTTATATCTCTCAAGAAGCAACCGCTTCATGCAGCGGTTTGATCAGAGAAATACGGCAATGATCACCATAGGCGTTTTTCTCCGATCAGCATGAAATCTGTTTTTGCAGGGAAATGCCTGGCACCACAGTGGATTTTAGCGCCAATGGATGGTTGGACTATCCGTGTATGACTCCATGTTGTGGTTATCCAATCGTATAACCGATTCCGGGATATTCGGAGGCTTATCCGTGCTATCATGAAATTAGGTGGTAATATACGGAATGAAAGAACAATTTTCGAGATTGTTTGGCTTAGCGGCAGAGCGGAACCAAGGGGATGAAGTGAAACAAATCCCGGTAAACGAGGTTGTCAGCAGCCCATACCAGCCACGGACGATTTTTGATGACGAGAAGATTGATGAATTGCTTCAGACAATTAAAACCCATGGAGTCATTCAACCTATTGTCGTTCGTGTCCGAAATGGCATGTATGAGATCATTGCAGGGGAACGCCGCTGGCGTGCGGTTAAGAAGCTGGGTCTGGACACGATTCCGGCCATTGTTCGGGAGTTCAACGATTCACAAGCTGCCTCCATTGCGTTAATCGAGAATCTGCAGCGTGAAGGCCTTACTTCGATTGAAGAGGCAGTGGCTTATCAGAAGTTGATTGATCTTCATCAATTGACGCAAGAGAGCTTGGCACAGCGGCTAGGCAAAAGCCAGTCCACGATTGCAAACAAGATTCGTTTGCTGCAGCTGCCGGAAGCAGTCAAGGTGGCATTGATGGAACGCAAGGTGACGGAACGCCATGCGCGTGCGCTGCTTTCATTGGATAATGAAGAAACCCAGCTTAAAGTGCTGGACGAGATCATTACCAAAGAACTGAATGTGAAGCAGACAGAGGCACGAATTGCCTTTTATAAAGAAGTAACAACAATGAAGAAGGCCAAGCGTATATCGTACAGCAAGGATGTTCGCCTGGCTCTGAATACGATCCGCCAATCGATCGATATGGTCTCAGGCTCTGGGATGGCTATTAAAACAACAGAGAATGATCATGAAGATCACTATGAAATCGTTATAAAAATACCTAAACGTTAAGATATGGTGTGAAGCGGTATGCATCGTACCGCTTTTTCTGTTGATCAAGAGATAATGCTCTGCAGCGGTCTATGTTGCTTAACGAAGGGTTTTAGTTTGATGTTGCAGATGAGAAACATGTAATTTATTATTACTCATTTTCATCGCCGATATATCCTGGGCATCCCGAGATCATCGGGATCGTTCGCTTATTACATATACAGCCGATGCTGTATATCATCTATTGCGACTACTTAGAAGAGTCTTCCTACATTGAGGTGAAATGAGTGTCAAAGATAATTGCCATAGCAAATCAAAAGGGCGGTGTCGGCAAAACAACGACTTCCGTCAATCTGGGAGCTGGATTGGCTTCGCTTGGCAAACGGGTGCTTTTGGTGGATATTGACCCCCAAGGTAACACGACGAGTGGGGTTGGCATTAATAAAGCCGATGTTGCAAATTGCATTTACGATATTATCATCAATGAAGTACACCCGAAGGACGCCATCTGTGGGACTAACATCGAAGGCCTGGACATCATTCCGGCAACCATTCAATTGGCTGGTGCTGAGATTGAGCTTGTTCCTACGATTTCCCGTGAAGTACGATTGAAGAAATCACTTCAATTAGTCAAACCCCAGTATGATTATATTTTGATTGATTGTCCTCCATCGCTTGGCATTTTAACGATCAATTCATTGACCGCAGCCGATTCCGTGATCATCCCGATTCAATGTGAATACTACGCACTGGAAGGTCTGAGTCAGCTGCTAAATACGGTTCGCCTTGTTCAGAAACATCTGAATACATCGCTTAAGATTGAGGGTGTATTGTTGACGATGCTGGATGCGCGCACGAACTTGGGCATTCAGGTAATTGAAGAAGTGAAAAAGTATTTTCAGGAAAAAGTGTACAGAACGATTATACCTAGAAATATTCGTTTGAGTGAAGCACCATCTCATGGACAGTCGATCATTACTTATGATCCTCGATCTAAGGGAGCGGAAGTATACTTGGAGCTGGCAAAGGAAGTGATCTCGTATGAGTAAACGATTGGGAAAAGGGCTGGATGCGCTTATTCCATCTTTGTCTATTCATGATGATGACAAGGTAGTGGAAATTCCGCTTAGTCAATTGCGAGCGAATCCGTATCAGCCGCGCAAGACATTTAACGATGAGGCTATCCAGGAATTGGCGGAATCGATCCGCCAACATGGAGTTATCCAACCGATTATCGTCCGCAGTGTGCTGAAAGGGTATGAGATTATTGCCGGGGAGCGCAGATTCCGGGCATCTCAATATTGCGGCAAAGCAACGATACCGGCAGTGGTTCGATCTTTCAGCGATCAACAAGTCATGGAGATTGCCCTGATCGAGAACCTGCAGCGGGAGAACCTGAACGCCATGGAGATTGCTGTAGCTTACCAAGGTCTGATGGAACAATTTTCCTTAACGCAAGAAGAGCTGTCATTGAAGGTGGGTAAGTCTCGTTCACACATCGCTAACTTTTTGCGGTTGCTGTCTTTGCCTGAAGAAGTGAAGGACAATGTTTCACGTGGAACATTATCCATGGGACATGCCCGGGCGATCGTTGGAATTAAGGATCCCATTGTTGTTAAACAGTTGGCAAAACAGTGCGTGGAGCAAGAGTGGAGTGTCCGTGAATTAGAGGAAGCGGTTAAGAATCTGGATCGTAAACCAACGGATAAAGCAAAGCCTAAGGTTAAGAATAGAGATCCTTATATCGATCATCTGGAAGAGGATTTAAGAGAACGTTTTAAAACTACGGTCAAAATTAAGCACAATAAGGATAAAGGGAAGATTGAGCTTAATTACTATAGTAAACAGGACCTGGAGCGATTGTTGGAACTTCTTCAATAAAGAGCCGTGATTCTGTTGAAGAAGAAACTATCATACGTAATGGGTTGAGTCACAAACGGTTGAACAGCAAATGAGTGCGATTAAAAACCAAAGACATGTCGACGTTCCTGTAAGGGGAATGAGATATGTCTTTATTTAACTAAACATGAAGCCATAGCCTTGATACTCCGAACTTGAAAATATTTGAACATATCCTGTTAAGAGACACCAATACGGCAAAGATGAAGGTGAAGTATCATGGACCCGATCGTTTATCTTGATCATGCAGCCACTTCGTGGCCAAAGCCGCCTGAAGTATTTGAGGCGATGAGAAAGGCGATGGAAGAGGCGGCTGCAAACCCGGGACGTGGGAGTCACCGGATGGCGGTGAAAGCTTCTCGTGTGCTCTATGGAACACGGAGGGCGCTCGCAGACTTGTTTGGGGTAAAGAATCCTAATGATATTGCGCTGACATCGAATACTACAGAAGCGTTGAACTTAGCGATCAAAGGGTATTTGCGTGAAGGCGATCATGTGATTGCAACCATGATTGAGCATAATTCAGTGCGCAGACCGTTAGAGTATTTGAAACGCACCCGAGGGGTACAAGTAGACTATATTCCTGTCGATGAGGAAGGTCAGCTTGATGTGCAACTAATAGAGGGAGCATTTCGTTCTAATACTAGGCTTGTTGTGTGTAGTCACAGCTCCAACCTTCTTGGTTCCATCATTCCTCTCGTTGAAATCGGTGAACTGGTGAAGAGAAAAGGGGCTGTACTGCTCGTGGATGCTGCCCAGAGTGCCGGTATGCTGGATCTTCATGTGGAGGAGATGCATGTAGACATGTTGGCTTTTCCGGGGCATAAAGGGCTTCTGGGGCCGCAAGGAACAGGCGGGTTGTATATCTCGCCTGATATTGATCTGGAACCATTACTGCACGGAGGCACAGGAAGTCAATCAGAGGCTGTTGAACAGCCGACGGTACGTCCGGATCGATATGAGGCAGGGACGCCTAACACGATTGGATATGCGGGACTGCAAGCGGGTGTGAAGAAGGTGCTTGAATGGACACCGCAGCATATTTACCAACACGAATGGGAGCTAACCCAATATATGATTGAGGGTCTGCAAGAGGTAGGAGGCCTTCGTATATTAGGTCCTGCACTTGGTCAAGCGAGGACAGGTATCGTAGCTTTTGTGTCAGAGCGATACAGCGCGTCCGAGTTAGCTTTTCGACTGGACCGGGAATATGGGATTGCCGTGCGTGCTGGTTATCATTGCACACCGCTTGCTCATATGGCATCAGGCACGGAACAGACAGGTGCAGTCAGAGCGAGTGTGGGGATATCTACTAGCCGTGACGAAGTAGAGCTCATACGAAAGGCGATTGCAGAAATTCATAGATAATCAAATAGATCAAGATGGAGAAGAGGAAGGAAGAAAGCATGTCTGAATTAAATGAATTGATCATGGAGCAGCTTCATTGGTTTGTCGTCGGAATGGTCATGATCATCTTGATCTTATGGATAACTTTAATTGTTCAAGGGACAAAACTGCGTAAAATGAAGCGTCGTTATGATGCGATGATGGCAGGCAGTGGGGTAGAAGATATTGAATCACTGTTGGTCCAACTGAAAATCCAAATGGATGAGATTGAAGAGGGCCATGCCCATCATCAAAAAATGCTGGATACGATCAGCGGCAGTTTGAAAGGAATGAAGTCCAAGGTTGGTATCGTACGATACAATGCGTTTGGCGAGCGGGGGAACGAAATGAGCTTCTCCCTGGCTATTCTCAGTGAACAAGAGGAAGGGATCGTGCTGACCGGTCTGCATAACCGGGAGAGCTCCTATGTGTACGCTAAACCACTGAAGGATGGGCAGTCCAAATATCCATTGTCTCCGGAAGAAAAAGAGGCCGTCACTCTTGCGCTGCAAGAAGGGTAGAACGGTTCCACTCTTTAATGCCTGCAAATAGGCAGGTTGCAATAATATCGGACAACCGCATGACCAAGCTTAAGCGAGTGTTCTGCAATACGAAGTATTCCATAAAGCCGCCGACATTGACGATGCCCGTTACGTGGATATCGCCGACCGGCGGTAATTCTTTATGTACGCCAGCTCCTGGCTTTAGAGGGCCATCGGATATCTGGATAGAGCCTACACTTGATGATTGCCCCAAACACGCGTCAATGCCGATCACAAAAGGGTTGTCGAATTTTTCATATATCGCCGTTAGTGTATCCTTCAGATTCATGGCGTGGACAGGCTCGTCCAGCGTGCCATAGAGATGAAACAGGGGACTGTTGTAGCGTGCAAGTGAGGTGCCGACAAGGGGTCCCAGACAATCGCCGGTAGAACGGTCGGTACCGATGCAGACAATGACAAGCGGACGATGCTGAATACGGGCGTCAGAGAGATGGAAGAGCAGGCGATGTATAATAGCAGAATGGATATTAGGGTCCGTGTGTGGTATTTTTAAGCTGGAAGCCTCCGGGCGAGACGTGATTTTAGATAGACGGTTCATAGAATCTTCCTTTCGTCTGCATTTGGTAGTATCAGTATATGGATGAAAGACTGTTTTTATACTTTGGGATTCGCTTAAAATGTGATTTAAATTCAACTCGGACAGAAGAATGTTCTCAGGATAAGGAATGTGCCTGGACAGAATGAGGTATATGAATATACTTGATCTATGAAAAGGTTTATATAAAACTCTTAATCATTGGGAATGATGATGAGAAGAAATAAGAGGAAATGATAGCCATGATGGAGGGAGACGGGGCAGTGGAAGGCGCGATGTTGATCGCATTTGATTCCACCCAGCAGGCGCTGCGTGCAGAAATGCTGCTGGAGTACGCGGATATCGAAATTGATCTTTTTCCTACACCAAAAGAGATTACGGCTGGCTGTGCATTATCGATTCAATTCCCGCCTGATGCGTTAAATGATGTTCAAGCGATCATCCGACAGGAGCATGTGGAGATCCGGGGCATCTTTGCGTTGGATAACAACGAGAAGTATATCAACATCGAAGAGTAAGGGGAGGACATCAGGGATGAGGGGCTTTAGTTACTTATCTGGGGAAACAGACGGAGTCGATTTGGGGAGTATGACTAAGGAGGCTAAGGGTTTGAAAGATCAGATATGGAGATGGTTAACGAATGAAGAGATGTGGATGAATGTTCTGTCATCCGGCATTCGGGTCATTATCATTTTTATTCTGACGCGTCTCGTAATACGAGTTGTGTATAAGATGATTGATCAGTTTATCCTTAGGCAGGAGAAGAGCCGAATTCAAGTGAACTCAAGACGGTTTGTCACGGTAGGGGAGCTGCTAAAAAATGTAACCTCTGTTGTGTGCAACTTTGTCATGATTTTGATCATTCTCTCAGAGTTCAACTTCGAGTTAGGACCACTGTTAGCCGGTGCCGGGGTACTTGGCCTTGCAATAGGTTTTGGTGCACAGAGTTTAGTGAAGGATGTTATTACCGGATTCTTCATTATATTCGAGGATCAGTTTGCAGTAGGCGACGTAATCAAGAGTGGTGAGTACCGGGGAACTGTCGAAATGATCGGACTTCGCACATCGCGAGTTAAGGGATTGAATGGGGAGACCTATATTATTCCGAACGGAATGATTACCAGCGTCACGAATTACTCCCTTTCCAATTCATTAGCCATTGTAGATTTACCCGTAAAGAACGACCAGCAGGTGAAGGATACGATTACGCTGATTCAGTCGGCCCTTACGGGAATCATGGACCGTCGCCCAGAGGTCCAGCGGACACCGGATGTATTAGGAATCCAGTCATTGAATACTTCTGAATATGTTGTTCGTATTGTGGCCGAATGCAATCCCAATGCAAGGGAAAACGTGGAGCGCCAGATATTTACGGATATCAAACAGGCTATTGAAGCACGGGATATGGGACAAGAACGCGTTCAGGCTTGATCTAATCGGTTATCCAATGATATATAATAGATAGAAGAAGTAATAGAAGTAAAAGGGAGCGATAGCCATGGAGCGCAAGGTATTTCAGTTAGGGGATATCGTTCAGATGAAGAAGCCTCATCCCTGTGGAAATAATGAGATGGAGATTATTCGCATGGGGATGGATATTCGGATCAAATGTACCAAGTGTCAGCACAGCGTGTTGATCCCCCGTGTAAAGTTTGAGAAGAATATGAAGAAGGTTTTGCGTTCGGCTCAGGAGACGGAAGGGGCAGGAGATACACCGTAATATCTCCTCTCCTAAGCGTTCCAAACGGTCATTGAAATCCAAGGAACAGTGAGATCGACAAGCTATTGACCAGATAACGTTTCCATGATATAATCAATTCTGCTGTGGAAAGGTACCCAAGAGGCCCAAGGGGGCTGACTCGAAATCAGCTAGGCGTCGCAAGGCGTGCGTGGGTTCGAATCCCACCCTTTCCGCCACCAATCGTTTAAAGTTCCGCTGTTATGGATATAAACGATGCTTGATACATAAGTTAGGGTTTAAGCTGTAAAGCGCCCTTGAATAAAACACCCTCATGCAGACGATCTCTGCGGGGGTGTTTTTCGTTGCTAACCAGCTTGAGCTAAGCCCCGAGCTTTGAACGAAAAAAGAAGGGCCCGATTGGGCCCTTCTTTCTGGGTAGGCGGTGCTTGTGAATTGGAATCATTTTATCAGCACTTCTGCGAACCTTGTCAATAGCTTCACTTGTCCAAGCGGTCAAGCATTCGGCTCATTTCCTCAGCTTGCAATCCGTGTGACGATCAGAAACCTCATGCGTCGTTCTGCTGCAACGTTCAACGGAACCACACCTCTCTCATGCACCGCCTGATTATAATGTGCGCATAAAGGTCGGTTTGTATACATGCGAATTTCACTGGATAAAAATCCCAACTTCGAACGTTTAGTTTTCATGGATTAGCTGACAGTTTTCAAGCAATGCTCTGATAATTCCCTGCGCAGAAGATGCGGTAAGCACGATGTACAAAGCTCCTTTAAGCTGATTGATCCATTCAGGCGATTACTTAGGCTGCACTCGGCGTTTGTTTAACCATACACGATCGTCATTTTGGGTTTCGGGGAAGGTATCGCCTTTGCTCATTTTAATTTGACGCGGGTTTTCGATCCCCATGATGTGGTCTCTGACACCCACTTCCATATAAATGCCGTTGTTTGGGGCTTTGTCACCCGCACGAAATTCGGACTGTTCTCCCATTGTGGAATTCCTCCTCATTATGATGGATGGACTGCATGTATTATCATGCGCCATTGGACCCTAAATCATTGCAGGGAAAGTGAGAAAGGCGCGGGAATAAAGGGAAGAGCACAGATTCAGCACCGAAAAGAAACTTGCATCCGATCACCCGTTCTGATATAGTATTATGGTGCGAGTTAGACTCGCTCCTTGCTCTCAACAGAGATTGAGGGCCGAAGTCCATAAGGAGGTGAAACATATGCGCAAATATGAAGTGATGTACATTATTCGTCCTGACATTGAACAAGAAGCTGTTCAAGCTGCAGTCGATAAATTCCAAGGCATCATCTCCAACGGCGGAGAAATTACAAAGCATGACGTAATGGGTAAACGCCGTCTTGCGTATGAGATCAAGAAATTCCGTGATGGCGTCTACGTTCTGGTAAACTTCAACGCAACACCTGAAGTTGTAGCTGAGCTTGAGCGTCTCATGAAGATTTCTGACGAAGTTATTCGTTATCTCATCACGAACGACGTTGCTTAATACGTGTAAAAAACTTTGTAATTGATTTCGTTCTAAGGAGGGGATTGGATTGTTGAACCGTGTCATTTTGATTGGCCGACTGACTAAGGATCCCGAGCTGCGATATACTCCTTCAGGTGTTGCTGTAACGCAATTTACACTTGCTGTCGATCGTCCGTTTACCGGACAAGGCGGGGAGCGCGAAGCGGATTTCATTCCGGTCGTGACCTGGAGACAGCTTGCGGAGACTTGTGCAAACTATCTGCGTAAAGGCCGTCTGACGGCTGTAGAAGGGCGCATTCAAGTGCGGAATTACGAGAATAACGAAGGTAAGCGTGTATACGTCACCGAAGTCATTGCCGATAATGTTCGCTTCTTGGAGTCAAACCGTGAAACAAGCGGTGGCGGAGGAAATCGTGAGGAATCATCGTTTAGCGGAGGAAGCAACAGCAATAGCAGTGGCGGAAACCGCGGGAACAATAACTACTCGCGAAACAACAATCAGGATCCTTTTTCCGATGAAGGAAAACCGATCGATATTTCGGATGATGATTTGCCATTTTAATACGGAAAGGACTGACAACACATGGCTTTTAAACAAAGAGAAGGCGGAGACAACGACAAAAGACCGGCACGCCGCGGCGGCCGCAACAAGCGTCGTAAAGTATGTTTCTTCACTGTGAACAAAATTACTCACATTGACTATAAAGATACAGACCTGCTCAAGAAATTCATCAGCGAGCGCGGAAAAATCTTGCCTCGTCGTGTAACAGGTACTAGCGCTAAATATCAGCGTGCTCTGACGATTGCGATCAAACGCTCCCGTCAAATCGCATTGCTTCCATACACAACTGAGTAATCATTTGTGTCAAAGCGGACCAGCCTAATCATAGGCTGGTCCGCTTTTTTATTATGGAAGAGCCCAGGGTTGGCTTAATGAGAGATGTGATGAGAATTGTTAGAGACGAGGGCCATATAAGTAAAACCAAGCGTACCTCACAAGTATGAAAGCTCAGGGCTTTGAAGCAATATTCATTTCGGCATTAAACGGGATCATCCAAATGTTGGGACACATAATGTCTCCACGGAAGAATCGTGTCTCCCCACAGTGTACACTGAGGAAGAAAAATAGCCGTCGACAAATACAAGCCTGGTGTAAAGCTTTCCAGTTTTAAAGCCCTGAAATCATGTCTGCTTCAAGCGGACAATGTCTATTGTAAGCAATACAATTCTATACATAGTGGAGTACTTCCTGTAAGAAATAAAAAACCGGTTATGAAGGCGGAAAAAGAAGCAATCTGAAAAAATTCCTTCTATTATATATAGGTATGTATCAGCTCATCAAATGAGCACTGGGACGATCTTCACTTTGAAAGTAATATACCCTCCAAAGATGCCTCAACAAAGAGAACGATTTAAACAGATCTCCCATACTTACACAATCGAGAATGATGTCTATCGTATACAAACATGATAGAAGAACATTGCCACGACAGAGTGGCACAGAAAATTTAATATTGTGATTACATAAAACTTGCAGAAACCTTTCAATTATATGATGTCCACTCCAGGGATACAAGCGTACAAGCAGTGGAAGCTCCATGTTGTTAGTCTTATTATGCATATTCCGCCTCCATTATCCAAACGATAAAGGAAAAAGGAGGTAGTTATATGTGTAGACGATTCTCGCTGTCCGCAGGGATCGATGAAGTGAATCAACGCTTTGGCATTAATCGGGTAATGTATTACTACAAGAGCCGGTACAACATTAGCCCTACCCAAACCATGCCGGTCATTATACAGGAACAGGGAGAACGAGTGCTCGATGAGTATCGATGGGGATTAGTGCCCTATTGGGGTAAAGACGCAGTCAATGCTGATATTACAACGGTTGATCAAAATCCCACTTACCGTAAAGCGATTGACACAAGACGCTGTGTGATCCCTTGTAACGGTTTATATTACTGGCGAACGGTTGGTAAACGGAGTTATGCGGTACGGACCGTAATCGGGGATCATGACATATTCGGTATGGCTGGTTTATACGAGACATGGCGGGATGCCAGGGGAAATGAAATGAGAACATGCACGGTTCTAATGACAGAGGCCAATGAAGCGATTCGAGAGTTCGAAACACGAATGCCGGCGATTTTATCAGAGGAAAACTTGGAAAAGTGGCTGGATCCGGAGATCCAAGGGAGACATGCGGTGCATCCGCTGCTTCATACGTATCGCGGGCAGATGCGAATGTACCCGGTGACGCCGTTAGTAGCTGACGATACGCATGATCACCAGCAGTGCATTGAAGAGATGGATTTAAAGCTTGCTTGGGTAAAGAATCTGTAGTTCGCAAGTATGAAAGTGTAAGGTTGATTTATCTGACATGGAATTCAACATAAAAGCAATCCGGACCACAGTCCTGGATTGCTTTTTTTAAGCGTTAACGCTGTAGGAGGCTAAACTATGAGAAAGCAGAACCATAAATACACGTCATCTAATACCGAATTGAAGCATAACGTAAGGATAATATATAACATAAAAATAGTTTCTAGTTGTAATCAAGGAAGACAACGTCAGTATACGTAAAATAATATAACATATACATAACTTACAGAACCCAACGAATGAATAAGTAGATGAAATTTTAGATCTCGTGTAATAAAATATTACACAGACCCTATTAAACCACAAGTGATTTTAGTTATAAATTGTAAATAAATCTTGATATTACATACATTTTCAGTAAACTAAGGATATACAACGGAGATAAACTTAATTATTAACCTCAAAAACGACGTTAAAAACATGATTTTTGAGAAATATGAAAAAAAGTAATTGACGTTACCTAAATTTACACGTATCATAACATTAATTTTATAGGCAAGAAGATTTTGCTAGAGACTTTGGCACTAATTGACCAATGGTATATTTTCTGTAAAACTTTCAAATTATTTCACATCATGCCATGACATCCTGGAGAACTTCAATCCGAAATTATTTAAGGATGATTTCAATATTCGTCCTGATAATTTATAATGCAACAACATTTTTTAAGAGGAGGATTCGCATGAAGAAAAGAATGTCACTCCTGCTTGCAATCATGCTTTTGGCCATCACGGTACTGGCAGCATGTTCGAGCGGAGGAACAGCAGAACAGCCAAGTCAAGGGGAGCAAACAGAGCAAACACCACCAGCTGAAGGCGACAAAGATACTACAGAACCGCCGGCTGAAACTGGAGACGACAGCCAGGGTTATTTCGAGGCAACAGATCCATCTGCTAATCCCGCGACTGCGTTGGCACGTAAAGACACACTCGTGGTTGGTATGACAGCACCTAAAGGGGTATTTAGCCCATTCTACTGGCAAACAGCGTACGACCGTTATGTTGTAGACGCAATTTTCGATTCTTTTTTCGCTCTGAATGGGGATGGAACTTACAGTAATCGCCTGGCTGAGAGCGTTGAAGTGTCGGAAGACAAATTAAAATACACGTTCAAATTGAAGCCGGGTGTGACATACTCCAATGGCGATCCGGTTACTGTAAAAGACTATGCTTTCGCCATGAAAGTTTTACATGACAAAAGCTATGACGGACAATCCGACATTCTGTCTGTTAACATTAAAGGCGGAAAAGATTATTACGATGGTAAAGCTGACGAGATTTCCGGTATTAAAATCATCGATGACAATACCGTTGAAATCGAAGTTACAGAAGCAAATGCCATGACCAAGGATAATCTGGGTACTGTATATTTTGTTCCAGAATCCGTTTATGGCAAAGATTACAAGCAAGGAAACCTGGAGTACATGAAAGACCTGCATGCCAAACCAGTCGGCAGTGGTCAATATGTACTGAAAAGCTTCTCTCCTGGACAAGAAGTAGTATTGGAAGCTAATCCCAACTATTTCTTGGGCGCACCAAAAATTAAGAACGTCATCTACAAGACTACAACCGACGAAACCAAATTGGCTATGTTCCAATCCGGTGAAATCGATATGGATATGATTTCGGTGAGCGAAGATAACGTAGAAGCTGTTAAAGAAATGGGCTTCTTGGACTATAACATGTTCCCATACAATGGTTACGGCTATGTTGCACTTAACCATAAAAATCCTAAATTCCAAGATCCTAAAGTTCGACAGGCTTTGATGTACGGTTTGAATCGTGCTGAAGCTGTTGAAATCATCTATGGTAAATATGCGAACGTAATTAATATTCCACAATCCAGCGAATCATGGGCTTACACGAATGAAGGTATTGAGCCGTACGAGTTTGATATGGAGAAAGCGAAGCAGCTTCTTGATGAAGCAGGCTGGGCTCCAGGTGCTGACGGAATCCGCGAGAAAGACGGCGAGAAATTCGAAATTCATTTCTCAGCAACTGCTGACAACCCGGTAATTGATGCTTTGATTCCGATTATGACAACGAACTACCAAGAGCTGGGCATCAAATTGACAGCTGAAACTTTGGACTTTAATGCAATCATGGATAAGAAGGATAAAGGCGAGTTCGATATGTTCTTTGCTGCTTGGGGCTTGACTCCAGACCCAGACTCCACGGTGTATATCACAGATGGACAGCAAAATGACCTCGGATATTCCAATCCTGACTATGATGCAGCTATGAAGAAAGGTCTGAATGCCTTTGATTTGGAAGAGCGTAAAGCGGCTTATGCGGAAGCATACCAAATTCTGAACAAGGACGTTCCAGATCTACCGATCTACCAAAGACGTGATATGTGGGCAATCAACTCCAGATTGAACGGCATTGACATCACACCTTACAAAAACTTCGTAGTTGACCTGTACAAAGCAGAAATTCAACAATAGCATCAAGAAACATATGCTCAGCTCGCAAGAGCTGGGCATATGCACTTATAAGCCGGGAGGAATATTATGAAGCAGTACATTATCCGGAGGCTGCTGCAGATCATCCCGACCATGATCGGGATTTCGATTCTCATATTTGCTATATCATCTTTGGTACCAGGTGATTATATCACTGCAGTGAACAACCCGACGATGACTGCTGAGAAAGCAGCTCAGCTTCGGGAAATTTATGGTTTGGATAAGCCGCCTGTTGAGCGTTATCTTACATGGGTCGGTAATATGTTAAAGGGTAATCTCGGAGATTCCCTTGTGCACAAACAACCTGTCACAACCGTAATGAATAATTACGTATGGAATTCCTTTTTTGTTGCGATTTTCAGTTTAATATTGAGTTGGATTATAGCTGCTTTTGCTGGCGTGTTCTCAGCGAAGTTTCAGTATTCGTTGTTTGATAAGATCGTAACTTTATTAGTCTTCTTGTGTATGTCACTGCCGTCTTTCTTTATCGGACTCTTACTTATCAAGTTGTTTGCCTTGGATTTAGGGTGGTTTCCTGTTGGCGGAATGAAGACTTCAGGACTGAACGGAAGCACATGGGATCAACTCATCGATATTGCATGGCATATGTTCTTACCAGTTACCGTACTTACGATGCTGAGCACAGGTAGTTTGACGCGGTATTTCCGTACAAGCATGCTGGAGGTTATTCGTCAGGATTACATCCGCACAGCCCGTGCAAAGGGATTGAAGGAACGTACGGTAATATTTAAGCATGCGCTGCGCAATGCGATGCTTCCTGCTATTACTCTCATGGGTTTTGAGCTCCCATCCTTGTTTGGTGGAGCCATCATCATGGAGAAAATTTTCATCTGGCCCGGGGTCGGTCAAGTTTATTTGGAATCGATCAGTATGCGGGACTATCCGTTCATGCTTGGGTTCACAGTATTCATATCCGTACTGACACTTCTGGGCAACCTGTTGTCTGACGTTCTATATGGAGCTGCAGATCCAAGAATTCGCTTAAAGTAGGAGGAGATTCACTTGTCCGCAGAGACTGCACCATTAAAAACGAATCTACCAGTTCCGAAGAAGCGGCCGGATTCCCCATGGCGAATTGCTATTCGTCGTTTTTCCAGAAACCGTCTCGCTGTCATCGGACTTTTCATAATTGTATTTATGTTTTTACTGTGCTTTATTGGCCCTGTCTTTTCACCTTATTCCTTATATGATTACAGTGTGCTCGACAAGAATTTGCCTCCAAGCTCGAAGTACTGGTTAGGAACCGATAAACTGGGACGCGACATTCTCCTGCGCATGATGCTCGCAGGTAGAATATCCCTTACTGTTGGACTTGTAGCCACAGGTATTTCCATTATTATCGGTGCTACCCTTGGCGCTTTGGCAGGATTTTATCGTAAATGGGTAGATACGCTGATTATGCGTATGGCCGACATCTTTATGGCATTGCCTACGCTCCCAATCCTAATCATCTTGGGCGCTATTTTGTCAGACTTGAAGGTAGAACCGTCAGATCGTATCTATTTCCTGATGTTAATTATCGGGGTACTCGGCTGGAGTAGTATATCCCGTCTCGTTCGCGGTCAAATTTTGGGGCTCCGCGAGCAGGAGTTTATGCAAGCGACCGAAGCTTTGGGACTTAAAGATCGCCGAAAAATCTTCCGCCATCTGCTTCCTAATACGATTCCAATCATCATTGTATCTGCAACCCTTGGTGTAGCAGGGGCTATCCTGTATGAATCGGCACTGAGTTTCCTAGGAATTGGGGTTGTTCCACCAACACCATCCTGGGGAAATATGATTTCTGCGGCAAACAACTTGATTGATTTCCGGAAGAGACCATGGCTATGGATTCCGCCAGGTATGTGTATTCTGGTTACCGTAGTTGCAATCAACTTGATCGGTGACGGGCTTCGCGACGCACTTGACCCGAAAATGAAGAAGTAGGAGATGCGAATATGGCAAAAGAATTAGTTGAATTCCGCAATTTAAAAACGCATTTTCAAACCTCCGCAGGCACCGTGAAAGCCGTCGACGATGTAAGCTTCAAAATCCGTGAGGGTGAAACACTGTGCGTGGTGGGTGAGTCGGGCTGTGGTAAAAGCGTAACAGCCATGTCTCTTATGCGTTTAATTGATACACCTCCAGTAGGAGGAGAGATTCTATATGAAGGCAAGGACCTGTTGAAGATGAGCAAGCGCGAAATGAGTTTGATTCGCGGTAACGATATCGCCATGATCTTCCAGGAACCGATGACCTCACTGAACCCGGTATTAACGATCGGGGAACAGATTGTAGAGCCGATTCTGCTGCATCAGCTCGTAAACCGCAAAGAAGCTAAACAACGTGCCATCGACCTCATCAATCTGGTAGGAATACCGCGTGCGGAGAAGATTTTCGACTCCTATCCGCATGAGCTCAGCGGCGGTATGCGCCAACGGATTATGATCGCGATTGCACTTAGCTGTAATCCCAAGCTTCTGATTGCTGACGAGCCAACAACAGCGCTTGATGTTACAATTCAGGCCCAGATTTTGGATCTGATGCGCGACATCAAGGGGAAGTTGAATACATCCATTATGCTGATAACGCATGACCTGGGTGTCGTAGCGGAGATGGCGGACTATGTTGTTGTTATGTATGCAGGAAAAGTTATTGAGGAAGCCCCGGTCATTGAGCTCTTCAAGCAGCCGAAGCATCCTTATACCAAGGGGCTTTTGAAAGCTAAGCCCATCATTAATCAGACCCAGGAACGTCTGTATTCGATTCCGGGTCAGGTACCCAATCCGGTAGATCTTGGAGACAACTGTCATTTCCATGATCGCTGTGAATCATGCATGCAGATTTGTAGAGAGAAGACGCCTCCGCTCGGTACGGATCCTAACGGCCATAAGGTCGCTTGCTGGTTGTATGAAGAGGAGGGGAAAGCGTAATGAGTCAAGCACTGATCGAAATCGATGGATTGAAGAAATACTTTCCCATCACCGGCGGCATATTGCAGCGGACGGTGGGTAATGTAAGAGCAGTTGACGGAGTCAGCTTTTCCATTAACAAAGGTGAATCCTTCGGGCTTGTAGGTGAATCCGGCTGCGGCAAAAGCACCATTGGCCGAACCATTCTCCGTCTGCTGGAGAAAACGGAAGGTAAGGTTATCTTTAATGGTCAGGATATCCATACCTTGTCCAAAGAGAAAATGCGTGCACTGCGTCCGAAGATGCAGATCGTGTTTCAGGATCCTTTCAGCTCCCTGAACCCAAGAATCAAGGTTGGCGAAGCGATCGGCGAAGCACTCATTGACCATGGCTTAGTGAACCGTAAGGATCTTAAGGCTCGCGTGATTGAAACACTTGAGATTTGTGGCCTTGCTGCCTATCATTATGATCGTTATCCGCATGAATTCTCCGGTGGACAGCGTCAACGGATCGGGATTGCCCGCGCATTGATTCTGAATCCAGACTTTATTGTAGCGGATGAGCCGGTTTCCGCGCTGGATGTATCGATTCAAGCACAAATCATCAACTTGCTTAGTGATTTGCAGCGGGATAAACAGTTGACCTACTTGTTCATTTCACATGATCTCAGTGTTGTAGAGCATTTGTGCAACCGAATTGGGGTAATGTATCTGGGATCGATGGTGGAAATGGCCAGCAAGGAAGAATTGTTCCGCAACCCGCTGCATCCATATACGAAAGCCTTGCTATCGGCTGTGCCAGTACCGGATCCAACGCTGAAGCGCGATCGGATCGTACTGCAGGGAGACATCCCAAGCCCGGCGAACCCGCCTTCCGGCTGCAAGTTCCATACTCGCTGTCCGCTGGCTTCAGACCTGTGCAAGCAGGAGATTCCAGAGTATCGCGATATGGGTAACAATCACTTCGTTGCTTGTCATTACGCATAATATGACTCTTCATATCTAAGGTTTCTGACAGCAACCAGAGCGATTATTAGATAAAAATTTCTAGGGGGACTTCCTCCGTCTGCGGACGGGTGGGGGTCTTTTTCATTTCAGAGGACCAACGGACCATTTTACAAAAATTCCTAAATAAAATTTTCGAAAAAAAGCAGACCAAAAGCCCTTTTTATCCGTCTATTATTATGGAGGGCTAATTCTATGAAAAAACGGTGGCTTTGGTTGGTCATGATGTTGTTAATAATCGTCCCGATTGGGGCGGTTGTCATAGGAAATATAGAACGAGCGGGGTTTAAACCGAAGGTGGACGCGCGAGCGGTTGTCTTGATGGATTTAAACACCGGGCGTATTTTGCTCAGCGAAAATGGCGATGTACCCTTACCGCCTGCAAGCATGTCCAAGCTGATGACCGAGTTGGTCATCTTGGATGATATTAAGACCGGAAAGAGATCCTGGGACGATGAAGTCAAGATAAGCGATACGGCAAGCGACGTAAGCGGCGTTAAAATCGCCTTGAAATCCGGTGAAATTGTGACGGTACGCGAATTGTTCCAGAGCATAACGGTTTATTCGGCCAATGATGCGTCCGTAGCGCTTGCTGAGCATTTTGCAGGCTCCGAGGAAGCGTTTGTCCGAAAAATGAATGCCAAGGCAAAAGAGATTGGCTTATCCAGCGCGACACGATTCGTGAATGCGTCGGGAGTCGAGCGAAACACAGCCAACGATCAAGCCTGGTCATCGGATGGAGAAACGGCGATGACCGCGGAGGATACGGCCAAGCTGGCAGCGCATTTGATTCGAAGCCATCCGGATATTCTTAGCACCTCCAGCAAGACCCAAACCAAGATCAGCGGACGGAATTTATATTTAAGCAATACCAATTGGATGCTGCCATCGGTAGGAGGTCCTTATTCCTATGAAGGCACTGACGGATTAAAGACAGGGTATACGGCAAATGCAGGATACTGCTTCACGGGTACTGCGGAGAAACAAGGCAGTCGGCTTGTTGCCGTTGTCATGGGTACCGAGTCCAAAGAAGCAAGATTTGAAGAGACGCGCAAGCTATTTGACTACGGATTCGCCAAAACGTTAACATGGAGAGAGCGGCTGGATGACTGGTTTCAATATTCGGGGATCTCAGCCGCTCTTACGCATGATAAGAGACCTGTTTAGGAGATCGCTGTAGATTTGGTAGATTTATAGAACTGCCCGCGAAGGGTTCACATTTGACAATAATCTGGTTTACAATAGATGATGTGCGAAACTGGCCTACTGATATGAAGTGAGTCAAGGGGAGGAGTTCCCGTTTAATAAGGAGAGGAGGGGGAGCCAAGTAGCTTGGGGTGCAAGCAAGGACCTTTAACGATGACTTATCTATTAATTTATTTTATAATAAAGAAGGAATTGAACTCATGAAGAGGAAATCAATATATATTACTCTTGCTTTGGTCATACTGCTTGGCTCAACCGCATTTTTGTTCAGAACGCAGCTAGCGGTTGTTGCATTTGATCTGTTTATGGCAAAGGATGTAGAGGAATCTTTACAGAAATCGTATAAACCGCTCCAGAGCGACAAGACACCCGAACCTGTCGTACTTCAGAGCGAGCCGTTCTCGGTTATGCTGCTCGGGAGTGACCAGCGTGAGGATGAACCTGCGCGTTCGGACACGTTGATCTATGCGGTTGTGCGTCCCATGGAATCCAAAGTGCTCTTAATTTCGGTTCCAAGGGACACGTATGTCGATATTATTGGCAAGGACAAGAAAGATAAGATTAACCACGCGTTTGCATTTGGCGGTCATCAAATGGCCAAAGATACGATGGAGGCATTTTTCGAAGAAGAACTTGATTATTATGCTTCCATTAATTTTCAGGGCTTGAAGGATGTTGTTGATGCCATTGGGGGCGTGGAGCTGCCGATCGGCAAGGATATCGTCAACAAAGGCAGAGACCATGAGAAATTCACGATTGAAGCCAACAAACCGATTTATAACGGCGAAGAAGCTTTGAATTATGTCCGTTATCGGGAAGATAGCGACTTTAATCGTGCGAAGAGACAGCAAGTGTTTTTGGACGTAGCGGCCAAGCGGGTGATGAAGCTTGATCAGATCGGCAAGGTGCCTGAATTGATTGAGATCATGGGTGATAATTTCCAGACCGATATGCAGCCTAAGTTCATTATTGACCTGGCGAAGCAGATGCTGACTGGTGGCAAAGTGGATATGACCAGCTATACGATCATGGGGGAAGGCATGAAAATTGGCGGCGTCTATTATAACGAGCCCGACATGGAAGACGTGCAGGAAGCCCGGGATCTAATTGACAACTGGATGAACCCCGATACGCCGGCTGATCAACTGCTGCAGCCCAAAGATGCTGAGAAGCAAAAGTTGAAATAAATAAATACCGGTACACCCGGATGATGTCATAGTACGTTGCTTCATCTCAATCAGCAGTCGGATGGCTGCTGATTTTGTGCCCTATATAAGGAATCAGAATGGCGAAGTTAACGTATGTATGAGTATGGATAGGGGAAGGAGTAACCTGCATACCTAGGCTTTAAATCAGGAAGGTTACTTAACATGACTTCAGAGGTTGGAGTCATAAGGAGGATAACGCATTATGAATATCGCTTTTTTTCTGTTACCGAAGCAGGAAGTGATCTGTTTAACACTGGATTCTACGCTCAGGCAGACGCTGGAACGGATGGAGTTTCACCGATATACAGCTGTGCCCGTACTGGATAAGAACGGTCAGTACGCAGGGACTGTAACGGAAGGTGACCTGTTATGGCATATGAAGAATTCGGAAGGCAAAATCACTTTTGAGAACGCTTCGAAATTTTTGCTGAAGGATGTTCCTTTTCGTATGGATATCAAGCCGGTGTCGATTGACGCCCGGATGGAGGATCTGATCAATCTGGCCAAGGTGCAGAACTTTGTACCTGTCGTGGATGATATGAACCGCTTTATCGGAATTGTACGCAGAAGCCTCATCATTGAGTACTGTGAACGAATTGTCTCCAAGGAGACGATGGAGTCCCACGGGGCATCATAATCAAGCGGGCTTGAAAATAAACAAGGGCGTGGGACCACGATGACAATGTGGGTAACACGCCCTATTTTTATCGAAACGAGCTGCAGCGAAAAAGCGGGGAGGAATAACCGGGGCCCGAACGGAGTACAAAGAGAAGGTGGGTTACCGAGTGCCAACTGGGACTAAGGATGTACAGGGTGCATGGGCCTTTGTGTGGGCGGCTTTTTTTTATGCTATAATGGAGAATAAAGCTGTTTTCAGGGAGAGATGGATATGCCAAATATGCCGAAGGACTTGGATGTAGCTAAACGTGCCAAAGTGATTGAATGGCTCAAAACCGAAGTAATTGACAATGTATCCCGCTTATTCAAAGCTCTATGGGAAGGCAGCACTACAAAGGTTGGAGACAGTTTGGTAAGCCTGATGATGAGCTCATACATACTGGGCCGAAGGCTCGGCTTGACCTATCGGGATTTGGACGATCTCTTGTTAGAGAAATTGAAAAAGCATAAGCAGGAAGGACATCAGCTGGAAGATTGGTACCAGGATATTTCCGCGCTCGAAGAACATTTGCGTAAGAGGTGAACATATTGAAACTGCGCTGGACTACGGCGGTATGGAGCGTTATTTATTTGCTTCTGCTGCTATCATTACTCACACCCTTTTCGATCGTAACGGCTTTCTTGTTAGTTCTACCGGTTGCGATTCTGTTTACGGCTTTGAATACAAAATCATTTATCATGCATGTGGTGCCAGTGTGGCTGATCGCGCTTCTGATTCATCCCATTTATGTGTTATTTGCGATCTATTTTGCCATTCCGGGGATTGTCATGGGGTATTTGTACCGGAAGCGGAAGGCAGCTATGCAGGTATTGAAGTATGGAATGGCTGTCATGCTTGTGGAAATGCTTCTTCTGCTCATGATCAGCACCGCCTTCTTCCAATTAAATCTGTCGGAGTATGTGGATGAGATTGTGAAGATGACGACGGCTCCGCTCACGGAGATGGGTGTAGAAGGAGGCCTGGGAGGACAGTTCCTTGGTACCGAACTCGATACACAGTTAATAAAAGATCAAACGATGCGCTTGGTTCCATTTGCGATGATTATCAGCTCATTCCTCATGACGGTGGTAACCCATGCTTTGGCTCGTCCTACACTGGGCAGTATGGGCTTGACCGTGCCGCGCCTGAAGCCAGCTAGAGAATGGATGCTGCCGCGTTCCCTGATCTGGTACTACTTGCTCATCTTCTTCATCAACATAGCAACCGTTAATTCGGACAATACCTTCATGAAGATGATCGTGGCAAACGCTACGCCTTTGCTGCAGATCTGCTTCATGATTCAAGCGCTGGGGTTCTTCTACTATCTCACTCACGAACGGAAGTGGCATCCGATTGTACCGCTTTTGACGGCTATACCGATTGTTCTGTTCCCGCCGGCTATGATTATCGGAATCCTGGACCTGGCATTTCCACTTCGTCAGGCGTTTAGTAAAACCAAAAGATAGGGTGATGAGTCATGCCTAAATTTCTGCAGAAGCGCTGGCACGGCTATCATACCGTCTGGGCGTTTGCGCTGGTGCTTCTGCTTGTTATATTTCTGTCGTTCTACAATACCATTCTGGGGCTGGTCGGTCTGCTGCTTGCGGTTGCAGGCGGCTATGCCATGCTAAAGACGGAGATGAAATTCCGCCGCGAGCTGGTCGATTATATTGGGGATCTGTCATTTCGGATTCAGCGGGTCGAAGGCGAAGCAGTCAGCGTGCTGCCTTTTGGCATTGTCCTGTACAGCGAGGACAAGACCGTGGAGTGGCATAACCAATTCGTGGTCAATATGTTTCCGCAGCAGTCGTTGGTCGGCGTATCCTTAGAGGAGCTGTTTCCCCAGCTGGTTGTCGCGATAAAGGAAGCTCAAGAGAAGAAGGATAACAAGGAGAAGCTGCCGAAAGAAATTCGTCTGGAGATCTCCCACGAGGATAAGTTCTATGGAGCAACGGTCATTCCGGATGAGCGATTAATCTATCTGGATGAGATTACCGAGCTGGCCGTGCTAAGGCAGCGGTATGAGGATGAGCGATTGGCCTTGGGCATTATCATGATGGATAACATCGATGAAGCCTCGCAGGGGATGGATGATCAACAGCGGACGGCACTGATTGCGAAGGTAACCAGTGAGATTACCGATTGGGCGCGTGAATTTAACGTCTATTTGCGGAGACTTTCCTCGGACCGTTATTTGATGATGCTCAACCACAGGTCGCTTGATGCGCTGGAGAACAGCCGTTTTCTCATTTTGGATGAAGTCCGGGAGATGACCGCCGATCTGAAGGTACCGCTGACGCTAAGCGTTGGTCTTGCTTTCGGTTCAGACGACATCACGGAGCTTGGGCAGTTGGCACAATCCAGTTTGGATATGGCACTGGGCCGCGGCGGAGATCAGGCAGCTGTCAAAGCGGGCCAGAGGCTCTCCTTCTATGGCGGTAAATCCAATGCAGTGGAGAAACGGACGCGCGTAAGAGCACGCGTTATCTCCCATGCGCTGCGCGATTTGATGCAGGAGAGCGACAAAGTGATCATCATGGGGCATAAGCTGCCGGATATGGACGTGGTCGGCGCTGCAATCGGTATACTGAAAGCAGCCCAGATGTATAAAGTGGAGGCTTATATCGTGATGGAGGGGATGAATCCGTCCATATCGAGGCTGATGGAAGAGGTCCGGAAGGACGAAGCCTTGATGAATCGATTCATCTCCACCGAACAAGCGATGCAAATCATGACAGAGCATACATTGCTCGTTGTAGTTGATACGCATAAAGCCTCCATGACGATGGAGCCGCGGCTGGTTCATCGCGCAAGCCGGGTCGTTGTAATGGATCATCACCGGCGCGGAGAAGAGTTTATTAACGATGCGGTGCTGATCTATCTTGAACCGTATGCCTCATCAACCTGCGAGCTGGTTACGGAGGTGCTGCAGTATATTCACGAACGGGTATCCCTTACACCGGTTGAGGCAACGGCCTTATTGGCGGGGATCACGGTGGATACGAAGCATTTTGCCCTCCACACGGGATCGAGAACGTTCGAGGCTGCCGGTTTCCTGCGTCGTCACGGAGCCGATACAATGATGATTCAGCGGGTACTCAAGGAAGATCTGACAGAATTTATAGCGAAGGCAGAAATCGTGAAACATGCTAGAATGGTATATGACCATATCGCCATTGCGGTTTCGAAGAGCGGGGAGCCCATGCCGCAGCTATTGATCGCTCAAGTGGCGGATATGCTGCTGAATATGACGGATGTGCAGGCATCGTTTGTCATAAGCGAACGCACAGACGGCAAGATTGGCATTAGCGCCCGCTCCATGGGCAAGATGAATGTTCAGATGATTATGGAACGTCTCGGGGGAGGCGGCATTTAACGAACGCCGCAGTACAACTGGATACGACGCCTGAGAAAGCCGAGGAGAAGTTGATGGAAGTACTGAAGGACATCGAAGCGAAAGAGGGGTTATTTGAATGAAAGTCATTTTCATAAAAGATATGAAGGGTCAAGGCAAGAAAGGTGAAGTAAAGGAAGTTTCGGAAGGATATGCAACAAACTTCCTGATTCCGCGTGGGGTCGCTCGTCCGGCAACCGACGGCAACATGAAAACGCTGGAGCAGCAGCAGGCTTCCGAGGAGAAGCGCAAGGCTCAGGAGAAGGAAGAAGCACAGGCGCTCGGCAAAAAGCTGGAAGAGATGACGGTTGTCCTGAAAGCTAAGGCTGGAGAAGGCGGCCGTCTGTTCGGCGCCATTACCAGCAAACAAATTGCTGAAGCGCTGGCAGGACAGAAGATCAAAATCGACAAACGCAAAATTGAACTTAGTGATCCGATCCGCAGTCTGGGTGTTACCCAGATTCCGGTGAAGCTGCACCCTGACGTCAAGGCGACGCTCAAGGTTCAAATTACGGAGGAGTAATATGGGAGGAGAACTCTATTTCGATCGGGTCCCCCCGCAGAACCTTGAGGCAGAGCAGGCGGTGCTGGGTGCCATTCTGCTGCAAAGTGAAGCGCTGATTACAGCGATGGAGCGGGTGCAGGCCGAGGACTTCTACGACAAAACGCATCAGATGATCTATGAAGTTATGGTGCAGCTCGGGGAAGGCAATCAACCGATCGATCTGGTGACCCTTACATCTCTCCTGCAAGATAAAGGGCAGTTGGAAGAGGTCGGTGGTGTCAGCTATTTAGCAAAGCTGGCCCATGCGGTTCCGACGGCTGCGAACGTGGATTATTACGCCCAGATCATCGAAGAGAAATCGATGCTGCGGCGGTTGATTCGCACCGCAACACAGATTGTCAGTGAAGGATATACCGGAGGAGAAGATGTATCCGGTATGCTCAGCGAGGCGGAGCGGCGCATTCTCGAAATTTCCAATCGACGCACGGGCAGCGGATTTATTGCGATCCGCGACGTGCTGATGGAAGTATTCGAGAAGGTGGAGGTTCTCCATCAGAACCGGGGGAATACAACGGGAATTCCATCCGGTTTCGTGGACTTGGACAAAATGACAAGTGGATTCCAGCGCAACGACTTGATCATCGTAGCTGCCCGTCCTTCCGTAGGTAAAACCGCGTTTGCATTGAATATTGCTCAGAACGTGGCCATTCGCGCCAAAGAAACCGTGGCGATCTTCAGTCTGGAGATGTCAGCGCCGCAGCTCGTACAGCGTATGATCTGTGCGGAGGCTAACCTGGATGCAGGAGTCATGCGTAACGGTGATTTCAAAGGTGATGAGGATTGGTCCAAGCTTACGATGGGCATCGCAGCCCTGTCGGAAGCCGAGATCTACATTGATGATACACCGGGTGTTACGGTTGCCGATATTCGTGCGAAGTGCCGTCGTCTGAAGAAAGAGAAGGGTCTTGGCATGATCCTGATCGATTACCTCCAGCTCATTCATGGACGCGGCAAGGCCGGGGAGAACCGGCAGCAGGAGGTATCCGAGATCTCGCGTACGCTTAAACAAATCGCCCGTGAGCTTGAAGTGCCGGTTATCGCGCTGTCACAGCTCAGCCGGGGCGTGGAGCAGCGTCAGGACAAGCGTCCGATGATGAGTGACCTTCGGGAATCCGGTTCGATCGAGCAGGATGCCGATATCGTTGCGTTCTTGTACCGGGATGATTATTACAATCAGGAAACCGAGAAGAAGAACATCATCGAGATCATCATTGCTAAACAGCGTAACGGTCCTGTAGGTACGGTGGAACTGGTCTTCCTGAAGAACTTTAATAAATTCGTCAATTACGAACGAACGCATGCCGATGCCTTTGCTGCCGGATGACGCGTTACAGATTAACCGACCAGGCAGACATCTGCGATATCAAGTATAAACTTCGAAGCTTGGGCCTTCCTGATATCGTAAGAAAAGCTTCCTCTAACCGCGGTCTGTCTTCTGAGAAAGTACGTCGACAGTCGTTTTTCTTATGGCGGTTCCCCGAATAATGCTGCAATCATTCGATAATCTTGTCCTAATTCCGAACAATCGTACACACTGATGTGCGATTGTTCGTTTTTGTATTTGACTTTAAAAATGGGGACTGTTACACTGGTATTGCTGCTTTAGTGCAGTGAGGTTGAAATTTAATCAGTTTGTAAAGGTTATTTCACAGTGTTTCGCGAAATATTAAGGGTGTAACAGCCCGAGCGGAGGAATGAATATGTCAACGGTAGTCGTTGTGGGAACACAATGGGGAGATGAAGGGAAAGGGAAAATCACGGATTATTTAGCTGAAAGCGCTGACGTGGTAGCCCGTTACCAAGGCGGCAACAATGCCGGCCACACCATTCTGATTGACGGTAAAAAATTCAAGCTTAGCTTGATTCCATCCGGAGTATTCTATAAAGATAAAACCTGTGTGATCGGAAACGGTATGGTCGTTAACCCGGCTGCACTTATTGAAGAGATTAATTATATTCATGATAACGGGTTCAGCACGGATAATCTGGTAATCAGTGATCGTGCTCATGTTATCATGCCTTATCATATGGTATTGGATGCTCTGGAAGAGGACCGCAAAGGTCCGAACAAAATCGGTACAACCCGCAAGGGGATCGGCCCTTGCTATATGGATAAAGCTGCACGTAACGGCATCCGGATCGCAGATCTGATGGATGCTGAAGAGTTCGAACTGAGGCTTCGCCATCTGGTGAAGGAGAAGAATCAAGTCATTACCCAGGTGTATGGCGGGGAAGCACTCGATGTTGAAGAAATTTTAACGCAATACCTGGAATACGCCGAAATCATTCGTAAATATGTGCGTGACACTTCCGTCATCCTGAATGATGCGATCGATGAGAATCAAAAAGTATTGTTCGAAGGCGCGCAGGGCGTCATGCTGGACATCGACCAAGGCACGTACCCGTTCGTTACGTCTTCGAATCCTTCTGCCGGCGGTGTATGTATCGGCTCCGGTGTAGGACCATCGAAGATTCAGCAGGTGATCGGTGTGGCTAAATCCTATACGACCCGTGTAGGGGATGGACCTTTCCCAACGGAGCTGGACAATGAAATTGGGGCGTATATTCGGGAAAAAGGGCATGAATACGGCACGGTAACCGGACGCGCTCGCCGCGTAGGCTGGTTCGATAGCGTAGTTGTGCGCCATGCCCGCCGTGTGAGCGGAATTACCGGCTTGTCCCTGAACTCGCTGGATGTGCTGAGCGGTCTTGAGACCGTTAAGATCTGTACCGCATATAAATTCCGCGGCGAAGAGATTACGCATTACCCAGCAAGCCTGAAAATGCTTGCCGAGTGCGAAGCGATCTATGAAGAGCTGCCAGGCTGGAGTGAAGACATTACCGGCGCCAAAACGCTGGAAGATCTGCCGGAGAACACCCGCCGCTACGTAGAGCGCGTATCCGAACTGACCGGCATTCCGATTGCCATCTTCTCTGTGGGCCGCAACCGGGAGCAGACGAATCAAGTGCTTCCGATTTACGAGAAATAATCTAGCGTTGGACCAAGAGTAGAGAGACTAGAAGTTCAACTTCAACGATTAGATAGGTTTATGAACCTGCCGATGATAGTATCGGCGGGTTTTTCTTTTTGGCAAAGAAGGTGGAGACCAGAACGCATCCTGCGATAACATTGATGCCTAAATGTGGAAGAATTTGTCCCTTCCTTTGAAGAATATTATCCCTTAGCCGGTTGTCCATCCACCCTATAATGGAGAGAGACATAGAGGACAGCACGCTGATAATTTGGAATTGGGGCTAAAGGCAGCGGGTATATGCAGTCAGATCAATATAGGGGGACAGAAACCATATGAACTCAATGAGGCGTGTGGCCTTCTTGAGAGCTGGACAAGGTACACGATCCAGCATAATAAAAACCGGATTCATCTACTAGGTTTGCTAGGGATGGTTCCGGTTTTTTCATTTTGGAATGGGCCTAAAACTAACGGAATCATGAAATATATCAAATGGAGGTAGAAAAAATGAAGGAAAGAGGATTGAAGCGATTCTGAGCCGTCAATACTGGAAAAAGAAAGCAATTATCGCCATGTCATTTCAGAACATGTAGGAGGAAGGAGGAATACGGATGAAGTGGACGAAATGGCTGTTGAAAGTTAGCTTGACCGCCATCCTGGTGAGCACGCTCACGATTGTGACAACAGGCATCGTGGTCAATGCCTATATTCAATCGGTGTTGTCCAGTTTTAACATTCAGCTGGAGACGGAGCCGATGGGGGTTGGAGGTATCATGAAGTCGATGCTCGGTATGGGCTCCGGCACCAAGCCAGATGTCGGTAGTGTCAACCCCGCGGTGGATAACAATAGGGCAGAAGATAAGAATGCCACGTCTGATGAACCAACGCCAGGGAGCGGCTTGGATCGTGATGGAGGGGCACAAGAGGATGACGAAGCGAATTCGAACCCGGCGGGAACGACGGGTGAGCCGCCAGCTGATGAAGAGGCACCTGACAATTCCTTGCCGGTAATGGGCACGAACACGACAGAGCAGCCTAACGATACCTCGCTGGAAGATCAGGAGATTGTGATGACGCCGGGGGAAATTGTGGATCGGAAGGACAGTTTGCCAACAGAGGAGAAAGAAGAGATTTTTACCCTGCTGATGAATAAACTGCCCCAATCGGAAATGCAGAAGATCTCTGCGGCGATGGAGGATGGACTGACTGCAGCGGAACTTGCGGACATCGAGCAGGGCATATCCAAATATTTGAATGCCGAGGAATTCGATAAACTGATCACCATGCTTAAAGAATAACGGTATAACGACTATCAGGCCCATACTGTCACTGTTTTGTCACTGACTTGCGGAGGTTATAAAGTAGGGAAAATCAGGAAACCCGTGCCCAGCGCGGGTTTTTCGCTGTTTTCGTAAACTTGAAATGATTGTAATGGCTATGTTAAAGTATACGAAGATCGAAAAGGTTAAAATTTTGATACCTTTTGACAGGTTGTGTCATAATCAATACTAAGTCAGCGAGTTCAAATGAACAGATTCTTACATATGAACAAGGCTTAAAGGAGAGAGACATGAAAGGTTCTAAGGGGAAACGGTGGATGGACAGCCTCTTGCGGAAGCAAGCAGCCGATTATTCTGCCCACAATAACAACTCGAATCGAGAGCCCTCGGAGCCGTCGAATCCACAAAAACGGGGATGGACTTCACCGCGCAGGTGGATTTGGATATCGGCAGGGGCATTGCTCATAGCAGGAACGATATATACGGGCGGAAAAGCGTATGTGAACGCGAATACGGTTCCGTTCTATCATGTGTATGTAGATGGAAAAGCGATCGGTACCATTCAAGATGATGCCCAGCTTGACCAGCTGCTCAAAGAGAAGCAAAAGGAGTATCAGCAGGAGCACCCTGACGTACTTATGGTGCTTCACACCGACGGCATTACAACGAAGGCTGATCGTTCCTTTAAACCAGAGGTGAACAGCGAGGAGACTCTCCAAAAGCTGGATAACATGCTGAAGGCATATGCCCGCGGCGTAGAGCTGAAGGTGAACGGCAAGACAGTTGCCATCGTGAAGGATCAGCAGGCAGCCAAAGCTGCCGTCGAAGCGGCCAAGCTGAAGTTCGCTCCCGCAGCTGCCCAGGAGGAGAAGACCCAGAGGGTCGCTTTCACGAAGACGTCCGCATCGGCATCGAGCAAGAAGAGCGATGACGGAAGCGGGCTTCAGTCCGTGGAGATTAAGGAGAAGATCTCGCTTGCCAACACGAAGGCCGACCCGAACAAGGTGCTGGACGTGGAAGAAGCGGTTAAAGTGCTTACGGGCACGAAGGACAAGCCGGTGGTATATACGGTGAAAGAGGGAGATACGATCTCCTCAATTGCGCAGCATTTTGGCATGAAGTCTGCTGACGTCATGGCGCTGAATCCCGGACTGGAGGAGAAATACGTTCAGATCGGGGCCGAGCTGCAGGTAACGAAACCGGAAGCACCGCTGACGGTAAGAACGGTGGAGACGGTGTCGGAGAAGCAGCCAAGCAAGCCGGAAACGATTGTCCGCAAGAGCAGCGAGCTTCCTTTGGGGAAACGAAAGGTCGTTCGTCCCGGGCGGGATGGCGTCAAAACCGTGGATTACATCGTAACCAAAGAGAACGGCAAGGTCATCTCTAAGCAATGGACAGGCCAACAGGTGGTTCAGGAGTCCCTGCCGGAAGTGGTGTATAAAGGCACCAAGGTAGCGCCCAAGAAAAAAGCGGCAACGGTGACCCAGAAATCCAGCGGCAGCATGTTCGCATGGCCGGTCAGCGGGGCACGCATTACGAGTTCCTACGGTCATCGCTGGGGAAGAAGCCATGAAGGTGTCGATATGGTTGGCGGAAGCACGATTATGGCTGCCGCTTCGGGCAGAGTGGTCTTCGCCGGTCAGCAGAGTGGTTACGGCAATGTCGTCATTGTCGATCACGGCAATGGATACCGCACCCTGTATGGGCATATGAGCAGGATTTCCGTAAGCAACGGACAATCTGTTGGACAAGGCTCCAAGCTGGGCGTCATGGGCAATACGGGCCGTTCTACTGGAACTCATCTCCATTTCGAAGTACAAAAAAATGGAGTTGCTCAAAATCCGATGAATTATCTGTAGTTCTGTGTTATACTAGATAAACCAATGCGACATAAGCCATTATTGGTTCATATATCATAATAGTGAAGATGGCCGCTCCTTAACGGGGGCGGCCATCTTTGCGTCTTAAACAGGTGGATGTAATGGGGATGTGGGACAGAACGGGAAATATCCGCAGTGGTGGCGCAAGCGGTATCCTTCTCCGTCGCTGTTGAATTCGGAAAATAGGAATGTTGCGTAAGCTGAGATTTTCCGAATCCAAAGGCGATCGCTATCGCTCTCCGAATGACACCGCTCGCTGCTGCGAAGGTTTTCCCTTATCTGTCGAATCCATCCCCGTGCTTTCCGCTGCGAAGCGGGTGGCCGCCCCCTGAATCGGGGCGGCAGTTGGGAGGTGGAGTGGGTGGGACAGAACGGGAAATATCCGCAGTGGTGGCGCAAGCGGTATCCTTCTCCGTCGCTGTTGAATTCGGAAAATAAGAATGTTTCGTAAGATGAGATTTTCCGAATCCAAAGGCGATCGCTGCCGCTCTCCGAATGACGCCGCTCGCTGCTGCCGAAGATTTTCCCTTATCTGTCGAATCCATCCCCGTGCCTTCCGCCGGGAAGCGGGTGGCCGCCCCCTGAATCGGGGCGGCCGTTGGGAGGCGGAGTGGGTGGGACACATCAATAAAAACTATTCTCTTCTATAGGCGTAGACTAGGAGATTAACCAACGATAGTATCGCTACTGCAATAAACATATTAAAGGATACAGCGTCGCCGCTGGTTCTCAATTCATCTGCAAGGTAACCTATTTGAAAGGTCAGATGAGCGGATACTGCCAAACTAATAAGGGTAATTATTGCGATTGTAAAACCATTGATTACTTTAGGGCGATTCCGAAAAATCATGATGAACAATGTGATGATCAGAATGAGGATAAACAAAATATATATGGGTCTAAAATGAGTAACTATATTTGTACTTTCCATCCAAACAACTCCTCCCTGTACTAATAGATTGAGCTCTCAATTTTAACTTAAATAAGATGGAAGAACACCCTTCGAAAGCTATATTCCATCATAATCCAGTATAGTTATAAACTTCAACCGCTGAAAACCACCACTGAATCGGGTCAGCTAGGAGCGGTGGGTGTGTAGCGGCGGCAGGTGTGGTAAAATGGGAAGAAGACCGTTTAAGTGTGAGTTCGAAGAGGGACTTTTAAACATCCTCTTTATGTGAAGGTATGAGGTGAACAGGACAATGCAGGGAACCATTCTGGTGGTGGATGACGAACAACCCATCGCCGATATTTTAAAGTTTAACTTGGAAAAAGAGGGCTATGAGGTCATCTGCGCTTTTGATGGCATTAGCGCGGTGGAGATTGCGCTTACGAAGCGGCCGGATTTAATGCTGCTTGATTTGATGCTGCCCGGAAAAGACGGAATGGATGTGTGCCGCGAGGTACGTGCCGCGAACCTGCAGATCCCGATCATCATGCTGACGGCAAAGGACGGGGAGATTGACAAGGTGCTTGGACTTGAGCTTGGCGCGGATGATTACGTGACGAAGCCGTTCAGCACCAGAGAAATATTGGCACGCGTGAAGGCGCATCTGCGCCGTCAGCAAAAGCCGGACAACTCAGCGGATAACACAGGCGGCACAAGTGCAGGCGGACAAGGCCTGCGGCTGTTTGAGCTGTTCATTGATACCGATATGTACATGGTATATAAAAGCGGGGAAGCGCTAGATCTGACGCACCGCGAATACGAATTGGTGTATTATTTGGCCCGGAATGCCGGTAAAGTGATGACTCGTGAACATTTGCTGCAGGCGGTATGGGGGTTTGAATATTTCGGCGATGTGCGGACCGTGGATGTTACGATTCGCCGACTTCGCGAGAAGATTGAAGAGAATCCGAGCAAGCCGGAATATATTCTGACTCGGCGCGGACTGGGCTACCTGATGCGCAGCGCTAAAAACGGAGGCCTGTAATGAAGTGGCTGTCCTTCTTCCGCACCATTCAGGCGAAGGTCATCATCATTTATGTCCTTCTCATACTGATCGCGATGCAGCTGATCGGGGTGTATTTTGTCAGTGCGATGAAGAACTCGCTGACCAGCAATTTCACGAAGGACTTGCAGGAACGCGCAGAGCTGATGTCGGTTCTGGCGGCCAAGACCCTTGGCGGCGAGAATGTTACGGAGGAGAACCCGTATGATAGCCTGCGCGTCATGGTGAACAATCTGTTCAATCTGAACGGAGCCGAGATTCAGGTACTGGATTCCACCGGACGGGTATTGACGACCTCGCTGCCCTCCCATGCCGATTACGTGAACACGAAGAACACGCAGACGGTTGTCAGCCGGGCATTGCAGGGTATACAGGATAATGAAGAGTATATTATCGATGATGATAACATCCGCAAAAAAGTGGTGGCCAAGCCCGTCATGTACAACGAGAAAATCGTCGGCGCGATTTATATCGTAGCCAGCATGAGCGAGCTGTACAGCACGATGCAGCGGATCAACAATATTTTTATATCGGGCATTCTCCTGGCCCTTGGCTTGACGGCGGTGCTTGGCGTCATCCTGTCGCATACGATCACCAACCCGATCAAGGAGCTGACCAAGCATGCCCGGGCCGTCGCGGACGGCCGGTTTACCGAGAAAACGCCGGTGTTCGGCAGCGATGAGATCGGCCAGCTCAGCCAGGCGTTCAACTATATGACCAGCCGTCTGCGCGAAGCCCTCTCGCAGAACGAAGAAGAGAAAGAGAAGCTGGCATCGATTCTGACCAATATGAGTGACGGCGTTATCGCAACCGATGAAGCGGGACGTGTCATCCTGATGAACCGGCGCGCCGGGGAAATGCTGGGCGTGGAGGGAGAAGAGCTGGCAGGACACGATATCGTTTCCCTCCTGGGTCTTGAGGAGTCCGAATCGGAGGCGCTGGCGCGCAGCGAAGGGCATGATTCCAAGCTGCTGGAAATTGTGCCGCGCGAGGGCAGCGAACCGTTCATGATGCGTGTGACCTTTACTCCGATTCATCGGCGGGAAATCGGCATCACCGGTACGATTGCAGTGCTGCAAGACGTTACGGAGCAGGAGAAGCTGGAAGCGTCGCGGCGGGAGTTCGTGGCGAATGTATCCCATGAGCTGCGTACGCCTCTGACCACCATCAAGAGTTATACCGAAGCGCTGGAGGATGGGGCGCTGGAGGATAAACAGATGGGGCCGCGATTTGTCGGCGTCATCCAGAATGAGACCGGCCGGATGATCCGGCTGGTAACGGACCTGCTGCATCTGTCACGGCTTGATTCCAAGGAGGCCGCTCTGCATAAGGAGCCGACGGACATTGTGGAGATGCTGGAGGACGTTGAGGACCGCTTCTCATTCCAAATGAAACAAAAGCATATCCGCACCATTATTGAGGTGAAACCGGGCGTATCGACAGCTATGCTGGACCGGGACGGTATTGATCAGGTTCTCGACAATCTGATATCCAATGCCCTTAAATATACGCCAGACGGAGGCACTATCACCATGGATGCGAGCATAACGGAGGAAGGCATGCTGTCCTTATCGGTAAAGGATACCGGGATCGGAATTCCGAAGAAGGATCTGGACCGGATCTTCGAGCGCTTCTACCGGGTGGATAAGGCCCGGACGCGCAATTTAGGCGGAACAGGTCTCGGATTATCCATTGCCCGGGAAATTGTCAGGGCACATGGAGGTTTTATTATTCTTCAATCCGAGCTGGAGAAAGGCACCACGGTGACCTTCACCTTGCCCCTGGATAACGAGGGGAGGGCATTAACGTGAAGGAGCGATTAAAGACCATTCTGTTGGTTGTGCTGGTCGTGGGCAGTTTGCTGCAGAGTTACGTTTTGATTTTCCGCTTTCCGGGCAGTGATTCGGTTGTGCAATCCAAGAACGCCTATATCCGAACAGAAGAAATGGGCCCGGAGGAAAAGGCCGAGAATCTGCTCTTCCCCGACAAGATGGTCATTCATCTGGGCGAAGACCAACACACGGTGTTCTATCCGAACGATACGTTCTACAATCTCGTGTATAACCGGCTCAAAGGCCGAACCTTTGACAATTTCCAGCGTCGGATGGTCAGCAACATCGACTGGGCCAAGGTTCGCTCGGAGAATCGGGGCATTGAGCTGAGCTTTGATTCGGGCATTCCGGTTACGCTGCTCCAAAGAGTGATGCAGATCGTCCCGGATACCCTGTTTGAAGGGGAAAGCATCAATAAAATATGGCTGTACAGCGTGGAAGGCGAAGCGAAGATCCATGTCATGTTTTTCAGTACAGAGGGCGATGTGGTCTACGAAGCCGCGCAGGCGGATTTGACTGTTCAGGATGTGGATCAGCTGGTGGACTTCGGGCTGAGCTGGACGCCGTATAAGATGGTGGATGGCCGGTATTATACCCCGGCGAAGGAACTGAATATGGTCAGCATGGAACTGCCCATTGGCGAATATACGGTAGAGCAGATGCAGCGGAGCCTGTTCTTTGACCCTAGCATCACGCGCAATATCCGGGAAAAAGACGGCTCGGAGATTTATACAGACAGTAAGCGGAGCCTGCAGGTGGATCAGGGGCAAAAATGGATCAGTTATACCGATCCGGCTGCGCCGCCATCCGGTGAGAGCAGCCCCGGCAAGGATGTGCTGTCGGCCATCGATTTCGTGAATCAGCACGGGGGCTGGAATGGCACGTACAGGCTGGCTAAGGCGGGTGAATCCGAGGATCGAACGCTGGTAAAGTTCCAGCAGTACTATGGCGGATTCCCGATCCTGAATACACCGGGCTTCCAGTATGGCGTCATGGAATTGGATTTACAGCAGGGGACGGTAACCTCGTATGAGCGCTCGCTGTTATATCTTGAGTCTGCTGCCTTGAAGAAACAGATGGTGAAGCTGACAGGTGGCGAGGCCTTGGAGGCGAAGCTGAAGCCTTATATGGAGGGAAAGAATGTGGTTATCGGTCTGGATCCTGCCTATTTACCGGTGCGTGCGGGAGAAGGGTTGCTGCTTAAGCCTGTATGGGCCTTGGAGCTCCAGAACGGGTCAGTTATCACATTCGAATAATGATAGAGATCGTTATTGAATAAGGAGGGAACATCATGGATTGGGGCCGTGCCAAAAATGTATTGATTTACGCGTTTTTGCTGCTGAATCTGGTGCTGGGCTATCAGCTCTGGATGGATTACCGCGAGCAGGTCGGCTCCAATCTGGATTTCACCTCGCTTTCCGAGAGCACGCAGCAGGTGATTGAGGAGAATAGGATTCAATTGCTGAGCCCGATTCCGACGGAAACGCCGCAGCTGCCCAAGATTAATTATATCTACAGCGCGGAAGCGCAGGGAGGGCCGGTAGGGCTGGAGCAGCCCATTGACACGGAGCTGATTTATGCCGATGAGAAGGAATTGCGGAATGCGCTGGAGGGCAAGATCAAGGATCTCGGGAATTATCGCCATGATCCGCAGTCGGATAAAGAGAATATCATTGTCTTCCGGCCACTGGTGCAGAAGGAATGGCCGCTGTTCAATGTGGAGCTGGAGTTCATTTACGAATCCCAGAAGATCCATGCGTACCGGGAGCCGGTGTTTGAGATTATGCCAACCGACGATATGGAGGAACAAAAGGTTCTGCCCGCATCCAAGGCTTTGGAAACGCTCATTGAACGTAACTTCATCCCGCCCGATTCGGCGGTAAGGGACATTCAGCTGGGCTATTACGGACAGTTGTTTAATACGGAGGACCAGTTAGCAGCACCAACTTGGCGGTTTACATTGGATCATGGCGAGATGATCTATGTACAAGGGATCAGCGGGGACGTGCTGACGCCAAAAAGCGATACGACAAAGGAGTAACAAGACTATGGGGATTTCATTTTCCGTGCTGTCGAGCGGCTCAACGGGCAATGCGACCATTGTCCGCAATGAGGATACGACACTGTTGATTGATGCGGGCTTAAGTGCACGGCGCATCGATGAGTTGTTGAAAGAACGCGAAATGATGGGGGAAGAAATCGACGGGATCCTGGTCACGCATGAGCATTCGGATCATATCCGGGGGCTTGGCGCGGTGGCGCGCAAATACAATCTGCCGATCTATGCGAATGAGAAAACATGGGAAGCGATGAGCAAGTCGCTGGGCAAGATTGCGGAAGAGAACCGGATTGTGCTGGAGAGTCATGAGGTCAAGGATTTTGGCACACTGCGGGTGGAGCCTTTTGAAATATCCCATGACGCTGCGGCACCGGTCGGTTATTGCTTCTATGACGGCGACGAGAAGCTGGGCGTCGCGACGGACCTCGGTTATGTCAGCGATAAGGTGAAGAAAGCGCTGGATGGATCGGATGTCCTGGTGCTGGAAGCCAATCACGATATCGAGATGCTTCGGATGGGACGCTATCCGTGGAATACCAAACGCCGGATTCTCGGCGATATGGGACATTTGTCGAATAATTCGGCAGGCGATGCCTTAAGCGAGCTGCTGACGGGGGATACCAAACGAACGTATCTGGCCCATCTCAGCCTGGATCACAACATGATGGAGCTGGCGAGAATGACCGTCCGCGATACGATGGAGGACCGAGGCTGCTTCTTCAAGGATAGCGAGTTTAAATTGTGTGATACGTATTATGACCGCCCGACCCCTTGGGATAAGGTCGGCGAATAGGCATATGGTCGACAGCCATCCAAGGCATGCCCCGGATCATACACCGTACGCACAGGGAGTTTAGATAACGACATTCTTACCAATGAAGCATTCCTTTTTGAGCAATTTTACTATTAGTTATCAATATATAGGCATAACAAGACCAGCCCCACGATCATAGGGAACTATGGCGTGGGGCTGTTTTGCAGTTTAAGGGATACTGAGTTCCGAGAGACGAGGCTCGTTCTAACGCTTGCTAAGACTCTCTTGTGCCATACGCACCATCTCCCGGACCATGGAACCGCCAATCGCACCGCCGACTTTACCGGCCTGCTCGGTGGTCAGGTCCCTGTTGTCGCCCGGTTTAAGAGGGACACCGAGTGACTTGGCCACCTCATATTTGACGTCCTGCTGTCTCTGCGGGTCCACTTGATAGCCTTCGTTCCGCATGACGTCGGTCATGAACTGCTGCATTTCGGGACTCCGGCGCCGTCTTGATCTTCTTGCCATCCCATAACCCTCCTTGCAATAGTTTCCCCTTCATAACATTCCCTGCGGGGCACCGACAGATGAATGGATAACCTAACCAGTTCAAACATGAGGGAGAGCTGAAGAGAATGGAACCGAGGCATTCGAGTAGTGGAAACGGGATAGGCCGATCTTGTCTGTAGGAGCAAAGCGTAAGGAGGCGGCTGGAAGTATTTTTTCAATGGATGGTGTAGGAAGAATAAGTTGCGGGGAATCCAAATAGGAATGATGTGTGGGTCCCGGAGATTCCTTCAACGTTGCGGTTCAAAAGGGATCGATTTCGTCATGCAAGACCGACGGTTTTTGCCATTTTCTTTACACAATTGTCCGGTAGTATGTTAGGGGGGGAGTGCGCGAATGAGGGTGGCAGGCAGTTGGGAATAGCGGATATGCCGGAAGAGAGGAATTTGGATCATTAGAGAAAATCCCTTCATAATGGAACCGTTTGGTCGGCTGTTACGTATACAAGGTTAATATGTTCATCCTGACTATTCGTTGTTATGGATTGAAGAATCTGTCATTGTACCGACCCTTAAAATTGCCATCAATTTGGCATTTGTTTTTATCAAAGAAAGCTGACGTGAACCTCTGTTCGTGTGGTACAATAGGAAGACTAGAAGGTCTGAATGCTTCTGTTAAGCACTTGCATCGAACAAGGCACCAGGCATTTTGCATTTTTAAAATAAGGATGGCCCAAGTTTTCCCATCTCTTTTTAGAAAAAACAGATGTTTCGCGCTTAAGTCGCCCTGTTTGTGGTAATAGAAGAATACAGGGTTTTTTTTGAACTGTCGGGTGGGAATACATACCTTTTATGGAACCAGATTTCAGGCAATGGATTGAAATATGGTTGGTAGAGCGATATTTCGATAAAAGTTCAAATAGAATGCCTAAAAATGCAACTTTTTGGGCCGCTGAATAGTCTTTACAGTAGAGAGATATTTAACAGGTGGCACGCTGCCGATTTCATAGGAAGCTAGATACACTCGGTATAGGGCAGGTTGTTATGACGACAAGATGATTTCATAGGTCAGTCGGTAATGGCGGAGGGTCTGAAGCTGGTAAAGTATCTTGACGCGTAGCAACCAAGGGGAGAGAGGGATCGCAATGGGATTATTTGACGATGATTTCTATTCAACTAAAATTTCCAGACGGAGCAAAAATACCAGCGAGGACCGACCTGAGCGAACGAAGTGGCGGACGACCCGCCGTAAAAAGGGTTTATCCACATTCCAGATTTCCGCGATCAGTTCTGTGTGCAGTGCTCTGATTGCGGTGATGCTGTTTAGCTTCATAACAGGCCATCCTGCGACCTCTTCACCGGTTACCTTGATTAATGGCAGCCATCAGCTGTCCAAGTCCGATGGGGATCCCTATGAACGGATTGTTAGCGTTGCTCAGAAGGTGCGACCGGTTGTTGTCAGTGTGCTGACACATAAAGAGACCGCAATGCCAGAAGAGGAAGGTCTTGAGGGAGAAGGGTTGGAAGAGGATTTCGGTGCCCTGCCAGAGGAAGAAGGGGATTTTGAGCTTCCGGAGGGATTCGACTTCGGTGAGGATTTTGATTTCGGAAATGATTTCGGCGGCTCACAGGAAGACACCTTGGGCTCTGGCGTTATCTTCAAGAAACTCGAGGGCAAAGCCTTTGTGATTACGAATAACCATGTGGTTGATGGTGCCGATTCCCTGGAGGTTGTGCTGGTAGGCGGCGAGAAGAAGAAGGCGACCTTGGTCGGCACAGACAAAGTTAGTGATATTGCCGTTCTGTCGATTGACAGTAAAGGCATCGGAGAAGTTGCAGAGTTTGGGGATTCCTCCAAGCTTCGCCTCGGTGAAACCGTCATCGCCATCGGCAACCCGCTCGGCCTGGGTGACACGCTCACATCCGGGATTGTCAGCTACACGAACCGCGTAATACCGGTATCCCTGAATCAGGATGGTATCTATGATTGGGAGCAGGAGGTCATTCAGACCGACGCCGCCATTAACGAGGGGAATAGCGGGGGCGCTCTAGTGGATTTGAACGGTAAAGTTATCGGCATCAATACGATGAAAATCGCGGACACCGGCGTAGAAGGGCTTGGGTTTGCGATTCCGGTCAATGAAATTACGGAGATTGTAACCGAGCTGATGCTGAAGGGGCATATTGCACGCCCTTATCTCGGCGTATATACCGTGGACTTGGGTAATCCGTATGCTCCGCTGAGCAAGAAAGAGAAAGAGGACCTCAAGTTGCCGAAGACGGTAACCGAAGGCGTGGTCGTGCTGGATGCGCTTGGACCTGCGCTGGATGCGGGTCTGCAGCTGAATGACGTGATCGTCAAGCTGGATGGCAAGCCGATTACGACGACGCTAGAGCTGCGCAAGCACCTTTACTATAACACGAAGGTAGGCAAAGACCTGGACGTGACCTTCTATCGTGACGGCAAGCTGCAGTCGCTGAAGGTGAAGCTGGAAGAAAAGCCTGGAGAATAAGGCAGGCTGGATCGGTGACGTGGTTGGCCCTGAATCACTGCGGATTTTTTAGGGTGAACGTGCTTGTCCATTGTTTCGTGCATCATTTCATGGGTATATATAATGGTTAGCGTTGAATAGTATCCAATATAGAGAGATTTGAAAAAGGTTAGATAAGAGCCGTGAAACGGTCGCGAAGAAGAGCGTGGATTACGCTCTTTTTTTGCTGTCCGCATAGAAATGATGGTGGGTCATAAGGACTTTTGATGTGAAATCCATGGATAGACAGGAAACTTTTGTGGATTGAGATCCGGCCGGGATGAGCAAATGGGTTAAAAACATTTCTTTTTCTCGTAGAGTGTGGTAGAACAGAAGAGTGGCTATACTGGTTTGAAGATAAACACAACATGAGGCGAAAGATAGAAAGGATGCATAGAATGTACGTCGTATGCAAGGAACATGTGGAACTAGCGATCGAAAATTTCGTGGATGAATATGAGGATGCCCCGGATATTGTTGATCTGAAGGAGACCGAGTTTTCGGACTGGGACCCACCGGTGAAGTGCGCGGAGTGCGAGAAGCATGCTGAGTTTTTAGTTGTGTAACGTGATTATTTTAATTAAATAAATAATGCAAATAAGAAAGCGTGATGATTTCACGCTTTTTTTGTTTGGAATTTCTGTGTTCGCGCTATCCTACATGAGCAGCCTTTTCATTGAGGGGGCGAAGAGGTAAATAATAAGTACGGCCAAACATTCCGATCATTGTCTCTGGAATGAGCAACCGGCTTCGTTGTACAGACCTTCATAGTGTATGATGGATGTATAGATTACAACGAGGCGCGATAACCTATCGTGAATGGAGACGATCAGAAATGGGTGACTACAGAAGATCATGGGAAGACGAGATCAACCGGGCAGCTGATGAGGCCTATGAGAAGGAAATGGATGAAATCAACCGTCAGCTGAAGCAGGAAATTCTCATCGCTCTGATTGGTGATGTGAACACAGGCAAGTCCTCTACCATGAACCGGATCGTGGGTGAAGAGGTCGCTGGCGTCGGGGCAGAGCCTGGAGAAACGACGGAAATTAAACCGCATAAGTACAAGGAACATATTTACTTCATAGATACACCCGGGTTGAATGATGTGAACATCGCGAACTCGGAGATAACCTTGAAATACTATAAACAAGCGGATATCGTTCTATTCTTCCTGAACGCTGCCGGCACTGTCTTCTCCGAGGCGGAGAAGAAGTCCTTCGAGATGATTCAGGCCGTGAACACGAACATCTTGATCGTGCTGAACAAAATTGACGCTGCAGATGAGATCGACCGTCTGGTGGCGCGGATCAAGAAGGAGACCGGAGGTCGCTATGAGGTTGCGCCGGTATCCTCACGGACGGGTGAGAATATCGACCGGCTGCGAAGCAGCATTCTGGAGATGCTTAAAAAAAAGTCTAAAGACATTCTCTTTGCCAAAAGCATCAAGGAGAAGTCTGCTACTGCCAACGGATGGATCATCGGAGCCTCGATCTCGGCAGGAGCGGTAGGCGCATCACCTATTCCGGGATCGGATATTATTCCGATTACCGGCATTCAGGTGAGCCTGCTTACCAGGCTTGCGGTGCTGTACAATAGGCCGATCAGCAAAGAGACGGCGAAGGAACTGGTCATCGCTACGATATTCGGCAATATCGGCAAGAGCATTTTTCGGCAGATCGTGAAGGTTTTCCCTGGAGCGGGATCGGTTGCCGGAGCGACGGTAGCGGGCGCCACTACCCTGGCGTTGGGATATGCGGTCAAATACGCTTACGAGCACAACATTGAGATCAATACGGCGAATATTACGAAGCTCTATAAGAAGTTCAGGGATAAGGCGGAGACGGAATCGGAATCCAAGTCCGAGTGAGCGTGGAGAATCATGTCATATCCTAGTACAGATGGCGAATGGAATAGAAAAAGGGGCCTTGGGGCCCCTGATCATAGCTGCGAGATAGCAGCGACATTATCATTGATTTACTTAATGGCAGCCGCGTAATCGGCTTTTGCCTGCTCCAGCATCGATTTCCAATCCGGAAAATCGGTTTCTCTTGAAACATGACGGTCAAACAGTTCATCCGGAATGTTATCGATATCTTCGTGCGTTTCCACTTGGAAGTTACCTTTTACGACAAAATCCCCAAAACTGCTGTGGGATGAATGTTTACGCATAAACGATTCATTGAACAGCTTTTCCAGAGAGATGTTATCCGGATCCTCCTGTACCGATTTTTGGCCTTGTAATTCCTTCAACAGATCATCAAACGACATGGGCTTTTGCTTTCTCAGAGTACCACTCCTATAACTAATATTTGTGTTCAGTATAACATAACCGGATTTCTCATATACATAGTCAGCTCCGGAAGGCTTGACGCGCTGTTATCGTCTTAATAACGAGGACCAGGTTTGCTCCAGCCAGTGATCAAAATCAGCGCCTTTGTCACCTTCGTACGTGTCGTAGATGTCGACCCTCATTTTTTTTAATTTCTCTTTGAAGTCTTCATACGAGTGGTCACGGGGAAGACTTTTTTTGATGCGCAGCAGCACCTTCGAAACGTCCTTCATCAGCTCGCCTTTGGGTCTTTCCGGCATCTGCACGTCCTCCCCAAAGGCCAGAAGTTTACGATAGGCTGCCTCTCGCACCTGATAAACCGCATCCGTATTCAGTCTATGCAACAAAATATCAATGGATTTCTGATTTTTCCAATTTCCTAACGCTTCCACCGCATCTAAACGTTCTCTCCAATTGGCGTTCCGGTTGGCGGAGCTTTTGAGCTCCTCATAATTCTCGGGCATATCCGCTATCAATTCTTGATTGTCCAATCCGTTCATCTCCTTCATTATGATGTATCAGGTCGATCTGTACCATATGTTCATTATGGGGTACCTTTATGATTCTCGGCTTTCCGATGTACCGTCTGCCTGCTTGGCCCCTTTACTGGTATAAGGTTTAGGTTTACTCTTCGCTCTTCTCGCACTTGCATCCCAGCGGCTCCAGCCCTTCTTGCCCGTGCCTCTGCCTGTTCCGCCCTTGCCCTTGGATTTACTCAATCAATCACTCCGTTACGGTATATTCTTGTCCCTATATGCTGATTGTTTACCAGCACTGTTGAAATATACACTGTATTGGGCCATATGTATAGGATACCACGGAAATCAGCATAAGAATCGAAATATAAGGGCAAGAATTCCGGTATTGGTGTAGGTAGTCTTTCGGTTGACTAATTTTTCCCAGCGTGGTATGTTATTTTTGAACTGACCAGTCAGGACAAGAACAATGAACTGAAATATAGATGTGAAAGGGCCGATCCAACTGTGAGCAAAGATAAAATTATCCAAGCAGCCATTGAAGTATTCTCCGAGAACGGATATCACCGCGCAAGCATGGACGAGATTGCCGCCCGCGCACAGGTCGCCAAGGGGACTCTGTACTATAACTTCCCGGGTAAATCCCAGCTCTTCAAGACGGTGGTGAAACAGGGCTTCGAAGATATCATGCAGCGGACGGAGGCAGATCTGAATTCCTCCCTGCCAATGAAGGAGAAGATGGAGCGCACGATTCGCCATCATCTGGATCTGTTTCTCGAATCCCGCCATTTCTCGCACATCGTGTTTAATGAGATCTCGAACGGTATCGAGCAGGATGTCCTGGATGAGTTAAAGGAGCTGAAAAGGAATTATTTAAGCTTTCTGGCAAGGATGATTGAGGAAGGGCAGTGTGAGGAGAACCTGTGCCGTGCCGTTGATCCCGACTTGGCCGCTGCCAGCATAGTCGGTACGCTGGAGAGTACCTGCAATTATTACCTGAATCATCAAGATCGGTATTCGCGGGAGGATCTGGAGCGGTTTGCCTTCACGATGATTACCCAAGGCCTGTTTATATCGCTTGAATGAGCAGGGCCTTCTTTTTTTAATTATGTATAACTGACCAGTCAGTTCAAATTTTGCGATGGAAAGCGAAGGTGTTAAGCATGGAATGGAATAAGAACGGTTTACTCCCGCTGGAATGGTTCCGCCAGATGCGGACGGAATCCCCGGTAACGACGATGGATGGCAATGGAGCATGGAATGTCTTTAAGTACGAGGATGTCAAAGCCGTCTTCACGAATTATGAAGTGTTCTCTTCCCAAGGGGGCTCTTCTACCGATGATCCCATTGAATCCAGTGTTCTTCGGCAGGATCCTCCGAAGCACCGTCAGCTGCGTAAATTGGTATCCCATGCTTTTACGCCTCGCATGATCGAATCGCTTGCTCCCAAGATTCAGGAGATTACGACATCCCTGCTGGACGAAGCGGAGAAGAAGGGGAAGATGGATATCGTGGCCAATCTCGCAAGCCCGCTGCCGATCACGGTGATCGCGGAGATGCTCGGCGTATCGATGGAAGATCGGGAACGATTCAAGGCCTGGTCGGACGCGTTGGTGGGTGACAATGGGGATGCTTATTATCAGTGTCAGCGGGAGATGAGCGAATACTTCTCGGAAATTGCCGAGGACCGCCGTCGCCATCCACAGGAGGATCTGATTACCAAGCTGGTGGAGGCGCGTATCGACAATGAACACCTCACCGAACTGGAGATTATCGGGTTCTGTATTCTCCTTCTCGTAGCGGGTAATGAAACGACAACCAATCTGATCTCATCGGCCGTGCTCGCCTTCGACAGTCTGCCTGAGGTCCGTGCAGAGGTGCTTGGAGACTCAGCGCTGCTTCCAGGGGCATTAGAGGAAGTCTTCCGTTACTTCTCCCCTGTACAAGTGATGTTCCGCAGCGTAAAGCAGGACACGGTGCTGCGGGGGCAGGAGCTGAAGCAAGGGCAGTACGTTTATATCTGGATGGCCTCGGCCAACCATGACGAGGATGTGTTCGATCAGCCGGATGTATTCAACATCCACCGCAACCCGAACCCGCATCTGGGCCTTGGAAGCGGCATTCATTACTGCATGGGCTCCCAGCTGGCCCGTATGGAGTCCCGCATTGCCCTTCAGACTTTGCTGGACCGTTATCCCGAATTTCGTCGTGATCGCTCGGTAGAACTGGCACGGATGGATAGCACGATGATGTTCGCGCTGAAAGAGCTGCCGATCATTTTAAAATAGATAGGAAGAGAAGAGCCACTCTTAGGGAGAGTGGTTTTTTTTCGATAATTGATGTAAGTTGGTCAAACTCGGTCGAGCAAGCTTAGAAGTAAACGAGTTGGCGATTCTCAAAACTCTAATGCTCCGCTGGATTGATTTTGTATTGAAAAGGAAATGTGGGAGCTTGCTGTAGGAAGGCGGGTCGGGGGCTGTGTATGTCCTTTAATTGGTGGCGGTACAATGTTAGAATGAACGACATAACAGCAGAGTTTAAGGAGCGAAAATACGCCATGAATATACAGATGGTATGCGTAGGCAAGTTGAAGGAGAAGTATCTGGTGCAGGGCATTGCCGAATACAGTAAGCGTCTTGCGCCTTACGTGCGCCTGTCCGTGCACGAAGTGCCGGATGAGAAAGCGCCAGAGAACATGAGCGAAGCGGAAATGCGCCAAGTGCAGGAGAAGGAGGGCGTGGGCATTCTCAGCCATATCAAGCCAGACACCCATGTCATCGCCCTCGCGATCGGCGGCCAGCTGTGGTCCAGCGAGGACCTGGCGGCCCATATGGACAAGCTGGGCACGTACGGGACCAGCAACGTGGCTTTTGTCATCGGCGGCTCTAACGGCCTCTCCGAGGACGTCTTGAAGCGCGCCCAGACGAAGCTTAGCTTCGGGCGGATGACCCTGCCGCACCAGCTGATGCGGCTGGTGCTGGTGGAGCAGATTTACCGGGCGGTGAAGATTAATCGGGGGGAACCGTATCACAAGTAGGGCGAAATTTCATAACTTCACTTGCTGAGCAGATCATATCTTGGGTCGTAAATCATCATTCTAAATGTTCTAGATTTTCAAAATGATAAAATATAAAAATTAGAATTGACTAGAACAAGCAAATGAATTAATATAACATCAGAGGAACATTTTGAATCTGGAGGTAAGAATATGCAAACGACATTCCAAGTGGATCTAGACAACGAAAGGGAAGTGGAGAATTTAAGGCAGTTACTGGAGTTGAGACTTGAACAGCTCCGAAGTGAACGCGGTGAATCGCTGAACGGCCAGGGTGGAATTGGAGAAAGTGCAAACAGAGCAAATGAAAATTTTAATAACATTCAAATTCTCCAGAAGTTTGTTAGCGAGGCTTCACCAAATCAACACGAAGTTCTCAAATGGATGAAGGAGCACCCTGGTGAGGTTTCGGCTCATGTCCTGAAGCGTGATTTGCCGTTCTTGGCACCCCAGGGGGCACTTCCCGGTGTTTTTCGACCCGGCAGATGGCAAAGGCTCTCTGGTGGAACAAAGGATGGTTTTCCATTCTTGCAAATTGCTTGGAACCATGTTGAAGGTTGCGGGATTTATAGAGGCCTAACAGTAGAAGAAGCGGAGATTCTGGATTTGTGAGGATCAAAGGCATTTATTGAAGAATTGTAGTTATGAAAGGATGGTAACGATGAGCACTCTACCAAAAAACTACCGTAAACGTTGGACCCAGGAGGAGAATGAAAAAGTAAACGAATTTGCTGACAGTTTGGGTTCTCAACAAGAGCTTGCTGAACGCGGTCCGGATTTTGCTGCTTTGATTGGAAGGCCGGTAAGTACAGTACAATTTAAAGTTGAGAAGCGAAGAGGATGGTACAGTAGAAATACGAATAAACCTTCGAAAGAGTGAATTTAAGCTGGTGTCGTGCCAGAGGGGCTTTTCCGGGTAAAGGAAAGGCCCCTCCATTGCTCAGTGCTTTTTGCAAAGGAAAATCTCTGCTGCTATATTGGAGGTGTTAAGGTGAGGGCTACTCTAAGAAACGTGTTTCAGGTTCTCAATAAAGAAGAGATCGCCGCTACTTCAATCGATCCTTCACAATTAGAATGACTATATACCAAACTTCCTATCAAGTTCTTTTGCAATAGACCACCCTGCGGCTTCAATCATTGTAATGCTGATTGTTGGGGCAACAACTTGACCAAGAAAGGGAACAAATTTGGAGAGTTCTTTAGTTAATGTCTTGATCGGTTGCTTCAACATTGTATTTTTTATTGCAGTTATTGCAATTCCTTTAGCAGCCTCCTCTGTAAGATTTCCGCCAAACACACCAGCTAAACTCATTGTCATTGTTGTCATAGCCACTATGTCTGCAGCAATACCAACTCCAGGTACAGGTATTAAATTACCCCCGCCTGCTCCGATAGCGGAAGTATGAATAATTGCATGACACTTTTTTTCTTGATCACTAGTCAATACGTTCACCTTTTCTTTGAAATTGTCAATGATACTATGGAATTATCTTCTTTCGGCAGACTAATCCAAAAATCCTTCTTAAAGGAATAAATTTCCCGAATTTAGCTCTAAGAACTAGATTTAAGATTGAAAAAGGTTCCCCAACTAATTTGGTGGGCTGTGGGTTTCGATAAGCTGTTTTGGAGGTTATCATGTGAATCCGGTAAATTGGTGTGGTCAAGAAAAAGATAAATCGAAGTAAAAGAAGAGAGTATTTTGAAGACGGGGATTTTAGATTGGTTCTACTGGCTGGTAGGAAATCAAAAGAAGTTCAAGCCATTATTTAAGGAGACATATTTTTATTTATCAGAAATGCTGTTGTTTGTAGTTATTTCTATATTGTAAATACAAGAGATTGCTTTTTAATAGGGGCCTTTCCATATATGGGAAAGGCCCCTTCCACTGAAGCGGCAGTGGAAGGGGCTAGGCTTAAAAAATACTTATCAGTATCGTCATTAAATACAAGCTCAACACTTTCAACGCGTCGATTGCTATCCAATTTTATCTTCTTCACGATAAGGTGAAGAAGAGTCTTGCGTTGCTGGAATGGTGAATGACGGAGCAGGGCATCGAACTTCCCCATCAGGGCTCTAACAGACTCATAGGATACTGGGTCAGCCTGGTCGTCTCGTAGTTCCAGTTCCAGCTTTGACCGGAGGGTGAGCTCGGCGTCGAGCTCCTTGTTCAGGTCGTTCAGGCGGCCCACGAAAAGGTCACGGTCGATCTCGTCCATCTCGTAAAGTCCGAGGTACTTCCGCTTCTTCTCCTCTAGCTTGTCGATCCGAGCCTGTACTGCTGCCAGCTCGTCGCGGAGAGGCTTGATCCGGCCTGACCTGTGTTCGTTGACGCTGCGGACGACTTTCTTGAGGATGTCAGGCTTCGCGACCGCCTGCCGGATGCGCTCCGTCACGGCTTTTTCGGCTTCATCCTTGCGGACGCTGTTCGCGTGGCAGACCGAACTGCCCTGGCTTCGGAAGCGCCCGCAGGAGTAGTACATGCGGACGACCTTCGTCCCGTCCTTTGCCCGGTTTACCGTGCGGCTCGCGGTCATCGCCGCGCCGCACTCGGGGCAGCGCATGAGCCCGGTTAGGAGATACTCGCCTTCGAAGCGCTTCTTGGGCATGGTGCCCTTCTTCCGTCGAAGGAGCTGGACTTTCTCCCACAATTCGTCCGAGATGACCGCCGGGTGATGACCCTCGACAAGAATGAGTTCGGAGGTCTTGCCCTTGCGCCGTCGTTCCGCCCAATTTTCGTAGCGGTTGTATCGGATCTTTCCTACGAACATCGGATTGTCGAGAATGTCCCGGACGGAGCAAGTGGAGAAAGGTTTGCCAGTCCTGGTCTTGTGGCCTCGGTGGTTCAGGGCGTTGGCGATCGCCTTCAGACCGTGACCGGCGGCATACTGCTCGAAAATGTTGCGAACGAGTGCTGCTTCCTCCTCGATGATGATGATCTTGGATTCCCTTCCGCGTTCGTCGACCTTGACGCTCCGGTAGCCAAGAGGGACCTTGCCATTATGCTTGCCTGTTCGAGCGCGTTGCTTGTGACCCATCTTCACATTGTCAACGATCGTGTTCCTCTCAAGTTCCCCCACAGCGCCCATCATTTGCAGGGCAAACTTCCCCATGGACGTGCTCGTGTCAAAATTCTCGGAAAACGAGCGGAAGGCGACGTTGTTTTTTTCTAGCAGATCAACAATATGAAGAAGGTCGATGTTCTTGCGAGCCATCCGGTTGAATTTCCAGACGAACACCTCGTCAAACTTCCTGTCCTGGGCGTCGCGAAGGAGTCGTTGCAGCTCATATCGACCTTCTATGCTCTTCCCGCTGACGCCCCGGTCCACGTACTCCCCTACGATCACCCAGCTGTACAGTTCGCAGTACTTGCGTAGGGTGTCAAGTTGAGCGTCGATGGAGTAACCGTATTCGGCCTGTTCCTCTGTGCTGACGCGGGCGTAGATGGCGACTCTTATCGTTTGGTTCATGCTTACTTGTCCCTCCTTATTGGAATCAGCGGAATCTCCAGGTTGAGCAAAGCTGCCGTACCCTGGATGGTTGCCCTTGTGATGTCCCGGTTATGCGGGACGACGATCTTGTCGATGAGGCTTCGGTAAAGTTTCTTTCGCTGCTCAGCCGAGGCGCTCCGCAGCAGTGGACGAAAGTTGTCCAGCGCTTGCCGAATGTTCGCCGCAGGAATAGAGCGCTCGGTTTGCTCTGCTACAGATCGCTCTAATTGCTCCCTTTCTTCCTTCAGAAGGGCCGATTCGGTCCGTATCTCGTCAAGTCTTTTTCTGAGTTCCTGGGCGTCTATATACCCGTCCTCAAAAAGTTCGTAACAACGGAGGCTCCGGCTCTTTAGAGAAGTGAGCTGAGAATCAATCTGTCTCATCCGCCGCCGGGTAGGCAGCAGCTTCTTGTCTCGCCTGTGGTTAATCTCGGTAACTAACCGTTCAGCAACGGAAGGATGAGCTACGAAATGCTGGACCTGAAACTCGACCCAGGTTTCGGCCTCGTTCGCCCGGATATGATTCGGCGGGCAGACGGCACTTCCTCCGGAATTGTAGCGGCAGCATACATAATAAAAACTTTCAACTTGTGCGCCATTTTTTCGTTTCCGTGGCACATGGCACGGAATCATGCTGCTACCGCAGGTCGGACATTTGAGCAGCCCCGCGAGTGGGAAGGGTCGGGTAATTCGCTTGATTGGCTGGTGTGAGCGTCCGGTAAGCTGACGTTGCACGTTTTTCCAAAGTTCCTTTGAGACGATAGGTTCGTGTTCACCGTCCACGATTTTTCTATTGCCATTTTCGTCCGTGTATGTGATCTTACCGATGTAGTTCACGTTGGTCAGGATGCCGCGCACTGAGGCGCTTTGGAAAGCTTTATCCCGTTTGGTCTTGTGTCCATCACCATTGAGTCGGTTGACGATGGCTTTCAAGCCGAGACCGTTGGCGTACAGCTCGAAAATGGAGATGACACGCCTGGCTTCCTCGGGTACGATTTCCACGTAAGAGAGGTGTGGGTCGACGGGATGAGTAACCCAGCGGTACCCGAGTACCTGATTGCCGCTATTCCACTTGCCGAGCCTGCTGCGTCGCTGCATGCTGTGGCGTACGTTCTGCGCGATTTGCCGTCTTTCGTGCTCGGCCACTGATCCGGCCATTTGGAGGGCGAATTTGCCCATCGGCGTGTCTGTCTGGAGTTCCTCCGTCAGACTGCGCAGGGCAATGCCGTTCATGTTCAGCAGCTCGACGATGTGCAGGAGGTCGGAGAGCTTGCGTGAAAGCCGGTTCAGTCGCAGGCACACGACTTGCTGGAAGCGTCCGCAGCGGGCGTCCTCCAGAAGTCGCCGGAGTGCCGGTCGACCGTCGATGGACTTACCCGAGCGTCCCGCGTCGACGTAGACCTTGTGGACATCGACACGAGCCCTTTGGCAGTAGTCAAGCAAAGCGGCCCGCTGGGCGTCAAGACTATAACCTTCGACCTGTTCTTCAGTCGAAACGCGAATGTAGAGGGCGGCCAGTTGTTGTTTGTGATTCATGGGCCACCCCTACGCGACAATCTGCGCTTCGATGCCCACATTCTCGAAAAGATTTAACCAGTAATCCGCGCGCTGTTGCCGCTCTTGTTTGGCATCAAGGTATTGGCAGATCATATCGGCCAGAACATCAATGAAAAGGTCTTGCCCGTTTGATTTTTGCATCGTTGTTTCCATGGTCAGTCCCCCTTGTTGTTAGTGGCCTTCGGTTTGATAATTTACATCAATCCTTTTTCTTTCAAGCTGACGAAGTTGTCGTCACCTAAAATAATGTGGTCCAGGAGTTCGATACCGAGCAAGTATCCGCTATCCCTCAGCCGCTCCGTAATCTCAACGTCCTGTTGGCTAGGATCAGGTTGGCCGGAGGGGTGATTGTGACACGCGATAATTGAAGCGGAATTTGCTAAGATTGCCAGTTTGAAGGTCTCACGTGGATGAACCAGTGAAGCGTTCAGGGTACCGGTGGACACTAGATGAAGTGCTGTAGGTTCGTTCTTTGAATTTAGGCAAAGGATGCAGAATGATTCCCTGTCACAGTCTCCTATGAATTGTCGGAACAAGTCGGCGGCATCCTTCGCCATTCGAATCACCCGACCAGGGTAGAGAATTGAAGTGGATTCACGCACCATTCGCAAACCGACTACTTGAACACGCTTTGCAGGCGAATTTGCCTTTGAGGTCTTGGTATTCAAAGATGATCACCGTCCTCAATCAAGCTATCCAACCATGTTTCTACGTCCTCAGCTTGTGTGCCTGTTTTTGAAAACAAGAAAGTGAATGATTCATTGCTTTCCATGAGGCAAACTTTGAAAAGCTGGCAATCGCCAAGGTCGATTCGTTCAACATATTCAACGTTGACTATCATGCTCTTTAGCTGATCGGTGGAAAGTTCGCCGGGCCCCAGAACAAACAGAGCGTATCCGTGGTTGGACAGTCGGACGGGATCATTCTCAGAATCGAGAGACAGTTGGAGCAGACCGAGAAAATCTGCCAGAAACCGACAGGCAGACGCTGGAAGCATGTCTTTTTGCTTGCAGATGACTAGCATGTCTTGAAAAGTATCAATGTTAAACAATTACATCACCTCCATGAAAATTTCCATATCATGGATATATTAAATGAACGAAAAGTGGACAAAGACGTTTTTACAAATAGGGAATTACACGCCCATTGGGGCATTAGGATTGGATTTCCGTGCCTCACCAAATCCTTCCATTACGCCCCCGCTGCCCCCGCGAATTCGAAGGAGAGACGACCTTTTTTTACTGTCAGGGTGGGGGGGGGTTATTTTATTTAGTTTTTTTCAGGGGGCAATGGGGGCGAGCTAATCCAAAACCCTTGCGCCGCTTGACTTTTGTCCTGCCCCCGCTGTTGTGTTTTCAGGGGGCGTGGCCCCCGTCTTTAGGGGCTTGATCGCTGCACGCCTGCGCGGTTTCCCCTCCCCTTTACCCACGTGTTCTTCCAGAGAATCTCGTTTCACCCAGAGTAGCCTCGATCGATGCCCCCTGACTGTTTTTTTCACGAGCATGTGCCGTCGCTCCTTGTCTTTTTCTTTTGTGATCTCGGTGTTCGTCATGCCTGAATCGGCTAGTTGCCTCCAGAGCATGGATGCCGAAATCGGGAACTTCTCGCCTTGCCTGGACAGAAACTGACTCACCTGGTTGTAAATCACTTCCGGAAGTAAGTAGTAATATTTATCATCATGCCAACCTACGTGGCAACTGTTCTTCGGTACCATTTCCGGCTGGGGCTCCCTGTGCACGTCATCTGTATGAATGCTTTTATTCCTAAGCATCTGGGATACAATTGCTGCAAAACGCTCTGATGGTCTGACCTCCGATACTTGCTGCCCTTGCTCACTAGCTATGTCAAGGAATACGTTCCATGCTTCGGTCCGAAGCTCGTGTCCCTGTACTTCCGCTAAAGCTCCAACGCTCTCGGCATATAGAAGGCCCATGTGAAGGCCCAAGTACAACCAACTCGAGGCTTCTACAAGTCTTCCGTGAACTCCCAGTTTGGTGGCCTCGTGTCGTTTTTCAACGAAAAGCTCCCTAAGATTGCCTTCCTCAAACGTAGCCATGGCCTGACCAACCCACTCCAGGTAGCCCTTCATTGCTGAGCTTAGTTTCTCGGCATCAAGCTGTGCCTTTGTCAAAGGAGTGAGTGCAACATCCGTTTTGAGCAGTTCGACAGGAAACAGTCGTGCCACACTGGATCCTACGCTCAACGTGTCCTCCGCTGTCACAATCGCCATACCGCGTGGGGGGTAGTCTGCTCTGAGGGTGGTATCCTGTTTCATCCGCCCTCGTGCTACTCTGTCCCCGTAGCCTCTCAGGATCTGCTGTGCGAGCAGTTCCATACTAAGTTTCTCCTTCGGTGAGCTTGTGGGATGGTAATCATCGATCAGAAGAAGTGAATCTTTAGCATCGAAACCGCGCTTTTCTACCGAGTTTGCAGTGTCCTTGAAGCTGGCGGGGGGATGCTCCAGCAGATCTCCAAAGTGACTGAGAAATAGTTTCGCCAAGGTAGTCTTGCGACTTCCTGTGTATCCGTACAGCCACACCAGGAACTTTGGCTCTAATCCTATCCTTCGCAGCCATTCACATAAAGGTGAAAGGTACGTTAACCCCCACAGTGCCAGCGTTACCCGATGTGGTGCTACATCCAGCAATTCCAGGCTTGCCTCCATGTCCTTTTTTGGGTTACTTGGGCTCTCGGTAAGTTTGTAGTTTTGAAGCCGGGGGTCCAGTTCAACTTTTACGTTAGGGGCGCCCATTGCTCCGCCTGCGTGAAGGTACCTCCATTTTCCTTCAATTGTAATCCAGCCAAGGTGAGCGTAGGTCTGTTCATGAATTGCTGCCACTGCGGTTGACTGAATGGCGAAGCGAACGCTGTCTCGAATCAGATTGCCCGGAAAGATATTCGGTTCTGGCCCCCACATGGGTAACCACTTCATACTCTCGAATTCATTGGCCGGAACCTGGACCGGGGGAAGAGGCTTTTCCGAACCGAGTAGTATGCCGTCGACCTCATACAGGGTTACACGCTCTGCTCCATTGTCCTTCGTGATGAATTTGGCTATCCGCGCTATGAAGTTTGCTATCGGTTTATAGTCGGGTTCGCCTTCTTTGTTGAACTTGATATTGCAGAGATTATTTCCGTTTATTCCGTAGTTTTCCGTGAGTAGCATTGTGTACTGTTCCACGGAAAGTTTATTGGTTGAAATTGCTTTCTTTCTGGCAGACAGAAGAAAGGCAGCAGGCGAGTTCGAGGGCTCTTTGGTTTGCGGATCCAAACGGACGGTACGGTGGCATTTTGAGATTTGTCCTGAATCACAACCAAACGTTGCACACCGAGTAGGGCCGTAGGTTGCTCTGCTGCCTTCAGAATCCATCTCAAGAATACGCTGCTTACTGCGGCTGTCGTGTTTCCCGCTTAGCTGTGAAAAGGCGAGAGCGGCGTCCGTGAATCCGGCACGGACAAGCATAGACACAATCTGATGCCAACGATCCTCGCTGCATCCTTTATGTTGTTGTTCGAACATTGCTCCCTTGAATACCTGGCAGTTCTTCGAAAGTTTTTGAAGTTCGGAGTTGGAAAGTGAGATGTCCGAACCCAAAGATTTGCGGGTGGAAAAACCTGCCCCAGGCTTGGCAGGCTTTGACCGCTGGTGGGCTTCTTTTGTTCCTGTGAAGGTTTTCGACGGCGAAAGTTTGGAAGAAGACTGCCCTGAACGCATCCTTTCAATTACATTTTCCGGAAGTTCCGCCAGTGGAACGTCCCCAGGACCTCTGCCTGCGACCCAGCGGTATTGCCCGCCATTTTGGTGTCGAGAGGGGGGGATGACCGTCATTTGGCCGTCGGCCAATAGAGCAAGTTCCTCATGGTCAGCATCCGGGTTAACATCGGCAAGCTTTCGTAGAAGTTTCCCCTTTGGTACAGCAAACAGTAACCGTGAACCGCCCCCCGGGGTAGTGAATTCCCAGGTAGGAGTGATTAAGCCTCTGAAAAGCTGCTCCATTTTGGTTCTTCCGTACTCGCCGTCGATATCAAATCCAACTACACCAACTTGAGCGCCTAGTGTCATTCCAAGGTTCATGTTAGGACGCCGAATGAACCAACGGTTTATCTGGTTTGGATCGTCCGATGCTTTGTCACGCCATTTGGCCAAAAGAGGAGCTTTTCCAGGTCTATTGCAGTCTGCCTTGTGCTGCTGAGCAACGCCTTTATGATCGGGCGGGCAAAGAGGCAGGTACTTAGGGCCGAGTTTTGCTTGGGCCATTACCTCCGCAGCATTACCTGTTGTCATGGTGTTTAAGGCTTCAGCCGTGAGCTTATTCTCTAATCTAATTTGCGTCATGTTTGATCACCGTTTTCCTGTCTATTAAGGGGGAGCATCGCCCCCCTGTTTAATTGTTTTTCACTGGTGTGGAAAGTTTGCGATCCGTAAGGCTTTCGATTGGAACGTCATGCTCAACGACGACGTCTGCGACTCGTTGGAGCTATGGGTTGGTGGTTTGATCGGGTACCATCAAAGTCCTGATCTTCGGAATCGTAGTAGACATCGTCGTCCACGTCCAGGTCCTGGTCGTCAGAGTCATCGAATGCATCATCGTCCACGTCCGGGTCCTGTTCGTCGGAGTCGTCGAAGGCATCATCATCCATATCGAGGTCCTGATCGTTGGACTCGTCGGAGACATCGTCGTCCTCGTCAAGGTCTGGATCGTCAGACTCGTCGGCATCGTCGTCCGTGTCGAGATCCGGATCGTCGGAGTCGTCGAAGGCATCGTCGTCCACGTCAAGGTCTGGATCGTCGGAGTCATCGAAGGCCTCGTCGTCCGTGTCGAAGTCGTCCTGATCGTCGGAGTCATCGAAAGCCTCGTCGTCCGTGTTGAGGTCCTGGTCGTCGGAATCTACAAAGGCTTCGTTGTCCACGTCGAGGTACGGATCGATGGCATCGGCTTTATCGTCCATGTTAGGGTTCCGACCGTCGACGTTGGGATTATTAACATTATGCGAGGGACTGCTTGCCGCACCTGTATTTACCACTACATCTCGAATCATTTTAACAATGGCTATATCCCGGGATCCTACTTTCTGGTAAGAGACATCCTGAAACGAGACAGAAGTGGTTTTAGTGAAGTCAAGCTCAAAGGCTTCTGTCAATTCAGCTACCAATTGACTGGAATAGATAACCGCTTTATTAGCGGCCTTTCTCAGATTGAAGTAATTGTCATCGGGGGTGAACCTTTCACCGATGGCGATTGCAACATCATTTAGAGCGATCTGTACGCGTTCTGGGGAGCCAATCTTATTAATGACCTCCTGGTCAATAGCGACTCTCTTACCGTTACCTTTTGTGCTAACAACTGTCACGGCTCCTTTTTTAGAGGTAGTTCTGCTTGACTGTCTGCTGACTGAAGGTCGATAATCTTGGCCGAGGATGTCGAGCACCGTGCTTGGCTGTTTTGTTTGGGGATTCTGTTTTGCGTTCATGTGTCATTTCTCCTTTTGGTTTAGTGTTTTTTTCTTAACGCTCACTAAGATTACTAAAAATCTATATCTGCCCTTTTATATGAAGGAGGGCTTTACGTAAGCTTGTGCTCACTGAAAAAAATCCACATTGAGGAGAGTGTAGGGTTTACTAGGGAGTTAATTTAAATTTCAAATCAAAATAAAAATGTCGTTTATTATTTGAAAGGAAGCTAAGCACTTTAATCCGTGCTTAGCTTTTCGAGGAGTCTTATTAAATCATTTTGCTTTCTCTTACTCAGCGTCTTTTCTTCAGTATTTTTGAGGGGAAGATTTAATTTATCTAGGATGTCATCTTTTACATTTTGGATGTAATGGAGGCCCGAGAGACCATTCGGGAGGTAATCAATACAAAGCTTTTTCTGATTTAAGTGGGTAAAGCGAGAAGCGACGAACTTAGTATACTGGGATTTGGGAAGGAACAAAAAAAGAGTCTCCTGGTCCGATTTTTTTATTACAGCCTTAATAATGTCTTCCCACTGTTCCTTTTTGTCACGATAAGGGTTGACAAAATGACAAACCGTACTGGCCTCATCATATTGCTGTGCCGACAGGACAGTCGCACGTCTTCTTTTGGATTTGTTTTTTGTCTTGTACGCCGCCCTGTATCCAACGTAAAATTGACCGAAGATCCAGACAGCTGATTTAGGTTCGGTAAGAAGCTGATTGATTTTATCTTCAAACACCTTCTCTGCGTCACCCTCAGAATCTATGGGCTGAGGGGGCAGAATATTATCAGGGACATGTTCTCTTAACATGATCCTACATGATTCTAAAGACATAGTTATCCTAAATTTATCCTCTATGTGCAGAGCCAATGTAGCAGGAGTCCATTCTGTAAGGGCGTATCCGAACTTAGTTGGGGACTCTCCCAGGTCTTGAATGAGTTCATCCTTTTGTGACTGACTGAGTAAGGCCAAATTACCCGGAGTCCGCTTTTCGAAAAAGCGGTTTTGGCCCACCTCAATGTATTCCTTAATGTAGCGTTGCACGCTTCTTAACGAAACTTCAATCTTAGTGGAAATTTCACCTGGAGCAGCTCCATCTAAATAGTATTTTATGGCTAAAAGGCGATTTCGTTTATACTTAGGAATGCTGTCATTTAAAAGCTCCGTTTCTATGTAGGCACGAACATCCACTTATCCATCTCCTTTCTGTGAAAGTCTTAGAATGAATTAAACGACGTATTTTTGTAAGGGTCAAGTGATTAATTTCCTCGTTCCTTTCTCTTTCTATGTTCCTACGTGCCGAAAACCGAGCTTATACATAGATATAATATACATTTATACTTCCATTTGTGGGTTAGGCATCAATTCTCATCCATTGAAGATTATTAACATGTCACAAAAAAAGAAAGGTTGCGAGGCAACCTTTCTTTAATTCCTTTCATTATGCTCTGTATGGTTCAGAAGGTATCAAATAACACTATTTGAAGATGTTTTTAAAATTTGAAATCGCATACCAGAGTGTTTCTAATACTAACCATAAGGAAGGGAAGAAGTTAATTACGCTTTGAACAGGGTGGAAAATCAGTCCAACAATGCTTCCTAATACCAACATAATAAAGGCCACAAATATACCACTTATTGCATGAAGGACATCCCAAACAGCAAAGATCAAACGTTCTGAACTACTTGCTTCAAGAGAGTTACTAAAATTGAGTGTCAGGTTATTGACCAGTTTGCTCGGTGTATTTAGTATATACGAAGTGTTATAAAGAACATTTGTAGAGAAGTCTAACGTCGTTGGCATCCATGCCCCTTTAATAATACGAAGATGGTATCTGAGATCAGTTTCACCATATGCAGTCGCTATCGTCCTTTTAGATTTAGCAGAGGTTTTTCTGATTTCTTTTGCCAGTAATTCCGAATTGAATGTCTCCACAAAATTTACAAAGAAGGCCTTACCGTAATTTGTTATTTCGGAATCAATCGACTCTTTATTTTTTGTTAAAGCGGATAAGTCGTTGGTCTCACCTGAAATGGAAAACGTCGAGGCTGATATTTTTATATCATATTTTTCTTTTAAGCTGGATATTGAAGTCCATGAGTATAAAATAATCGCCGAAATAACTGCTATCGTAGCAAAGTAGTCAAAGAATTTATTTTTCAAGATGAACGCTTCCTCCTACACCTCTAAATGTATTGAACGAGGTGTTTACTTGGTAAAGATACCATTAGTATATGTGTACTCCTCAAAAAGGCCTTGAGATCCATACGGCAGTGTAATCTTATTATTACTTATATAAATATCAGATTGTCCTTCTGCATTCATCAGAAGCTCTAGCGGCGAAGTTCCATATTCAAGCGCGACAAAGTTATAACCGAACACCCACACAAATGTTTGATCAGCTTGATTACTGGCGGCGACAACCACCTCTGGTGTGCCGTCGTTATCGAAATCATGTTCTTTAAGATACAAGCTGAATCCGGACTTGAGATCGCCAAATTCATCGAATGGCCCATCTTCATTAGCAGGTAATTCCAGTCTCCAACCTGTCTCCATACTGTCAATAAAGACACGTAGATTGATTCCGTTTGGTGTATCAGAGCCGATGACTACCGAAGCCTTCTCTCCGTCCAAATTCAGAGGGATTTCCTTGTCTTCGTCCAACGTATCCCAAATTAAAAAGTTCATAAGTGAGATGTCAGATGTATTCTGTACAGTGCCGGCATCTTCTTGTGAGTTTGTTTGTTTTGTGGGAACAGTTGATTGGTTATCCTGAGGCGCCTCTTGTATTGTAGAAGCGCTTGGCTTCTGTACAGGGTCTTCAGTCTCAGTCAGTGGTTGTTTCCGTTCATATGTATCTGCTGCTTCTACTAGTAGCAACGTCCAATCAGGAAGTTCGTGCTTTTCGCCATTCACTGAGAATTCGACAGGCTCAAACTGATCTGGCCCAAAAACTTGCAAGATGGACCGGATGTGTACACTAACGCCTTGATCAGAGTATGTGGATTCGTACTTAACGAACTTGTCAATATCATCCTGATTTCCGTTACGTACTACTTGGGACCATTCAACATTACTAAAAATCTCTTTGTTTTCAAGCACTTCTTGCATTGCGTAAGGTTTGCCGGGAATCGCCGTACCTTCTTTAACCCATTGGACATACTTGTTGTCAAAGCCGCCCTTTGAAAAGATTGCGACGACTAAAATAAGGAGGGCTAAGGCTGCTGCTGAACTAATCATAAAGATGGTTTTCTTTTTGTTACTCTCTCTTAATGGAGTGAGAGGAGAATTCAAATCATTTGTTTGTAATTCATTTGAGCTGGCTGCTTCGGTGCATTGATTTACTGTTCTCGTCAGGACTTCTGCAAACTGATTGGCGGCACCTTTAGAACCGGATAGTATATTAACTCTATTACCTAAGCTATCTGTTATGGAAATGGTAGTATTGAATGTGCGCAGTAGGAAAAGAGCGGTTAACAACAATGGCCAGAAAGACATTGTTATTAGTGTGACTATTGCAAAGAGAATGGCGAAGACCATATCAAACCAATTTAATTTAGAGCCTACCGATACCTTTCTTATATTGGTAAGTGGTAATTCGCTGGTCTTTGGGTTGCTAGGGAAAGCACCTAAAATATAATTTTGTGCTCTGATGATGAGATTATCATTTGAAAGGGTGACGTGGCTCTTTTTCTTGAGATAAGTAAGGTAGCTAAAGCCACCATTCCAGACAAGGGTGAAATCCCTATTTGTAACCTTCATTTGATTTGTTTCTTGACTGTTCATTGGACACCTCTTTAGTTTTTCGTGATGACGATGTGCAGACCCATTTTGGGTGTTCCTTGGACTAAACTGAGGAAACTCATCGTGCATTCGCTTTCACAAACTTTTTGTACATAGCGGTAGCGTTAATTAAAAATAGGCAACTAGACTCATATATTAAGAGACCTAAGAACTATATATATTGTCCTAATTATAAGCAACTGAAGATATATATGGAAGTGTTTCTTTTTGAAAAATTGTTGTTTTCAAAAAACTCATAGGTATTACCTAATCACTTTCTATAGAATTTATTCAGACCAAAAGAACCATCGAGGTAATATATACCTATTATAGTTATAAAAAGTATTAAAAACAACGAAATATATAGTTTGTTGGTCTTTATTGAGTTGCCACTTCACCCATACTTTTATTTGTAAGGGGTGAGTGCAATGACGGCTTTACTGAAACTGGTAGGTGCAAGAATTAGACAACTAAGAACATTGCAAGGGCTGTCCCAAGCAAAATTAGCAGAGGCAGCAGATTTGCAGGTTTCTTACATTGGTGGTGTGGAACGGGGAGAGCGTAATATCTCTCTGAACACATTAGAAAAAATTACAGCGGCTTTGGGAGCCACCCCGGTAGACGTGTTCAGTTTTGGTCAGCTAGATGAGGTTGAAGGTGTAATCGAGAAGCAGCATATTCTTGAAATGCACTTATCACTCTTAAGAGATAGAAGTCTCCCGGAAGTTAAGCTGGTTCAAAGGATGACAAGAGACATGATAGGTACTTACGATAAAGAAATGGGACGAGATTAAAATAAAACTAAGGAGGCGAGCGGGCGGCGTAGGTCGCAGCGCTCGCCTTTCTATCTATTCTCACGACCTGACCGTTCATAGATGAGACGAAGCCTGAACTTCAAAAGCCTGCGGTCCGCATTTGTGAACTGCCTATAAGCTCCGAGTGCAGCGGTAAATACGGTGTGATGATGAGGCTAATGGAATGCTTGTAGACATGACAATGGATGTTCAGCAGGTTTTGTGACGCCTCGACATGTTCGAGCGGCGATCTTCCTGTTCTGTCAGTTGTGCGATTCGTTTTGTTTTGGACATGGTTGGATCTCCTTTTCAATGGAAATTGATGTTGCTCAAGATTTGTTGTTGTTCCCAAAAGCGTCGGTACGTCCTTTTTTCTGTCGACGCAAGTGACGCAATTTCTGTTGGGTCAAGGGCGGACGTATTTTGGGTTAATCGTAATGACCGCCTCCGAGTGCTTCCGGTAGAAGCGCATGTTCCGGCTCGACTGGTTAGCCTGGTCAGTGAATGCAGCCCTCAGTTGCTCATCGTCGAAGGAGAAGAAGTCACGCCCCTTCTGGCCTCCGAACAGAGCAATCATGGCGTAGTGGTAGCTACTCGGATTGCAGATAGCCCCGCTTCCGAGCGGGACAAGCTCGGCGACTTCCCCGACAGTCAGCTTTTTCTTACGTTCCGGCTTTTCTTCGAGCGCAAGAAGAAGGCAGGCAAACAGCACGTCCGCATTGGCCCTTCCCTCGATTCGTTCCGGAGCGAAATGACTGCAGTCAATAGCTTCCCAATCCAGTGATCGGATCGTTGGCTCAATTGTGGGAGGAATCTTGCCCGCCAGCTTGGTCAGTGCATGCCGATTGCCGTATGCCTTCAGGAAGCGGTCGAGTTGTACTCGTGCCCCCTCCCCATGTTTGGCTTGGATCTTGGGGAGCAAGGCCTTGAAAAAGTCTGAGTATAAAGCGAGCCCATTAAGGCTGGAGTCAACCTCTCGTTCACCTTCCTTTTCCTGCGTTTCTTTAAGAAGATCCTGCATCGCTACCAGCCTGTGTTTGTCGGCCAGCTCCAGTGCGTTGGGGTGAAGCAGGTGGGCGAGGAAGGAAACGGTCTCGAAGGCCAAGAGATCGCTCGGGAGCCTTTCCATCCAGAAGTCGAAAGTTCGGGCTGGGTCGGGTGCTTCTTCACGCGCGAACTCCGGCCACGACTTGACGACGCAAAGGGCAGCCTGTCGATGAGAGTATGGTGCGTCCATACGCTGCCAGTAGCCGCCTCGCCAGGACAATGCGGCACGAAGCACCTCGGGTCTGACTGTTTTTGGATCGGTGAACGTGATTCGCCACTGTTCGAGCGGCTCAACGGGATACTTGGCATAGGGGAAATGGGACATATATTCGTTAAAGTGGCCGTTGATGTAATTGGCAATGGTCTTTTTCTTATTTTCACTGATGGTTAAAGTCATCGGAACTTCCTCCTCGTTTCGCTTCTTGACGGACTCACATCAAATAGAGGCCTCTCTAATAAGTAGAATGATAAATACTTGGAAGTACTAAATTTCTTGGTTAGCTCTGCTTAGAAAAGGGTCATCGTATTGAACATGACGAGGAATAGCGAGTTCATTGACCCAATGGACGGCAGAAGTAAGGTCGCCGCCTTGGAAAAATGGAGTATCGTTGAAGGCTTCGTCTTCCCAGAGCAATTCGGCTTTTCCGAGCACCCGATCTACCCTGAAGCAATAGTTGTTGCCGTCCATGTATTCGTTGGGGCCGTCAATCAGGTCGTTGGTACGAAGTACAACCCGAACGATATGTGTGGGAGGAAGCGGTGCTTGAGGGAAGGGGCCATTGTCGAAGAGTTGATCACGGGCGTAGGAGGGGAGAAAATGACTGGGAGTTTCGTGGGTATAGGGGCGGATCGACACCAGCATAAGCCAAACGTTACAGCGGTAATCATCCGGATCAAGTTCGGTGTCATCTTGCTCAAAGAGTTCTCTGAGGGCTTGCAGGATAAGCTCGTTATCGGTTTGTGTTCGGCTAGCTTGCCGCTGCAGCCACTGTTCGATACCTTCATCGTGTGAGCCAGAGATTGAATAGAACGTTGTAAGACAGTCGTTGTTGTAACCGATGCCGATCATGTAGGCTGTGCTACCGTCTTCTGGCAGGTCGATGATTTGCACGTATTCCGGGGTGCATCCGAGTAGGCCCTCATCTTCTCGGTTGAGACCGACGATGGATAGGTCGTAGAGGTTGTCGCCAGGCTCCAGAATGATGATTGCGCCGTGTTGGTCAAGAGAGAAAGACATGTCGTTCACTCCATTGAAAGTCATGTGAAGATGATTCAACTGCAGCTGGATGTGAGGGAGTAGAGCGGAGAAGAGATTGGCGGAGTGTAGGCTGTCGATGTCTTGCTGGGTTTGAATAATTTTCATGGTTAAGCCTCCTAGACAAAAGAATAAGCCGCTTCACGTAAGCAGCTCTAAAGGTATAATATTGGCTTGAATTTTCGGTTGTTTCGCTGGGGAGCGGTTGTATCGGCTAAAGAAAAACTGAATCACATTTAGTATTTTAATAAAACGCTCCTTTTGAACCGTATGATATAATCTTAGGAGAATCTTTTAAGATGAAAGCTGTTGTTTTTCGAGGATGAATGTTATTAAAGGTTTCTACTTTAGAAATCAAGAAATAATAAGTTCTATATAAGAAATAGAGTGGAATCAGAAGGAGAAGGGATTATGAATCCAGTTGAAATCGAAGTAGCTGTATCAGAACTAGCGGCTCAGCCTTTTGATAAGGAGGAGTTTCCGTTCGCATTTCTTCGGGCTTTTGGGAACAAGGAGACGACAATCAGACGTCTGCGTTCAGGTGAATCGAATAAGTCGGACGTAGGCGGAGTCCTTCAAACGAATAATATTCATATTGCAGTCGCCCAATTTGGCGAAGTGGCAAAGGCTCTTGATGCATTAAGAGAAAGTAGGGCAACGGCTAAAGCTAAAGCGCGATTCATCCTTGCTACTGACGGAATACACTTTGAAGCAGAAGATTTGGAATCAGACGACCCGCCAATTGTTTGTGAATTCAAGAATTTCCCTGATTATTTTGGTTTCTTTTTGCCACTTGCAGGGATTACAACCGTTAAGCAGGTACGCGACAGTTCTTTCGATATCCGGGCAACGAGTCGGTTAAATCGGCTCTATGTAGAGTTATTGAAGGACAACCCGGATTGGGGGACGACCGAGCGGCGTCACGAGATGAACCATTTCATGGCACGACTCATCTTCTGCTTTTTTGCTGAGGATACCGGTATTTTCAGCAGGGCGCGCCTATTCACTGACACCGTCGAGCAGATGAGTGTGCATGATGCCTCGAATACACATGAGGTAATTAGCGAAATCTTTCGGGCGATGAATACGAAAGATTCTAATCGTATAGAAGCAAAATTACCACGCTGGGCTGATGCGTTCCCTTACGTGAATGGTGGACTCTTTTCGGGTAATGTGGCTGTTCCAAAGTTTAGTAAAATTGCACGCTCTTATCTTTTGCACATCGGTAACCTAGACTGGACTAAGATTAATCCTGATATTTTCGGATCGATGATTCAAGCAGTAGCAGATGATGAGGAACGTGGAGCATTGGGCATGCACTACACTAGCGTGCCAAACATCCTTAAGGTACTCAATCCTCTATTCCTGGATGATTTGCGGGCTCAGCTTGAAATGGCGGGTGACAATCCTCGAATGTTGCTCAACCTACGAAAGCGATTGTCAAAAATCAGGGTTTTTGATCCGGCCTGTGGATCAGGTAACTTCCTAGTCATCGCATACAAGCAGATGAGAGAAATTGAAAGCATCATCAACGAACGACGAGGTGAACTCGAACGAGAGAGTGACATACCGTTGACTAACTTTCGTGGTATTGAATTAAGGGATTTTTCGGCTGAAATTGCACGTCTTGCCCTCATTATTGCCGAGTATCAATGTGATGTGCTTTATCGAGGGCCAACACTTGCGCTTGCTGACTTTTTACCCCTCTCTTCTGATAATTGGATCACCTGCGGCAATGCTCTGCGACTGGATTGGCTTAGTATTTGCCCCCCGACTGGAACAGGTGTGAAATTCCATGCCAATGATCTTATCAACACGCCATTGGATCAAGTGGAGGTCAATTTCGAAAATGAAGGCGGTGAGACATATATCTGCGGGAATCCGCCTTATCTTGGGAATCAAGGACAGTCGAATGAGCAAAAGTCTGACCTTAAAATGATATTTGAGGCCCGTACTAACAATTGGAGATCGCTCGACTATGTTGCTGGTTGGTTTATGAAAGCGGCCGATTATGGTGCAAACACCAATGCGTCTTCGGCATTCGTGTCTACTAACTCCATCTGCCAGGGGCAGCAGGTGCCCATTCTTTGGCCGCTGATATTGAAAACTGGGCACGAAATCGTCTTCGCTCATACTAGCTTTAAATGGGCAAACCTAGCAAGCCACAACGCGGGTGTCACCGTTGTTATAGTAGGGATTTCGAATCAACCTGTTAAAACACGGCGGTTGTTTTCGGTTGCAGGTGACGGCAAAGCAATAGTCAAGGAAGTGGAGCACGTCAATGCTTACCTGGTTCCAGGGCTCGATGTTTGGGTAGAAAAGCGTCCAACTCAAATTAATGGACTAGACGTAATGACTAAAGGTAACCAACCTACGGATGGCGGACATTTGCTGCTTTCGCGCGATGAAGTTGAAAGCCTTGATGTTACAATAGAGCAGCGGTCTAAATTTGTGCGACGTTTTTTCGGTTCCGCCGAATTTATTCGAGACCTAGAGCGTTATTGTCTTTGGATTGATGAAAAGTACGTCGATGAAGCAATGACTATAATTCCAATCCGTCAGCGTATCGAAAGAGTCCGTTTAATGCGGCTAGCCAGCCCAAAACAGGCAACAGTCGAGGCGGCGGACCGACCTTATCGTTTTGGAGAGGTTAGACAGACGGGAAATGAAATTTTAACTATTGTTCCAAGTGTATCCTCGGAGAACCGCGAGTACCTTCCGGTGGGAATTGTGCCAGCGGGATCTATAGTAAGTAACGCCGCTTTTGCACTCTTGAACGCTCCTCTATGGAATATGGCCTTGATAGCTTCGCGCCTTCACTTGGTGTGGGTTGCTACTGTTTGTGGAAAGCTGAAAACCGATTTCCGGTATTCAAACACAATCGGATGGAATACTTTTCCGATTCCGAAATTGACGGAAAAAAACAAGGCCGAGCTAACTCGCTGTGCCGAGGACATACTTCTGACTCGTGAGGCGTATTTCCCAGCAACGATTGCCGAACTCTATGACCCTGAAAGCATGCCAACCGGTCTTCGTCAGGCTCATGAACGGAATGATGAAGTGCTAGAACGTATATATATCGGCCGCCGTTTTCGCAATGATACAGAACGGCTAGAAAAGTTGTTTGAGTTATACAGTAAAATGACATCATCCAAGAAACCAACCAAGAAAGGTGAGGGGGAGGTTGCGTTATGAGCAGAGAAAATAAATTAGTGCCCACTATCTCATTGTCCTACGCTCGTCATGGAAGCTCGACCAAGGCTAATGAATTTGGAATGCGGGTAATGCAAGAGCGCGCCTATGAGCGGCGTGGCGAACAGTACTTACTTATAAAGTCTCCACCCGCATCCGGCAAGAGCCGGGCTCTAATGTTCATTGCCCTAGACAAGCTTCAGAACCAAGGACTCAAGCAGGCAATTATTGTTGTGCCAGAAAAATCAATCGGCTCCAGCTTTAATAACGAGCTGCTGAGTCAGTTTGGCTTTTGGGCCGACTGGATTGTGGACCCAAAATGGAACCTATGTAATGCCCCTGGCTCGGACAATGGGGGCAAGGTAAAATCGGTTGGTGCGTTCCTTGAAAGTAACGATAAAGTTTTGGTCTGTACACATGCTACCTTTCGATTTGCCGTTGATGCTTATGGAGCGGAGGCATTTGATAACAGGCTGATTGCGGTGGACGAATTCCATCACGTCTCTGCGAACCCGGACAATAAACTGGGTTTGCATCTTGGTCAGTTTATCGCTCGCGATCGAGTGCATATTGTTGCGATGACGGGTTCCTATTTCCGTGGCGATGCTGAGGCGGTGCTAGCTCCGCAAGACGAATCAAAGTTCGACACGGTCACTTACACGTATTATGAGCAGCTTAATGGTTATGAATATCTGAAACAACTCGACATCGGTTATTACTTCTACTCTGGTTCATACACAGATGACATTCTTAAAGTGCTAGACTCGTCTGAGAAAACAATCATCCACATCCCAAATGTTAACTCTCGCGAGAGTACAAAGGACAAGATCAGAGAAGTAGAGCACATCATTGAAGAGTTGGGGGAATGGCAAGGCACAGATCCTGTAACTGGCTTTCAGTTAGTTAAGACATCAGAAGATAAAATTCTTAAAATTGCCGATCTGGTTGATGACGATCCGACTAAACGTGACCGTGTATCAACCGCATTGAAAGATCCTGCTCATAAGAATAATCGCGATCATGTGGACATCATCATCGCTCTTGGCATGGCGAAGGAAGGTTTTGACTGGATTTGGTGTGAACATGCGCTAACAGTTGGTTATCGGGCGAGTCTAACTGAAATTGTGCAGATCATTGGCAGAGCTACCCGTGATGCTCCGGGTAAAACACGTGCTCGATTTACCAATCTGATTGCCGAGCCGGATGCTTCCGAGGATGCGGTAACTGAAGCAGTAAATGATACTCTGAAAGCCATTGCTGCCAGCCTACTCATGGAACAGGTCCTTTCACCTCGCTTCGAGTTCAGATCGAAGAATGCAGAAAGTGGTCCGGTTGAAGGATTCAATTATGGAGATGAGGGCTATGATCCGGAAAAGTGTAATGTAGGCTTTAATCATGAGACAGGGCAATTGCAAATTGAAATCAAAGGTCTCTCCGAGCCGAAGAGTGAGGAGGCTGCACGCATATGTCGAGAAGACCTAAATGAAGTAATTGCAACATTCGTTCAGGATAAAAACACTATCGAACGAGGCTTGTTTGATGAGGAAATGGTGCCGGAAGAGCTAACGCAGGTTCGTATGGGAAAAATTATCAAAGAGAAGTATCCAGAGCTTGACACCGAGGATCAGGAAGCGATTCGTCAGCACGCTATTGCTGCCCTTAACTTAACACAACAAGCAAAGCAGACTGCGACGAAGAGCGCTGAGGGAAGCGATGAGCCAGTTGCCAACACTGCACTGATCGATGGAGTTCGTAAGTTCGTAATGGACGTTCGGGAACTAGACATTGATCTCATCGATCGTATTAATCCATTCAGCGAAGCGTATGCAATTCTATCTAAGGCTTTAAGTGAGGATAGTCTGAAGCAAGTTGCGGCTGTCATCGCGGCAAAGCGTGTAAGTATACCTTATGAAGAGGCCAGAGCGTTGACTGAACGGGCTGTTCAATTCAAAAAAGAGCGTGGACGGCTGCCAGATATAAATTCGCAAGATCCGTGGGAAAAGCGAATGGCCGAAGGAGTTGCAGCCTTACAGCGTTATTCCGCGAAGCAAAAGGCCGCTCAAGGCAGCGGAGGTGGAGTATAGATGACTAACCTTTCTGATGACGATCTTCTCCGAGAACTTGGTGTAGAGTATGAAGTAGCAAAGGCACGCTCTTACACGCCGCGTGAAGAGCGCATCATTGCAGGCTTTGAAGAAATCCAGCAATTTGTCAAAAAGCATGGTCATATCCCTCTACATGGTGAAGAGAATGACATTTTCGAGAGACTGTATGCAGTGCGGCTAGATCGACTGCGTGCACAGGAGGATTGTAGAACCCTGCTTGCTTCCCTGGATAGCCAAGGCTTGCTAAGTGAGCAAGTGACTAAACAGATCGGTCAAGTAACCACATTGGACGATGATGAGCTGCTTGCAGAACTTGAAGGAATGCTCGCTACTTCAGACATTACAGAATTACGCCATGTTCGCTCTCAAGTCGAAAAACGAGCCGCCGAGGAAATTGCGAATCGTGAGAAATGTGAAGATTTTGCTCGTTTCCAACCTCTGTTTGAGCAGGTTGAGAGGGAACTTAAAGCCGGGGATCGAGAAACGCGTCTGTTTGGTAAGGATGCGAGCATTAATATGGGGAACTTCTTTATTTTGGGAGGGCAACTTGCCTTCGTGGCTGAGAAAGGGGATGAATTTAAGGCCCCTAATGGTCATTCTGATGCGCGACTTAGGGTCATCTATTCTAATGGTACAGAGAGCAATCTTCTCCTCAGATCCTTGCAGCGTGCGTTGTACAAAGACGAGGCTGGACGCCGATTGACTGATCCAATTAGTGGAGGGTTGTTTAGCGCAGACTGGGAAGATAACGACATCCAGAGTGGGACCATCTATGTGCTGCGGAGCTTTTCGGATCATCCTTTTGTCGCGGAACACCGTGAGCTCATTCATAAGATTGGTGTGACCGGCGGTAAAGTTGAAACCCGTATCGCCAATGCATCACATGATGCTACTTACCTGCTGGCAGATGTGGAAGTCGTAGCGAGCTATAAGCTAGCCAGCATCAATCGAACGAAGTTGGAGGGCATATTCCACCGTATTTTCGCTCCGGCTCAGCTTAACATTACGATTAACGACCGCTTTGGGCACCCTGTACGTCCGAAAGAATGGTTCCTCGTGCCTCTAAATGTAATCGACGAAGCAGTGAGTCGTATTCAGGATGGTTCGATTGTTAATGTAGTATATGATCCTAAGACCGCTCGTTTGGTCGAACGATTGTGAATGTAGTGAAAGTTTTATTTTGAATATGCTATTGCATTAATTATGAAGGACACCTTAACCGGTGTCCTTCATTTTTTCAAAGTTGACACGCTGAAAGTTCTCATGAATTGCTTTACTGTTAGTGTTGCTATTAAATCATGCGATGTTGACGGTAAACGGATTAGATTATTTAGTACTTCAATATAAGATGTGAAGGAGAGCAATAAAAATAGAAGAAGGAAAAATAACCCTTTACAATGTTCCTGGATGTTCCTATAATTAGATCAGGAACAACGAGGAACATTGGAGGGGTTGAGGATGGTTACATATTCGGCAAGGTTGACAAAAAGTGGAGTGAACAGTTGGGCGGTTGAGTTCAGACATCCTGTTTTGAAGGACAGGGAAGGGAAACAAGGAAGGAAAATCAGACGGGGACTCGGAGTTAATCAAGAAGAGTCTCAGGCTGTTGTAGATGACCTGAACCAGCTGTTGGCTGACCAATCATACTGGTCGTTAAGCGAGCAGAAGAGGGCGGCCAAAGAATTCAGATCTAAGTCAGTTGATATTTTCTACGATCAAATGGAAGAGGAACTTACGCTTGACCCATGGGATCGAAGGGAAAAGAAAATTAAATTACCTGACCACAAAGATGGTTACTCACGGGTTATGCTTCTTGGAACTACTGGGGCCGGAAAGACAACGGTTATACGACAGTTGATAGGCACTGAACCGGATGAGATCAGTTTCCCTGCAATTTCTGCAAGTCGAACAACAACCTGTCATACCGAGTACGTATTCTCTGAGGGAAAATGGTATGGTGTTGTAACATTTAATTCACAAGCTCAAACAATAAAACTAATTGAAGAGTGTGTCTGGGAAGCATTCAGAAGGGCTGTTTTAGGTGAAAACGAAAAAACCATAGCAAAGGCTCTATTATCTCACCCTGAGCAACGTTTTCGGCTAAGTTACTTCTTGGGACAATATCGGACAACAAACCGTACCAATTCAAAGGATGCTGCTCAGTCGGAGGATATCCCATATCCTGATCAACAAGAGTTGCAGGCAGACCTTGACTATATAATTAATGAGGTCCGGGCTTTAGCGGAGGAGGCAAAAGCCCAATGTCCCCCAGAAGGGGATGATATTGATGAGGTTATTGACCTTCTTTATGATGTTTGGGTTAGAGAAGACACGGAGCGTTTTAATGATTTGGTGCAGTATATTTTAGTATTAATAAAAAAACGTTTCGATGTCATTGACCTTGGCTTGTTATATCGGGATACACGAGGCTGGCCTGAATATTGGTATCACGAATCAGAGGATAAAGCGCAAGTACTAAAGACGATGAGATGGTTTGCCGGAAACGAAGGAAGGAGGTTTGGCCAATTACTTGCACCTGTTGTAAATGGGGTTCGTCTCCAAGGGCCGTTTAAGCCAAGTTGGTGGGAAAACGATAGCTCTCCGCAAATGGTGTTGATCGACGGGGAGGGAATCGGTCATGACTCAAATATTACCACAAGTATTCCAATGGATGTTACTGCCCGATTCAAGGATTCAGATGCAATCATACTTGTAGATAACGCAACTCAACCAATGCTTGATATTCCAAAAGTTATTCTACGAGAAGCTGTATCCCGCGGTCAGTTGGACAAATTAATGGTCGCGTATACTCGATTTGATCAAGTTCAAGGTTCGAACATGGTTGACGATGAAGACCGGATTGATCATGTGATGGGTATTCAAACCGGGGCCATCGAGGCTATGCAGGAAGCTTATAATTTAAACTCTGGCATGATCCGTCAATTGAGAGATCATCTTGCCGATCTAACATTTTTCTTTCCTAATGCAAACGAACTCCAAAGTCCACCTGAAGAACTCGTCACTGAAATGAATCGATTTATTGAAGCTTTGGAAAGTAAGTCGAGTAAAGTACAGCTACACTTCACAAATGGGGATAACTCCTTCCCTGAGTATGACTTTGGAAGGTTAGTTCTTGTTATAAGCGAGACAGAGGAGTTATTTATGCAGAAGTGGCTTGGACTCTTTGGCCTGAGAGCTTCCCAATTTCCAAAACAGCATTGGATGCGCATTAAAGCTTTATCCAATCGGCTAGCGAACTGGCCCAAACTAGCTGAGTACAATGATTTGAAGCCGGCAGATGACTTGGCTAGCTATTTAATGCAAAGGATAAATGAATTTCTTTACGCTCCGAAGGCATGGTCAGCCACTGTTCCTGACCAAGAGAAAACAAGGATTGTGCAAAAGTTGTCAAGTCTGATTTCAGATAAGATTGATGAGCTAATTTATAAGCGAATGAAAATTGATAACCATGCACAATGGATTTTGGCGTATAACCTTAGAGGGAACGGGTCCACATTCCAAAGAGTGAGCGAATGCAGGAGTATTTTTGAAAAGGTGATTCCTCAACCTAGAATTTCGTATGATACCGATTCCGGTGATCTATTAGATGAGATTAAGGGAATTATCGTTAAGGCTGTAGATGAAATCAAAGCAGAGGGTACTTCTATTGAATAATTATAATTTAGGAGGCTGTGATGAACAAAAAGCGAGGATTTTTGAGGCTCGGTCACTTAATATAGCGATTTGAAGAATTCTCTCATGCACCAATCTAAGCGCTGCAGACGTCTACATGTTGAAGTTCTTTTTTGAATTTGCTATTTATGAAGGACACCCGCTAGGGTGTCCTTCATTTCGCCATATAGATGTTACGGTGAGCCGTATCATAAATAGGGCGAAAATAGGAGGGAGTGTGTACGCCCTCCCTCCTTGCTAGCACTGATTCTTATCAAGTATCTACTTCACCTTATGCCACAAAGGTTCAACTAAAACTATGCGGCATAATAAAGTCTGTGTGACAATTAAAGTGAGCGGATTGCCGTACAAGGGTTGCCGACAGCCAAAGTGTTCGGCGGAATATCCTTAGTAACAACACTGCCTGCACCGATTACACTATTCGCGCCGATCGTTACGCCTGGCAATATGATGGCTCCAGCACCGATCCAGACATTGTCGCCAATCGTGACAGGAGCTGTGTATTCTAGTCCCGCCAAACGTTGCTCCACATCCATCGCGTGATTTTCCGTTATGATACAAACATTGGGGGCGATAAATACGTTGTCTCCAATCGTAATGAATCCGCTGTCCATAAGTTTGCAGTTGAGATTAATGAAGCAATTATTGCCCAGCGTGGTATTATACCCATAAGTACAAAAAAGCTGCTGCTCCACAACACAATTTTCGCCGACCTTACCGAGTAATTCGCGTATAGCGGCACGTCGTAAATCGCGCTCCAGTGGGTGTAGATTGTTGTAGTCGTACAGTTTCTTCACAGTGACATCACGGTCCGCAACAAGCTCTGGGTCATTAGGTTGGTATAACAAGCCAGCATGTGATTTTTCTTTTTCAGTCATTTCGGACACCTCGTAAAATATTTGATTTTCTCTCGATAATTCTGTGCTTTTTCGGCAAAATGTGTCATTTCGTCATACTTAATACTATAGGTACAACTTCTAGACTGCAATCGTGAACTCCATATTGTTATAAGTTAGGAACACAAAAAGACCTCTCTGTTTCATCAGTAGAGGGGTCAATGGCTTAAAAGTACTCTTCGTGAGGAAGCCCAAAAAATTCTAAAACGCTACTGACATAACGTTGTCAGTAGCGTTTTTTTATAATTGGACATGTAAATGTAAAGGAGATAGATAAGGAAAAAGTATGTTTTACAACGGCTGTGGGACACAGCCAAACCTATTATTAGGAAGGATGATATCTTGTGAATTTCGCTTCTGTACGCATCATTACGGACGACGTGGATCGTCTCGTCGAGTTCTATGAGAAAGTCATGGGGGTATCGGCGGAGCGACCCGCGCCCGTATTTGCCGAACTCGCCTTGCCATCATGCACCCTTGCAATCGGCCACTCCCAGACGGCGCAGCTATTCGGCGCCGGTTCCGTAGTGGGGGCCAATAATCGCACTATCATTATTGAGTTCCGCGTCGACGATGTCGAAGCCGAATATGTGCGCTTGAAGCCATTTGTCGATCATTGGGTAAAGGAACCGACCATGATGCCGTGGGGGAACCGTTCTATGCTGTTCCGCGATCCCGATGGCAACCTACTTAACCTCTTCGAGCCGGTGACCGAGGATGCGATTAAACGGTTTAGAGGTAGACATTGACAGGCAGTAAAGGATGGCCTTCAAACTTGCCGTTGTGTAATTTGTGAAATCAACGGTGTGCCTGGAATACGATTACGCTTGATTATTTACAGGATCTGCTTCAAACGTTTATGTCGTGATGAATCCGGAAAAGTTGTCGCATTTTAATAAGATGAAGTAACCGAGTATTAATTAGTGGAGGCACCTCTGAATTTGACGAAACACATTTCAGGGGTGCTTTTTGATTTTTTCAGAGAAAGGAACTAATTTGGACGATATTTTGAGAAAAGGTCGGTCCAATTGTCGATCATACCGTCACTAATTCGTTGTATTAACAGAGCGAACGAATTCATGCCGTACAAGGCACAGAGTCTTAGATCGAATTGAGGTGTGAATGATTTAATCTTCGCGAACTTATGGTCAAATGATAAGGAGTTCTAAAGATGAACGAAGAAGTAACCTGTAAATCAAATATAAAAAGGAGGTTTACGTATGCAACTCAAGTTGGAGCCTAACAAGAAGCACAAGAAGCCGGCCTCAAAGCGATTGTTGACTGCCGGCGTGATCTCCGCACCTTTTTTCTATTTCGTGTGGGTCGTTCAGATCTTTACGCGGACTGGCTTCGATATCCGACGGCATGCAATCAGTACGCTTACGCTCGGAGATTGGGGGTGGATCCAAAGCATCGCATTTATCATTACCGGCCTTCTGGCATTGTTGGGTGCTGCGGGTATGCGATCATTATTGCGCAGTGAAACAGGAGGATTGTGGGGGCCGATATTGATCGGACTGTATGGTGTCGGCATGGCGCTGGCTGGCTTATTCCGCCCAGATCCGGGACTCGGATTCCCTGAGGGTGCTCCTGAAGGGATCCCAGTTACAATGAGTCCGGAGGCAGCGATCCATTCCTTCGCATTCTTTACGGCTTTCATTTGCCTTATAGCGGCCAGTATTATACTCTCCATTCGATTCGCGCGTTTGGGGGAGAAAAGGTGGCAGTGGTATTCGGTTGCAACGGCGGTAGTTGCGCCGCTTCTAATTGCGGGAGGAATGGGGACAGGGGTGTGGACCGGTGTCATCATGGGGTGCGCAGGACTGGTTGCGTTCGGATGGGTCTCGGCATTGTCAGGTAAACTTCTTAGCGAACTCGCTTGATTGATATGCCATTGCTTAATTATTCATAATCATACTAGCATACTAGAGGACGAGGAGATTGGATGGTTGGTTTACAGAATCTAAGAGATTATGAAAGGCATCGAGATATGAGTTGCACATCAGTCCCCCTCTGCAATTTGGCAGAGGGGGACTGATGTTATTTGTAGTCCAGAGGTCAAGGTTACAAACATTAGTGGTGGGCCTAAATAAACGTGAATAATTGTTAAGTAAAGAAACTGAAGGAATTTGGCATCTATCGGTCAATCGCATATCGCAGCTGAACGACATCGCTGCCGAGAGGTTTGCAGTCTAGCAATCGCACAGACTTGAAACGATAATTGTCCTTGTCGATTAGCAGATTTAACCCTTTACCCTCTAATACAGGCGCCACATTGAAAATCACTTCGTCTACAAGACCTTGTTCTAAAAACGAATTGTGAATATCCGCACCGCCGCCAATGAGAGCGGTTAGGTGTCCTTTCTGTGAGAGGTAGCTTATTGCTGCTTGTGGCGACTTTACCACCGTTACGCCGGGAATGTTTCCAATGTTCTTAGACAATACAACGATGTCGATCCCCGCGAAGGGACCCTCCGTGTTTCCCTGTTCCTCTTGGGAGACTCGGCTTGGGTCTGACATTTCCTGAAACGTCTTACGTCCGACAATGAAATTTCCTGCTGCTTTTGCTTGTGCTGCGAAGTCTTCCAACGCTTCCTTTTTCGGTGGGTTATCCGGGCTAGATTGTGCATAATTGCCGTTCGCAGTTAGGGTTGCCCATAAAGTGGTTTTCATTAAACGTCCTCCTCATTTTCGATTCTGTTAACTTCAGGTTAGCACGATTCCCCGATTTGGATGTTCGTATGGCTTTAATCATCCTTCAGGGTCTCACCTTTCCATTCACATGGTAATCGATTTATGGTACATTTGAAAAGTAGTTACATTTATGTGCAATAGTTTCAAAAAATGAACTATGGAGTGATCGCGATGATGGATCGTACCTGCCCTGGTACCGTTGAACCGATTCTGGAGATTTTGGACGGAAAGTGGACGCTCCTACTTTTATTCGAATTATTTAACGGAACCAGGCGTTTCGGGGAATTACGCCGGAAATTGCAGCCCATTAGTCCGAAAACTTTGACAGATCGCTTGCGACTGTTAGAGGAAAAAGGAATCATAACACGTACGCTCTACCCAGGCATACCACTACATGTCGAATATGAACTTACGAAGAGTGGGTTAGGTTTGCAGCCGATTTTCGCGGCAATGTGGACGTGGACACAGGAGCATGGCGCATATTTACGGAATAAGACTGATGAAAAGGGCCAAGGTGGGAATGAAGTAATGTGATTGTGCTAACAAGTATTAGAAAGGGCTGAATTTGGAATCGATTTCCTGCCCGGACTTGCGTGAACCGTGCGGCAATCTCTATAGTAGAGGGAACGATCGAGCGGGAAATTGCTGCATCCGGCTGATATTGCGGATAATCCGGCGAATATGCGGCAGGAGAACGAGAATAAATCTGACCGACGTTGACCGAGAACCTCGCGTCGGGAGTCGCGAGTGGTTCCCGATCAGCCGACTGAGCCGTCACTTTTATACTTAAATGTCTGCAATAGGATACAGCACGAAAAAGAGCTGGCGGTACGTTTCCGCTAGCTCTTTTTTAATGCTCTTATTCCCCATGACATGGCCGCCACCCTAGCATAACGTCCGGCTTCCGGCCGAAAAAGCCGTATCCGGGCTCCTAGGAGAAGCCCGTCTTAGACGAGGTCACCCGCCGAAGAAAGGCAAGATGCTTAAACTTGCCGGTTGTTCTCCAGTTCGGGACAGATCACGTTGATTTCTACCAGATTCATCATTGGGATCTTTATTATGAAGGCTGAATAGAGCCGATTAGCTCATTCAATTCGGACTGTAATTGCAGATGGAGTTTCTCCACGATCGAAAAATCGGTGGCCGCAACATAGTAGGCCTTAATCTGAGAATCGATGGCTTCGGCTTCTGCCAGATGGGAGGTGGCCTCTTTCATTTTTGCCGAATAGCGCGCTTTGATACCGGCTATTTCGTCAGCATGGGCTTCATCGGTTCCAGGAGCTATAGTCCGTGTATACATATCTAGGATCTCATCCCCGTCCCGATCGGGGAAATATTCATGCGGAGCGGTACTGTCGAAGATCGCTGTTCGAAGCTCCGGGAATATCAGCATATCCAGACTGTTCGGGTCAAAGCCGCAATGAAACACTTGAACGTCGATTCCTTTCTGTTCGGCAGCGGAGGCAAGCTTTTTCAGAAGTGTCGATTTGCCGGAGCCCGCCCTTCCTTTGATGAAAATCCGTCTTTCCAGCTGAGCGGTCAAGCTTTGAATAAAATCGAATGCTCCCCTTGGAGTCGCAGCTCCGAAAAATAAGTGACGCGAAGCTATTGCCGAATCGCTTTCATGACCGGCGTATAATTCTTGAATCAATTCCAGCGCAATCTGGTCGGCCTTCGCAAAATCCATATTTTCAATGTAATATTTTTCCCACTCGTCATGAATCCGTAGTGCCGTTGCGAATGTTTCATACACATTTGAATAGGCGTTCTCAAGCTTGCCTCTAAGTTCTTCTATCGTGATGAAGTCTGCCGGTGAAATAAGGCTGTTATCGAACGCTTCCCCAAAATCGATAAAGACGATGTCACCGGCCCCGCTTTCCGAAATCCCCTTACAGACTCGCCCGTCGACAATACCAACCTTCAATTCCGTAAAAATGATGCCATCGAGTTCGTCGGGACGGAGAGGGGAGTGGAAGCATTGCACATGCAAGCCTTGGTCCAGCCGGCTATCCGCCAAGCTTTGCATGACCGTTGATTTCCCCGTGCCTTGGGGCCCCGTAAGGACAAATATCTTGTTCAGCCCACCAAATGCGGATTCATACAAGAAATGTGCCCCGCGCGCAGTGTTGCCGCGGGCAAAATAGTGAGATGATTTTAGTACCAACCTAAACCCTCCTTTGTGCCTATTCCGATTCGCAAAGTAGACAGAATAAGCATGATTGGGATAGTGCCTATTCATTTGTATATTCCGCATTGTAACAAGTGGTGTTCGTCCTCTCCCATGATTTTTGCTAATTGTTGAAGGGACTACAGAAGTTAAAAGATCAAGCCTGCGATAAATGGGGAGATTTCACTTGCCCTGCGCAGGTTTTTCTGTTAGTTTGATAGTAACAAAGTGTTATTAACAAAATAGTACTAAGTGTAATTATGTGTCTTCGTTCTATAAATAAGTGGAGAAAGCGGAGGGATGTAATGTGAAAAAGATTGCGCGTGGCTGGAACCTGTTCGAAATAGCGTGGTTGGCACTGTTTACCTCGATTGCTGTGGGGTTTACGGTGATTTCTAAGGACTCTTTATTCGGTTTTACCGTTTTTATTACTGGGGTGCTATGCGTGGTGCTTGCGGCGAAGGGCAATCTGATGAGCTATGTTTTCGGCATGTACAATACCATCGGTTACGCTTATCTGGCCTATATTAACGGGTTGTTTGGAGAGGTTATGCTGAATCTGCTATTCTTCGTTCCGATGAACGTCATTGGCTTCTACACGTGGAAAAATCATCGCCAAGACGGCAAGCTGATCATGCGCCAAATGGAACTTAAAGGTTTGCTTCTCGTTGGGACAGTTTGCATTTTAGGCTGTTTGCTGCTGGGATTTGGGCTTTCGTTCATCCCGGGACAGAACTCGCCTTACATCGACGCTACTACGACGGTGCTGTCCGTTGTGGCCACCTTTTTAATGGTCCGCAGATTCAAGGAACAATGGCTGGTCTATATTGTGTTGAATTTGTTTACGGTGCTGCTGTGGGCGATTCGATTGCTGGAGGGCAGCAGCGAAGGCATGCTGATGATCGTCATGTGGAGTGCGTATTTGGTTAATGCGGTATACGGCTATTACAATTGGAACAAAGGGGCCAAGGAGGTGGCGGCATGAAAACGCTCGGATTAACGCTGGGGAAGTTTGCCCCGCTGCATAAAGGGCATCAGTTCATGATCGAAACGGCACTGCGGGAGGTCGATGAGTTAATCGTGGTCATTTACGAGACAACGGTCACGCCGATCCCGCTTCATATTCGGGCGAATTGGATTCGACGACTATACCCGGCAGTCCGGGTCATCGAAGCTTGGGACGGACCGGATGGGTATTCGGATGACAGGGAGCATGAGATTCGGGAAGAACAGTATATCCTCCGTTTACTGAACGGGGAGCAAGTAACGCATTTTTATTCGAGCGAGTTTTACGGCAGGCATATGAGTCTTGCTTTGGGCTCGGTCGACCGGCGGGTCGATGAAGCCCGCGAGCGGGTTCCGATCTCTGCAACGATGATTCGTTCCGACCCATATAAGTACAGGGAGTTCATAAGCGATATCGTGTACCGGGACTTAATCACGAAGGTGGTATTTGTCGGGGCGATGTCGACGGGGAAGTCGACGATCACCGAAGCGCTGGCACGGCGGTATAACACGACCTACGCGAGTGAATACGGGCGCGATTATTGGACCGAGCATCAGGTGGACCGCAGAATAGGCCTGGAGGCGTTCGATGAAATCGCTCTGGGCCATATCGAGCGTGAAGAGCAGGCTTTGCTTGCGGCGAACCGATTTCTGTTTGTCGATACCAATGCGATTACGACGTATATGTTCGCCATGGATTACCACGGCCGTGCGCCTGAGCGATTAACGCGGATTGCCCTAGAGAACGCGCAGCGCTACGATCTGTTCTTCTTGTGCGACGACGATATTCCTTACGACGATACGTGGGATCGAAGCGGGGATCAGAAGCGGCATGTTTTTCATAAACAGATTATCGCGGATTTGAAGGAGCGGCGCATTCCCTACATTACGCTGCGGGGGAGCCTGGAAGAACGTATACGCAAGGCAGACGAGGTGCTGGCGAAGTTCGAGCCCTATCGAAACTATTTCGGGGAGCTAAAACGGTTAGAATTAGATGCAGGCAGGGAGTAAAATGAACCCATAACCACAACCCATTTAGAATCAAAAAACAAGGAGGCGCCCCCATTGGACTTGTTGGATCGGGACGGACTTACGGAACGCGAATTTTTGGAGCAGTACCGGGCAGGAGATTACGAGCGACCTTCGGTGGCAGCCGATATGGTGATCTTCACGGTTACGGATGAGGCGGCTGACAGTTATCGGAAACTACCCGAAAAAGAGCTCCGCATCCTGCTCATCCGCAGGGGAGGTCACCCCTTCCTGGGTAAATGGGCGCTGCCTGGCGGCTTTGTCCAGCCGAGCGAGACGACTGAGCAGGCTGCGGCAAGGGAACTGCGCGAGGAAACCGGCGTGGACGACGTTTATTTGGAACAGTTGTATACGTTCAGTGATATCGGGCGAGATCCCCGAACCTGGGTGATGAGCTGCAGCTACATGGCCCTGATCAACAGCGATAAATTGGAGCTTAAGGCGGGAGACGATGCGGCCGACGCCGCTTGGTTCAAGGTCTCCTATCGGCTGCTGCGGGAGCAGAAAGAGCTGATGGAGGACGGATACGTCAAGACGCTGGAGTATGAACTCAAGCTAAGCGGTGAAGAGGAGCTTTCGGCGATCGTGGCGAGGACGTTGACCGTGAAGACGACATCGACCAGCACGGAATATAAGATCGTATCGAATAACGGTTTGGCCTTCGACCACGCGAAGATTATAGCATGCGCGATCGAGCGGCTGCGGGGAAAAGTGAGCTATACCGATATTGCGCTGCACTTAATGCCAGAGCTTTTTACATTGACGGAGCTGCAGCAGGTTTATGAGGTCATTATGGATAAAGAGCTATTGAAGGCGGCCTTCCGGCGGAAGGTGGCCGATCTCGTGGCGGAGACTGATCATTACACCGAAAATGCGGGACATCGGCCATCCCGCTTGTATCGGAGAAAACTGGGGGAATAACCGATGATTTACAATCTCGATGAGCTAAGAAAAGCTTATAACGAAGGAAAAACGTTCAAGTATGTATTCTTTTGGGGCCATACGCCGCCTAAGGACGGGAGCGTCGACAAAAGCTGCTTCAGCCAGTGGTGGATGTGCCCGTTCACGGTAGAGGGGACGGAGTATTCCTGTGCCGAGCAGTTTATGATGGCTGAGAAGGCAAGGCTGTTCGGCGACAACGAAATGCTGGAGTCGATCCTTACGGCTAAGCATCCCAAGGAGATGAAGGCTTATGGGCGCGCGGTCCGAAACTTTGACAAGGATACTTGGGACAAGGAATGCTATGGCATCGTCAAAAGAGCCAGCTTGGCCAAATTTTCGCAGAATGCGGAGCTTGGCGACTATCTCAAGTCGACGAAGAACCGTATCCTCGTCGAAGCCAGCCCGCAGGACCGCATTTGGGGGATCGGCATGAGCCAGTCCAATCCGGATGCGGAGAATCCCGTGAAATGGCGGGGCCAGAATCTGCTGGGGTTCGCGCTGACCGAAGCGCGGGATGAGGTGCTGCAGAGGTAGTTTTTTGGCAGGATTGAGGGTGACTGTTTGAAAGTCATTTTTGAGAGTGAGATTACGGTACTTAATGACCTTATCATAAGTGACGGCAAGTTTTTCGATTGACAGCAATTAGAATACGTGATAATTTCACGGTAGGATAATAAAGGCAATGCAACCTTCGGGTTCAACCTCGCTGAGAAGTGGGTTGGACCCTTTTTGCATTCCAAAACAAGGGAGGATTCGTAATGTTGAGAACAGAATCGCTGTTACAGCGGCTGGGCGAGATCGGCAAGTCGCTCGAACGCAAGGGGGGAGCTCTTTTATTACTGGGAGTTGGTTCCGTTGGAGTCGAGACAGAACGGTTGGATGAATATTCGGATTTAGATTTCTTTGTCATTGTAAAGCCCGGGGAGAAAAACAGATATATAGACCGGTTGGATTGGCTCGAGGACGTACACCCTCTTGCCTATTCATTTAAGAATTCGGATGTTGGTTACAAGGTCCTGTTCGAGGACGGTATTTTCGGGGAATATGCTGTATTCGAGGAATGGGAGCTTGTGAACGCCACCTATACGGAAGGTCGGATCATTTGGAAGGACCCTATGTATGCCAATACGGCAATCGCCAAACCTTCCAACCCGATCCCCAGCCTAAAAGTGGATTCCTTGGACTTTCCTTTGAATGAAGCCTTAACCAATCTATACGTGGGGCTCGGTCGCTATGCTAGGGGAGAGCGTCTATCCGCGACGAGGTTTGTTCAAGGATATGCAGTAGACAGGATTCTATCCGTGCTCCATCTGCTAGAGCAAGAGGTGGACTACTATCCCGACCCATTCGGCAATGAGAGGCGGTTAGAGCGGAGATACCCCCGTTTTGCCGAAATCATAGGAGACATGATACAGGGATACGATCATGTTCCCGAATCGGCACTTCGCATTTTAGACTTCATAGAAGAAGTGTATCCGGTCAATCGAAGGTTAAGCGATGAGATACGGCGACTGGCTAATCTAAACTTGCCGAGTTGATACGCAAACGGAATCGACCCACTAGCGCACAATAGCGTCTATTAGGGGTAATACCAGCGTACTGTCGATATGGGCGAAGTATCTGGATAACAAAGAAAGAACTCTCCGAGTCTGGAGAGTTCTGTTTATTGCGTACGATCGACGTATCCATTTTAGGAATGACATCCAAAAACGGGGTCAATTAAAGAGATAAAGTATCCAGCGGTATTTCAAATGCGCGTTTAATAACTAACCCGGCAGCAAGCTTGGTTTCATCCGGTTTGTTATGAAGGTAGATCAATTGTACGTTATTAACTGTTACAGGCAACTGGTGCATGACCCTGGCTCTAATCTCGTTGAACATTTCGGGACTGATGGTATGAATGACTCGGCCTGTTATAAGCAGACTGTCTGGATTTATAAATGTAATGATATTGGTAACGGCGATCGCGATGCCATCGACAATTTTTTCGTATAAGCTAAGGAACTTAGGATCTCCTGTTCTTATGCCTTCTGCGAACTCCTCTAGTGTGCATTTGATGGAAACACTAAGTCCGCTGCTGGAAGCCAGCGTCGTTAAGCATCCGGATCTGCCGCAATGGCATGGATAGGCATCTTCTCCATAGAAGCCTTTATAATGCCCGAATTCACCTGCAACAAAGCTTGATCCTGCAATAATTTGTTTATCATGGACGATCGCGCCGCCTGTACCATAATCAAACTTGATGGTGATATTGTTATGGGAATCCTTCAAGCTGCCGTTCATATTCTCGTTGACGGAGAGAAGATTGACATCGTTCTCGATATACACAGGGATGTTATATTGGTCTTCAAGCAGCTGCTTGAGCGGCAGGCGATGAACGCCTATGCCGGGTGTCCGCAGAACGATGCCATGCTGAGAATCTACCAGGCCCTGCATACTGATTCCGATCCCTTTTACTTTGGAGGTGTTGGGCACCTGGGTGAGCAGCTCGTCGATAACTTCATGCAACAGCTGCATCAGCACATCGATAGAACCATATTTGTTGCTCGTGCGTTCTGCGGATGCAACAGCTTCTTGACGCAGGTTGAACACTTTTCCGCGAATGTATTTGCCGGCGAGCTCAAGCCCGATGGCATAAAAATGGCCGCTGTTGATATGAAGGCCGACTCTTTTCCTTCCGCTTCCTGCCTCCAAGTCGATAAGCTCCCCTGTCACGATTATTTTCTCCTTCAACAGGCGATTCACGATATTGGTTACTGTTTGTCTGCTTAGTCCAGTCTTTTCCGCAAGCTCTACGCGAGAGATCGGCCCCTCTGAATAAATGAGAAAAAGAACCTTCTGCTGATTAATTGATTTTAATAACATATGGCTGGTTTGTTTAACCGAATCACTCACAATATGCATCCTCTTTCCAACAACGTTTTATATAATATAGATTCAAAACATTTGACAAATTAGGAACATACTTTGCTTCAAGTGTAGCATTAATACGAGGCGAATAAAAGTTGCAAGTTCGTTTAATTCAACGAGCATATCATTTAAATTTTCATAAAAACGACGATAGATGGCGGTATTATGCAGAAGAACACAATCAATGCGAGAAGTTATATTCCAAAAATACTTAAAAAACGAAACAGATTGTATTGACATTGTTATAAAAAAAGATATTATATTTGTAAACTGATTTGATTAAATACAGAAAATGACGCCTAGAGGAGTAAGTAATGGTATGGATCGGATGGATAATTGCAATCGCAGCGATGACGGTGCTGGCTTACATATGCTGGCTGCATGCAGTTATATTACAACCTGGTAAAGCAGATGCGATTATTGTACTTGGCTATGTATCTAAAGACGGCCGAATACACCCTTTGCTTAAGGAAAGACTGGATGAGGCTTACAAACGATTTCAGCAGTATGGGCACAAATACATCATTGTATCGGGGGGAGCCGTTGGTTCACGTCGCTCGGAGGCAGAGCTCATGAAGAAGTATCTGGTTGAGAAGGGCGTTCCGGCGAAAAGAGTATTAAAAGAAGACAAGTCACACAACACCGTTCAGAATTTAATCTTTAGCAAGCAATTGATGGAGCAGTACCAGCTAAAATCTTTTATGATCATAACCAATTTATTTCATGTCCGCCGCACGAAGTATATTATGCATCGTCTTGGCATGAATGGCGGTTTCAGCGCTAATCGAAGTCTTAGAAGCATTGTGGGATTCCAGCTCAAATTAACATTTTTGGAAATTCGGGCGTTTCGATTAACGCTCCCCATTATCAGGCGAGAAATCAATGATCAAAACAATTGACAAAGTGGTTGACAACCGGCCGATAAGTGATTAAAATGTAAGCGTTTACAGAATATATGGGAGGTGAGACTTAAGTGGCTATAGGCCAAAAGTTGTTTACAAATTATTTACCCGGACTTGATTGGTAATTAACAAAACATAATTATGCTTAAATAGTTAATCCAATTTATTTATTAATTAACGGGGGCGAAATAATGTTTAATGGCAAAATGAAACGATTCATGAGCACGGGTGTTGCAGCGGCGTTATCTTTAGCCATGTTGGCTGGTTGCGGTGGAAACAGCGGGAAGAACGAGGCTAGCCCAAGTACAACTCCTGCTGGGTCGGATAAGCCAGGTGTATCTGCAGAGGTAGAGACTTACGAGAATGGATTGCCGAAGAATGAGGAAGTAACGCTAAAGGTAGGCTTCTTTGTAGGAGGATATGGCCGGGAGTGGTTCGATTATGCAGTTGAATCGTTCACAGCCAAGTATCCAAATGTCAAAATAGACATCACAGCTTCAGCCGATATGAAGACGATTCTTTCTACAAAAATCTCTGCAGGCAATGATAATGACATGTTTGATCTATTTAATACGGATCCAGCGGGAGGTATTGTGGGGCTCGCTGAAGCCGGCAAGCTTGAACCAATGGATGACATTTGGGAATACCCTCTTCCAGACGTGCCGGACAAAAAGGTCAAGGATCTTATGATGCCGGGCATGTACGAGTCAACGCAGCTAATCAATGGGAAAAGGTATGAATTTACGACGGCGAGCAGCTTTGGCGGGTTGTTTTTTAACAAAAAGCTATTCGAAGAGCATGGCTGGAACCAGAACCCGAACACATGGGATGAATTTAAAGCACTTCTAGCAGACATTAAAGCGGACGGCATTGCTCCCATAACGTTCCCGGGTATTCATCCAAGCTACCATAACTGGGCTTTCGGAACAGCCAAAAATTTTGAGCTGGCTGATATCAATGGCCATGTCGATGAATTTATCGAAAATTATAGAACCTATGGTCTGCCGCAATACACAAATCCGGAGACGGTTGAAACCTGGACGCGCATCTACGAGCTTGGCCAACAAGGATATTTTGCAGAAGGACTTCCGGCATTGAACCATACGCAATCGCAAATGCAGGTTATTCAGGGGCAAGCGGCGATGGTATCGACAGGGACTCATGTCGAGAATGAGATGAAGGAAGCAACACCCGAGGATTTCGATTGGGGCTTCATGGCTGTTCCTTTCAGAGATGACACCAATCAAACGCTTTGGATTCGAAGCGGAACTTCAAACTTCAACTATATCTGGGCAGCTAAGCCGGAGCTTAACAAAAAGTGGGCCAAAGAGTTGATCACATGGATGGTTACGCTTGAAAATCAACAATTTGCAGCTGAAAAAGCAGGCGCTTTGCCAATGCGCAAGGATTTGACGGAAGACCCTGCCAGAACAGCTAATCTTTCCAGCTCCGCCCAATCTGTTCTGAAATACATTGCGGATAATAATGCTCAAACTTATAAAGCAAGCCGGTCTATCAGTATTTCGGATCCGAATCTTGCTCAAGCGGAAAAATTATTAAATGAGAATATTGTTAAATTTGCTATGGGTATGCAGGATCCGAAACCGATTCTGGAGCAAGCTGAAGAGCTGCTGAAGAAAGCTGTAGAGGCTGAAAAGAAAAAATAAGACGTGATGGAGCGGGGAGGATTCATCTCCGCTCTTCCGTTTTAACTTCTGCGACCCATGGGCTTAGTGACTTATAAACGTCTAGTAAGATAGGAGTTGACCTCTCGTGTCTGATTCAACCGTTGTGACGACACCAAAAGCCCCTATGCGCAAGCGTATGGGTCTAGATAAAGCGAATACGCAGAAGTGGATATTTCTGTTCATAGCCATCGTGCCTCCCTTTGGCGGATATTTGCTTTTTACGTTGTTTCCGAACATTTTATCCGTTTATTATGCGCTGCTCAATTGGGACGGGTTTACGGATGCAACGTTTGTGGGGCTGTCCAATTTCGTCACCGCATTTCAAGATAAATACGTGTGGCGCGCGCTTACCCACAACTTGATTTTAATGATAACGGTGCCCTTCTTTGTTATTATCATCTCTTTGATACTTGCCTATTTAATTACAAATAAATCGTATAAAGAAAATAAGTTTTTGAAGATATTGTTTTTCTTTCCGAATGTGTTATCTACGGTCGTAGTCGCGCTCCTCTGGGCTTTTATTTATGACGGATCGTACGGTTTGCTGAATGGGCTTCTAAAGTTCATTGGCATGGATACCGGTAATTTCTATTGGCTGGGCAATGAAAACACGGCGCTTGCAGCGATTATCCCGGCATGGGTATGGGGCGGCGTCGGCTTGTACGTCATTATCTTTGCCAATGCGATGCTGGCGATTCCAAAGTCATTGTACGAGGCGGCGATTCTTGAAGGGGCCGGACATATGTCGCGCTTGTTTAAAATTACAATGCCGCTTGTTACGCCAATTATTCGGGTCAGCGCTTTGTTTCTGATCGTTGGCACGATGAAGGGCTTTGAAATCATCCTCATTATGACAAATGGGGGCCCATTCGGGTCGACGGATGTCATCGGCCTCTACATGTTTAACTTGGCTTTTGGCGTAGAGTATCGGAATTACGGCTACGCTTCCGCAGTCGGTATGATCCTGTTCGTCATATTAGTAACGGCAAAGCTGTTAATCGATAAATTTGTGCCGAACAAAGGCTACGAGTATTAGTTTCCATATGAAGTTCGGAGGGATAAAGTTTGAAGGAAAAACGAACGTTTATGGACGTTGTGTGGCGTGTGCTGCTTTATGCTTGGTCGTTGACCATATTATTTCCTTTAGTCTGGGTTATCTATGAATCGTTAAAAAGCAATCCTGAGTTTTTTAAAGATATATGGGCGCTGCCTTCGGAACCAAGATGGCAGAATTATTCGAAGGCTTGGAATCAATACGGTTTTGGGCAATCACTCTTAAATACCCTTTATTATGTCGGCGGAAGTCTGGTGCTTGGGCTTTTCTTTACGACAATTAACGCCTATGCGCTTACTCGAATGCAATTCAAAGGTAGAAAATTGATTTGGGGCTTGATTATGTTGTCCCTGTTCCTGCCTGGCATCAATGCGCTTGTACCCCAGTATGTAGTGATGAGGGAACTGAATTTAACCAATAGTTTGACCGGATTAATTCTCCTGTCCAGTCTGGGGGAAAGCGTGTTCTACCTTATGCTGCTCGGAGGGTTTATGAGCTCTTTGCCGATGGAGCTTGAGGAGAGCGCAACGATGGATGGTGCTACATTATTCCAAAAGTTTTGGCGTGTTATTGTTCCTTTGTCTACACCGGGAATTGTAACCGTTGGCGTATTCAAGTTCCTAGGGTTCTATAACAATTTCTTAGCGCCGTTTATCTATTTGAGCGATCCCAAGAAATATCCCATTGCGGTGCAAATGTATTCTGCGAATAAGCAAATGGAGTTTACTGCGGATTGGGTAACTTTGTTTGCCGGTGTAACCATTGCGATGGTACCGTCCATTATTATTTATATCTTATTCCAAAAGCTTCTGATGGAAGGAGCGACCATGGGAGCGGTGAAGGGATGAATACGGTGCAGCAAGTGAAGGCGAAATATAAGCTGATTGCCTTGGACCTGGATGGGACTCTTCTGACGGATGAAAAGCACATTACGGAAGAGACCAAAAAGTGGCTTCAATATGCCGAGGATCAGGGCGTTAAAGTGATGTTCTCCACCGGAAGAGGCTTGCAAACTGCACAGGGCTTCTGGGATGAGCTGGGGCTTGATTCCCCGATGGTGCTGCTCAATGGCGCGGAAATTTGGGAGGGGCCGGGCAGGCTTAAGAAGCGAGTCTTCCTCCCCCGGGATACGGTCCGCCATATGCACGCCATTGCTGCCGAACGGGCCGAGTGGTACTGGGGCTACAGCGTGGAGAGCTTGACGGGCGACAAGGATTGGACGCCTGAGATGTTCGAGAGGGATTGGATGAAATTCGGCATCGGCAGCCATGATCAACAGAAGCTCGCGGAAATTAAGGAGGAGCTGCTCCGATGGGGGACGCTTGAAGTTACCCGTTCGGCCCCTACGAATATGGAGATATCAGTTAAAGGAACTACCAAGGAAAGTGGAGTGCGTGAGGTTTGCCAGATGCTGGGCTTCTCGATGTCCGATGTCATTGCGATGGGAGACAGTGATAATGACGCGAAGCTGCTGAAGGCGGCAGGTCTCGGTGTGGCGATGGCCAACGGTGAAGAGCATATCAAATCGATAGCGGACGTTATGACGGCTACCAACAACGAGGACGGCGTTGCTCAGGCGATTCGGAAATATGTATTCCAAATGTGAGGGAGTAGAAATAGATGACCGTTCAATCGAAAGAGATAAACTTAGATCAACTGGGCGGAACGATATACCCAAAGACAACCAATGGCGAGCAGTTGAGATGGCATTCTCCGCTTGAAGCGCCCTTTCACATCGCGGGCTTCCCTTGGCTTGCGCAGGATGGGATATACAGACGCCTGCCCTTGGCTTCAGGGGCTGTCTTGCCGCCTGCGGTTGATACGCTTGCTTATTGTACGGCAGGTGGGCAAATTCGCTTTCGCACCAATTCTTCAAGGCTGGTCATAAGGGTGCGTCTTGCAGGACCGGCCAATATGTATCATATGCCGCCTACAGGGCAGTGCGGGGTTGACTGCTATCTTGGAGAGCCGGGAGAGCAGAGCTTTATCACCACGGCTAGATTCAAACCAACGGAAAGTGAATATGAATCCCAGCTTTATCAGTGGGATACGAAAAAAGATGTAGCCGTCACCTTAAACTTGCCGCTCTACCAAGGGGTAGAAGAGGTATGGATCGGTGTAGATCAGGATGCTGTCATAAGCGATGCACCTGCCTATGCAAGCAGTAAACCCGTCATTATATATGGAACTTCGATTACGCAAGGGGGATGCGCCTCCCGGCCGGGTATGGCTTATTCTAATATTCTCAGCCGTATGATTCCGGTGGAGTTCGTAAATCTAGGCTTCTCCGGGAATGGAAAGGGCGAGCCGGAGCTCGCGCAGATCATGTCGGAAATCGATGATCCGGCTCTATTTATCCTTGATTATGAAGGGAATACGGGCGAGGCCGGAAACATCGCACGAACGCTGCCTGCCTTCATCCAGATTTTGAGAGAGCGACATCCCGAAGTTCCTATACTAGTAGTCTCCAGGATTAGCACTGCCGAAGACCAGTTCTATATAGAGAGGAGGGAGCTTAATGATCGCCGCAGGCTGATCCAAATTGAGAATGTGGAACAGAGGCGGACAGTAGGAGACCGTAATATCCATTTCGTTGATGGTTTGAAGCTGCTGGGCGATGATTTTGTCAATGATTGCACGGTTGATGGAACACATCCAACAGACCTCGGATTTTTGCGCATGGCACAGTCGCTTGCACCTATCATTAGGCCATTGCTGCGACTGCGATGAACAAGATAGATGTTATGAACAGCCTTCAGACTGCATTTTTTGGTTAGGGGCTGTTTGTCTATCAGTCAGACACCTGTATTACCATTTAAGCCGAAAAAGGAGAGGATTTTGATTGAAGTCCCAAAGAAGAAGTCTGCCTTTTATTGTGATGGCTTGTTTCATTGCGGGGGTTGTTAGTCTTTGTTACGGCATTAATGTATTCGCGTCTTCAGATAAAGAAGAAGTTGTTTCTCAAAAAGAGAGGGCTAAGTACTCAGGAGCTTCACTGTTCAAAGGTCACATGCATTCCCATACATCTCTCAGTGACGGGATATTGTTGCCCAATGATGCTTACGATTTTGTGAAAGCTAATACAGACTTTGATTTTTTTGCAGTGACTGAACACGACGTGACTTATGACATCAGTACGGGCAGTGATTTTATTACGAATGTTCAAGACGCTTATTCAAAAGAATACAAGCTGCTGCATGAGCAATCCGATGCTCACAATCGTGATAACGAATTTATTACGCTGCCTGGTACGGAGGTGACCTGGTATGATGAATCGGGTCATATCAACCTATTTAATGCCCCATGGTTTGCAAGAACACATGGAGTAGGCGCGGATGGCACTTGGGGCTGGAGCGACATCAAATATGATTTGCCAACCTTTTACGCAAGACTTGCCCAAGATCCTCATGCGATTGCTCAGTTTAATCATCCACGCTTGTCAGGTAATTGGAGTTTCAATGAATTTAAACATTATAACCGAGACGTTGACAGAAACCTTAATATGATCGAATACAAATCCTCCAATGATTTTGCAGTCTATACCAAGGCATTAGATCAAGGCTGGCATGTTTCTCCTGTGTTTGGCGGAGACGAGCACAAAGGAAATTGGGGAATGGTTCAGCCCCATGTGACCGGTATGTGGGGAGATAACCTTACTAGAGAAGGTCTTTACGAGGCGATGCGAAACCACCGCACCTATGTATCATTTGATCGTAACTTAGAAATGGCGGTTTCCGCAAAAGGTCAGATGATGGGGGCGATCCTTCCGGCCAAAACAAAAGAAATTGAACTTAAAGTACGGATAAATGATCCTGATGCCAACGATGATTTGGTTAAAGTCGTTGTTTACAAAAACAGCGGCGAAATTCTCAAGGAGTATCGCAATATTTCCAGTAATAAATTTGAAAAGGAAGTAACCTTAGCAACTAAAGATGGTGATTATTTCATCGTTAGAGCTTTTCAGGCAGACGGTGAAGAAGCTATAAGCGCTCCAATTTGGATTGGTGATGAAACGAGGGGCACGGTGCACGCGCCTGAAATTACGGTACATGGGCAATATCCGGACACCATTAAGCTTGGAGATCAAATAGAAGTGCTGAGCGCTTCGGCGACGGATCATCGCGGTCAATCTTTATCGGTGGAAGCCATCGTTTTAAATGATAAAGGAGAAGTAGCCGCTCTAAATCAGCATTTCAAGGTCGATATGTATGGAGACTATTTCATTAAGTATGTAGCGACCGACGCTCAAGGAAATACGCGTGTTGAACTTATTCGATTGCTTGTTGATCAACAAAAGCTGGACGCTGATAACATTTTAAATGAATTCCAACCCATGGTTAATGTAGGTGCAAGCGAACGTGAAGTAGGAGTAAATCTAGTAACGGATAAGGCGTTAGAAACGTCGTATGTTCAGTATAAACCGGAGTCAGTGGCAACATGGGACGATGCTGAAGTGGTACAAGCGGAAGTCTCTTATTTTCAAGCCGCCTATGGTGATACGTATGACAAGAGTAACTATCGCGTGCTTGCAGCTCATGAAGCGAATATAACAGATCTCGACTTAGGGACTAAGTATGACTATCGGTATGGAATGTCACCGACTGGACCTTGGAGCGGCAGCTATAGCTTTAAGACCGCGCCAGCTTCAGAGGAAGCCGTTATGTATGTGATGGGGGATCTTGGAGTTCCTGATCGAAATCCGGAAAGCTTCCAGCTCTTTAACAATATGCTGGACGTTCTGCGGGAGAAAAATTCAAACGGACAGACGGTGATCCAAGTCGGGGACTTGGTCGAGAACGGCGGCAATATGTATGCTTGGGATGATGTGTTTAAGAACATTTACAACAACGATATGGGACTAGTTTCTGCTCACATTGTCGGGGACCGTGAACGTGCGACGGAACGGAAGCTCGTGCCGTTCTCCGGTTTTTTCAACCTGCCGAAGAACGGTGAAGGCAGTTACCAGGAAACGAATTATTCGTTTGATTATGGCGATATGCACGTTGCTGTTCTGAATTCAGTGCTGGATTTCGACAAGCAGCTGTCATGGCTGGAAAAAGATTTGCGGGCAACCGACAAGAAGTGGAAAATCGTTATGGGGCATTATCCTTATTATGGCGGTCAATCCGGCGATGAGACCGGTATGGACATGATGAGAGTGAAATTGTCTCAAGCATTTGAACGCCTTGGCGTTAGCTTGTATATTGGCGGTCATGATCATGTGTATAAACGGACAACCATACGAGACGGTGTAAAAGATATATCGGAAGAAGCGATGAATTTAGGAACAACGTTTGTGACCGTTGGTTCATCAGGTCCAACATTCTATGATAACAAATCATTTGACTGGGATCATATCGTTTTTGATGAGAATAAGCAGACCGGTGTTATTTTAGAATCGAACGATCAATCTCTCACGTTGAAAGCCTACAACAGCGACGGTGTTGAAATTGATTCATTTACGATTAAACAACCTGCAAATTATATGAACTTAACAAGCGCGATTATAGAAAATAACGTCTTGAAGGGCGTTGGGGTCCTGAATTACCCGAGCTTACCTGAACGTGTCACCGTGATCGGGGAAAAGCGTGATCATACAGGTGAACAGCTGTTGGAAACGGTTATTCAAGAAGCAACGCTGGAACATCTCGGACGAGAACAAATCATCTTATTTGACAACCCTCTTGCATTTGGTGATGAACATACCATCGTCGTAAGAGTGGTTAATAATCCAATCGATCAAGAGCCGTTAACGGACCCGTTCATAGCGAAAGAAGGAATGCTGGGCGATGGTTCGGAAGGCAACCCCTATCAAATCAAAAGTGCCAGTGGGCTTTATAAAATGCATGAGTTCCCGGACAAACACTTTATTTTAGATCGGGACATTGATGGGAATGGCGTGTTTTTTGAAGCCATTGGCGCGAATGGCACTCCATTTACGGGTACGTTTGATGGGCAAGGGCATACGATTACAGACGTTATGATCTCCTCAGGCGGCGCAGGCCTCTTTGCCATTAATGAAGGGACGATTCGAAATGTAGGAATCATCCATGCAGACATTGATGTTCGTCGGAGCAATGTTGGAATCCTGGTCGATCAGAATGATGGAATCGTGGAATATGCCTACAGTACCGGATCTATTCGAGGCAATTCTACAGTTGGCGGTCTTGTGGGCTACTCGAACGGTATCGTTAGTAACAGTTATTCAACAGCTCGAGTTAATGCACGAGGCAAGCAAGCCGGCGGCCTGATCGGGATTACGAATCGGGGGAGTATAACCGAACAGGTCTATGCCATGGGAGCCGTCATAGCAGAAGAATCCAATGCTGGCGGCATCAGCGGATACGGTTATAACAATACGGTTATTCAAAATAGTATGGCATTAAATCCATCGATTGTTACAGGTACGGCATCGAATCGAATTGTCGGCAGAGTGTTAGCTGGGGAGAAGGCAACTCTAGTCAACAATTACGCCGATGAAAATATGTTTGTTAGCAGTGAGAACGTTACGGTTCCTGATCCAAACAATGAAAAAGGACAGGGGGTCGGTGCAGAAGCATTCACGAAGCCAGCTTTTTTCATGGAGACCCTCCATTGGGATTTTGATTCGGTCTGGATCTGGAATGAAGATGCCAAGCGTCCTTTACTGCAAAGTAATTTGGAGGTAATTAACGAAGACCATATTCCAAAGCCGAAGCTGGATCGGAATGAAGATGGGTACTACATCATTCGTTCGATTCAAGAATTAGAGACGATATCCGAATTCCCAAATGAAAATTATAAACTAGAGAATGATCTTGATTTTGAAGGAAAGCTGTTTGAGCCCTTATTCAAGGGCACGCCTTTCCTTGGCACGTTTGATGGGAACAATAAATCCTTAACCAATTTCAAATCAGAAAATGGCGGCTTATTTCATCTCAATGGCGGAGTGATTAAAAATATAGCTATGATCGATGCCAGCGTCACTGGCGGGAGCCGAATAGGCATACTCGTCAATACGAACAATGGCGAGGTAGAGAATAGTCTCTCAACAGGCTCCATTACAGGCTCCAGCACAGTGGGGGGGCTAGTAGGCTATTCTAATGGTATCGTAAGAAACAGCTATTCAACCGCCGATGTGACCGCTCAGGTAAGTCAGGCCGGCGGCCTAATCGGAATTACGAACTCAGGCAGCCTAACAGAAGACGTGTATGCGTCTGGAACCATTCGAGCGATGACGAGCAATGCGGGCGGAGTGACTGGATACGGATACAATGATACGGTCATCAGAAATGTCATTGCCTTGAGCCCTTCGGTTACGGCGCCAACGATGGCCAACCGGGTGATGGGACGAGTTCTTGCGGGGCACACCGCTACGCTCGAAAATAATTATGCATTTGACGGCATGATAGTGAATAAAGAAGGTGTCGCTGAAGGAGCATTAACAACCCTTAAAGGATTAGGCCTAACTGAAACTGAAATAAAGACTCCATCCACCTATACCGACAGGCTAGGGTGGGACTTTAACGCGATTTGGAGATGGGACGGTATGGCTAAGCGACCTGTTTTACAATCGGTATCAGAAGGTAACGAAGAAGAGCCGGTTAGCCTGATTGAGCTTGAGCTCGAGGGAATGTCTGCACTGGTCGTTGGCGAGAGTGATCATACGGTGACTACCGCAGTATATAGCGATGGAAGCCGTGAAAAGGTAGGGACAAACGTCATCTATACAAGCAGTGATCCAACTATAGCGGAGATCAGCGCTAGCGGTGTAGTAACGGCGATTTCGGAAGGAACCGTACTCATCACGGCAGAGTATGATGGCTTGACTTCATCCTATGAGCTAACCTTGACTCAGAAGCAAATCGATATGGAGGGGGTCAACCAAGGCATGGATGCGGAAGTCACGCTTCCGTTCACATCTTCGACCTTTGTCGGAACGGGGGAGCGGTGGATCGCGAACCAGATGCCGCACCCTCCTGGACCGCCTGAAGTGGCGGTCATTTCAGGCGGTAGCGAGCTTCTCGTATCCGTGTCGAAGCCTTTAATGAAATAGAGGCTGCTTCACCTGTGAAGTGGCCTTAAATGGCCAGATATCATATGTATTGGGCAGTTTCATGAAATGAGTCCGGTAATTATACCGGGCTCATTTCGATTTATGTCTGCAAGTGTTTATATTGGTGGGTACAGCGTCCTTAGGAGGGATCAGGTCAGTCGTTTACTTTGATACAGGAAGGTTCCGGGCCTCAATCCTTCGATAACGTGCAGCCCCAATTAGCATTGGAATGGAGATCAGAAGACTGATTACAACCGGAACAATGGAACCTTCAAGTCCAAAATCGCCCCCTGTGAGAAGTGCGGCACCGTTCACCTCTACAGTAAATAGACCGGGAGCTGAGTGTCCGGAAACAGGAATGCCTAGCACTCCTTCAATGGCATTCCATGCAAAATGCAGCCCCATGGCAAACCATAAGTTCCGCCGCCACAGGAAGGCCGCTCCGAGCAGAACACCTGCTTCCAGGGCTATGGCGAACGCGCTCCATAATGTTGCCCCTGGATTTCCAAGATGGGCAACTCCAAAGAATAGTGAGGTCACAGCAAGTGCGAGCAGTTTCCCTCCCAATTTATCAATGGCTTGAAACATAAGTCCACGAAAGATAAGTTCCTCGATAATGGCTGCTCCTATAGCTGCTCCAATGGAGGATATGAGAACAGAACCCGCATTCGCAGAACTTGCCCACTGAAAGGAGTACCCTCCCAGAGCCATAATAATAAAGACGGACCCTGCGATAAAGATTGTCCCGGTAAGTACGCCAAGGACAGCTTCAATCCCTGCGCGTTGCCTAGCTATCTCTGGAGTGGAACGCCGGGCTAGGTATGTCAGCGTGAGCTTATAAACCATGATGGCCAGCAACCCCATCACTAGTGTAAGGACAAGGGAAATCATCCCATCCCCTCGCTCAGTCAGCTGTCGGAACAACGTATCGATAAGAACAATACCGATAGCTCCCACAAGCATCCAGACGATTGGAAAACGCCAAAATGAACTCCAAGCACTTAACTTCCTGCCATTCTGCAGCAGCTCTTTATTTTTAGACATTTTTTTCTTCATGTCTTTCATCGCCTCCTCTGTTGTTAGATGCTATGAGTATAGGCTGAAAAAGTCATAAAGAGACAGTGCGCTTTTGTCATAATTTATTCTATGGCTATATTCATAAAAAGCCGGCAACCCTAATAGGTTACCAGCTTCTTGGGGATCGGCTTTTTAATGATCCATAAATCCCGAATCTCGGGCTTTACGGGTGGCCTCCCGCCTTCCTTTCACATTCAGCTTCGAATAAATCGTGGAGATATAATTTTTGACCGTCCCTTCACTAAGATACAGCGCCTCGGCAATGTCTTGATTACGCAGGCCAGTAGCCAGCTTATGCAGCACTTCGACTTCACGGGCAGTGAGCCCAAATTCATTATTTTTCGCAGGGGTGGTATTGTTCATGTTCTTGATCATTTTACTCGCCATTTCCTGCGAAATTAATGTCCCTCCCGCATGGACCACCCGTATGCCTGCAGCCAGGTCTCTGGGATGAATGGCTTTGAGTAGATATCCTTCTGCTCCATAGCTTAAAGCCGCTAACACATGTTCTACTTCCTTATGGGAGGTCAGCATGATGATTTTGGTTGCAGGTATCCGCTCTTTAATCAGGGCCGTTGCAGCGACGCCGTCCATGACAGGCATGTTGACATCCATCAACACAATATCCGGCATAAACTGATCGCAGCCCTTTATGGCTTCTTCGCCATCCTTGGCTAAACCGACAATTTCCAAATCCGGTTCCATGGATAACACGATATGTAAGCTCTCGAGAATTAACTCTTGATCATCAGCCAGCAGCACTTTAATCTTCACCATACGGCATCACTCCTTTCAGCGGAATCTCGCATCGGACTTCGGTTATCACTGGAGTTCCCTCCACAGATGATAGGTGTAGGCTGCCTCCCAACCGCTCAACCCGATGTTTCATCGTGGTCAAGCCGAAACCATAATTTAGCTTGTCGATCGGTTTGCCGTTATTTCGAATGGACAATTGCAGATGGCTCTCAGAAAATCTAAGCTCCAGATGCAGTTGAGACGCCTTTCCATGTTTTAGTGCATTTGTAAAGGACTCCTGGATAACCCGAAGGATCGCTTGCCGTACCTCAAAACGTATGGAGCACTCTGTCTCCGGCAGACTCCATGTCAGGGCCGTACCCGTGTGCTCCCGGAAACGGACCACTAGGGATTCAACCTGTCGGATCAGACTGGATTCCTCTTCTTCCCCCATCTCGTGTACGATGTTCCTCATTTCGTCCAGATTTTTCTCTGCCAATGTTCTTAAGCGAATTAACCGATCTTTGGCTTCGGCAGGCTTGCTATCCATAAGGGCAATAGAAGCATCGAGGCTCAGAATGAGTGAGATAAAGGAATGCCCCAGTGTATCATGAAGCTCCTTGGACATGCGGTTGCGCTCTTCAAGCAAAGTCATTTTCTCGATCTCGGCCGAGTAGTGAGTTAACAGTTTATTTTGATGCTCCACTTCGGCTGCCAGTTTATTCTTCTGATCATACGCATTGGCTACGAAGCTTGCCCACATACCAATGAAGCAGAACAGCAGATTGTCTGTTCCGATACTTAGGGTTTGCTCCCAAGATAATCTTAGGAAAGACTGAAAGGAAAAGGGAATGAGAACAAGTAAGGGAATGATCCAAAGGGTTTGCTTAGTCAATAAGTACCCCATTGTAAGACTCGGCAGCAAATAGTCCGCTTTTGAAGTCAGATCCGGATGAATGACAGAATTCACATAATAAGAACCGCCAAGCAATAGCTCCAGTATGCAAAACCAGACCTTGTTCATCCGGCGCCCAGGAAACCAGAACAGCAAAGGGACGACAAGAGCTATGCTCAGCCAGATCACGTTTAATAATGTTCGGTTCGAAAACTCACTTACTGCCAGAACCCGGGACAACAGCAAAATATAATGGTATAAACGAAGAGCGAATATACCCCAATCCATGAAAGATAATATTCTTTTCATAACATCATCATACAGGAAATCTAAAAAACTTGGGTGAAGATTAAAAAGAAGGTTGCATCGATTCATATCGAAGGAAGACGAAAGAAGGTCGACATTTACGTGGAGGCTTTTTTTAAGGCTTCTTTTGATCCAGTTTAGGAGGCACCGTTTAGGTGGCCATTATTTTCGCCGATTGCTCCGTTAAGGTGAACCGTGTCATAAGTAATGGCAAGTTTTTTTGTGGCTATCCTTGCGGGGCATGGATTTGGAGAACCGCCCCATAAATACGTTTATGATCTAGCGCTGAGTGTAAGCCGATCCAAATTTTGAATGCGTGGTAACATGAACAATCCTCTCTCATCGTATTTTCCCGACCTTTGTTGATATCTATGACAAAAAAGTATCCCAACATTATAATTGTTATATATATATCCTATAGCGGTACTGACCGGGAGGACGGCATGCAATTTCAACCAATCTATGATAATGGGAAATTACTTCTACCGAAGATCGAATTAAATATGACATCGAACCAATCGATCGGCATTATAACGGACTTGAAGCGAAAGCAGCTTTTAATGAATCAATTGACGCATCATTCCCAATATTATTTGTTTCGAGCTGGGCAAAACGAGTATGTTCGTTTAACGGTGGAAGAGCTGATCGTTTTTCTAATCCGTGTAACGGAGAGGAATGACCGTGTCGCTCTGTTAATGAATTATTTTGCTTTAAAAGAAGAGCGGAAGGTAAGGATCAGGGATCTAAGCTCATCGAAAAGGATATATGTGACATTGCTGCGTGTCTTTTTTGCGCATCAGCCTACGATTGTATTGGAGGAACCTTACTTTTACTTGGAAGAAGAAGACCGTCGTCATTTTAAACGAATTTTGGATGACCTTTCGAAAGAGAAGCAGATTTTAATTTTAACCTCGAATTTAGAGGATGCCCTTATTTCCTGTGATGCCATTTATCGATTGAACGAGCTCGGTTTTCATCCATTGGATATTCGGGACTCGGAAGATAATAATCAGGAAGCGGAACAAGATCGGGGCAATATCACCTTGCAGAAGATTTATACGAAAAAAAATGACAAGGTGATTTTATTTGATCCTCCTGAAGTCGATTACATAGAAAGTATGGATGGTTCAATCCTTGTGCATGTAGGTGGAGAAAATTATGTCTGTGCTTTGACGCTAACCGAGCTCGAGCAGAGGTTGTTAAATTTCGGTTTTTTTAGGTGTCATCGATCCTACATCGTTAATCTGCAAAAAGTAAGAGAGATTATTACATGGACGAAGAATAGCTACAGCTTGCGCTTAAATACGGGTCAAGATGCCGTGGTCCCGTTATCTCGTTCAAAATTGCAAGATTTAAAAGCGCTTCTCAACATTTAATTTCCGGGGAAATTGTCGACCATTCAAGCATTAAGCGGTACAATTCAGGCGATAACAGCTACATTTCGGCGGATTTTGATGGCTGGAGATATGCAATCCCTATATACTTAAGCGAACAACTTAAGGATGTGGTGTTAATGGCTGTTATCCAGGTCGAACATATTCGAAAAAGATTTGGAAATAAGGATGCGTTAGCAGACGTGTCCTTTTCCATTCCGAAAGGTGAAATTTTTGGTTTCCTAGGTCCGAGTGGTTCAGGAAAAACGACATTAATAAAGATTTTAACGGCGCAATTAAATCCGACAAGCGGACAGGCAAGCGTATTTAACGAGCCGGCGGAGAGGATGCAGCGGTCTGCCCAGAAGATGCGCTTTGGCATTTTGACGGATAACAGCGGATTATATGAAAGATTATCGATTGAGGAAAATTTGGAGCTGTATCGCCAATTGTATGATCTTCCCAGATCTTCAATCGATAAGGTGCTGCAGTTTGTGAACTTAAACGGAGAGCGCAAAAAGAAAGTCAATCTCTTATCGAAAGGGATGCGTCAGCGTGTCATATTGGCATGCGCGGTCATCCATGAGCCAGAATTATTATTTTTGGATGAACCTACTTCGGCTTTGGACCCAGTAAACTCAACACATATTCATAAAGGCTTGCGCTACTTAAATGAGAAAGGGACAACGATCTTCTTAACTACGCATGATATGGTCGAGGCAGAATTGCTATGTAATCGAGTAGCGATTTTGTATCGGGGACAAATTCAAACCATCGGCTCACCCAAGGAACTTAAAAAACAGCATCGAGAAAACGTAGTTTGTGTTGAGTTAATCAATGGGCATGCCTACGAGCTCCCGATTAATGATGGAACGGCTGATCAAGTAGCCGATTGGATGAAACAAGGGTTCATTGATCGATTGGAAACGAAAGAGCCAAGCCTGGGTGATATCTTCATTAAAATGACAGGAAGTGAGTTACTATGAGTATCTCATTGAAACGTGCGCGAGCGATATTTGTGAAGGATTATAAAGAGTTTTCACGAAATTATGCCGTCTCCCTTTTGTTGATTTTTCCAATTATTATGGCATTGGGTCTTCGAGGTGCCCCCTCGGATTTGACGACTGCAACTTTCGGTTTAATTCTAAATACTTCGTTTGTAATGCTGCCGAGTTTTGCACAAGCTTGCTTGATTGCGGAAGAAAAGGAGCGTAACACTTTACGATCATTAATGATGACTCCGGCCACGACTGTGGATGTTTTAATCGGTAAAAGTAGTTTAGTCTTTGTCATGTCTGTTGTTATTTTGGCCATTGCTACGTATCTATTTGGCTATGAGCCAGTTAGTATATGGGCGTTTGTGGCAGCAATCCTTCTTTCAATTATTCTATACACAGCGGCCGGGACGATTTCTGGTTTATTCTCCAAGACGGTGCTTGAAGCATCTTTCTCTATAATCCCTGTGCTAATCGTATTTACTGCGGTACCATATGGGGGAATGTTACTAATGGATGATTTTCCGATTTTCAAAGCGCTGGAGTTTACACCCAGCATTCAACTTTTGCATTTGCTAGGTATACGCAATACACATTTTACAACGGGAGACTTATTAAAGCCCCTCCTCATTATTTTGGCATGGACGGTTGTATTTACGATTGCATCAGTTGTTTTGTACCAACGACGTTTAAAGGATGAGTAGGAAACCTGGGAGGGATCAAATTCCGATGAATCTAGCCGCCAAGTTGATGCAAAAATTCAAAGATCGCGTTACCCAGAATAAGCTGAAAGTCTATCGGGACCAAGCGGAGCTCATCAGGAAACGGAGTTTGGAAGCTTGGGACGATGGGCAGCTTCAAGCCGAATCCCTCCGGCTGCAAAAAGAAGCAAAATCAGGGACGCCTTTGGACGAGCTGCTTGTTGATGCCTATGTGCTAGTCTGCGAGGCAGCGAAGAGAACGCTCAGATTACAGCCTTACGCTGTCCAGATCATGGCTGCCATCGCTCTGCACGAGGGATTTTTGATCGAGCAGCATACCGGCGAAGGAAAAACGCTTTCTGCTGTTATGCCAGCTTATCTAAATGCGCTAACAGGCGAAGGCGTTCATGTGCTGACTTTTAACGATTATTTGGCACATCGAGATGCGGAGTGGATGGGCCCGATCTATCGTTTCCTCGGGTTAATGGTAAAATCGGTTCAAGCGGGCATGAGCCTGTCCGAGAAACGAGAAGCGTACGCCGCGGATATAACCTATGTGACGGCCAAAGAGGCGGGATTCGATTATTTGCGGGACACGATCGCCCTAGACGAAGCCGATACCGTGCACCGTCCTTTCCACTACGTCATCGTCGACGAAGCAGATTCGCTGCTTCTCGACGAAGCGCGGGTGCCGCTGGTCATCGCCGGTGAGCCGGGATCTTCCGGCAGCGATGGCATTCGTTTCGCAGAAGTGGCTAGGCAGCTTGAGCAAGATGAGCATTACGATTTCGACGAGTTCAAGCGGAATGTTTATTTAAATGAAGCGGGCTCTGCGAAAGTGGAATCGCTGCTGGAATGCGGCAATTTGTACGAAAGCCATAATAGCCATTTGTTATCGTCGTTGAATTGCGCGTTGCATGCGGAGTCGTTATTGAAAAAAGATGTCGATTACATCGTCCGGGACGGTAAAATCGAGCTGATTGACGAATATACCGGCCGCGTGGCGGAGAACAGACATTTGCCGGATGGGCTTCAAGCGGCTCTTGCGGCCAAAGAAGGGTTGCAGTCCTTAGCCGGCGGGAAAATTCTCGGTACGATCACCCTTCAACACTTCCTTAGCCTATATCCGAAGATTAGCGGAATGACGGCTACCGCGCACGTTTCCGCAATGGAATTCGAAAATATTTATGCACTGCAAGTCGTGCAAATTCCGCCGAACCGGACAAACATACGTATCGACCATCCGCACCGGATTTATACCCATAAAGAAGCCAAACTTAAGGCGCTTGTACAAGAAATTTCGACCGTCCATAGGGCGGGACGTCCGATTCTCATTGGTACGTCAAGCGTTGGGGAGTCTGACATGCTGGCAGAGGCGCTAGCGGCTGCCGGCGTACCTTGCCAAGTTCTGAATGCGAAGAACGACGCAAGAGAAGCAGAGATCATCGCCAAAGCGGGTGAAATCGGTGCTGTGACGGTGTCTACGAATATGGCGGGACGCGGCGTCGATATCCAGCTCGGCGGAGGTAACCTCACGCAGGCAGAAGTTGTCGCCAAGCTGGGCGGGTTATACGTGATTGGTACGCATATGCACGAAAGCTTGCGGATCGACAACCAACTGCGCGGTCGTTCTGGCCGCCAAGGCGACCCAGGGGCTTCCATATTTTTTGTGAGCTTGGAGGACGATTTGATCCTTCAGTTTGGTATCGATAAAGCGATTCCGCCCATCTATCGTGATCTTAGGCAGGACGAAGCACTCGGAGAGTCGGTGCTCTACAGCAAAATTACGCATATTCAGCGCGTTATGATGGGCCAGAACTTCCATATCCGCCAGGAACTGAACGGTTATTCGGATATGGTGGAGGAACAGCGACGTATTCTATACGCGGAACGGCTCGAAATTTTGAAAGGCGAGACGCCGATGAGCCCTTCGGAGCAGCGGGTACGGCTTTATTATATCGACAAGTTCTGGGCTGAGCATCTAGAATATGTTTCATACATTCGCGAAAGCATCCATTTGACGAAACTTGCTAACCGCAATCCGATCGACGAATTTCATACGCAAATCATCCAGGCCTTCGAGCATATTCCGGCTAAAATAAATAGAGCTTCGGCAAATATGCTCGTAAAGCTCGGAGGATCGAACGATCCGGCGAAGTGGGAAGAGTTCGGGCTGAAGAGCCCTACTTCCACATGGACTTATATAATTAACGATCAATACATGGAGTACTTGCAGAATCCTGGTTCATGGAACCCAGGGACGATCATCGCTTATTGGATTCGCAAGATGTTGAGGCCGGTATTCGGGTGGTCAGAATTTTGATCGGGAACCGTACTCTAAGTAACGGCATGTTCCAGAGCCTGGGGGTTAACGTGATGTATACGGTCGACGACCTGAAGAAGCGGGCGGTTGGCTTCAAGCTTTCCGAAGGGATGGAGGTACCCAAGGAGTTGGAGGAGAAGTTTAAGTTTGTCAGGCAGAAGTCCAAACTGGCCGGAACCTACCCGGGGCACGTTTTTCGTCATTAAGGAGAATATTTTATATAACGCTTTATGCTTTCCAGTTGGCGAAGTAAAGCAACCAATCAAAGAAAACACGCCGATTCGGCGTGTTTTTGGCTTATTTACAGAAGTGCTTCCATTCATAAACTTGCTTCTTTGCCGAATGGTTGTCGAGAATTTGTATAGGTAGCTCTAGTAAAATGAAGAGTGCGCTGTAGAGAATTGGCGTAATATGTAATTTTTCATTAATTAATGGCGAAAAATGTCGGAGGAAAGGAGAAAAGATACTAAGCCTGATCAATACCCTACACTCCAACGGCAACTTACTCGTTCTTGTGGAATTCTGCAAGACTTTATGATGTGCAGGCCGCTGGGATCAAGCAATGAAATATATCTATTCGCTTGAGCGTTATATCGGGTGGATGATCTGGATGTCGCCATAAATTTAGGGAGTGGAGGAGAATTTTGCATTGAGACGACAACGTAGTGTAGGAAAATCTGTAATGGCTTTCTGCCTAGCTGTTCTGCTGGCGTTGCAGACGGTGATGTTCTCTGCTGCTGCATATGCGGAGAGCGTGCTGAGCGATTCCGGGGCGGTAACCGTCAGCGAGGTTGGCTCGCCGGACGCGACCGAACCGTCGGTAACCGAAGCGGTATATGGGGCCCCGGATATCACGCCGTTAGCGGTGGGGCCAACGGATAAGACGAGTTTATTTATGGGTAAAAATGACCCTTTTCCGCTGACGGTTTCCCAAGGGACTCCTTCGAGTGAGATAAAGTCTACTACAGCCCCTGGCTACGACCCGAACGTTGACAAGATCAACGGCAGGCAGACTTTTACAATCACGTCGGGAACTTTACGTGTGCCGATGCGGAGCGATAGTGAAACGGATGAAAAGAATCCGGACACTTACATCCAGAAGGGCGACTTCATTGAGTTAAAGCAAGCGGATTATTTTAAGGGCGTAACCTTGACGAACGCCACAAAAGTTCTGGACGTCACCCTGTTCGGGCAAAACTACAAGCTGGGCACCGCTTATTTCACCGAGACCAGCATTAAGGTCGTTTTTGACGGCGATGACAGCTTATTCCTCCAGGGGACGAACGTAAACTTCCGCTTTGACACAACCGCAAACGCCGATGTGGCGGGAATGGACTACGGCACGACCAAGCCCCTCGCCTTATTCGGGAGCGGCTACATGCTGGAAAACCCGGAAGTTACAGCAAAGTATAGCATCAGCTTACGCTCCAACAGTAACACGGACAGCTTTGTGAGCTATACGCAGCAGCGAGGCAGGGTTGAGATATCCAGCACCGATTTTCAAGCCGGCAAAGTTAAATGGCAAGCGATCGTCACCGCGACTGACATGGACGACGTGAACATCAAGCTGCCGCTGGACGGAACGATATTTTCCAATGATTTGACTAATGTAGGCAATTATGTGACAGGTTCTTTCGAGGTAAAGGATGCCGCCAACAATGTCGTGGCAGGAGCAGCGCCGAACTATAATGGGAGCGAGCTGACTTACACCTTCCCTGACAATATCGGCGATACGGCAATCATCAACTTCGAAACCTGGATTCCTAAGGAAAAATATTATAAACAATATCGGTATAATGATAGTAGCTGGGACTTCAGCTCAACACAACAAGTAAGCAATGGTGCGACAACTGGTACGGCAACAAGCGCAGTAAAATTGCTGAAAGCGGACAATACGGAGCTGGCAACAAGTAATCTGTGGACTGTTGCGCTCAAGCCCGTCTGGTTTCAGAAGGACGGCGTGCAGAACTACAAGGATAACACCATCACATGGACCATTACGGTTAACCATAATGGCAAATACAACAGGAAGCCTCTGCAAGACTTGGCAATAACGGATATCATCCCTCCCGGGCTCTCCTTCAAGTCGGCAACGTTTCAGAAGTCTGAAGCAAATGTATGGTCGGATATCAATACGATTACGACAAAGCCCGCAGACGATGTCTATTCCTTCGGACAAGTGGAAGGCCCGGTGAGGCTGGTCATTGTCACCGACATTACCGGCACTCAAACTAGCTTTACTAACAAGGCTACCGCCAAGTGGAATCTGGATCAGATAGACGGGAACGGGCAAAACAACGATATCGGGGTAACAGACCAGGCAACAGTCAACAAAGCGACCAATAGCCTGAGCAAGACGGCCAACGGCGGTGATTTGACATCAGGTACTTTAGGATGGAAGGTGACCGTTAAGCCGCTGGACGCGATGCCGGACGGGAACATTTATGACCTGCTCGTGTACGGAGATGGAAGCGAAATAGACTGGAATAACGTTCAGGTCAGCCCGCCCATCGATTCGGCACTCTTGACGGCAATACGAACCAAAAATACGGCAAATCCAAGATACTGGCAGCGGTATAAGCCAGGTTCCTTTAGCTCTGCCGATGGGTTAACCGAAAAAGTCTACACCATTACCCAAAATGGCAAGGTCGTCGCCGAGATCCTGGCCGTCACCGGCCTTACAACCGGAGAGAAGGTACATACGTATACCTTTAATACTTACTTGACGAACTGGAAGCATTTTGCACACAATTTCGGGACTAATTTTTACAATCAGGTATCTCTGTTCGACGGTGGAACTTATGTAATGGGCGCAGGTTCGAACAATAACGCCTTCAACAGCGGCATGCTGACCAAGGGCATGCTCTTTGCGTCAAAACCGGTGAACCCGGCAACCGGTGTGGAAGATAATGTTGCGCCAAATCAGGTCAACAGTTTTATCTACTCCGGAAATGAGAAGGACTATTGGACAAGAGCGGCCTATGACCGGTCGAGCAACACGGTAACCTTCCGTCTGTCGGTCAATGCCAATGGAATCAAAACCGAGGAAATGGCCAAGCATGGCGGCACGCATGTCGCACAAAATATTCAGGTGGTCGACATCCTCCCCGAGGGCTGGGAGTTTAAGCCATATTCCGAGGGGAAAGCATTTGAGATTTATCAAGGGGCAAGAGCCGATTATGGGTTAAGGGTCGACGCTACTGCTGGTGTACCTATTGCCGCTCCCGAAAATCTGGTAAGCTTTTCTGCCGCAGGCAACGCGGGGACGTTTAGCTTTACGAAGTTGGACCAGCCCTACGTGATTTTGGTGAAGGCGGGGCCAACGGCTGCAACCCTCAAGCAATATGCCGATGCCGGCCAGACAGAACAGACGGTATATAACAAGGCAGAGCTGCGCATCAAATGGGGAGACGAGAATACGGTAGTCGACGTCGAGCGGGATAACAAGACGCCCATTCAGCGTAAAGTCATCGTTCCTCCGTCAAAGTCCATAAACAAAACAGTGAAAAAAGCAGCGCCTGGCGTGCTGGAGTGGACCGTGGAATATGCCCCGCCATTTACCGTGAAGGATACCGCCTACTTGCAGGATACCTTAGGCAAGGGACTTAAACTGCGCAATGATGAATTTGACCGACTCTCGCTCCGGGCTCCCGATATGGCGGTCTATCCTGCCAAGCTAACGGCTAGCGGAGCTTTGGCCCAGGACGGCGAGGCTCTTGATCTGTACGCTCCGGACAGCGAGGTCAAGGTGGCGGCAAACAAGGAGACAGACGGGACAACGACTCTGACCTTCAAGATGGCGAACCCGAACAAGCTGTATCTGTTCGTCTACCAGACTGAAATCGACGGCACTGTACTCGGTGTCGGCGACAAGGCGGGCAACAATGTGCAGATGATGGGCGACGATGCCGCAAAGGATGTCAGCAGCCATGCGGAATACACGGTAGAAAGTGCAGACATTAGTGGCGGTGCCGGATGGCAGCCTATTCTGAAGCTGAAAAAGGTCGATCCGGACGGCAAGCCGCTGCAGGGCGTAGAGTTTACGCTGTATAACAAGGACGGTACGGTAGCTCTTGACAAGAAGGGCGCTCCGATCAAGGGAGTTACCGACAGCAAAGGCGAGCTGATTTTTAACGTCGAGGTAGGACTTTACGATCTGAAGGAAACCTGGATCGACGAGACGACCTATCTGCCTACCGAGCGAGTTTATAACGTGCGTGTGTCTAGTACACCATTTAACCCTATCTGGGTGGACGGCAATCTGGTAGATAGCACTAATCCGCTGGTCGTGCCCACACCGGCCCAAGGTAAGCTGACCATCAGCAATAAGGTGGAAGGCAACGGCAGCGATCCGGACAAAGAGTTCGAGTACACCGTGACCTTCACCGGCGAAGGCAAGGACGGAGAGTACACCTATAAGAAGCCAGATAATACGTATGGCAAGATCAAGAGCGGAGACAAGATTACCCTGAAGCACGGGGAATCTGTGGCGCTCCCGGCATTGCCTGCGGATCTCGTCTATACCGTAACCGAGGCCGATTATACGACCGTTGACGGTTACACAACTGAGCCGGAGACGAGAGAGCTGTCCGGCACGATCGTGAATAAAGGCGACCATAAAGCAGATTTTGTCAACAAGAGATACGTTAACGATCTGACCGTCAGCAATACCGTAACCGGCGACGGCGCAGAACTGGACAAGCCGTTCAAGTACACAGTGACCTTTGACGGTGCAGGAAAGGATCAAGCCTACGATTATGAGCATTCAGACGGCACAACGGGCATGATCAAATCCGGCGATACTTTCACGCTCAAGGATGGCGAGACCTTTAAAATTAAGGATCTTCCCGACAATTTGAAATACACGATCACCCAGGACAGTTACAAGAATGATGGCTACACGACTACCCCTGTGGGATTATCTGATGAGGGAGTCATGGCGGGTGCCGATCGCGAAGCGGGCTTTACCAATGATCGGACCGTCAACAAGCTGACGATCAGCAATACGGTCATGGGCAATGGCGGCGACAAGACGAAGGCGTTCGAGTATACTGTCATCTTTGAAGAAGCAGGCAAGGATGGAAGCTACGCGTATACGAAGTCGGATGGCGCGACGAGTACACCGGGAACGATCAAGTCTGGCGAATCCTTCACACTCAAGCATGGAGAGACGCTGGATATTTTGGGTCTGCCTGAAGGTCTGAAATACACAGTTACCGAGAAGGACTACACCGCCGACGAATACGTGACCAACCCTGAGGAACGGTATTATACCGGAGTCATGGAAGGCAACGACGAAAACGCCCCGTTCACGAACGTGCGAGTCATCGAAGGAGGCCTGCTCATCAGCAACACGATTAAAGGCAAAGACGACGACAAGTCGAAGCCGTTCCAGTACACGCTCACCTTTACAGGCGAGGGATCGGACAAATCCTACGCCTATGAGAAGTCGGACGGCAGCAAGGGAACGATTACGAGCGGAGACACCTTCGAGCTTACCGACGGCCAGACGATCGTTATAGAAGGTCTTCCGACGTATCTCAAGTATACGGTGACCCAGGATGATTATTCGAAGGACGGCTATGTGACGGATCCTGAAAGTCTCGTTCGCACAGGTACCATTCCGGAGAAAAGAGTGGCTGAAGCGCACTTTGTCAATACCCGCCCGTATCTGGAAGGCGTACTGCGTGACAACAACACAGGAGAAGTCATTCCGAGCGCGGAAATCATCGTGACGAACAAGAAGAACAACGAACAGCAGACGGTTTGGACGAATGAGCAGGGTGAATATTTCGTCCCTGCCGAGGCGGATACCGACTATACGATCACGTATACGAAGGTGTATCGGGTAGGCGGGAAGGATGTTCCTGTCGAGTTCACGCAAAAAGCAAAAGTAGACGGCAGCGTGACGGACGAGACCGTTCCGGCGGACATTACGGCGGTAGGGATCGTTCTGTTCAAGCAGTTGGATGGAACAACAGCGCTATTCAACAATTCGTTTGCCAGCCAGATGCATATCTATTTGAAGGACAAGGACGGCAATTATATTCAGGAGAACGGTCGTCCCAAGGCGTTTCCGATGGCTTCCAACGGAACCTTCTCCGTGGAAGGGCTAAGCGAGCAGAAGTACACCATGGAAGTTCGCTATAAAGCCGAGACCGGCGAAGAATTGCTCCTCAAAGTGACGCAACTGGACGTGAAGGCTAACGGAGAGCTGAATATTTCCGAGGAATTGGTCGACCCTTACGGTACGGTTTATGATGAAACGACAGGAGATGCTCACACTGGCAAGAAAATTGCCGGAGCCAAAGTTACACTGTATTATGCGGATACGAAGCGGAATAGAGATAACGGCCGTATTCCGGATACGAAAGTAACGCTTCCTTCAGTTCCGAATTTTGCTCCGCACGACAACAAGAGCCCGGAGCAAGATAGCGACGCAAATGGCTTCTATGCGTACATGGTGTTTCCTGAAGCGGATTATTATCTGATCGTCACGAAGGACGGATACGAGACGCACAGAAGTGATACGATTTCTGTCGATTTTGACATTGTAAGATACGACGTGCCGATGAAGCCGATAAACACCGGCGGCGGACCGGGCCCTGTTAACCCAACACCAGAGCCGGAGAATCCGGGCCCTGTTAACCCAGCACCAGAGCCGGAGAATCCGGGCCCTGTCAGCCCAGCACCAGAGCCGGAGAATCCGGGCCCTGTCAGCCCAGCACCAGAGCCGGAGAACCCAGGTCCTGTCAACCCAGCACCAGAGACGGAGAACCCAGGCCCTGTTCCTGACCAACCTGGCTCCGAGCCTGGCAACGTCAACAATGGGAATAACAACATCGACAACGTGCCTGATGTCAGCGACTTAGCCGATAAGGGTGCGGGCAATGGAAATAACGAACTGGACGATGCTCCGGAAACCGGAGACAACAGCGTATCGCCAATCTTCTATATGGCTTTGGCGCTGATGTCCTTGATGACAATCGGGTTCTGTCTACTCGGTAACAAGAAGAAAAAGCACATCCAATGACCGGAAAGGCGGTAAGAAAATGAGCAAAACCAAAAAAATTCTTATCGCCGTTTCTTTCCTTGTGTTGGTATTTTCTCTCGTCAATGTTGCGAGAATTTTCCTGCGGGATTATGCTGAGAAGCAGAAAATCGAAGAGCTGGCAACAGCTTGGGAGGAAGGATCGGACAAAGGCGGAGGGGCTGCATCCCCCTCCGTTTTGTTCAATAAGGCGAATGAGCCGGTCATGCTTCCCGAATTTCGAGAACTTTACGAGAGGAACTCGGACATCGTCGGCTGGCTGAAGATGGACGGCACCCGAATTGAGTACCCGGTCATGCAGAATCCACAGGATGCGGAGTACTACCTCAATCATGATTTCGATAAAAAGGAAAACAAAGGCGGCCTCCCTTTTATGGACGCGCATAGCCGGACCAAAGGTTCGGACATTATGCTGATTCATGGGCATCACATGAAAAGCGGCTGGATGTTTAAAGATTTAATGAAGTACAAGGACGAAAGCTTTTATAAAGAGCATGCAACGTTCCAGTTCAGCACGCTTTATGAAAAGGAAGAGTATGAGATTGTTGCCGTTATTCTGTCAAAAGTTTATCGTAAATCGGACGACGTTTTTAAATACTACCAGATTGAGAATGTAAGTTCGCCCGCCGAGTTCGAATCGTATGTTCAGAACATCAAAAAACTCGCTCTTTATGACACGGGCGTAACAGCCCGGTATGGCGACAAGCTTATTGTACTGTCCACGTGCGAGTACTCGAACGAAAACGGCCGGTTAGCGGTGGTCGCCAGAAAACGTTCATGACGATGTTGAAATACAGAGTGAAGCTGTTTTATATCGCGTTCTCCTTTGGAGGACGCGATTTTTTTAGGCTTTACTCTGACGCAGAAAGGGCGGATGCTTGTCAGAAGGCGCCGAATCTGCTACCTGCGGCCACGTCCTTGGGGGATATACGTTCAATCTCCGCCAGATCGTCAGCTGATAGCGTCACTTGCAGCGCTCCAAGGTTCTCCTGCACACGGTCCAATCGTTTCGTTCCCGGAATCGGCACGATTTGCTCGCCTTGTGCCAGGAGCCAGGCTAGACTCAATTGGGCGGGAGTGCAGCCTTTTTGAGAGGCCATTTTCTCGATCAGGGAGACCACCTCAACGTTCTTGGCGAAGTTCTCGCCTTGGAATCGCGGGTAATAGCGACGATAGTCGTCTTCCGGCAAATCCTCAAATTTCTTGATCTGGCCGGTCAGGAAGCCGCGGCCAAGCGGGCTGTAAGGGACTAGACCGATACGCAGCTCCTTAAGAACCGGGAGAACCTCGTCCTCCACTTCCCTGCTCCATAGGGAATATTCGGTTTCGACTGCGGTTAAGGGATGTACCGCATGAGCCCGTCGGATAATATCGACTGGCGCCTCCGACAATCCGATGTATCGAATCTTCCCTTGCTTTACGAGGTCAGACATCGTGCCGACTGTTTCCTCGATAGGGGTATTGGGGTCGGGGCGATGCTGATAATAGAGATCAATGTAATCCAGTCCCAGACTGTAGAGGCTGGCATCAACGGATTTCTTGATGTAGGCGGGATCCCCTTTCGGACCTTGACCATGTGTAATTCCGAATTTGGTGGCGATAACGGCCTCATCGCGCCGAGCTTTAAGTGCACGTCCGACAAGCTTCTCATTTCCCCCAAACCGCCCGAGCATGTATTCCGTCCCATAAAGGTCGGCTGTATCAAACATCGTCACGCCCATATCCAATGCTCCCTGAATCGTACGCACGGATTCGTCGTTGTCAGGCATCATCATCGTCCCGAGGCTGATGGCCGACACTTCAAGTCCTTCTTCTCCTAGTTTTCTTTGCTGCAGCATAGGTACCCCTCATTTCTGGCGTTAGGATTATTCGAATATGAGCCCATTCTAATCGATCCTTACCAAGGCAACCACACAACGTTTTTACTAGTAAAAATATTAACGGTCAGAACCCGGATCCTCTGTAGCCGGGGTGTAAATGCAGATGTGGATATCCGGGCGGTCAGACAAATTCACCAAGGAATGGATATCATAAGCAACAGGTTGATGGATACCGGGGGGCTGCAAAACAATCCGGTTGACCTTTTTGAGTTGGACATCGTATTGTCCCCACAATCGATCGAATTCAGGACTGTTCTGAGTAAGATGCTCTACTGCCGTCTCAAACCAAGAATCATCCCGGTGTTTATCATAGTAAGTTCGGAACACGCCCACCGAATATCTTGAGAATTCTTCTATATTCACGATGCGATTGCGCATTTCCGTATCTTCGAACAACAAACGCATGAAATAACGTTCTTGGACAGGGATGGAAGCAAAGTCGGTGAACATCTCCTGAGCTGCCTTGTTCCAAGCGAGCACTTCGCTTCTCTCATTGGTGATGTGAGAAGGGTATGTCAATTGATCTATAATCTTCTGCATATGCGGATCTACGACGGCTGGGCCCGCAAAAGGCGTTTCGAATGCATGCGGGTTCCAGAGCTGATATAAATGACTCTTCTCGGCTGGAGATAATTGGAGTGCTTCGGCGATGCTGTCGATCACATCTTTAGACGGAGTTAAATCTCGCCCTTGTTCCAGCCACGTATAGTAAGTGACGCTCACGCCCGCTAGTACGGAGACTTCCTCGCGCCGCAGTCCGGGCGTCTTCCGTTGTCCGCTCGCGAACTCCAGGCCCGCATCCTCCGGTGAAAGTCGTTCTCTGCGTGATTTGAGAAACGCTCCCATTGCTTTTGCTTTGCTGTTAGTCACAGTCATGGATCGATCACCACCTGAATGTTGGGTATTGAGCTTCATTTGATAACAAATAATCGTTGTAGAACTACGATAACATTTTACTATATATAAACTCCCGATGTGGTTGATGAAGGTGCGGCAAAAATAATTAGGAATAATAGCTTAACTGTCGCCAAGGCGAAGTATATGGATAAAAAAAGAAAGAACTCTCCGCGTCTGGAGAGTTCTATTTATTGAGTACGATTGACTTATCCTCTGAAGGAATGACATCAAAAAACGGGTCACGGCGTAGGTGGTTTACCAGACGCGGAAGACCCTGTTTTTGTACTCTCCGCAAGCCTGGTAATCGACTCAATGTCTTGATCAGTTAAATGATCCAGGAAATATTTGCGTATTGCCTTGGAAACTATGGGACGGGCACCATCCAATGCCGCTTCTCCAATAGAAGTGATGATGACTTGAACACCGCGATCCGTGTCTAACGGCTTCCTCATCACAAGTCCGCGTTTTTCCATCCGCGTCAAATGGTGTGACAGTCGACTCTTGTCCCAGTCCATCGAGTCGGCCAATTCCTGTTGGCGAAGGTTGCCATTCCCCAAAAGGGCTAACCGATCCAATACCCCATAATCACCCTCTGACAGTCCAGTCTGCTCAGACATCTCTTTTATTACGCGACCGAAGATGCTCTGAAAGGAGCCTTTCCACATATACCATATTCGCATTTCCTCTTGGTTTAGCTCGTTCTTGTTCATAGGAACATCATAGCATGGTTGACGCGTCAACTACAATATGCTACAGTTGACGAAGGTTGACATATCAACTGGAACTGCCGGTTTATTTCAGGAACCAGCTTGACCGCTTTCTCCCCGTAACGGTTTGGCTAATCTTTTTTCAAGAAAGGAACATTTATTATGAAAATTAAAGTTAGTGTGCCTACTCCAGTCGTTTCGGTGAAGCCGGTAGTCCTATCAGCGCCGGACCGTGGCGAGGATCTGCAAGTGCGAGTGTCTGCGCCCGCGACTGGGAGTGAATTGCCTATTATCGTTTTCTCGCACGGCTTTGGCTGGTCGTTGGATGGCTACGGCCCGTTGGCCGACTACTGGGCTGCTCACGGCTTCGTGGTCATTCAACCTACCCATCTCGATTCGAGGACGCTGAACCTTCCTCCTGAAGATCCCCGTACGCCACGGATCTGGCGTTTCCGAGTCGAGGACATGAAGCGCATCCTCGACCAGCTTGATCAACTTGAAGCTTCCGTTCCCGGTCTCAGTGGACGCCTCGATCGAAGCCGTATTGCGGCAGCCGGACACTCCTGGGGGGGCCAGACGGTGAGCATGCTGCTCGGCGCGCGAGTTCTCGATACCCACGGCGAGCCGGGAGAGGATATGTCCGACTCACGAATCAAGGCGGGCGTGCTGCTTGCCACGACTGGCAAGGGTGGTGCTGACTTGAGCCCGTTCGCGGCAGAGCACTTCCCCTTCATGAACCCAAGCTTCGCCGAGATGAGCACGCCGACCCTCGTGGTAGCGGGAGATCATGACCAGTCCCAACTGTCCACTCGGGGACCGGACTGGTTCACCGACCCGTACTTCCTGAGCCCGGGCAGCAAGAGCCTGCTCACCCTCTTCGGAGCCGAGCACTCGCTTGGCGGGATCCCCGGTTACAGCGCTGCGGAGACGACGGACGAGAGCCCCGAACGAGTCGCCTTGATCCAGCAGATCACGTTGGCCTATCTTCGAAATGAGCTCGACCTCGACGACTCCAGCTGGCCAGCCGCTCGCGCGGCTCTAGAAGAGAGCAATATACCGCTGGGGCGCATCGAGTCCAAATAAGGGAATGACGATCGCACGAGCTTGTAGTAGCGTTTCATGTCGCTGTCATAAGCTTGGACCAATAGCTTGTGTTCAAAAATTAGAGCGCAAAAAAATTCTGGCAGAGCACCCCGATTTCACTTGAACCTTACGTAACGTAACGTTTTACAATAGAGCTACCGGTACATAGCTAGCGCCAAAGAGTGGGGATGGTTCAGAAGCGACATTGGAAGGTCGGGCGCCTTGCCAAAAAGGCTGCTACATAAGTAGTGACTCTAAAATTGTCGCCGTTCACGATCCCTGCCGGGAATCGGACGGCGATTTTTGTTATGCTGGATCCAGAGAAGTTGATAGGGGAGGCGGACAGGGCAAGATGAAAAAGATACTGATCGTAGATGATGAAGCCGATCTTCGCAAATTGCTCACGGATTACTTTGAAATAAACGGGTATTTTGTGATGAAGGCGAAGGATGGTAGTGAGGCGCTGCGGCAAATAGAGAATCAACCGGATCTTGTGTTGCTGGATATCAATATGCCGGAGCTTGACGGTCTGGAATTATGCAGGAAAATCCGGCATTTTGTGTCCTGTCCGATCCTGTTTCTAACCGCCCGTGGCGAGGACGCGGATAAAATATCGGGATTTCAGGCCGGAGGGGATGACTATATAGCCAAACCGTTCAGTCTTCATGAGCTGGGCGCGAGGGTAGAGGCACATTTGCGCAGGGAGATGCGAAGCCAAACGAAAACGTCCGTACGATTTAGCGAAGATTTGGTCATTGATTATTCGGCGCGCGCGCTTTACATCCACGATGTACAAATTCCCTTGGCCAAAAAAGAGTTCGATATTATAGAGCTGTTGTCCATGCATCCCGGAATGGTGTTTGACAAAGAGCGTATTTTTGAAAAAGTGTGGGGACTGGACGGCGAAGGCGACAGCGCCGTAATAGCGGAGCATATCAGGCGAATTCGTATCAAATTGAAAGAGCATGGCTGCGGCGACAGGATTGAAACTGTATGGGGAGTGGGTTACAAATGGCGAAAATGATAAACTGGCTGAGCCTGAAGCGGTTAACCTTGCTGCAATCGTTCATCCTATTATGCTGCCTTACGCTCATTGCCGTACTAGTCGTCATCACATTGGAGTTTAGATGGGCGGAAAGCATACGGTTGCGGTTTGCCGGCTATTCTTCCGTGAACGATTGGTTGCTGCCTTCCCTCGTTGCGGTTGTCCTGTTAACGGTTGCCGTCGGCATCGTCCTGATGGGCAGCTTGTTTTATCGGTGGAAACTGAAAAAACCGCTTGAAATCCTGATGCAGGCATCAGAGAAAATTTCGGCGAACGATTTGGGGTTTCATATTTCTTACGACAGCCGGGATGAGATGGGGGAATTATGTCGTGTATTTGAGAACATGCGCGGTCAGTTGGAGAAAAACTATCAAACGCTTTGGCGATCAGTCGAGGAACGGAAACAACTTAACGCTATTTTTGCCCATGATCTGAGAACGCCCTTATCCGTTCTGAAAGGGTACTCCGAGTTTCTGACCGCTTACTTGCCGGAGCGCAAGGTATCCGAGGAGAAACTCTTGGACACGATTCAAACGATGCAGGCGCATATCGTCCGTCTTGAAAGCTACACGGAGGCGATGAATTCTATTCAGAAGCTGGAGGATATGCCGGTCCAGAGCCGTATGATTGAAAAGGATGAACTTATCTCTTTGCTGAATGACAGCGCGCGCCAAGTTACCGAACGGAATGGTAAGACTTTCGGTTCATCCATTGCCGCGGAAGCGAACGAAATAACCGTCGATGTCCATTTGGCGATGCAGGTTTTTGAGAATTTGATCGTAAATGCAGCGCGATATGCCTCTAGTCACGTAAGCGTTCATTATAACGTCGGCAAGGGCTTCTTTTCTATAACCGTCGCGGATGACGGCGCAGGTTTTTCCGAAGTGGCGCTCCGCAAGGCCGTACTTCCTTTTTATCGAGGAGAGGTATGGGATGCCAATGAACATCACGGACTGGGGCTTTACATTTGCAAAGTTCTTTGCGAAAAGCATGAGGGTAGTCTGCAGGTAGCCAACGGCCTCCATGGCGGTGGAAACGTAACGGCAAGTTTTTTGTACGGAGTTGATAAATAGTTGAAAAAGATCGATTAGCATTTTCCTTAACATGAATTAAGGAGTGCTGGTATGAGAACCGTAGAGAAGAAAATGTGGCTGGTCTTGAGTTGTTTCCTGCTATTGATGGGCATCCTGGCCAGACCCGCTTCCGCCGTTGAAGTCCGAAGCAAAGCCGAAGTCCAGCAGGAAATCGATCAGTACGTCAAAAAAACGATGAGGGCCAATCATATTCAGGGTGCGGCCCTTGCCATCGTTCATAACGAAGAGGTGTTCTATACGCAAGGATACGGCGCTATGTCAGATGGCCGTGATATAAACGACCGCACCCCCTTTCCTATTGCTTCGTTAAGCAAATCTTTTACGGCACTGGCTGTCCTTCAGCTGGTGGACAAGGGACTAATCGAGCTTGATGCGCCGTACGCATCTTATTTTCCCGACCTTGCACCTAAGGACGAGCGCATTCGGGATATTACCGTTCGGGATCTGCTCAACCAGACAAGCGGTCTTAATGACAAGGTGAATCCCGACATGACCCGTTCGTCCCCATATCAATCGCTCCGACAGGTTAACGAGTCGTTGAACACGGTTCAGCTGGCGAATGATCCTGGAGCAGCCTATAGCTACCACAACCCGAACTATCAATATTTGGCTTTATTGGTCGAGACAATGAGCGGACAGAACTTCTCCGATTACTTGGAGGATCATATCTTTGAGCCTCTGGGAATGAGAGATACCTTTAATGTAAGCAACACACGGCAGATCAATGAGAATTCCGCCATTCCGCGAGGGCATTATGTATTGCTAGGCCATCCTGTAAGCCAGTCTGAACCGTCTTGGTTCGTTGACGGGCCCGCCGGTATGATTTCGACTGCCGAAGATATGGCCAAGTGGATGCTCGCCCAATATAATGGCAGGCTTCTTACGCCAGAGCTGATGGAGCAGTACCAAACGGCCGGACAGAAGGGCCCGTATGGAATGGGGTGGCTTGCGGAAGAGGATGAGCAGGGGGGCCGGACGATTTCCCATAGCGGAATTTTATGGACGTACAAGGCGGAAGAGACGATCGATTTGGATCAGCGGCTGGGCATTGCGATGATGTTTGACTCCGGTTTAAACGCCTTTGTCGGTTATTCGGCTTTTGTCGACGGAATCGCAAAGATTATGAAGGGAGAAAAGACCGAATCGACGATTGTCAACAGCAAAAACATGGAGGCGGTTATGATTCTGCTGGTGCTTGCGACGATGGCTTGGGGGATATATAGGCTCTATCGTATCCATCGAAGCAAAAAGGCCATGACAACCGGGAAATTGATTGTTTCATTAGCCGGAGGACTGCTGCCTATCTTGATACTCTTGTTTCTGTCGCCGTTAGCAACATTTATTGGCGCCGGGCGAGTATTGCCTTGGTATGGACTATGGACGGCCATGTCATCGCTGATCATATGGCTGGTTGTATTATCGCTTGTAAATTTAACGGTTATGGTATGCCGTTTCAGGTTGTATTATCAAGCAAAAAAGATGAAGGGAATAACCACCTCACCTTATCAAGGAAACCTTCAAGGTAACCTCAATCCGTATGAAACCTAATCATCGACAAATGGCCTGTCCTGCGTATGAACAGAAGGCTTGACGAACAGTTGAGTCGTTAGAAACAATAGTTTTTCTAGCGCTTGAATTTTTCGGAGAATTCTTTTATTTTATCCACGAAAATTCCTTTCAGTTGATCGGTGCCTTCTTTTGGTGCAGCATAGGCCTTATAGCCGCCAAACGATTCCATGCAGATCGCGGCTTCTCTCAGATCAACGGGGATATTGCGCACCATTATTTCTTCTGTTTCCTTTGGTTTTTCATTGCAAATAAAGTAGCCCATTTTCTTTCCCAACAATTCTTGGTGATTTTTTTTGATAAAATCGCGAATGGGCTTATATATTTTCCCGTCTCGAACTCCGGCACCCAAAATAATGCTGTCAAAATTTTCAATTGCCGGTTTCTCTGTTTGAATATCGCAAATCGTACAATGTGGAATTTCATCTGCAAGAATTTTTATGCATTGCTCGGTTGCTCCTGTTTTCGTAGCATAGATAGCTAATACAGCCATATGACTCATTCCTTATCGTTTAGTGTTTGAATTAAGATGATGAATTTGCTCCTCTAGCACGCTGCTTGCTTTGTTTAGAAATTGTGTAATGAGCTCAAGCTCTTCATCCGAATATGAGGAAGCCAGTTTGACCATCGCTGCGTGAAGCTGGAGATACGTAGCACTGACGTCTTCTTTATTCTCATAAAGAGGGACGATAATCACTTTTCGGCGATCATGGGGATCCGGTTGCCTGCGCACGAAGCCGTTTTTTTCTAGTCGGTCGATTAAAGAGGTGACGCTGCCTGTTGTCAGCCCGGTTAGTCTTGACAGCTCGCCGGCAGTGACGGGGCCTTTTTCATGCAGAATGTCGATAGATAAAAAGTCATTATTATATAGCCCTAGGGAAGCAGCTACACTTTGCTGGTAAAGTACCGTTCTGGTTCCCAATCCGCGCATGCCCATCGTAAGTTTTTCCTGTTGCTCTGTGGGTTGTTCGAGTCGATTATTTGGCAAACGATAGTCCTCCTTGAATTTAAATAAATCTTGATTATCAAGACTCTCTATCAACAAGATACTTTATTGTGCTTGCTGATGTCAAATGGGCAACAACTTTTGAAATCCACGGATACAGCATCGCGGAGACGACGGACGAGAGCCCAGAACGAGTCGCCCTGATTCAGTGGCTCACGTTGGACTACCTTCGCACCTCGACGAATCCAGCTGGCCGGCAGCTCGTGCGGCTCTGGAAGAGAGCGCCATCCCACTGGGTCGTATTGAGACCAAGTAAGGGCTTGACGAGCGGTAACCACCCGAAACGACAGTGCCTACTCGCCCTATAGTAACCGTTGATGAAGAGTTGCCCCGATGACGTATGCGGTCATGGAAGGACCTACAAAAAGGAGACGTTAGTCGAACAAAGCGATCTCAAAGGCAATCCCTCAAAGGATGCCTAAAAAACTTGTGGTTACTAACAGCGAGGAGACCATAATAAGTGACGGGGATGTTTCATGAGAGGTATCGTGGCGCTGTCGAACCTTGCCAAAACGCGTTAGCTACCATGATGATTCACTGGACAGTGATTCGAGCGTCAGCGGAAACATTGCGAAGGGATTTCGCAAGCAAAACCTCGAAAAACTAAAAGCGAAATAGATATTATGACCTCATCTGTAAAAGCTCATTAGTTTCTAAATTAAGGCGAATCGCTTGAGTGTGAAACAACCCCCAAAATTCAGGTGAAAAGTAGGTAGACTCAAGACAAACGATCTCTATAATGGAAATATGAGACGTGCAGCTCACGAGATTTAAGTTGCCATGTACGTATGCAAAGGCAACGAGAACCGGATAGCGTGCGCCACGGTTATTTTGTGTGTAGGACGGTGAAGAAGGCAAATTTATCAACGATAAAATAATCGAGCTATTGATTTCGGGGAGGGAGATATCCAGCCCCTAGGATAACATGAGCGAGGGGAATAGGTGAGACGTTTTGAAAGCAAATCGGATGGAAGCACTCAGCGATGGTGTGCTGGCCATTATTATTACGATCATGGTGCTGGAATTCAAAGTGCCGGAAGGCCATGACTGGCATGCGCTGATCGGACTTGGCCCAAAAATTGTTAGCTATATTTTCAGTTTCGTATATGTCGGCATCTACTGGAACAATCATCATCATCTGTTGCATATGGTGCGTACGATGAATGGGCGGTTGATGTGGCTCAACTTGCTGCTTCTCTTCTGGCTATCCCTTGTGCCGTTTACGACAGCTTGGATGGGGGAAAGCCATTTTGCACCTACACCAACTGCGCTTTACGGTATTATTCTATTACTAGCGGCGTTCTCGTACTGGCTGCTTCAGCGTATGATTATGAACCAGCATTCAGGCGATTCCCCATTCGTCGGAGCGATGGGCAAAGATTGGAAGGGGAAACTATCTCCTTTACTCTACTTGATTGCGGCCTTGACCGCATATGTGAGTGTTTGGATATCCGGCTTCTTTTTCGTACTTGTTGCCGTGATCTGGTTCATGCCGGATAAGCGAATCGAGCACGTTCTGAGAAGTCACTAAGAAAAGCTCTTCGATTCTCGCATGCGGGCGGGCTTCGAAGAGCTTTTTTTGGTTTATACACTGCAATGATAGTTAGCGTTGGTTATAATAGAGGGTCTTCCATGCTAACTACGATTGCTTTTGTTCGATCATGGTTTTGTTTTTCATAGGCATAAATAATGTTATAACCAACGCGACAACCGAGAGAATCATCATGAAATAATAGGCGTCGCTTGCCCCTAAAATGGATGTGAGGGATTTAAGGAGCTCAGCAGTCGTTGTAGGATTGTTCTGCATCACATCAGCTGCATGGCTTGTTGCCTGCACGGTATAAATCGTAATCACGACGGCAGTACCAATGGCGCCGGCAATTTGGCGAACGGTATTATTCACTGCCGTACCGTGCGTACCGAGGTGTTTGGGCAGTGCATTGAGTCCGGCCGTATTGAGTGGCATGGTGATGAAACTTAATCCGATTCGCAAGCAAATGGTACGAATCATCAAATACATATACGTGGTTGACTCAGATAAATCTGTTACCGCCCACATGGATGGAATAATAAACAGCAAACCAATGATGAACAGCGGCCTCGCACCAAAACGGTCATATAATCTGCCGGTGACAGGCGACATCAGCGCATTGACAACCGCACCCGGCAATAAGAGCAGTCCTGCATCGAATGCTGTAAAACCACGACCATCCTGCAGATAAATAGGCAGTAAGATCATGTCCGCGTACATCATCATCGTGACAAGTACGTTAATAAGAGACGTTAATGTAAAGATTTTATTTTTGAAGACAGACAGGTTCAACAGGGGATCATCGGACTTGATTTGCCGTATACAGAATATGGCCGTTACCACGATCCCGATGCCTAAGAACAGGATGACCATGGCATCGTCCCAGCCTTTACTGCCTGCACTGCTGAAGCCGTATAAAATAAAGCCGAATCCGACGGTTGATAGAAGAACGCTTCCCACATCAAGCTTCGACTTGGCTGTTTCGGATACATTGACTAAATACTTGAATGCCAATGCGATGACCATGATGACAAGTGGAATGAGACCGATAAATAACCACCGCCAAGAGTGGTATTCGACAATAAATCCCGCGAGCGTTGGCCCAATAGCCGGAGCAAAAATCATGGCCAATCCAAGCAGTCCCATAGCGCTGCCGCGTTTTTCAACGGGGAAGATGGCGAGCACAACACTCATCATGAGCGGCATGATAATTCCTGCACCGGCTGCTTGGATCATCCGTCCTAACAAGAGCACGACAAAGCTGGGCGCCGCCGCACAGATGATCGAACCAACTAATAGAAACGACATGGCGCTTATAAATAATTGACGCGTTGTAAAGCGTTTCATTAAATAGGCCGTAATCGGGATCAATATCCCGTTAACCAGCATAAATCCCGTTGAAATCCATTGTACGGTGGCTGCCGTGACATCAAATACATCCATTAGATTGCTTAAGGCGACATTCAACAGCGTCTGATTGAGCGTGGATAAGAAACAACCAAGGATTAAGATGGTTAGTAATATCCCTTTATTTATTTTCTTTATGTCTTCTTGCATGGCTGCTGTCCTCTCTTCATTGCTTTTTCGACACGGTGTCAATAAAATATATCTTATCAGCATTGAAGAGTGATTCCTATTTGCAATTCTGCTGAAACTGTCGACTAAACGACAGATGGGGAAGATCGGTCGATGAAGTGACAAATAAACGATAATCGAGGGATGACATGCCTGAACATAAAAGAGTGGATCCACGAGCTATTCGCTCCAAAAAGCTGCTGAAACAGGCCGTTTTTTCATTACTGGCCGACAATCAGGAAGTTTCTCAATTAACCGTCCAAAAAATTGCAAACCGTGCGGAGCTAAATCGTGCCACGTTTTATTTGCATTATGAGGATATTAACGATTTGCTGCGCCAGGTCGTGCATGAAATCTTTGACGACTTGTCCATGAAAGTCGAGCCGCTATTACAAGTGAAGAGCCGAAACGAACGGGAGCAGCTGATTGCATTTTTAAATTATTTTTATGAATACCGGAAAATTTTCGCTGTATTGGTTGAGCATACGGGCTTCAAAACCCACTTGTCGAACCTGTTGAAAAATACGATCAAACAACGCAGAGACGCAAGAAACATCCATTCCACAAGTGGGGTTGCCTCCGTTGATATTGTGGCATCATCACTTCTCGGGATTATTATGTGGTGGATTAAGGATGGTACCGAGCATAGCGCTGAATACATAGCGGATCAAATTACCCTGATGTATAAAAGAAAGTATTTGTAACCGATTAGGCGCAAAGAGGCGAAGCTGGCAACTTTAGAACCAATATTCATAGAAACATTGCAAATATTCCCACCCCTCTATATCATGGACGTATCTTTCGTAAAAAGCCTATCCAATGGAGAGTCACCATTTACGAGGAACAGCGGCAAGGAGCTGTGGCGAACACGGTCGAACATGCTCATGCATCGCTTCAGCAATTATTAACCGATACATCCGCCGAGCTGCACTGGGAAATCATCGAAAAATAATAGTGACAGCCAGTTTTTGATATCCTGGCGTGGGGGGAGAAGAACATGCATACATGGGAAAGCTTAATGAAGCAATTAGAGCAGCTGGGCATTAACGGCAAAGGGACGCTCTTGGTACATTCTTCCATGAGGAGTATGGGGCATGTTGAGGGTGGCGCGGACACGGTTCTCGATGCTCTCACAGCGTATATGAAGGATGGGCTGCTGGTGCTGCCCACCCACACGTGGTCTTATATCAATGGGGATAATCCAAAATTTTACGTGGATCAGTCACCTTCTTGTGTGGGGATCTTACCCGAGCTTTTCCGCAAACGGCCTGGTGTGGTGCGTTCGCTGCATCCTACTCATTCCGTGGCGGCATTGGGTCAGGATGCCAAAGCGTTCACAAACGACGATCATCGTTTCGATACGCCATGCGCTAGAGGTTCTGCCTGGGGGAAGCTGCTCGACCGAAGGGCGACCATCTTGTTAGTTGGGGTCGATTTAAAGCGCAACACCTTTATTCATGGAGTCGAAGAGTGGGTGGACATTCCAGGCAGGTTAACGGATGACCATGAGAAGCTGTACACGGTTTTACCGGATGGAACGGAAATCCCGGTGCCCTCCCGCAGACATTGCGGGTTATCGTGGTCAGAGCATTTCTGGAAGGTCGATGAGGTTCTGGAAAGTCGGGGCGCGATGCATAAGGGGCATCTTGGCGATGCCGTTGTCCGGGTATGCGATGCGGCCGCGGTGGCGGATGTTATTACGGACATGCTTAAGGACAATCCGGATTTGTTCTCGGATAATCATCCCTTGGACCACACCATGCACAACGTTTAGACGAGGACTTTTATCGAATGTGACTTCGATGGATGGGAAGACGGATGTTAAGAATAAACCAGCCGTCCTGCAGCACTGCATCCATTTTCCCGTTCATCTTCTCAACTAACTGTTTAGACAGATAAAGGCCGATCCCGCTGGATTCCGTATTCGTTCTGCTGACGACCTCGGTATAGAAACGCGTAAATACCTTCTCAATGGCAACTTTGCTGTCGGGTTTGATATCGTTTTTAACGCTAAGTATTAGATCGTTGCCCTCATCCCGGTAACGGATCACAGCTTGACTGTTGGCATAGCGAAGGATATTTTGAACGATATTTTGGATGACGCGCGTCATCAATAACGGGTCTGCAATGATATGACGGTCATGGGTTGGTTCGGGAAATTGGAGATCAATCCGCTTTTCCTCAAACTGTTCATAGAAGGACAAGAAGATTTCTTCAACCAAGTTGGAAAGAGAGAGCGAAGACCATGCCAGTTCCTTTTGATTCATTTCAATCCGTGCCAGATCGTAAAAGTGGTCGGTCATTTCTATCAGACGCCGTACAGAATGTTCGATAATCTTAAGATATTGCGCCTTCTTTGTCTCATCTGTGGCTGCATGGAAAAGCTGAACATAGCCGTGGATGGATGTGAGCGGCGTCCGTAAATCATGAGAGAGCCCTGCGATGGATAGCTTCACATTCTCTTCCATCCGCTTAGCCTCACGATTTTTTTCTTCAAATGCATCGATCATCTGATTCAATTCATCGACCAGTTCCATGATTGCCTTTTGGCGAAAATCTACATATAGTCTGGAGCCATAGCTGGCGTTCGTTGGAATCTCTTGGACCGCATGTTTTAATTTCCGCAGTTCCCGCTTTAAGAAGTAAATATAAAGAAGAAACGCAAAGGCCAGGAAGACAAAGATCCATCCCCACATCCCATTCACGTCCCTTCCTCTGAATCGAATTTGAAGCCGATACCCCATACGGTCTTAATGTAATTCGTGTCATCCAGGTTCAGCTTGTTCCTTAAATTGCTGATATGCATGTTAATCGTTTTATCGCTGCCCCAAAATGGCTCGTTCCACACACTTTCGTAGATGTTGGCGCGGCTGAATACTTTTTGCGGGTGCTCTAAGAATAACAGAAGTATGGCGTACTCCCGTCCAGTAAGATGGACCGCCTGTTCATTGATTGTCACTTCACGCGTGTCTAAGTTTACGCTGATATTCTTGTAACGGATTTCATCCATCGAGCCGGCTGAAGCTTTGGCTGCATGGCGCAATTGAATGTGAATTCGTGCAAGCAGTTCCTTCACATCAAAAGGCTTCGTGATGTAATCATCGGCCCCGTGCGTCAACAGCTCCAATTTCGAATGCTGGTCATTTTTTGCGGAGATCACAATTACGGGCGTATTTGAATTTTGCCGAATGTGCTCCAGAAGTTCATCTCCATCCATCCCCGGTAACATCAAATCCAGAAGAACCAGATCAACCTGATGGTGCTCGAACAGCAACTTCCCTTCCGTTCCGGAATAGGCGCTTTGCGTTTGAAAACCATGCAGCTCCAAGGCTTCCTTGATGAGTGAATGAATGGCCGTATCGTCTTCAATGATTAATATCGCTGGCATACATATCGACCTACTTTATGTCAGTTCGTGTAAACCGAAGAATTCCTATAGCTGATGATAACACGATCGTGATGAGACTGACCAATATCATCTCAGGGAACTTGCCGATATCCGCCAATTTGGCGAAATCGGAATAGAACAAGAAGGATAACGAAAACCAGTAGGTGAGCTGCTTGAAATGCTCGGTTTGCAGGAAAATGGGTGCGCCAAAGCCAGTCGCAATCGTATAAATAAAAGTCCAAATCAGCGAGATGCCGCTATTTTTGGTTAAGAAGCCAATCATCATATAGATCGATACGTTAGACAGAATTAATACGTACAGCGTGAGAAACGCTTGGATCGCATAGCTGAAGTAATGGTTAATCCCGGCAACTTCGCCGAAACCAAACGCGATGGAAAAGCTGATCATGCCAAGCGCGGTCAATATGATGACACCAACGAGCGAGAGGAGCGCGGCAACCACGAATTTCGACAAATAATAATGCGTGCGGCTGCGTCCTAAAGAAAGCGCATTTCGAATCGTCCCATTCTGAAATTCTTCCCCAATCAAGAAACTGATAAAAGCGCCAATGACGAGTAAAATCGTTAATCCATTCTTCTCTATCATCAGAATGCCTGTCGCTCCATTAATGACGGTATCAACGGGCTGGACGAGCTCGTTGCCATAATGCACGGCCGTTAGGCTATTTGCGACCTGGAAGATCGGAAGCAACGATAATATGCCCAGGGCGATCCAAAGTTTTTTGCTTCGGCGCAATTTGATTTTTTCGGCGGTTAGCAGATTAAGCATGGGGGGCACCTCCTGTTAATTGCAAGAAATAATCCTCGAGTTTTTGTCTGGTTGTACCGATTCGCAAAACGTTCACGTCAGCCAAAACCAGCGAGCGGTTGATGGCGGCAACGTCATCGAGGCGTTCGTAGATATTAATTTCGGTTCCGTTGATGACTTCATAGTCCCGGATCCCTAGATCGTCCAGCACCACGACGGCGGAGTGTACTTCCGTTGTCTCCAGTTCAATGTATTGGCGAGTTTCGTTTGCCAGCTCCTCTCGTGAAAATTCACGGATCAGTTTTCCGTCATGCAAAATCCCGTAATGCGTAGCGACCTGTGAAAGCTCATCCAGCAAATGACTGGATAGCAAGACGGTCATCCCGCGTTCGGTCACCAATCGCTGAATGATTTCGCGCATTTCAACCATTCCTGATGGATCGAGGCCGTTCGTCGGCTCGTCCAGGATCAAGAACTCGGGGTTTGTAATCAGGGTGGAGGCAATCGCCAGCCGTTGGCGCATGCCTAAGGAGAAGTTCTTGGCTCTCTTCTTGCCGGTATTCCCCAGGTTCATTAAGCGAAGCAAATCGTCAATCTCCCGCTCGCTTACGCCGCCGTTTGCCGCTTGGACTTGCAGATTCTCCCGAGCCGTTAATTCCGGATAAAGTGCAGGCGTTTCAATGGATTGACCCATTTTTCTTCGTGCACGCTGCAATCCCTGCATCCCCGTCTGCCCGAACAATTCGATGTCGCCCTCGTCAATGGTGATGAGTCCCATGATAATGCGCATAAACGTTGATTTTCCTGCGCCATTCTCCCCGATCAAGCCGTAAATCATCCCTCGTTTAATCTCGATTGATACTTTATCAAGGGCTTTGTGTTTGCCGTATATTTTGGATATGTTAGTTGCTTTCAGAATCGTATCCGACATCCGCAATCATCCTTTCGATGTTGATAGGTATAGGATAAGCAGCAGGTATAAATATTTGGACCAGAAAAGTATAAAAAAAGTGTAAAGAATGCCTCGGGCCTTGACTGTGCGAGGGCGAATAGGTGACATAACAGGGCCATTTATCGGAAAAGGAATAAGTGAGATGGGGGGAGTGTGGCTCTAACACCATACAGTTGATCGGATATACGCGAGGGGATTTTTTACATTAGGTGGCAGGTGGGCATAATGGAACCATTGCTTGTTAACGGAAAGGAAGGAATTGCATGTCTACGGAAATGAATCATCCCTGCGTCATCTTGCCAGAAGAGCAAGCGCCCGAAGATATGCAGCATTGTGAACGCTGCGAATTGTGCAAACAGCGGAATCGCGTCATCTGGGGGGAAGGTAATCCGCAAGGCACGCTGATGCTGATCCTGGATAATCCGGGAGCCAGGGAGGACCGAGAAGGAAATCCGTTCTTGTGCGGGACCCGGGAAACCCTTCAACTCGGCATGAAGGAAGCGGGCATGGATATAAACTCGGTTTACGTCACCTATTTGCTGAAGCGCCGGCCCATCCGTGCTTACGATAAACCCGCAACCCGAGCGGCATGCCTTCCGCATCTTCAGTCACAGCTCCTTCAGAAGCAGCCGCTCGTACTATTTGGATTTGGGAATGTCGTAGTCGAAGGATTGTTCCCCGAGAAGGAGAACGCCACCGTCAAGGAGCTGCGGGGAAGTTGGCATGAGTTCCAGGGCATCCCGATTAGCTTTACCTATCATCCGCTGGCGGTAAGAAGAAGACCCAATTTGCTAAGGTTCTTTATCGAGGATTTGAAAGGGTTGAGAGAGAAGTGGGAGGAGAGAGCAGCGAGGGAAACATAAAGAGGAGCGAACGCACCCGGCGTTCACTCCTTATGCTGCAGCTTATTTCATCAAGGTCTCCATAAAATGCTCCTGGAACCGCTTGGCGTCGACGCCGGTGCAGACATTGACATTCGGCTGGTCGGTACAACGCGGACGCAGATCGGCAATGGTTCTGCCATAGGAGTGGATGCCTTCCAGATCGACCTGGAGCACCATCGGCTGGACCTCAACCAAGGTCGGGTCGATCGCCACGGCTACCGCCAGTGGATCATGCAGGGCACAGCCGGTCCGGTCGCCATAGGCTTCCCGGTAGCCTTCAATATAGTAGGAAGTCATGTCGGCCAAGAAGCGGGTCAGGTCCGAATCCAGGTCTCTCCAGTGCTGAATATCCTTCAGACTGAGCTCGGTCTGCATGGTCACATCCAGTCCGACCAGCGTAATCGGAGCTCCCGATTGGAAGACGAGCAGGGCCGCCTCCGGATCGGAGCATACATTCGCTTCCGCATGCATCTGGCGGTTGCCCGCCACGCCCACGGCTCCGCCCATCACGATAATCTGACGTACCAGCGACGATATCTCCGGCGCTTGCAGAATGGCTGCGGCAAGATTGGTCAACGGGCCGACGCAGATCAGCGTTACCTGCCTCGGATACCGCCGGATCTGATCCACCATAAAGGCAGCGGCAGACGTGGAGACCGGTTTAGCTGCCGGATCGGGGAATGCCAAGTTGCCGAGTCCATTCTCGCCATGAAACTGGACGGGATACGACTTCATCGAGGGATGGAACAAGGGGGCGGCTTCCCCCATGGCAACAGGAATCCCGGCTGCGCCAAGCCGCTCCAATACATGGAGCGTATTTCGTGTGGCATGCTCCACCGGTACGTTTCCGAAACAAGTCGTTATTCCAAGGATATCGAGAGCCGAAGACCGGACAGCGTAGGCAATCGCCAACGCGTCGTCAACGCCCGTATCCACATCCAATACGATTCGATGCATCAATCATGCTCCTTCCTCTGACGGTTATGACAGCACCGTTTGAATATAATGCTGCAGGAATGCCTCTTCACGGACCTGCATGCAGACAGAGGCATTGGTCCGTAACTGCGGACGTCTGAAGTCTACCAGCGTTGCACCGGAGGATATCTGTCCTTTTGTCTCGATATAGACGTAATAATCCTCCGTCTCCACCAGGGAGGCATCCTCAACGACAGCTAGTGCCAGCGGATCATGCATCAGCCGGTATCTGCCCTCGTTCAAGCGGTCGCTTGCCTCAAAGCTGAAGGTGAAGATGTGGTGCATGAAAGCTTTCAACTCTGCCTGTTCCTCCGTGAAGCCGCTCATGAGTTGTTGAAAATGAGCCTCGCTGAACTTGGCCTTTCCGGTCACGTCCAGACCTACCATCGTAATCGGAATCCCGGACTCGAACACCCGATGCGCCGCTTCGGGGTCGCCGTGGATGTTGGCTTCGGATACGGGCGTTGTATTGCCCGGCACTTTGATGGCGCCTCCCATCAGCACCAGCTTGGCTTTCTGAGCGATCGACGGGTCCTTGGCGAGCGCCACCGCTAAATTGGTTAACCTGCCGGTGAATACAAGCGTAATGTCATGCGCCTGTTCCCGCACCTTCCGCACGATGAAATCGGATGCCCTCTCGTTCACCGGCGATTGGCGTGCCACCGGCAATTCATATCCGGCCAGGCCGTTGGCTCCATGAATGGCGGTTACGTTCTCCCGGCGAGGGCGAAACAAAGGGGCATCCGCTCCCATGGCAACGGGAATTTCGTAGCGGGGCTGCGCCAATTGCAGCACTCGGAGCGTATTCTCCGTCGCCTGCTTCACATCTACGTTGCCGAATACCGTTGTAATGCCTTCTATATGCAGCTTATTGGACTTCACGGCAAAGATGAGCGCCAGGGCATCATCCACGCCGGTATCCACATCCAAGAGGATGTGTTTAACCTGCTCCTGCTCCATATCGTTGTCACTCCCTTATTCCCTCACTTATGCTTGGCAAGCTCGTCCGCAAGCTCCGGTATTGCCAGGATGTTATGGCCGATATCCAGGGAGTGGCTGAGCCTGCTGATATGCGGCTGCTTCAGCATCGCCTGCTCCAGCACATCCAGATTCCAGAAGATGGCCCGCTTGTCGTCATCCGCAATGACCTGACGGTTCGCCATGACGATGACCCGCTGGAAGTTGTTCACGACAAATTCCATATCATGCGTGATCGTAATGATGGTTTTACCTTCCTGGTTTAATGCCTCAATCAGATGGGCGAGCCGCGCCATAGCCGGAAGATCCTGGCCTGCCGTCGGCTCATCCAGAATGATGACGCTGGAATCCATCGCTATGACGGAGGCAATCGTTACGAATTTACGCATGGAGTAGGGCAGGTTGTACGGATTGTCCTTAAGAAACGGGACGACGCCTGCCAGCTCCGCCGCTTTCATGACGTTTGCTTTGACCTGTTCTTCCGGTAGGCCCAGCTTGCGGGGACCGAATTCAATCTCGCTGTACACGTCGTTATGAAAAATCTGGTCGTCTGGGTTCTGGAATACATAGCCGACCTTTCTTGATATTTGGGCGGTAGTATAATCCCGCGTGTTCCAGCCGTCGATGACGACATCCCCTTCGGAGGGCTTGAGCAGCCCGTTCATCATTTTGACGGTGGTCGTTTTACCCGCCCCGTTCTGGCCGACAATGGCAACGGATTCGCCCTTTCGGAAGGACATGTTGACGCCGTCCACCGCTTTGTAGCCGTTTGGGTAGGCAAAGGAAACATTCGTCAAAGTCAGAAAGCTCATGCATTAACCCCCTTCTTCATCCATGTCTTCACGGCATCCATGGCTTCTTTTTCCGTTAACGGGATGCTGCCGAGATCCATTCCCCGCTTGCGCATATCCAGGCCGAACAGCGAATATTGGGGAAGCGCGGCTCCGAACGCTAGTGCACGCTCATCGGTAAGAATCTCCTTCGAGCTGCCTTGCATGGCCACCTCACCCTCGTTCAGCAGGATGACATCGTCGGCATATTCGGCAATCAGCTCGATTTTGTGCTCGACGAGAATAATGGTTTTTCCCTTATTCTTCATCAGCTCGATAATCTTGAACACTTCTTCCGTTCCCTTCGGATCAAGCTGCGAGGTCGGCTCGTCAATAACGAGCACATCTGGCTCCATGACGATGATGGAAGCGAGCGCAACCCGCTGCTTCTGACCGCCGGAGAGCTCGAACGGGTTTTTGTCCCGCAAATAATCGATCTCCAGCATCTTGATGACCTGGTCCACCTTCTCCCGGATAAGTCCGGGCTCCATGCCCAGATTTTCCAGGCCGAAGGCAATCTCTTCAAAGACGTTATCCTTCACGCCGCTGATCTGTGTAAAAGGATTCTGGAACACATAGCCGATTTTTTGGGAGAGCTCGCCCATTTCCCATTCGCGGATATCCTTGCCTTCGATCAGCACCTCGCCGCGCAGATCTCCCTTATAGAAGTGGGGGATAAACCCGCGGATGACGTTGCACAGGGTCGTTTTTCCGCCTCCGTTGGCCCCGATCAGCGCATACAGCTTGCCTCTTTCGATCGTTACGTTCACGTTCTTGAGTGCATCGGACTCGCTGATCGGATATTGGTAGGATAGATTCTTGATCGTAATGATACTCATAGCGCAACTCTCCAGACGATTAAGATAGCAAGCAGTACGACCAGCAGCATTCGAACCAGCCGGTCATGCTTTGTTTTCTCCAGCTTGTAGATGCTGCTTTTTTTGACATTGGCCGAGAAGGCTCGCGACTCCAGCGTCAGTACCCGTTCCTCCGTGCTAGCCACGGATCCGAGAATAAGCGGACTAAGAGTCGGCAGGAAGGCCTTCATGCGGACAAGCAGCTTGCCTTCGGTTTCAACGCCTCGTGTTTTTTGGGCATCCATGATGACGTGGGTCAGCTTTTTCATCTCCGGAATGAGCTGCAAGGTGGACAAGATGACATAGGTTACTTTGGACGGCAGGCCGACCTGTTCCAGGGAATGGACCAAATCCTTGACCTTGGTGATGCGGAAGAACAGAATGAAGGCCGAGGCCACCGCCACGATTTTGGATGTCAGGAACAGGGCGAACTCCAATCCTTCCCGCTTGATGGAGAAGATGCTCCAGCTCCACAGAATGTCGTTGCCGGGATAGAAGAAGCTCTGCAGGATAAAGATGAACACAACAATCATCAGCAGAGCCTTGATCGCCAGATTGGAAAACTCCTTGAAGCTGCCGGCGAAGTAGGCCAGGACCATGCAAATCGGCAGAACCGCGTAGCTGAACCCGTAGCCGGGCACGATAAATGCGGCCAAACATAAAGCGATGGTGATCATAAACTTGGTTGTTGGATAAAGACGGCTCAACAGGGACCGTTCGTTAGTCACTAAAACCCCTCCTTTATGAAAGCGTATCCATTACGGACTATACGTTATTTCTTTTTGATAAAAGCTGCACCGTAATTGAGCTTGGACAAGTATCTTGGGGACATCTTCATCACGATGACAAAGGCAATGACGTTGCTGATGATTTTGTCGACGCTTTCCACCAGAATTTTGGTTGAGAATACCGCTGTCCAAATCTGCTGACCGGAGGCCAGGAATGTAGCAACCACGGCATCCGAAGAGTTGCCGGTCGCCCCGCCGAACATCAGCACCTGGATCGGAGAAGCCACAATCAGAACCGTCAGTACGACAGCGAATGAAGACAAGATCACTTTCCACAGCTTCGTATACATGCCTCTCATCGAGAGCAGGCCGACCACCAGACCGACAGCCATTTGCACAGGCGTAAATGCGAACGAGACCGGGTTCGTTATGCCGACAACAAGATTGGTGCTGGCCCCCGTAATCATACCGACCCAAGGACCGGCAATCATGGCCGTCAGAATCGTTCCAATGGTGTTCAGGTATATCGGCAGCTTGAGCAGCAGTATAATTTGCGCACCGACAAAGTTGATCGCGATCCCGATCGGGATCAACAAAATGGCCAACAACGAAAAATCATATTTAAATCCGCGTTTGATTCCCATTGATTTTTCCCCCTAGAGCAAAGTTTGTTAAGATATCCGAACGTTTTTGTTATGCAAGCAATCCTGCGGCAGACTATTCGTCCGCTAAAATGGTATGGAGCGCGACCTCGACCATGTCGTGGAAGGACTTCTCGCTGTCTTGATGGGACGAGCGTTCATTGGTCAGCAGATGACTGCCTACCGTCAATATGGACAGGGCCCTTACGCCGTACTTAGCAGCCAGCGTGTATAGGGCGGCGCTTTCCATCTCGACCGCGAGCACGCCGAACTCCATGAATTTATGAAGACGGTCCAAAGTTTCCCTATAGAATTCATCGGAATTATAGATATTGCCGACAAAGACATTCACCTGCTTCTCCTGAGCCAGTTGATGCGCTTTGCTTAGCATGGCGTAATCGGCGGTTGGCGCGTAATTGCAGCCATGAAATATTTTTTCCATCAGATTGCTGTCCGAGGATACGGCTTGGGCGAGTACGATGTCGCGGACCTGAAGCTCTTTTTGCATGGCGCCGCAAGTACCGATACGGATCAGCTTTTTGACCCCGTAATCCTGAATCAGCTCCGTGGCATATATGCTCATGGTCGGGTTGCCCATTCCCGTGCCTTGGACAGAAACGGGAACGCCTTGATAAAGGCCGGTGTAGCCGTACATGCCTCTCACTTCGTTGTAACAATATACCTCCTCCAAAAAGTGCTCTGCCACAAACTTCGCCCGCAGCGGATCGCCGGGCAGCAGCACGCGTTCCGCGATTTCTCCCTGTTGTGCTCCCAAGTGTATGCTCATCTTGTTCCTCCTGCTTACTGGCCTCCCTCTTAAAGAAAGCGCTTTATTCTCGATCTGTCTTCATCATAGTCAGAATCGGAGGGAGAACCAAGACCAGAAAGTTACGGAGCTTAACGGAAAAATGCAACCATGAGTCTCATGGTTGCATTAATTCCTTGCGGATATTTTGCAAATCCCGTTTGGTCGGTATTGTTGAAATAATGACCACGGGCACCGTATGCAGCTCAACGGGAAACGTGCTGATCACGAAATCGATGCCGTGCTTCTGAATCATTTCATCGGTAAGCCCCTCCATAATGGAGGTGTTGATGATCAGTTCGTCGCCGATTTCATTCTTGATGAGCTTGGCGACGTAATGGCGGATGGAGAATTCCCCGCCGATCAGCAGGAAAGCCTTTTTGCTGTTATAACGCAAGCTGGAGCTGATCAACAGCGTCAGCTTCGTCAGATGATAGTCGTTATACTGAATGCCCGGGTAGCGCTGGCTCCATTCCTGCATGCAGCTCTTTACGATCTGGTACATGGGGCGGCAATCCCTTTGGACATATTCCGTCAGGCTGCTTGCCGAGATGGCGATTAAATCGGGAAGCGCATTTTCCAGCCGGAGCTTCTCGAAGAAATCCCCGATTTCCCAGATGAACCGGTCGTTCATATCGATCGCAGGGAACGCGGCAAGTGCCAGCATGAGGAAATGATTGATGATTTGATATTGTTCCTCCTCGATTTGCATGAGATTTGCTTTCTCTCTCGATAATATCGCGCTGACTTTCGTTTCATCATAATAATTGTATTGGCCCAAGCTGAACATGGCCTGCAGAAACCGGATTTCGTCCAGCGGCAAATGAATGGCGTACCGCTGCTCCAGCGCTCTGGCCAATGTGGCAACAGAGTCGTGAAGCATGCGATTCTCCCAGTCATATGGTCCGCTCGGAACATCCGCATATTTGCCCTGCAGCACTCGGGTAATCATGATCGCCGCCAGAAACGACAGGCTCCGCTTGGCGTTAAGGAAATACACGATGTCATTCTCCGACTCGATCGCCGTAATGTACTCATGGATCTGGGCTTGGTCGATGTCGGTAAATGGCCAACCGGAGAATTCATAGGCATCGTAAAACATTTTCCAGTAAAAATAACGAATACTGATTTCACTGCCTTTGACCTCTGGCATGGAATACGCAATGCGCAAATGGTATGGCTTCAATTCATGGTTGTTCAGCCGGATGATCAGCTTTTTCAGCGAAGAAGAACTCATATACAGCTTGTCTGCCAGCTCTTCCAGCGAGTAACGCCCTCCCTCGGCAAAAAGCACAGCGAGCAGCTGGTAGAAGGTTCTCTGCCTGTACATGGAGGAGATGACCTCGCCAATCGCGACATTTCGTTTATCATAGTGGAGAATGACGCCTTTTCCACGCGAAATCTCGAAATGAATTGAAGGAGGGAGCTCCTGCTTAGCTTCATCAATAATTTTACGGATCGTTTTGTCCGATACGCCAAGCTGTTCTTCAATCTCAGCAAGGGTGAACCAACGATATTCGGAATCGAGCAGGGTCAACAGCTTGTGCGTCAGTATGAATTCCTTTTCCACGTGTCTGCTTTCCCCCTTACTAACGAGTCGGTTAGAGACATTCGTCTCACCTGTTGATAGACCTAAGTATGGGACGGAATGTTCGTATTTATAAACAGCCGCACAAAACGTTCAGAAGGCATCCCGTTTCACGCGGCTTACAGTCAATGTGCTTTTTCTATTTTGAGGATAGCTATGCCTCGGGCAAGTTTTCTTATAAGTAATCGTAATAGGCTTTAGGGTTTTAATCAATCGGTATATCAGAAACTTAACGCATGTTGGTGTAAAACACTTGATGACCAAATGATCAGCGAAATGTTAGTCGCACAGCCTATAGCAAGTTACGCCATGAAAGTCTTGCATTCCAGACAGGTGAGTGAAGAGGCGAGTGTACATTCGTAATATTGAGCTATTTGCAAAAAAATATGATGACAAGTGAATCAGCTAACCAAACATAGCTGATCAACTGAAGAAAGGCCGTCGATGATGTCGACGGCCTTCTGTTTGCCCTGATTTCATTGACATTGCGCGATTGCAACCCGGAGCAGGCACCGGTTTACCTGCAGCGCCATGTCTGTCAAAGCTTCCCTGGTTTACTCCGGTGTTCCTTGCGTTACCCCATGAACATACGTCAGCCAAGGCGTGTCCAGTGCTCCTTGCCCCGGGTTATAGGTAAAGAAGTACTCGACGGTATCTCCATGCTTCAGGTTGTTGACAGGGTAGGTATAGTTGCCGTTCCCCGTTGGTGCCATGGCTACGTTTAATTGTCCGCTATTATTGATCTTATAATGTAAATCGGCAAAGGTCGCGCCATTGACATAGAACAGCAGGTCATCGCCGATCTTCTTCAGGCCCTTCGCCTCATCACCGATGACGATCACGGTGGATGGTGCCGGTACAACGGTAATCGTGGCGCTGGCTGTTTTATTGCCGTCAGCGGTTGTCGCCGTGACGTTTGTCGTGCCCGGAGCGAGCCCGGTCACGAGACCGTTTGCACTTACGGATGCGATGCCGCTGCTCGCAACCGACCACGTGACCTGCTTATTCGTTGCATTGGACGGCGCCACGCTGGCGTTTAGTTGAACACTCTGCCCGACTTCCACCTGTGCCGTGGTCGGATTCACCGTTACGCCGGTAACAGACACGTTTCCTGGATTCTGGCCACCGCCTTGCCCTTCTTTATAAACACGGACATAGTCCACCTGCATCGTGGCAGGGATATCGGACGGATCCGGGGTCCGGCCGCCGTCAAAGGTACCGCCGATCGCCAGGTTCATAATGAGGTAGAACGGCTGATCGAATGGGGCGTTCGGATTGTTCGGCGCGGCAGCGGAATACCATTGATCGCGGGTTACCTTAAAGAAGAACTTGCCATCCACATACCATTTTATATTGTCCTCTTCCCAGACGACCGAATAGACATGATAGTCATTGGCAAAGGTTTGTCCTTCAGGGAAGTGATACTCACCGGAAAGATGCCGGTTCGTCGGCCATTGTCCCCCAAAGTGTACGGCGCCGCTCGTCGCACCTGGCAAGCGACCTCTTGCTTCCATCACATCGATTTCGCCGGAGGATGCCCATGTTCCGTACACATGATCCTGCGGAAGCATCCAGAGCGCTGGCCAGATGCCGTTGCCGGTAGGCAGTTTGGCACGGAAATCCACTCGGCCGTACGTTAGGGAGAAATGATCTTTGGTGTTAATTTTGCCAGAGGAGTATTGTGCATACCGATTTGGATCCTGCGGAAAGGATTTTGGCTCGTTCAAGGCTCTAATATTTAGCTTTCCGTCCTGTACAAAAACATTTTGCGCACGATTGGTATAGTGCTGCAGCTCCGAGTTGCCCCAACCCCAGGTATTCGGATCATCATTGAGATAATACCCTGTTTCATAATTCCATTTGCTGTTATCGAGCGTCGTCCCGTTAAACTCATCCTGCCAGATGAGATTCATGCCCTCGATGGCAGAGTCGCTCGGCGTTCCGATCGGAATATCCTCCTGGTCGGTTACATCCGGGCGCGGAGCATCCGGGTTGCCAATCAAGGTATAGTTGACAAAATTGCTGCCCACACTTCCACCTGCCTGCCCATTTAGCGGATAGCCGATACGGATCTGCATATCCTCCTGGATCGGCTGGAACCATAGGCCATAGATATGGTCGGCCCAATATCCCCACTGATTGGCAGCGGACATGTTATTGTAGCCGTTTGCCGAGTATACAAATCCGCTCTGGCTTGAATTGTCCAGATCCACCCATTGCCCGTTGATGTTAATCTGGTATACGAAATTGCCAAGTTCTGTGCCGATTGGAGCGCCCCCATCAATCTTAGGCAGCGGGATGCCGATAGCACCGCTCGCATCAGCCGTAAAGGTCGTTCCTTCATAAGGCGTAAGGACATAAGAGTTTCTTACGGGCTCATTAAAAGTGATGGTATACACGATGTTAGCCGAAGAGGTCTTCGATTCTAATTTGACGTTAATCGATTCCGTGACGTTAAACCAATAGCCGCCGCCTCCATCGGTAAATTGACCAAAGTTCTGATCATAGATCCAGCCGCTGGCTGCATTGTTGTCGATATCGATCCATTGGCTGCTGTTGACAGGCTTCACGTACACTTTCAAATCATCCGCTACGGCCGCATAGGTAATGGCCGGGTCATTGTTGAATATCGGATAGGTAAAGCCGGCACCGCCCGTAAAACCTGCCGTAATATGCGGTCCTTGCGTCGGGGTCATCGCCGTGATGGTTGTTTTGTTGATGTTTTCAAAAACGAGTGAATATTCAAGCGTGACCCCATTGGCTTTGGAGTACAGCTGAATCTCCGTTGTTGCGGAGAGCGTGAACCAATAGCCGGTAAAGCCGCCATCGTTCCAGTGGCCCCAGTTCTGGTTATAGACAAAGCTGCCGGCACTGTCGATATCGACCCAGCTGCCATTTACTTTCACCTTTACTCCCAGGTCCTGGGCAACATCATTCCAGGTGGCAGAGCCTCCGTTGAATATCGGCATGACAAAACCGTAGCTGGCCTGCCCGACTCCTGATTTTGTGATGACAGGTCCGTCCGCAGCTGAAAAATAAGACATCGAGGTGATGGTGGTTCCGGCAGCGTCAGCTGCCTGAACCTTCGAAGCCGGCGATAAGCCGATGCCAGCCAGCATCATAACCGCCAAGAACAGACTCACTACCTTTTGCCTATACCGCCTTTCCGAAATTTGAGATCGCTTCATAAATACCCTCCCTTAAAAAAATATGGATTCTCCCAGACTATGCGCGTAATGGAAAACGCTTACATCGAAGGAATATCTTTATTCTATCGAATTTCATAATCAGAAGGATAGGTACCATTTTTTTGATTGGGCCCCATAATTTCGGGTTTACATAATACTGCTATATACTAGAGCTTATGGCAGCGTTAGTCCCAAGACGGTCAGAATGAGCGCAACGGTCATCAAGATCCAGCTGGGATGAAGGCGACGCATTACCCAAAATGAGATGATTGCACCGTACAGAAAAGAACTGCCAGCTAGCAGACCCGTCACGAGCCTTGCCTCCTGCCCGAACCAGATCGCGGCTGCAATCAAAAAGAGCCCGCTGAGTAACCAGTTGAATGTGCTGAAATGTAAAAGCAGCGTCCCAAGCCTTCGCAGCGGCACAGATATTCGCCCATCCGCTTCAAAAACCGTCTCCATCGGCTTCATGATCACTCGTTTCATGAGAATGCCGTGTGCCACTGCCGTGCCGCCGCCGATGACACCGGCCGTTGCCAAAACCATACTACTCCAATCCAAATCCATGCACCTCCAGCAACATATTAATACGATTTCGTAGTAATTACTGGAAATCAATGTAACACTGAGAATGAAGTGCTGTCAATCGCAGGTTTTACCTGCTAATAAAAACATCGTATAAAAATTCGGCAGGTGATTGATATTATTACGAAATCGTATTAAAATAGGCGCAGACGTAATATTACGAAATCGTACGAAAAGGAGTGACCGGTATCCAACACCTATATGACCTTTTCCTCAAGACCGGTCTGCGTCCGTTTGCTTTTATGACCGATACGCTTCAGCTTGAACAAAAAGTGACTCGCTCCGATATGTCAACGCTGCTTATTTTGCTCCTCCGCGGAGATTTGACGATGTCGCAGCTGGCCTCCGAGATGGGAGCGCCTTTAAGTTCGATGACAAGCATAGCTAAACGGCTTGAACGTAAAGGCTTGATTGCACGGGCTACGTCTGCACAAGATCAACGGGTTAAGCTCGTCACGCTGACGCAGGAAGGTCTGCAGCTGGCAAAGGAATGGGAGCAAATCATGATGGCGATGCTGAGCAGATTGGAGACGGCATTTACGCCTGAGGAAATGGAGCAATTCACGACACTACTGTTCAAGGCAGCCAGAGTCTTCCAGGATGGGGGACCTGTAACGCTTCAAGAAAAGAAACGTTACTCTGTAAAGATTCAGATTGAGGAATAACCGGTTCAAGCCGGATTCCTCCGGCTATTTACTACGAAATCGTATTAAAAGGAGCGGATAGATATGAGGATCATCATCTACACAGGCAAAGGTGGCGTCGGCAAGACGAGTATTGCGGCGGCGACGGCAGTGAAAATGGCCAAACAAGGCAAACGGACCCTTATTCTCAGCACAGATGCGGCACATAGCTTAGCAGATTCGCTGGCGGTACCGATCGGACCGGATCCCGTCCAAATCAGCGACAACTTGTGGGGGCAGGAAGTGAACGCGATCCGCGAGACGGAGCGCAATTGGGGAACCGTCCAGGGCTGGATCACGAAATTACTCGACAAAGCGCAGCTTAAAGATGTCACTACAGAAGAAATGCTCGTGTTCCCAGGCATGGAGGAGCTTTTCAGTTTGCTGAAAATCAAGGAACACGCTGAAAGCGGGCATTATGACGTACTGGTGGTGGATTGCGCCCCGACCGGAGAGACGCTGCGGCTGCTAAGCTATCCAAACGTATTGAATTGGTGGCTGGAGAAGATATTCCCGACCGAACGCAAATTGATCAAGATCGTGCGGCCCGTGGCCAAAATTGTAAAGGATATCGATCTTCCTTCGGATGACGTGCTGGACAGCATCGAGCGGTTGGCACGCGGCTTGGAGGAAATGCAGCGGCTCGTTCTGGATCCGGAGATCACGTCGGTCAGGATCGTGCTGAATCCGGAGAAGATGGTGCTTGCCGAAGCGAAGCGCTCCTTTACCTATTTGAATCTGTTCGGGTTTAATACAGATGCCATTATCGTTAATCGGGTGCTGCCGGATGAGGCAGGGAAAGGATTCTTCGCGCATTGGCGGGACATTCAAAAGAAATACGAAGAAGAAATCGTATTGAACTTTCAGCCGCTTCCGATTCTGAAGGCGCCTATGATGCAAAAGGAAGTTATCGGACTCCCTATTCTTGAAGAATTAGCGGATATCGTTTATGGAGAGCAGGTTCCTTCTGCCATGTTGTACCGTGGCAGAACGGAGACGATCCGGGAGGAGGATGGAGACATGCTGCTGGAGCTTTCCATTCCCTTTGTCGAGAAGGCGGATCTTGATTTAACGCAGACAGGGGACGAATTGACGGTAGATGCAGGCGCCTACAAACGCAAGGTCATCCTGCCAAGAACGCTGATGGGCCGCGAAGTTATAGGCGCAAGGTATGCGAAGGACCGGCTTATCATCCGTTTCGGCAAACGGGAATTGACTGCACAAGGAAAGGTTGAAGATCAATGAGAAGCGCAGAGCTTAGAAGGGAACGAGTGATGGAAAATCTGCTTCGAGTGGAGCGTTTGTTGGAAAGTCTGGAGCGACATCAAACCAAGGAGCATGTAAAAAACGCGGTCAAGGAATGGCTGCTTGCTTCGCGATCCGTGATCGACAGTGTCATCGACACGATCGAGGAGGAAAAAGCCCCCCCTGTAGCCCGCAAAATTAATATCTCAAAAGAGTAGCAACGATTGGATGAGATGAAGCTGCTTCAAGTATGATCGGGCAATGGCGTTCCGATAGTCGTGCATAACAAATGGGCCATTCCTTATGGAATGGCCATGCATCGGCTTACAGATAAATCCTCCGGGCCTCCTCATTGAAAAATTTGATCACGTTCGGATACTTGGTTATATCGATCCGGTTCTGCCTCATCATCTTCTGAATAAAGATGGCATCGGTAAAGATGTTATTGATAATCGCTTCGCACCATACCGGAGTATCTTTAAAGTAATCAACCAAATCATCAATTTCATCAAACTTAAAATAAAGGATATAACAAACGTAATTCTGAAGCAGCATACGGAAGCAATGATCGCGATAGGGGTTTGAGCGATTGTCCGAGAGAAAGTCCCTCATCATACCGAATAACGTTGTTTTATTCTCGACGTTCATATGAATCATATCATCAACGTTATTGATCAGCTGTAATAGTGCGTCTAAACCTTCTTCCAAAGGCATGGTTAGCTTTGGCGATTTACCCTCCATGGACCTTAACAGCTCCAGTGTAAGATTCTTGCAGGCATGAATTTCATGCGGAGCGATGAACAATTGATCTCTATGCTTGTCGAGAATCTCGCTATAGTAATCGTGATATACAATAAAATATTGCTCCATACGGATATTGGTTTTCGTATGAACCAAATCTTGCCCGATGAATGAAAAGGCGTAGAGCGTCTCCTCGTTGACCGGGTGAGCATATAGGTAGAAAAAGAAAAAGAAGTCCCTTAATTGCTGCCTTTGTTCCTCATTTAATCCTCTGGTCTCCCCCAATTGAGCTAACTGAAAGAAACAATAGTTCTTCATGAAATCATTCATGGCATTGATCGGATTGCTCCTTACGATGGACGTTGTCTTGTTGATCGTAAATAACAGATAAAAGAGTACCAGTTCATCATAGACGTCCAAATGGTTGAAAAAAGCCGAGAGCACAGGCTTCCAGTCCGGGTTCGCAACATAATGGGGATCTCGGGGCTGCAATTCGTACGCCCACTCAACAAAGGCCACATCTTTACGTTCGATAAAGAATAATGCTGCGCCATCTTCCTCAAGAATTCCATATTCAAAGTCGTCCAATGGAACGGACGGTAATCCTCTATTGAATTTTTGATTCAGATATTCATGATATAGTAATTGAAGATTCATCCTTCATAGCCTCGGTTTCATTTATGATTTAGTTCCATATACATATTCAACATATCGAAGGGCATTCCTCTGCTATTCGATACTAAATGCGTTGTGCTGACTTGTCCCGTTCCATTCCTTCGAAGTTTAATATTCCTATGCTGCGTTCGGTTTTAAAGAACGAATGCTGTTCCTGGTTTCCATCGCAATCCACCAATTCTATACTGGAATACGTTTATGCCGCGTTCGGTGGCATGAAGCGGAGTGCCGCATTCGTGTTCCTCGAAAGCGCGTGATTTATTTCTTTAAGCTTCATAAAGATGCAAATTTCAATTGCCGGGTTTACGGAAAGGGTGTACACTGGGTGCCGAAGTGACCATTATAAAACAGGGTGTGTTTCATATTTTCAGACTGCGCCAATTCTATTTAAATCATCTGAAGCGAAAAATGTTCAACAAAATCGTTGTGCTGTATTCGACCGTCATGATCGTGCTGTTTGCGATTGCGGCAACCCTGGTTTATCAATACCAGACGCAGCGCATACTCCGTGAGCAGACCGATGCGAATCTTAAATCCGCGCATGTTCTGAATATTTATTTAAGCCGGCAGTATGAGGGCATACAGAATATATTTCAGCAGATTTACGGAGATGCCACGCTGAGCGATGAGCTGATTTACTTTTTGAACAACGAATATGAGAGTTACCTGAAATACCGCCTGGATTTGTACACCAGGACAGGAGAACAGCGTTTGCGCTCCTTCAATACCTTGCTGAAAAATTATCTGGAGCAGGAATCAAGCGCCAGAAGCGTGTCGATCTACAGCTATCCGAACAATTTCTACATGCATATCAGCCGGACCAACCAGCAGCTGAATAATGAAGCGGGCTCCAAGAACAAGTGGGAGACCTGGTTCGCCCGCCGGGAGCAGCACAGCTGGGATACCATGCCGCAGAACGAGTCCTCGCGTTCATCCGGAGGCTCCAGTCCAAGGTCGTATTCCTATTCGAGAGAGCTGAAGGACCCGTGGACCCTGAATCGGGTGGGAATGATGAATGTGGAGTTCGACGCCCGGCAAATTTCATCCTGGCTGGAGAGCCGCGCTTCGGTCAAAGGCCGGATCCTGGTGTTGAACGCACAGGGAACCGTGATTTACGATTCGGAGGACGAGTACTACGGTCAAACCTACCCCTACAACCTGGAGCAGGAGAAAGCCGGGGACTGGGTTCAGCTGGACGAACCCTCCAAGGTGAACATCTTGAATGTCGGCAATGCGGGCTTGTCAGTGGTGGGGATTGTGTCGCAATCTTTGATCGAAGAGAGCACGGAGAGTCTCAGAACCGGACTGATCCTGGTCACCCTGGTGTTTATGGCGGCCAGTTTTGCGATTACGTTTACGATCGTTCGCAAGTTCTCCAAAAAAGTGCAGCGGATCATCCGCTCGATGAACCGGATCGGCGAAGGGGATCTGTCGACGCGCATTCAAATGTCCGGCGAAGACGAGCTTCAGCAGATTTCCCGCCGGTTTAACGACATGGGCGACCGTTTGGAGCAATACATCGATAAAATGTATACCTCGGAAATCAAGCAAAAAAACGCGGAGCTGGTTGCCCTGCAATCCCAGATCAACCCCCATTTTCTATACAATACGCTCGAATCCATTCGCATGAAGGCGTACTTTGTGGGGGCCAAGGAAGTGGGGCAAATGATATACAGCTTGTCGGTCATGTTCAAGAACATGGTAAAGAAAAGCACGGTGGTTACCGTTGAAGAAGAAATGGACATGTGTTCCGTTTATCTCGATTTGTTCCGCATTCGCTATGACGGCCGGCTGGAGACGGAGATCGAGGTGGATCCGGAAATCCAAAGTGCCAGCATTATCAAGCTGCTGGTCCAGCCGATCGTGGAAAACTATATCGTTCACGGATTTCGTCCGCTGGAAGACAACAATAAAATTTCAGTCCGAGCTTATGGGGCAGGGGACCGGGTCGTGATCGTCGTATCGGACAATGGAACGGGCATTCCGGAGGAAAAGCTGACCCAAATCCGCGGCACGCTGAACAAGGTTCTCCAGCCTCCCGAAAAGGGCCATCGTTCGATCGGGCTGATGAACGTGCATGAACGAATCGTGCTGAACTACGGGAATGATTACGGAGTGACTATAAACAGTACGAAAGGACAGGGAACCGAGGTCCGCATGGAAATACCGATGCTTCGCAAGGGGGAGACGACATGAGGAAGGTATTTTTTGTTGATGACGAGCCTTTGATCGCTCAGGGCTTGGCCACCATTGTGGATTGGCAGGACTACGACCTGCATGTGTCTGGTTCGGCCAACGATGGGTTACAGGCGCTTGAGAGGTTGAAAGAAGAGCCCGTGGATCTGCTGATCACGGACATTATGATGCCCAGAATGAACGGGCTCGAGCTGATCAAGAAGGTAAAGGAAATGCATCCCCGCACCAAATTCATAGTGCTGAGCGGGTACGAAGAATTTGAATATGTGAAGGTGGGGATCACGCTCGGCATTCAGAACTACATTTTGAAGCCGATCAACATTGAGGAGCTGGAAGCCACCATTAAGCATATCCGAGGCGATTGGGAGCGCGAGGAATTGAAACGGTTTCGCTCCGAGGAGGATTGGAAGATCCTCCGCAGCAATATTTTGCAGCGATGGGTCAACGGCGACATCAAAAGCTCGGAATTAAAACAAAGAGCCGAACTTCTCGGAATTCCGCTGAATTATGTGTCTTACCAGGTTTACGTATTGCGGCTCATATCTGACGAACGCCCGGTATCCCAGCTCTATCGCTTGACCAGCCTAGCCGATGAGTATTGCCGGGCTTTCTCGGAAGAGCTTGGGGGAGATCATGAGGTGATCTGCTTCCCCGATGCGGATGACGATATCGTCGTGATGTCGGTCGCGATGACTGAACGGAGGGATGCCGCGCGGGAGGGTATGAGAAATGCCATGGTCAAGCTGAGGGAGCTGACTGGCTTGCGCATGTGGTGCTCCGAAGGAAATGCGGGATTCAATGATTTCAAAGACATTCAGGAGAGCTACAGGAAGGCGAAGAGCCACTTCAACGCCTGCCTGATTGCCGGAGATGACATGACGCTGTACAGTCCGCCTGCGGAACCGGAGACCGTTCAGGCTTCTTCGCCGTCCGCTCGCCCCGACACGTTCGCGAAGCTGCTGATCGAGGGAGACGTTCCGTCCTTGCAGGCTTATATCGAGTCCGTTCTCGGCGGTGACAGCGGGGAGCCGACGGTACCCCGGGGAACCTGCTTGAATGCGGCAGTTCAGCTGATGATCGCGGCGAAGGATATGGAGAAGAACCCCGATTACAGCGAGGTGTTTACGCCAATGCACCGGATTAATACGCTCCAGGGACTCCGAAATCATGTGTGGCGTATCGTCGAGCGCAGCCTTGCGCGCCTGGAAGAAGCGGATCAGGGCTATAGCCTGCACGTCTCGTTCCTTGTAGAGCAGGTCCAGCACCATTATCCGGAAGAGCTTTCCCTGAAGACGCTGAGCCAGCGGCTGCAGATGCATCCGAATTATTTGGGGCAGCTTTTTCAGCAGGAGGTCGGCGCAAGCTTCTCGGATTATTTGAACCAGTACCGCATCGAGAAAGCTACGCAGCTCCTTTTACATACCGATCAAAAGACGGCGGATATTGCGTTCAGCGTAGGTTATACGGACAGCTCGTACTTTTACAGGCAGTTCAAAAAGTATACGGGCGTGTCTCCAACTGAAATGAGGTCCATGTATCGGATCTAAATAAACCGTAAACCGTCTAGTGACAGGCTCAGGGCTGATAAGCTTTGGCCTGTTTTTTGTTGTTTTATAGAGGTTGTTCAAAAAGTCATCTTTTGATCACGAAGGGAGTCAAGAAGTAACTCGGCATCGAATCTTGAATTCAGCCGGGCCTAAGCAAATGCTCCCGAAGCATGTTTCCTGAGAAAACATTTCAGGTGCTCACGTACCCAAAACAGCGGATGCTTTCGAAGGCGTTTTCTGTGAAAACGTTTAGCTCCGCTCCTCAGTCCCTAGCTTCATCCAACCTAAAGCGTTTTGAAAAAACGCACTTCGGAAGCATAAGCCTCGGTGCTGAAAACCTGACTTTTTGAACACGCACTTATAAGGGATTCTTTAATTTATCCATCCCGTTCTAGTATTTTTCAACTTGAGCGCGATAGCGCTTACTTGGCACAATGATAGTAGTTAGGGTGAGTGATAGAATAGCCGCATTGACATAGATCATGGGGGATCTTCTAGAACAGTCGCATCACTTGTATTTAACGGGGAAGAGGAGGAGTGCTCATGTCGGGGTTCATCAAAAAGGTTATACGCAACCGGTTTATGCTGCTGATGATACTGCCCGGAACCATCTGGTTTCTTATCTTTGCTTACTTGCCCATGTTCGGCACCGTTCTCGCGTTTAAGGACTTCCGTATAAGCCCGGACGGATTTTTTGCCAGCGTGTTCAACAGCGAATGGGTAGGGTTCAAAAACTTCGAATATCTGTTTACAACCAATGATGCCTATATCATTACGAGGAATACGATTCTGTACAACCTGGCTTTTATTATCCTGGGCCTGATCATTGCGGTCGGCTTTGCGATCATGCTAAGCGAGCTTGTCAACAAGCGGACGGCCAAGGTATATCAGACCGGCATGTTTCTGCCGCATTTTTTGTCGTGGGTTATTATCAGTTATTTTGCGTTCACCTTCTTGAGCGTAGACAAAGGGACGCTCAATCAAATCATCACTTATTTCGGGGGAGAGCCGATCAGCTGGTACGCCGAAGCTAAATATTGGCCCTTCATTCTTGTTTTTGTCGGCATATGGAAAGGCGTGGGCTACAACAGCGTTATTTACCTGGCAGCTATTACAGGGATCGACAAGTCTTATTATGAAGCGGCTGTTATCGATGGAGCCAACAAGTGGAAGCAAACGCGGTACATTACGATTCCGCTCTTGAAGCCGCTTATGATCATACTGACCATATTGGCCATCGGGGGCATCTTCCGTTCCGATTTCGGATTGTTCTATCAGCTTCCGAAGGACTCGGGCGCGCTCTACCCGGTAACGAATGTTATCGATACCTTCGTCTACCGCGGACTGATCAATATGGGGGACATCGGAATGAGTACGGCAGCAGGCTTGTATCAATCGCTTGTAGGGCTGGTTCTGATTCTAGTCGCCAACTATATCGTTCGACGAATTGAAAAAGATCATGCGATCTTCTAATCCGAGGGAGGTGTACCGTTCATGACGCAGCTATCCACGCAAACCGCGAATCAGCCGGCAAAGCGTTCAAAGAAGAGAGACTACAACGCCATCTCCCCATTGTGGAATACGATTTTTAATATCGTGATCGGCATCTTTTCGTTCTCCTGTATCTTTCCGTTTCTATTTGTTATTATTATTTCCTTGACCGACGAACAGACGCTGGTCTTGGAAGGCTTCAGGCTGCTGCCGAGTCAGTTCAGTACGGCGGCGTACGAATATATTTTTGAAACGGGAGGCGAGCTGCTGTCCTCATTCAGCTTAACGCTCCTGGTTACGGTACTGGGGACACTGGTGAGTCTGGCATTGGTTACGACTTATGCCTATGCATTGTCTCGTCGAAACTTTGAATTTCGAGGCTTTTTCAGCTTCCTTGCTTTCTTTACCATGCTGTTCTCGGGCGGTATGGTACCTGGTTATATCGTCATGACCCAGTTCCTGCATCTGCAGAACACGATCTGGGCGTTGATATTTCCTTTATCCTTGAGCGCGTTCTCCATCATCGTCATGAGGACCTTTTTCCAAACGACGATTCCGGATGAAATTATCGAGTCCGCCAAAATCGACGGCGCCGGCGAGTTTCTGACCTTTATACGAATCGTGCTGCCGGTCTCGCTGCCGGGGATTGCAACGATTGGTTTGTTCAGCTCTCTGGGTTACTGGAACGACTGGTTTAATGCCTTGCTGTATTATAACAATCCACAGGCAACGCCACCGCTGCAGTTCATGCTGATGAAGATCGAGAAGAACATGGATTTCCTGACGCAGAATGCGCAGAATATCGGTTCGTTCGATGCAGCTGCCGGCCTGCCGACAGAGACGGTAAGGATGGCGATGGTCGTATTGGCGACACTGCCGATTGTTATGGCGTATCCGTTCTTCCAGCGATATTTTGTCCAGGGCCTGACGGTAGGCTCGGTCAAAGGCTAATTTCATATGGTTGTACCCGCATCGCACACTGCCGGAGAAATCCGGCTTTGATGTTTCAGGTGTGTAAGCGGTGTCAATATAGCATTAACCATTAAGTGATACAGGGGGAAAACACATGTTTAAGAAAAAGGTTTCTATACTGTCCCTTGCTCTTGTGCTTCTGCTGACGGTTGTATTGTCGGCTTGCGGCAGCAAGGAAGGAGCTAAGTCCGGCGAGCCTGCGAAGGAAGAGGCAGCCGTTCAGAGCGACGGCACGGTCGATGCTTCCAAGCTGGATCCGGTCAAACTGAAAATGTACATGATCGGGCCTAACCAGAAGGATCTTCCCGTGGTACAAGAGGAAATCAATAAATATTTGACGGAAAAAATCAATGCAACGCTCGAGATCAGTATGATCGACTGGGGCGATTACAGCCAGCGGATGCAGGTTATTACAAGCTCCGGCGAGAATTACGACATCGCCTTCACTAGCTCATGGGCGTTCGATTATCTTCCAAATGCAGCGAAGGGCGCATTTAAGCCGCTGAATGATCTGCTTGATCAATATGGAAAAGGCATTAAGGAAGCGCTGGATCCTCGTTTCTTGGAAGGAACGAAGGTGAACGGCGTGAACTATGGCATCCCGGCCAACAAGGAATTGGCACAGCAGTTTGTATGGCGTTTCAATAAGAAGTATCTGGATAAGTACAACCTGGACATTTCCAAGGTGACAACACTTGAGGATCTGGAGCCGCTTCTGAAAACGATTAAAGAGAACGAGCCTGCGGATATTACACCGCTTGCCGTACCGAAAGGCTTTAAGCCTTACTTGCCGGTCGACTTCCCGCTTGGTGATGAAATTCCGATCGGTATGTACCTTGACACCAAAGACTTTAAATTTGAGAATCTGCTGGATTCACCTGAACTGAAATCGGCTCTGACCACGATGCGCAAATATTATAAAGCGGGTTATGTGCGCGAGGACGTAGCGACGCTCGACGGCATTGATAACATCAAAACCGGCAAATGGCTCGTGGACCGCGAGATCACACAGCCATACGCGGAGCTCGGCTGGTCCAGAAACGCGGGATATGACATTGTGACAAGACCGATGCACGATCCGGTCATTTACACCAGCTCCGCAGCGGGTTCGATGATGGCGATTTCTTCGTACTCCAAAAATCCGGAGCGGGCGATGATGTTCTTGAACCTGCTGAACACGGATGAGAAACTGCGCAATATGATTCAATACGGTTTGGAAGGCACGCACTACAAGAAGCTTGAAGGACCATACATCGAAGATATGCCTGCTATGCAGGAAAACTATGCCATGCCTGGATTTGCGCTCGGTAATATGTTCCTGACGTATCTTCATGAAGGCGAGCCTGAAGACAAGTGGGAAGCATTCGAGAAGTTTAACAGCTCGGCTGTGGTAGCTCCTACGTTCGGCTTTAACTTCGACACGGCTCCGGTAAAAACGGAGGTTGCGGCTATCACCAACGTAGCGAAAGAATTCATTCCTGCGCTGTACACCGGCTCCATCGATCCTGAAGAATACTTGCCAAAAGCAAAACAGAAATTCCAGGATGCTGGAATTGACAAGGTTATCGCTGAAGCTCAAAAGCAGTTTGATGAGTGGAAGGCTCAAAACAAGTAATCCATAAAAGTGTATGAGGGGGTAGAAACGGCTGATCTAAAGCGGCCGTTTCTCTCTGTCATTCCTTCTTTTCGATGGAAAACGCATTCAATGTCCACCACGAAATCATGAAATAAACAGGAGGTTTTCCCATGAAACGAATCAAACCGGATTATTTAACGAAAGCCCAGTGGAAACGCAGAATGACGGTATGGATGAGCACGGCAGTGCTGGCCGCGTCCCTGACGGGTTTTGCTGGAGAAGCCGAAGCAGCACAGCCTCACTCATCATATTGGTATCCGAACACGCTGCTGGAATGGTCGCCGTCCACGGATAAGGATGCGCTATTTAATCGGGGAACGGTTAAGCTGGAGGATCAGCGTCTCCAGGGTCATAAGGTAAACAGCAATGCCAAGGAGGAAGTGAAGGTTTTATCGATCGCCTCCATGTATCCAAGCACAAGCGGAGCTCCTTCCCAAGGCTCGGAGAAGTTCCATACCTATACGTTCAGCAATTGGCAGTATATCGACAAGCTGGTGATGTGGGGCGGCTCGGCAGGCGAAGGATTGATCGTTCCGCCAAGCGCCGACGTGATCGATGCGGCTCACAAGAATGGCGTACCTGTTTTTGGAACCGTTTTCTTGCCGCAAACCGAGCATGGAGGCAAAATCCAGTGGATGCATGATCTGTTAAAGCAGCGGGAGGATGGATCCTTCCCGGTTGCAGACAAACTGATTGAGGTTGCCACGTATTACGGATTTGACGGCTGGTTCATCAATCAGGAGACTCAGGGCGGAACGCCTGAGGATGCCGCCAAGATGGCCCAGTTTTTAACGTATCTTCAGCAGAAAAAGGCACCGGGCATGGAAGTGATCTGGTACGATTCCATGATCAAGGAAGGACCGGTGAAGTGGCAGGGGGCTTTGACGGACAAGAACGAAATGTTCTTCCAGGCGGGAAATCAGCGCGTTTCCGACCATATGTTTATCGATTTCCGCTGGCAGTTCAAAGACGAGAAGAATGGCCAATACGATTACATTACTCCGTTCCTGAATTCCCGGGCCAAAGCGGCGGAGCTTGGCCGCAGTCCGTATGATCTATACGCTGGCATCGACGTGGAGGCGAAGGGCTACGAAGGCAAGTTCAATTGGCCGGTTGTATTCCCGGACGGCAAGAAAGCTACGACTTCTCTCGGCATTTATCGTCCCGATTGGGCGTTCAACAGCTCCGAAACCCATGAGGAGTATATGAAAAAGGAGCAGATTTTCTGGGCGGGACCTGGCATGAATCCGGCTAATACCTCGCTGCCTGAAGGGACCGATCCGCTGGCCTGGAGAGGGATTGCGAATGATGTGGTTGCCAAAACCGTGCTCACCGATTCCGAATTTGTCACCCATTTCAATACCGGCAACGGCCATATGTTTGCGGTGGACGGCAAAGTGATGCGGAGCAGAGACTGGAGCAATCGGAGCCTGCAGGATATTTTGCCGACCTGGCGCTGGATCACGGAAACTAACGGCAAGGGTGAAGCCCTCAAGCCTGGATTTGACTTCAGCAAATCCTACTACGGAGGCAGCTCGCTTCAGGTGGCGGGTGCGGTAAGCAAAGGCTCCTCTACCCATGTCAAGCTGTATAAGGCGAATATCCCGGTAGAACCGACGACGGAAGTATCGCTCGTCTATGCGGACAATGCGAAGGACGCCAAGGTGAAGATTGGTTTGGCATTCTCCGATGCACCGGATCGGTATGAATTTTTCGAGCCTGGCAAGTGGACTGCCACGGGCGCCGATCAGGACTGGAAGCAGGGCAGCGTTAAGCTGAACAAGTATAAAGGCCGCACGATCGTGGGAATCTCGCTGCAATTCGAATCTGCCGCGGATATAGCGGATTATCGGGCCAATATTGGAAAACTGGCTGTTACTCAGGTGAATGATAAGGCGAAGAAACCGCACCAGGTGACCGATCTTCAGGTCATCGATAATGATTTCCGCGACGGAATTTATGGAGATGCGCGATTGTCTTGGAAGGCACCGAAACAGGCTGAGGACGTAATGTACTACCAGGTGTACCGGGTTCATCCGGACGGCAAGTACGAGCTGATGGGCATGACGGGGAATACGGTATATTACGTGCCGGAAATGAAGCGACTGCTGAAGGAGCAGGCAACCAAGATGGTCGTGATTCCGGTGAACCGCCATTACGAACAAGGAAAAGCATCGTCGGTAAGCTTTGACTGGCCGGAATATCCGAAGCCGGTTGCAGCCTTCAAAGCGGATAAAACGCTGATCGCACCGGGAGAAACGGTACAATTCACGGATCTTTCCTCGGAAGTGACGGAGTCCTGGAGCTGGAGCTTCCCGGGCGGACAGCCAGCATCCAGCACGGAGCAGAATCCTAAAGTGACATATCCGGAGGAAGGAACGTACGAAGTGACGCTAACCGCTACCAATAGCGTTGGCGAGGACTTGGTTCGGAAGAAGCTCATCACGGTTACACGGGAAGCGGAGAATGGCGTGGGCAACCTTGCTCTTGGTAAGGAAACATCAGCATCCAGCTTCGTGAATGAGAAGGAAGCACCTGCATTTGCGGTGGACGGCAATGCCGCTACCAAATGGTGTGCTGTTGGAGACGGGCCTCACTGGCTGACGGTGGACCTGGGAGCCGAGCATAAGCTCAGCGAATTCGTGATCAAGCATGCGGAAGCCGGAGGCGAGCCGGCCGCGTTCAATACGCGGGCATTTACCATTCAGGTAAGCTCGGACGGCAAGGAATGGAAGGATGCGGTATCGGTCAAAGACAATACGAAAGCGGTCAGCAGCCATGCCATCGAACTTACCTCCGCACGGTACGTGCGTCTTCAGATAGAGAAGGCGACGCAAGGCGGGGACACGGCTACGCGGATTTATGATTTTGAAGTACTGGGTTTGAAATAATTCGGATGACTAGAAGGGCGTTTCCCATAAGGGGGACGCTCTTTTTTTGGGGTTGTTGATAACGTCCGGGCTCCTCATAGCGGCCGTTAAGGCCCTAAGCCGGCGCGTATAGTCGATAGATAATGGAGTCATTTATAATGAGAATCGATTTTTTAATTATTTATGAGGTATATTATGAGCGAATATACAAAAAATGGACACAGAGCGGGAGGATGTTTGATTCTTGAACAAAAATGACCCGAAAAGATCACTTATTCCAAAGTGCCTCATGCGGGTCATTGACTCATACTTATGGATTTATTCACCTTGAAAAACCGAGCTCGGATATTTCACTTCCGGATAGTCCTCAGTGGGACCGGCCAGAAGCTTACTCTCGATTCCGCGTAAATGCTGGTTGAAAAACTCCAAAAGATAGCGATTGACGATTTCTGCGCCCCTTGCTCCATTCATGCTTCCGGTCATGCCAGTCAGTCCGATAAGCGGAGAGTATAACTGGAGATCAGTGAAGTTATAATGCCCGGCTCCTTCAATATAAACGGTCCTTCCATACCCTTGCTGCGATAAACGGTCCATCAGCTTCAGTTCCGTTTCCCGATTCGCCAGAATGGTGTCAAATTGTTCTCGCGTTAATCGGAGCCCCTTGAGCTCAGCATCCGTGGCCGGTGTTTTGCGGTACTTCGCCTGCTGCTCGTTCACATTCATAAAATCTTCGGATTCCATGAACATAAACGGTTTCTTCATGTCGTCCCGATCCTTCGTGATGAACAACGTGCCATCCATATTCACGCCGGCCTTGATTCGCGGGTTGGAATAAACGGCTTCAAAAGCTGCTGCCCCACCGAAGGAATGACCCAACATGCCGATGTTGTCTATATCCAGCATTCCTTCGAATCTGCTGGTAATGGCGCCTGAATGCAGCTTCTCTAACTGATTCACAATAAATGCTGTATCCTTGTTCCACACATCTAAAATGGCGCGGCTGTCTTCAAATAATCGCTCTTGAGACTGCTCCGTAAGGAATCCGGTCTTGCGCCCGTCCGGAAATGCAGTCATAACGGTACTGTAAGTATGATCGACTGCGAATACGATATAGCCGTGGCTGGCAAGATGTTCAGCCTGCGAGGTATACAAAATTCTGCCGACCCCCATGCCGTGTGACAGCAGCACCACTGGATACGGATTGTCCGCGGGATGCAAATCGGCATGGATAGATGTATTGGCCTTGCTGTATTTCCAGTAGTCGAGGGCGGGAACGGGAAGGCCCAGATATCCGGAATAAGCTTGCATATAGGCATGGAAGAGCCCTCTATCCTTAGGGAACACCGAATTTTTCTCTGCGCTCCGTCCAGATTCCGCAGCAGGGTACCATACCTGAACGACCAGCTCTCGCTTGTCGCCCTTCTGCTCGGTAAACGATTCTTCCCGGTCGTCATCGATAAAATGGAACGTTTCTGTTCCCACACTGAACTCGCCTAAAGGCTTGGGTAAATGAAAGACCGGCAGCAATACCGATAAGGCAACCGATACGCCCAGCAAAACAATGGATAGAGCCAATATCGTGTAACGCAGCAGTTTTCCGACTTTTCTGCGTCTAAATAAGACGAAGGCGAGGAGCAAAGCGGCGACGATATAGGCCGGAATCATCTGCCACCTATAGCCCTCAAACAGCAGTTGCACGGCTAACAGTGAGCCACAAGCGACGCCGGCTATAGCCTCTGTCGTCCGGTTGATTGTGTTACGGAACAGTAAGACCATCAGCACCAAAACGCTGGATGCCACCAACACCATCTCCAATACTCGCATACATTCTCTCCCTTGTTGCTCCAATTTCCTATTATCGTAACGGATCAAGGTTAAAACGAGCGGACGGTTCTGGTTAAAAATGGTTTAAATTTGGGTCACGTGTTTTACAGCCACCCTTTATCTTCGGCGATCGCCACGGCCTGCTGCCGGGAATCAGCCTCCAGCTTCTGTATGGCGGAGGAGAGGTAGTTGCGAACGGTGCCTCTCGTCAGAAACAGGGCTTTGCTGATGTCGCCGGTGGTCATGCCTTCCTTGGTTAAGCGAAGCATTTCAATTTCCCGTTCACTGAGCGGATTCTCCTCCTTCATGAAGAGCGCCGCCGCCAGATCGGTGCTCACAACCCGCTCGCCCTTCATGACCCGCCGAATGGCTTCGATCAAGAAATCGATCGGCTCATCCTTTAACAGATATCCCTCTACTTGAGCATCCATTGCTTTTTGCAAATAACCCGGGCGCGCAAAGGTCGTAACGATCATGATTTTGCAGGGCAGACCTGCTTGTCGTATGGATTCGGCCAATTCCAGGCCGCTGATATGAGGCATCTCGATGTCGAGCAGGCACACGTCCGGCTGATGCTGCCGGATCGCGTCCCAGGCTCGCTGCCCGTCGGGCACCTCGGCAACGACCTCAATGTCATCTTCGAAATGAAGCAATGAGGCGAATGCACCGCGAAGCATTTTCTGATCTTCCGCAATAACGATTCGAATCATGAAGTGTCCTCCTTTTCATGCCGGCGAAGCGGGAGATTCAAGGATACCCTGGTGCCTCCCTCAGGCGATGGGGCGATGGCGAAAGAGCCGCCCAGCGTCTTCATCCGCTCCATGATCGACGGGATGCCGTTTCCGTCGCGGTTCCCCGCCAGCCCCACGCCGTCATCCGCGATATGGATTCCGAAGGCATGGTCCTTCGTTTCCAGTCTGATCGTGCACCGCTTGGCACGGCTATGCTTGATAATATTGGTCATGGCTTCCCGGACGCAGAGCGCAAGCATCGTTTCCTCCACGCTGGATAACAGCGGGAGCTTCTCCGGATTCTCGATGCTCAGCGAAATTCCTGCTGTATGCAGCAGTTTGGCCGAATGCTCCAGCTCGCTTGCCAGCGAGATGAACTTCATATCGGATACCAGCTCCCTTACTTGCTTCAGGGCCGTTCGGGTGGTATCGAGAATCTCGCTTAGCTCTCGCTTGGCTTGGGCAGCATCTTTATCTACCCATTTCGTTGCCAGCTCGCTCTTCATTTTGATCATCATGAGGGTCTGCCCCAAGGTATCGTGGAGATCCCTGGCGATTCGCTGCCGCTCCTCCTGCTGGATATACTTTGCGATCTGCTCGTTGGCTTCATCAAGCTCCCCCTGCAGGCTTTTTGCTTTCTCCTTGATGTAGATGACGATAGGGTATACCGTCTGGATGATCATGAACGGAAGGTAAATGGCGTTGGACGTTTCGAGCAACGGTTCCTGACGGATAACAAACACGAGCAGGTACGACAGAGCAATGGCCCCGCTGCCGATGGCGATGTGCCCCTTCGACTTGGACCGGCCCAGCAAGTCGGCAAAAATAATCCCGAACATCAGGGTGCTCGGCCCCGTATATACCCCGAGTACGCTGACGGCGAACAAGCCCGTCAGCACGGCAGCCAGCAGCCAGCCGCCCCTGCGCCATAGTGCGATATAGAACGAAACAAGGAACAGCAGGAGCAGCAAGAGGCTGCCCCACAGTCCCAGCGCTGTATCCGAGCGAAACACCCGGTAGCATAAGAATACGGTCAGTATGATATCAATGAGCAAATAACTTTTGATCTGGTCCCTCGGGTACAATTTATAGAACATATCAAGCCTCCAATATCGGCTATCTTGATTCGAAGAAACCTACCGCCTGTTTACGGACGGTTTCCATGGGTCCCAGCTTGAAGCCGCGAAGCCACAAGGATGCCATGCCCAGCTGAAACGCGGAGATTACCAGCCAGACGGCGATAATAGCGGCCGAATTCAGCTCGCCGGCAAGGCCCAAGCCCCAGCCGTAGAATACCGCGGATGCCATGATGTTTTGGAGCACGTAGCAGCTCAGCGACATTTTTCCGGCGTTCTCCAGAAGGCGCCAAAGCCATTCCAACTTCGTATATTGTATCATTCTCGCCAAAATTGCTATATACCCCATGGACATCAGCGGGGCGAATAAATAGCGAACCGGCAGATCGAAAGCGCCGCCAGGCACAAAAATAAGCAGGTTGAGCGGTACGCCTACATATATCCCCAGCCTAAATAGCCTTTTCCGCAGCCTTTTTCCATTCTCGTCCGGGGAGAATACGCCTGAGCGCATGAAGCGAATCCCGAGCAGGAACAGAAACACGTTAGTCGGTATCACGAGGATGGCTTCCATTCGCAGCGGAAGGAAGTTCGCCAGCCGATATTGGACTTGCTCCATCCAGGTGCCTTCCTGATAAAGGGCAACAACATCGTCAAAGCTGCCCAACGATACGCTTGCGCCGCTAGCCAGCATAAGTCCCGCGAGGGCCAGAATCGCAATAGCGAAGACGCTGCCGATTACGTTCATCGTACGTGCGATGAGCCGGTCGCCGCCCTTTACGATGAAGGCTGCAATGATGGCGGTTACTCCATAACTCATTAAGATGTCATACTCCATGACCAATATAAAATGCAGCAGGCCTTCTAGGACCAGAAACAGGACGGCCCACAAATAGACGCCCGGCCACGGCTTTCCCTTGCGCTTGGCCTGTCGATACTTCATTTCCAGGCCGACGCCGAACATGATGGTCAGCAGTCCGAGCAGTTTCCCGTTCACCAGGAATAAAACGATCATGCGAAGTAAGTCATTCGCTCCCCACCAACCGGAATGATCAAAGGTAGTAATGTACCTGAGGTCCCCCGCATGCGCGAAAATCCAAATATTCGTCCCGAGCGTTCCCAGGATCGCAAAGCCCCGTAAAATGTCCAGCAGGCGGATTCTGTCCTTTCGTTGTTCCATCTCCCATTCCTTCTTTCTTCTAAGTTCTCTTGTCACTATTGTAGGAACGATCCGACCGGCGCAACATTCACACCTGTAAAGAGATCCGTATGACACGTGTCATAAATGTTGGGAAAGCGAACGGTGGTCATTTTCCAAAGTCGTAATACTTTCGCCCTGTTGGCCGACTATCGGGTATGGGATGATGGGTTCATCAAAGATTTTGAGGTCATGGACTTTGAAACTTTGGCCTTCAGGCTATTGCGATCCTTCCTTCTATTTCAATTGGCGAACCTAGGGTCGCAGCTTTCCTGAAGGAGTTTTATTCAAGAGAGGAGGCGTCCAGGCTATCATATTCCTTCCTTCTATTATTCCTTTAATGACATTAGGGATATGGCTCTCCTGGACTCTTTTATGATGATGAATACCATTTATTTGCGAAGAGCGAACAAATTGATTGTAAATGAAGGCCAAGGGCCGGGGCGGCTATCGAAAGCTTATTTGGCGACGGCTATAAAAAACATCGAAACTCTTGGATTTGCGTTCTCATATCCACTATTACACGCGATTCGTACCTTATCCGAGGAACAGTTTGAAGCATTTTACCAACCACTGATTGCCGATTTAAGGCTGCTGGTAGGTGCGCATGTGAAATATGAGCCGATGTATCCTGCTTTTCCGATGCAGGTGATGGAGGAGGATGACGCGGAGCTCTATCTGAATGCCATCTATCATTACCTTACTTGGGATCTGCCTGAGTATGAGCTTGAGGAGAGACCTCCGCTGCAGGACGAAGTCAAACGGAAAGTCATTGAACTGGGGAGCAAAACGGATTTTTATGCCATGATACGTCAGCTTATCCAGGCTAAAGGCTCCATCTCCCAAACAGATAAAGAGGATATTGAGGCCGTTATCAAGTTAGCAGATGCGGATGAACTGGATGCCATTCTCCCTCCCGAGATTCCGTTCAAGGAGAATGCGGGATTCGTGGCAGCCTCATTAATGAAGCATGACAAGGGGGATGTCGAGCTGATCGGGCGTTATTTCAAAACCGCAACCGATGTCCTTCGTCTGGCGGTGGCGTGGTCAGACGGAGATGTCAGTCTGGCGGAAGCCACGCGGTTTCGCAAATTTAAGCGGCGTGAAAGACGACTGCTTCTGGGATTGCTGGAACGCTGCCATCCGATAACGGAGGATATGCTCAGATTTAAGGACCGCTGGATTCGTTTGGGCGAAATTCTGCATCCATCCGAATATAAGCATCGGTATATACGCTGCGAGGAAGCTTTTGATATTTTACGCAATCATAAGCCCTTTACCACGTATAACGGGAGTGTGGAGCTTGCATTTCAGTACAACCAGGTCTGGAATTTGATTGATCTGTTGATGCAGCGTCCGGGGGAATTTGCCCGCAGATTGGATCAGTTATTGCGATCCACCGAACATACGGAGTATGTTGTACTGGCCTTTGGCGAAGTCGCGAGTCAAGTATCGACGCCGGTATTGCTGCAAGTGAAGAACCATTTTGCCCGCCGCCGTGAGCCTCAAGAGCTGCGCGTCTTTTTTCCGAAAGGAAATGTGGCCAAAGCCTTTGCCGTACCCCATACGCTCCCGGAGATTGATGAAGCGACATGCCGGGACATCGTGCAGGTATGCGAGCAGGCGTTGATCCAGCGGTTTGCCGCACTGCCGCCCTTAGGAAAGGCCTATGTCGACGAGCGCTTGAAGGACTATCATGTGCCGTTCTCCCAGAGATCGGCAAGCAAAGCCCTGCATACGTTGGTTCGGGGAAGCCGCGTGCCGATGACGGAAGGGGATACCATCCGTTTCTTCAGCTGGTGGAAGGAGGGACGGGTTGACGGGGAGCCTACGGGCCGCGTGGATATTGACCTGTCCGCCGTCATGTATGATCACGACTGGCAGTATGTCGAGCATATCTCTTATACGAATCTGCGGTCATCCAATTACAAGGCTGTCCACAGCGGAGACATCGTGTCGGCCCCTCAAGGAGCATGCGAATTCATTGATTTGCATATTCCATCCATCGTCCAGTACGGCGGACGTTATATTGTGGCGACTCTTCATTCGTTTACGAATCAACTGTACTGCAACCTGCCGGAGTGCTTCGTGGGCTGGATGATGCGCAAGAAACCCGGTTCCGGTGAAATATTCGAGCCATCGACGGTGGCCAATAAAATCGATGTCGCAGCAGATACGCAGATCGCTATTCCTGTTATTTTGGATTTGGCGGAACGTACGGTTATCTGGACCGATCTGTCCCTGACGAGACATCCACATTACTACAACAATGTAGAAGGGAATCAGAAGGGGATGGTCTTGATGGGGAAAGCCATGACAACCTTACGGAAAGCTGACCTGTATGATCTTTTCATGCTGCATGCGAAGGCAAGAGGAGAGTGGGTAGATACAGCGGATCAGGCGGAAACGATCTTTTCGGTGGAAAATGGGGTTACTCCATTCGATATTGAGCAGATTATGGCGGAGTATGTGGTGTAAAAGTGGATGCAAATGGAGGTCATGATGAATGAGGAGCAGCTTACGCTGCTCCTTTTGGGGCCTGGAGCGTGAAGTAACATAGAAGGTGAAGCATAGTTTCGGCTTTGAGGGGTTTACTTCCCTAAAAGACGACCATCATCATTCCATTTTCCATACATTTTATTTATACGAGTATGTTCGATGAATTTATCCAATCGTGTATGATACAGACTTGCGTCGCTTTGCACGGACTGGATGTTGTCGATCCTGACTCTAACATATAGCTCTGGCAGGGCTTTGAAGTTATGGTACAGCCTTTCGTCCTGCTGTAACTCCATCCATATAGATTCCTGAATTACAAAAGCTTCGGTCCTCATATCGGGCAGTACTTTCTTTCCTGCTTCAGTCATTAATCCTAATCGCTCTAACCGTCGGACACGCTCTTTATTGAGCTCTGACCAGTTGCTGTTTTTCTTCCTGGGCGAGAAACGTTGTGCTGTATGCGTGGCATCCATTTTTTTGCGTGTGCTGTCAATCCAGCCAAAACATAAGGCTTCCTCAACCAAATCCAAATAATTTACGGAAGGATCCGTAATGATCGACCAGCAATAATCTTCAGCATGGTGATTATCGCTTAACCACTTCCGCCAATCCTGCCGGGTCTGCACATGTACCGTCTTATCGATTTCCATGTTTTTGGGTCACCCCTGGCTTCGTGAATTCAGCATCTCTAGATAGTGAGCATTGTACATAATGCCCAGCACGTTGCCGAATGGATCTGTAACAGATGCCGTGATAAAGCCTTCCCCCCGATGCACGAGCGGCTCGTACTCTTTAGCACCCATGGATTTCAATTGGCTCAGGGTGGCCTCTATATCATCGACATGCCAGTACATGATCGCTCCGCCGGGGCCGGACGTTGGTTGTGCAGGGGCAAAACGGCGATCGATGAGACCCAGCTCATGCTGGTAGTCTCCAACTCGAAATTCGGCATAGGCCAGTTGACCGTCGGGTCCCGAACGTTCGAAATAAGGTGTTATACCCAGCAGATCCGAATACCAAGCCTTTGCCGCTTCCATATCGTCCGACCAGTAACTGATGGTCGCAAATCCTCGCAATGTTGGGTGTGTGCTCATTATTATTTTCCTCCTATAACCCGCTATGGTTGGTGTTATAGCTATTATGAGCTGCGATGACTGACGGCGTTATGTCAGTGTTCTTATTAAGTTTTTATTTATTCCCTTGGCGCACTTTTAACAGCTTGCCTTTTACCGTCGTGTTTTTCATCATTTCAAGCACAAGAGGTCCCTTGCCATTCAGAATCTCAACATCTGTCACAAAATCGTGGATCGTAATAATCCCAATATCGTCGGCGGTTACCCCTTCAAGCTTGGCAATTGTTCCGACAAAGTCTACGGCTCTAAGCTTCTTTTTCTTGCCGCCATTGAAGTTAAGCTTCATAATTTGTTTGTTTAATTGCTCACGCTTATCCTTTTTCAGTTCGGGTTGGATTCTTAGTTTGTGCCCGAAAGCTTCTCGCCGGTGATCGACTTCTTCTTTGGAGGGAGCTTTCACTACGGGTATGGGAAACCCAATATACTCTTCAATGTCGGCTAATCTTCTATCGTCCCTTGGTGTGACGAAAGTAATCGCTTTACCCGTTTTGCCTGCTCGCCCCGTACGTCCCGTGCGATGAACATAGCTTTCCTTCTCAAGCGGGATATCGTAATTAATCACATGAGTGATATTCGTGATATCGATACCTCTCGCGGCTACATCCGTCGCTATCAAGTAACGGAATTGCCCTCTTCTGAACGCATTCATGACCTCGAAACGCTCTTCCTGCTCCATTCCACCGTGAATACGATCACATGGGTAGCCAAGATCAGCCAATGATCTGAATAGATTATCCACATGCTCTTGCGTACGGCAGAACACGATACAGCTCTCCGGACTCTCAACAATGAGCAGATCTTGAAGAAGGGCGAGCTTCCTCGTCTCCATCACCTGAATGAGCTCGTGTTCTATCGTGGCAGTTGTTATACCGCTTGCTTGAATCTCAATGTGGGCAGGATGGTTCATATATTTGTGGGCCAAATTGGCCACATCCTCAGGAAACGTCGCGGAGAATAACATGGTGACCCTGTCATGAGGCAGCCGTTGAATAATCGACTGAACCTGCTCAATAAAGCCCATATTCAGCATCTCATCCGCTTCGTCAATGACGAGATAAGCAATCCGCTCCAGTGAGAGCGATCCGCGTTCCATATGGTCCAGCACACGTCCCGGCGTACCCACAACCATGTGCGTTCTTTGCTTTAACTCGGCTTTTTGTATGTGAAAAGGATGTTTCCCAAAAAGAGGAGTTGCTTTGATTCGCTTAAAACGCCCAATATTGGTGATATCTTCGTTGACCTGTAACGCCAGTTCGCGGGTTGGTGTCAGGATTAATGCCTGCGGCTTATTCTCATTCCAATCCACTAGCTCGCAGAGCGGGATCCCATAAGCAGCTGTTTTGCCGCTACCTGTTTGCGATTTGACCACCAGGTCCCTGTTCTCAAGCGCAACCGGAATGACTTCCTGTTGTACCTCCGTCGGTGTCTCATAGCCCAAGCTATTTAGCGCTTTCACAATCTCTTCGCTTAATTGATAGTTTGTAAAATGTTTCCTGCTCATCTTCAACCTCTTCTACGCTATATTCGAATACCTATATACAGGCTCTCACCGTACATCTACAGTATGCTCATTTATTATACTGTGAATCTGGTTTTGATATTGAAATTTATACATTCGAACCAGGAGGGATCGTAAAGCAGGTCCCAAAAGAGCATAGTCTTGTCCAAGGGCATAGTATGCACCGCTAGCTTCACTATGCTGGAGAGTGACATGCCGGAATGGTATAATCTCAGAAAGATGATTAGAGTGGGAGGCGTGAAACGATGAGTGAGGAGCTAATAGAGCAGTTGGAAGAGTGGCATGAAGAGGATGAATTTGAAGAAATCGTAGATGCGATTACGGAGATTCCTGCGGAAGATCGCGATTATGCGCTGATCAGTCACTTGGGCAGAGCGTTGAATAATCTTGAACGTTATGAAGAGGCGGTTGAGCAATTCCTATCCATTCAAGAAGAGGGCAAGGATGATCCCTTATGGCATTACCGCATAGGCCTTGCTTATTACTATTTGGAGCGGTATGAGGATGCTCGCAAAGCATTTGAAGTGGCTGATCACCTGGATCCCGGCGATGAGGATACGCTGGAGTTTCTGGAGTGGATTCGGAACAAAACCGCTCCGAAACCTGCTAAAGAACCCACTGAAGTGTCTTATACGGACCCTGATGTGTTGAATTTCTGGGATGATGGCGCGCTTGAGGCAGACCAATACGTCTCGGCTCCGCCTACGGATGAATTGATTGAATCTGTGGAGGAAGCCCTGGTCTTCAAGCTGCCAGCATCTTATATTCAAGCAATGAAATTACATAATGGCGGGATTCCCCGGAACCGGAAGTTCCCTATCGGGGATGGAGCGCAGGATTATATTGAAATCACAGGTATTTTGGGCATAGGACGAGAGAAGAAAAAATCATTGTGCGGAAGCTTGGGCAGCCGCTATATGATAGAGAATGGCGGATACCCTGAGATTGGCGTGGTCATTTGCGATTGTCCTTCCCAGTCCGAGGTCGTGATGCTGGATTACCGTTCATCCGGAAATGACGGGGAGCCCGAAGTCATCCATGTGGACAAGGCCAATGATTACAAAATAACCCGTCTTGCTACGAATTTCGAAGCTTTCGTTGGCGGCTTGGAGCAATAACATAAGCATGAAATGAATAAAGCATCTCCTGAATGGGAGATGCTTTTTCTTTGTATATGTAAAGATGGGGGTTATATTAGTTCTCCCGATGATCCATAGTATCCACGATATCTTTAAGTACACGAAAGAGCAGCTTATTTTCAGCCAATGTACGAGAATAAAGCAGCGAGCTGATGGATTCTAGGACCTCTGCCTTCTCCCTTGCGGTATCCAGACTATCTGTCTCGTGGAACTGGAACATAGCTGCTGACGATACTCCTAGTCCCTCGATGATCTTTTCCAGTGTTTCAATGGATATATTTCGTTCCCCGCGTTCTACCGTTCCTATGTAAGAGGCGTTTATCCCAGCCTTTTCTGCTAGTTCCTCCTGTGTCATTCCCTGTTTTTTTCTGAGCTGCTTGATACGTTCGCCTATCATTCTTAGGAGCATCTTTAACCACCTCTATTCCAGATTAAAGAAGTAGTATAGGAACAAACAGAATATAATATTCGATATTTAATTGTAAATAGTGCTTATATACACTAAAATAATCTTATTAATCCAAGTGTCTCCAACTTTAACTTTAGCTAAAGGATCAGGTGGGCAAAGAATGCAGTATCTGAATGTATTGTTAAAATCTTTGGATGATGAGAATCAGGCATACTTCTATGGGGAGCGCTTAGTAATCGATTACGTATTGCTTACAGCTATTCAGGGTGAAGCTGGGGAGGTCAATCAAAGGCTTCGTGAGGAGATTTATCGTCTGATGAATAGCATCGACGGGAGCCTTCACGTCAATTTGTTTATCGTTAATGTAAATTACCTAGTGGACGAAGCCATCCTTGCATTCATGGATGTTTGCGGGAACAAAAAGGAAGTTCGATGCGTAGGACAAAAAAGACTAATGGTGTGGATTGCAGAAGAAGATCTTCATGATTTTCAGATCTATGGATTTTATCAGCTTCATCAATAGAGTTATTGAATTGGTCCCAATCCAATTCATCCGTAATGCAATATTTTGCGTATCCTAAAATATTCCAACCTATGCTAAAATGAATACAAAAAAGAAGGTTAGGGAGGCATTTAATTGATAGGGCGCAGTGGAAATCCGACACTAAACGAAGAAACATTTGAGAAGAGTGGGTATTACAACGGCCAGGAAACGATGACGATTGGCGGAACGGTGAACAAATCGTTCATGCTGCTCGCGCTGCTGATCGGGGCAGCGGTCATTTCATGGGCTATGTATTTTAACGGGTATGATGTATTCCCGTTCATGATCGGGGGAGCCATAGGCGGCTTTGTTCTGGCGCTGATCATCAGCTTTGTGCCGAAGGCAGCCCCTTACTTGGCACCGATCTATGCGATTGTGGAGGGGTTTTTCCTCGGGGCATTATCAGCTCATTATGAATATCTGTATTACGGAATTACATTACAAGCGGCTTTATTGACAATGTGCATATTCCTCGGTATGCTGCTTGCTTATAAAACAGGTCTGATCCGGGCAACCGCAGGCTTCAAAAAGGGTATTATTGCAGCAACCATCGGCGTTGCACTTGTATACCTGTTTAGCTTCGTTCTGGGCATGTTCGGTGTGGCGGTGCCTTACCTGCACGACAGCACCCCGATCGGCATCGGAATATCGGTTGTCATCATCATCATTGCTGCGCTGAATTTCATACTCGATTTTAACTTTATCGAAGAGGGAGCACAGCAAGGTGCACCCAAATATATGGAGTGGTACGGCTCTTTCGGTTTGTTGGTTACGCTCGTATGGCTATATATCGAAATTATCCGGTTGCTGGCGAAGCTGGCGAATCGGGATTAATATCTGGATTAGTATGATTAATATCGCTGTCGAGGCATTCTCGACAGCGATTTTTTTAAGATATCAGAAAGTATAAACTTCGGAGGATCTGCTGCCTGATACCGCAAGATAAACTACCGCTAAACGCGGTCCTTCTGCTTTGAGAGTACGTTGATAGACGTTTTTCTTAAGAGATAAGAAAGTATAAACATCCGAGGCTTAGCATCCTTATCTCGCAAGAAAAACTTCCGCTAAATGCGGTCTGTCTACTGAGAAAGTACGTCGATATACGTTTTTCTTATGGTATGGAAAGTGGCTTTAAACCAGCAGAATAATAAATTTCCTTCAGTAAACCCTACAAAGAGCGACTTGTGTTTAAATAATAAGTAGATACTGTCATCATCACACTGCATGAAGAAGGAGATCCCATGACCAATAAGAAAGCCATGATCGATATAGGTTGGAATTTGGATAACAGTTATGCCGAGCTGCCGGAGTCCTTTTTTACCAAACAAGATCCAACGCCTGTGCGCTCACCGGAGTTGGTAATCCTTAATGAGCCGTTGGCGGCATCTCTGGGTTTAAACGCCGAGGGGCTGAAGAGCCCAGAGGGTGCAGCGATACTCGCGGGCAACGAGATACCTGAGGGGGCATCGCCGCTCGCACAGGCTTATGCCGGGCACCAATTTGGGTATTTTACGATGCTGGGCGACGGCCGTGCGATCCTGTTGGGTGAACAAATCACGCCGCAGGATGAGCGTATGGATATTCAGCTCAAGGGCTCGGGCCGGACCCCGTACTCCCGTGGAGGAGATGGTCGGGCAGCTCTGGGCCCGATGCTGCGCGAATATATTATCAGTGAGGCCATGCATGCGCTGGGGATACCGACTACCCGCAGCCTCGCGGTGGTGTCTACCGGCCAGCCTGTCACTCGTGAGAGGGAGCTGCCGGGTGCGATTCTGACGCGCGTGGCCTCGAGTCATGTGAGAGTGGGCACATTTCAATACGTAAGGGGAGCGGGCACAACCGAGGATTTGCGGATTCTGGCGGACTACACCCTGCAGCGGCATTACCCGGAGGCTGACCATGGTGACGGCGCCAACCGTTATCTGGTCTTGCTTCAGGAGGTCATCAAGCGTCAGGCCGCTCTAATCGCCAAGTGGCAGCTCGTTGGTTTTATCCATGGGGTGATGAACACCGATAATATGACCCTCAGCGGCGAAACGATTGATTATGGCCCTTGTGCCTTCATGGATACCTTTGACCCGAATACGGTATTCAGCTCCATCGATTCACAAGGCCGCTATGCCTATGTGAACCAGCCGTATATTGCGGCATGGAATCTCGCAAGATTGGCCGAATCCCTGCTGCCACTGCTGCATGAAGATGAGGAACAGGCCGTCAAGCTGGCCGAGGGTGCGATCGGGACCTTTACCGATCTGTATCACGAGCTGTGGCTTGCAGGCATGAGAGCCAAACTGGGGATCTTCCATGAAGAGGAGGATGACGAATCCCTGATCGAAGATCTCCTCAAGATGATGAAAAATCACCAGGCGGATTATACCAATACCTTTCGTGCGTTAACGTTTGACAAGCTGGAGGATACGCCTCTAAACGACACACCCGAATTGGCTTCCTGGTATGAGCGCTGGCAGGCGAGAATTGGCAGCCAGCAGGAATCGAAGGAACAATCCCATCAATTAATGCGCAGCAGCAATCCTGCGGTCATTCCCAGGAACCATCGGGTGGAGGAAGCGCTGGAAGCAGCGGAGCAGGAGGGGGACTACAGCGTGATGGAGCAGCTGCTCCATGCGCTGTCCGATCCATATGCGCATTCCCCGGAACAAGCGGAGTATGCTATCGTGCCTGAGCTGTCGCGTCCTTACCGAACCTTCTGCGGCACGTAAGGATAGCGGAACGTTCCCATAGTGAGCATGAATCGGGTGCTATCAAAAAAGCCCTTGGACTGGTGTCCAAGGGCTATTCATCGTATGACTATTTTATTCGAGACCTTATTCAACATCATAGCAGAGCCGAAAGAAACAGTCTATATTTTTGCCCGGAAATGCCATAGAGTGGGGAAGCCGGCAAAACCAAATGAAATGGAGCGTGGTCTCATGAGTTGGACTTGTCACCTCGATGAAACAGATGTACAGGAGTATGTCGGAAAGGTTTTGGGTACCGGTTATGTTGTGGCGGATGTCACGAGGATGCATGGCGGGGCGCAAAAGGTCGTCTATAAGATCCAGTGTCAAAATGGATTCTCATGCGTGTTGTATGTGTGGGACTTGACGAAGAATTATTTTCAGGAAGAAATAGCGAACGAAAGTGTGCATGAACGATCCTTTGGCGGCCATTCGTTCGAAATCAATAACAGATGGTTAAAGGAGCATGATATTTCGACGCCTGCTCTATATGATCTGCACACGGAACGGAAGCGATACCCGTTTGACTATGCATTAGTCGAATATGTGGAGGGACAGAAGGCGGAGGCCTACTTTCAGCATCCGGATCAACGGGTTCGGGGTGAGGTCTTTGAACGGGTGGGCAACATGATCGCACGCATGCATGCAAACCACAGACAAAACTATGGTAAGCCTGATCAAAGCTGGAATCAACGGGAGCGATGTCATCTTGTGCAGTTGGAAAATGCTAGGGAACAGCTGTCCTACATCATCCTGTATAACGAGAGTATCCGGAAGAATCACGACAGGCTGCTCACTGTATTGCATGAGCTTGAATCCAGGATCGATTCCCGTCGGCGTTATGGCTTTATCCACGGCGAGTTGGGACCTGACCATATCCTGGTTACAGACCGTTTAGAGCCCTATCTCATTGATATTGAAGGTGCGCAATACTTTGACATCGAGCATGAACATACATTTCTTGAGCTGCGATTCGGGAAGCATTATCGGTATTTCCAACAAAACGGGCTTGATCCGAATCGGATGCTATTTTACCGTCTGCATCACTATATCTCATTAACCTCGGGCGGCTTGAAGCTGCTTCACCGTGGATTTCCGGATCAGGTCTTTGCTTCGAATTTGGCTGATTATCATGCGCGCAACACCCTACGATTCATGGAGGAATGGCAGCTCGATAATTAGTCTTCATGAGAAAAGGCTGAAAATATCACGAATTCTCCGCTGCATAGGTTCTAAGATTTGGCTGCAAACTCCTGCTTATAGATTAGCTCGATCGTGCTAAGCAGCGCTGCACCTTGGCTTGAGAATTTCAAAGGCGTTATCTTGCCCTTGTTGAGAAAGACGCCCGTCGATTGTTGGGAACGGCCTAGCGCTGCTTCATACAGACGTGAAGCTCCTTCACTGGGATGGGAGAAGAACAGGTTACGGATCGGGATCATGAATTTTGGCATCCCGGCGTTTTTGGTCATAGTTGTTTTATTCCCTCCCGGACAGACGCTTCGGATCGTAATGCCATCTGCCTGCATGGAAGGGGCGATCTCCTGAGTCCACAACGATAAGGCTAATTTACTCGCCGCATAAGGCCCAATCAGCTTCTTGAACCCGACAGGGGACGCCAAGGTACGGTGATCGAACTCTTTGAGATACAACAACGCATTCGAAGACGTATTGATTACCGTCTTGAAGCTGCCCTTCCCAAGAAGCTCCTTCAGCTCCATCAAGATGATATAAGGGACGATAGAGTTTACTTCAAAATGCATCTCGCGCCCTTGTTGGGAGTAGGATAATTCGCCGAAGGAGACTCCTGCGTTATTGAACAGCAAGTCAATATGACCCTCGTGTTTCTTGATCTGATCCAGCGAGGCTTGGAGATCCTTGAAATCCGATAAATCAGCCTTGTACGTTATGAGCTGGCTCAATCGCAGTGCATCTTGAATCCGTGCATCGTCCGTTGGAAAGGCAGAACGGATCAAAGCTAGGACTTGCCAGCCTTCGGATAACAATCGCTTGGTTAGCTCCAAGCCAATGCCGGAGCTTGCGCCCGAGATCAAGGCGACTCGATTATTTCTTTTATGTGTCATGTGTCATTCTCCTATACTTAAGATTCTTCACTGGTCGCCCTATCGGGTTTTAACAGGGACTGATTATGGATCAACTTGTCATCGATGAACCGCAGAATGCGCTGCAGGTCCGAAATTTGATCGGTAATTTTCTGACGGTAATTCTGGAGCATAGCGTTCAGCTCCGGAACGGATTGAATATTTTCCTTAAAGGGAAGATGCACATAGGCTTTCATATCCTCCAGTGACATTCCTGTCTTCTTTAGGCATGTGATGAGTTCCATCATTTCGGCATCCTCTATGTGATATACACGATGGCCATTATCTTTCCTTGCGGGAGGAGGAAGGAGACCGATCTTCTCGTAATAGCGAATGGCATCCTCAGTCAAACCGGTTCGTTTAGATACTTGTTTGATGGAAAATGTGTCTCCCATGTTGGCACCTCTTTCTGCAGCAGCGCTTGGTTTGCCCTATTATCGTACAACTTGGTGTTAACACCAAGTCAATATCGATTTTTATTCACAGATCATTTACGTCTATGTGCCCTTTGATGAACTGGATCATAAAGTATTGCCTGATCAATCTTTTGGAAACACTTATATAAACACTAAAGAGTAGCTGCTTCTAGAAAGGGAGAATGAAATGCAAGCCTATGTAATGCCTGTTTTCATTGCTTTATCCATTTGTTTTGTACTAGCTTCCTTTCTGACGCTCCCTTGGGCTGTTTATCAGTATCGTAAACATGGGTACTTTAGCTTTTGGAGAACATTACTTATCTTAAGTTTTATCTTCTATGGATTAAGTGCTTTCTTCTTAGTGATTTTTCCACTCCCCAGCGCCCGGAATAATTGTGCTTCAATGGATCCCGGCACGATTTTTACTCAATATCATCCTTTTCAATTTATACGGGATATTCAACGCGAAAGCGGATTTCATTGGACGGCCCCTTCGAGTTATATCCATGTGTTAACAACGCGGGCCTTTTATCAAATGTTTTTTAATGTTTTGCTTTTGTTTCCATTAGGTGTTTTTCTGAGATATTTTTTTAGGGGGAAAGCGAAATGGTTTCATGCTGCTCTTATTGGCTTTGGTGTTTCGTTTTTCTTTGAAATAACCCAACGAACCGCTTTGTTTGGCTTTTATGAATGCCCCTATCGTATATTTGATGTAGATGATTTGTTAACGAATACGGTTGGGACTGTACTTGGCTTTATACTCGCCCCCATGTTTTTGGTGTTAATACCATCGCGGGAAACCCTTAGTGAGCAAAGCCACTTCTTTCACAATCAGAGAAAAGCAACCTTTGGTGCCCAGCTCATGGAGGTTCTTCTAAATATTATGATTGCCAGAGTGATAACCGGCTTTATATTCGGGTTGCTGAAGAGTCCAGGATTACTTGTTGACGAGATCATCTTTGCCATTGTTTTCTTTGTGTTGATGGTCGTTATCCCTGTGATTTGGAAAGGAAATACGGTGGGTTCTAAGATCGTTCGCATGAGATTACTTCCGGAAAAGGGGAATTGGATAGGAAGTTTGAGTCGACGTTACGCCATTGTCTATTTGCCTTTATTGTGTTCAGCCTTATCGGAGATATTTTCTAATCATATGGGTGAAGATCTTCTAGCCAACCTTTTTGCAATTGGGGTGGTTTTCCTTACAGGTCTGTTATGGTTCTTTATCTTCTGCCATATCGTGATTAGATGGATCAAAAAGGACAAAGTTCTTTACTTTAATCGATACAGTCACATAGAGCCTGTTAGAATCACAGGTGAAAAGTGATCAATGTAAAAATAGGATACGAATTCATGTGAACTAAGAATAAGTCGATTGCGTTATTAAATCGAGACGATTCCGGTTTCTATAGGAAGTGGCATGGTGAATACGGAACGGATGGGAGCTGAGGGTTATGAATTTTGATATCAAGGAAGCCGTTGAGATTCTGGAGCGAACCCCCGTCACCTTGGAGCACATGTTATCCGGTTTATCGGATGGATGGCTTAGGAGCCATGAAGGGGAAGGCACCTGGAATGCCATGGAAGTGATTGAGCACCTAATCGAAGGTGAGCGGACCAATTGGATACCGCGGCTGGAGTTTATGCTGCAGGAAGGCGAGGGCAAGCCGTTTCCGCCCTTTGACCGTTACGCTCACTTAAACGAACCTGGCGGGGGATCTATCGATCAAAAGCTGCATGCATTTAAGGTTATCCGTGCTCAAAACCTGGCTAAACTAAAGGATCTAATGGAATCCGAGCCTAATCTCGAACGGACCGGCCTGCACCCGGCATTCGGTGTGGTGAAGTTGAGAGAGCTGCTGTCGACGTGGGTGGTGCACGATTTAACGCACACGTCTCAAATCGTTCGGGTGTTGGCTGAGCGTTACCGGAATGACGTGGGGCCTTGGATCGAGTATTTGGGAATCCTAAAGAGACGATAAAATGGTTAGCAGGCAAGCTCTTTAAACGGCCGCACTAGGCACTCACGAGAGTCTGACAGATTAAAAAAGCCGATGATCTGCATTCGACTGCGATGATCATCGGCTTTTTTGTGGTAGGGGCGTGGTGACGCCGGGCATATACCCCAGTAAAGATGCTGTCAAGGATAGCTTGGAAAAGGTATTGAATGTTACCGCTTGTCGTCTTGCTGTCTCTCATTCAAATGCTCCGTCAGATACTTCACGATGCCATCCTCCGCGTCCTGGGAGTACTGCCAGACCATCGCCCCTCCGAGATTCTTACTCTGGATGTACGCCACCTTCTCCTTTAAGGCTTCTTGATCCTCGTAACTGATGAAGGTGTTGCCGTCATAGAGGTAGGCGGCCTTCGCTTTGTTGTCGTAATAACGTATGAAGCCGTTTTTGTTCAGGTAGGCTTTCTCGATCTGCTTATAATTGAGGTTCACCTTGTCGATGTCGATGGGCGTACCGGGAGCGAAGAGTCCGTCTTTGGCACCCTTGGCCACTTTCACGTTTTTCCAGCCGTACGAATAAGCAGGGACGCCAAGCAGCAGCTTCTGACTGTCGATATCATGGTCCAGGTACATCGAGATAATGCCATCAATGGAGTGCTTGGATTTCCCCTGGCTGTCCACATACAGATTGGAGTTAAAGCCAGTGGTGTCGGACCACTTGCCTGTCAGGTCGTAGGTCATGACGTTGATGTAATCCACGTATTTCTCCACTTTTTTGACCTCGACGTTTTGGAAATACCAGTCCTGGGTTCCGGAGGCAAACGTCAGCAGATATTTCTTGTTCTTGTGAGGCAGCCTGTACAGCTTCTCGCGCAGCTCCTTCATCAGACTGGTGAAATTCTTCGTATCCTCCGGGCGCGCTTTCTGCGTATTCCAGGCATGGAACGCCGGATACTCCCAGTCGATATCCACGCCGTCCAGATCCAGCTCCTTGACCAGGTTGATGATGCTCTCGGTGAAAAGGTACCGGTTGCCTTCCAGCGAAGCGTCGGAAAATCCATCCGCACCATAGCCACCTACGGCCAGCACCATTTGGGTCTTCGGATTCGCCGCTTTCAACTGCTTGATGTTTTCTTTGATCTGGTTGTTGGTCGTGCTGTCTTCATGGAAGTAGAGATCCGTTCCATTGATCTTCGCAAAAGCGATAAACGCGATATCCACGCCTTTCTCCGATAGCTTGATGTTTCGGTAATCTTGCCAGGCCTCCACGTAGACTGCCGTGATTTTCCGGTCCTCTGCCGCGGAGATCTGATAGAAATAGAGACCCATGCCCGCAAGCAGCACCACAATGAATATTTTCGTATATATCGTTATTCGCATCGTCCTTTAACCCCGCCCGCCGAATAGAATGTAGGTTGCCGTCTTGCTTAGGTTCAGCACCTTGACGGTGATGTAGCTGATGGCGAAGATGATGGAGATATTCACGATCACACTGAGGGAGGCTTCCAAAAACGTGGCCTCAACCTCGGTTCGGCCGGATAACATCATCTCGACCAGCAGGTGAATCAGATAGATGCTGAAGCTCGCCCGGGAGACCGAGCTGATCAATTTCTGGATTTTATGGTTCACTTGATCGCTGATTCGGGCCTCCTTTTCCTTAAAGAAGATAAACAGTCCGACAGCCATGAAGAACGTGGTGATCGAATAGTTGCCGTAGAACATTTCATCCAGAACACCGCTGCGCAGCGAGACAAAATAGGTGGCTACCGGCGTGATAAAAAACGAGATGATGCCCAGATTGTATAGGATGTTTTTGGCTTTGAGCGGCAGCTCGAAATGAAAGAGATAGTACCCCAGTATAAAATAGCCGAGGAAGCCCATAAAGAACGGGATGTTCATGATCGGGATGTTGATGTATTGATCCGTTGCACGAAATACGGCATCCGAGATGAAGCGATAGGCGATACTGACGATGAACCAGAGGAGCAGATAATACCGGAGATCCTTCTCGCTGCAGGATTTGATAAATTTGCTCATCAGCGGCACCGTCATGTATATGGCAATAATGGCGTACAGGAACCACAGATGCACATAATTCCGGTCGGTCAGCAGCCGATACCCGAAGTCAACAACGAACTCATAGGCATTCAGCTTGCTTCGCATCAGATAGTATTGATTGTACAAGCCATAGATGAGCGACCAGGTCAGAAGGGGAATGAGCAGCGGTACGACGCGCTTTGTATAAAACTCCCGGTAGGATGTAATCTTCGTGCGCAGGATCATCGCTCCGCTGATCATGAAGAAAACCGGTACAGCGAAGCGGGATATGGAGTTGAAGCCGTTGCTGATCCACCAGGAGGAGGAATGGAAATCATTCGTGCTGGTCAGCACCTCCGCCGTGTAGTGCAGGATAATGACGGCAACAATGGATAGAATTCGTAGGATATCGACATAGATAATTCTTTTATTGGGAACCATGCTGTTTCAGGCAGCCTCCTTCACCATAAGTTAATTCGATCCTGCGGCGATGTTCTGGCTGATGGCGGCCACGCCTTTGCGCTCCACGAAGCCCCAGCCTTCATCATTGTCAAAATATTTGAATGTCCCCGCAATGTTAATGTACAGCAGCAAATTTCGGTAGGTTAACAGCTCCGCTTGGCTGAACAAGAACATCTTCATATAATCGGAAAATGTATACGTACTGCCATATTTACGGCATAAGTACAGGGCGATCATGATCTGTGCCGCATTCAGCAGCACGCTCATCAGCAGGAAGATGATGGCATGCAGGAGGTTTCCGCCAACGATCAGGGTCTGCCCCAGATAAAAAATAGTAGTAAACGCGGAGAGTGTCCCCAGCATAAATCCGTCAATCGCAAAGAACAGGCTCACGCTGACGCTGAATTTCCGGGACAGCCTGGACCAATAGATGAGGATGCAGTCAATAAAGGCCTTTTGCCAACGAATGCGCTGCTTATAGAAGTTGGGTAGATTCTCCGGACATTCGGTGTAGCACACCGCTTCGGGGGCGTAGACGAGTTTTTTCTTCAGGCTATTGGCCTTAATGTACTCGTGGATTTTCAGCGTAATGTCGATATCCTCCCCGACCGTGCTGCGGAAGCCGTCAACATGAATGAGAACGTCTTTATAGAAAGCGCCAAACGCGCCTGAAATCACAACGATGGAATTAAAATACGATTGCGTGAGTTTGCGAACGTAGAAGCCGTGCGTATAATTGATGATCTGGCTCTTGATGAGCCCTCTTCCGCGAAACTTCTCAACGATGGCCCCGTTCTTGTCCCGCACGGCGCCCTGTACAATTTTGACGGTACCGCCCAGCGCAATGATGTCGTTATCGTGAAAATATTGATTCACATACTTGAGCGAGTCGGCTTCCAGCATGCTGTCCGCATCCAGTGTGATGACGATCTCAGAGGCGGCATGATCGATTCCAGCATTTAGCGAATCCGCTTTTCCGCCATTCACCTTATCGATAACATAAATATGGCGGTATCGATTGGAGCGATAGAATCCTTTTATCGGCTTGTAGTTCAGCTTGCTGTCGGCCGATCTGGTACTCGGCTCCAAATCCAGAAGCTCGTCTAGGGCGGATAAGGTTCCGTCCTTGGAGCCGTCGTTGATGATCATGATCTCATAGTTGCTGTAGCGCAAGCCCGCCATGGCATCGATGCAATTTCGAATCGTCAGCTCCTCGTTGTAAGCGGGGACGAGCACAGAGATTGATTTTTCGGCGAGATCGGGATTTAGCTTCTTCACCTTGCTGCACAGCAGCGGGATGAAGGTATACAGGGTTTGAAACACGAGAAATACGCCGGCTAATCCATAAAAAAAGTACTGCAAACTCCTCACTCCTCTCTTCTCTGTCTCTCTTTGTAATGAAGACCAGTATGGTGCGCCTACTCTATTGGACTCGGAAAGGTATGCGCTTCTATAGCCATCAATGTCAAGGGGGAAAATCCAGGTATTAAGGGATAACATCATCCAATTAAAACCTTTCATTCCATATAAACCCATATAACACTCTATGTAATAAACTATCGTAACTGGCTCATAAATGTAAAACCGCTCTATGGAGCAAGAAAACGAATACATAGATGCTTTTCGAGAGCAGTCTCTGTTTTGGTTCGACTTTCTATATTTTAGGCGGCTAAAGCGACTTGGCAGGGGATGAATCTCAACTTCGATCGACAACCATTCCGCAAGAATGACTTGATATTTATATCGGGTCCCTTAGAATGGAGAGAAACAAGGAAGATGATAGAGGGGTCCATGACATGAATGAGGTTGTTGCACGAAATAATGTGAAGGTGCTGGGAGCAGGGGAGCGCACGCTCATGCTGGCGCATGGGTTCGGCTGCGACCAGAGCATGTGGAGGTATATCCTGCCTGCCTTCGAGCCGAATTATCGCATCGTATTGTTTGATTACGTGGGCTCGGGCCGTTCCGATTTGTCAGCGTATACATCGGAGAGGTACGGCACCCTGCGCGGCTATATGCAGGATGTGCTGGACATTATGGAGGCGCTGGAGCTCCGGGACGTGATTTTTATTGGCCATTCGGTCAGTTCCATGATCGGGATGCTGGCGTCCATCGAACGTCCGGAGTATTTTGCTAAGGTAACCATGATTGGCCCCTCTCCGCGATATTTGAACGATGACGGATACGTTGGAGGGTTTGATAAGAGTGATGTGACGGAGCTTCTGGATATGATGGAGATGAATTTCGCGGGATGGGCGAGCTTCCTGGCGCCGATTGCGATGAAAAACCCGGAGATGCCGAAGCTAACCCAGGAACTGGAGCACAGCTTTATTTCGGCGGATCCGGCCATTACGAGGGAGTTCGCTGAGGTTACCTTTTTCTCGGACTGTCGCCGGGAGCTGCCTCAAGCCACGGTTCCTTCACTCATCATGCAATGCTCCGATGACAGCATCGTGCCCATTGCGGCAGGCGAATATTTGCACAAGCATCTGGGAAACAGTACATTCCGCTTGATGGAGGCGAAAGGGCACTATCCGCATATCAGCCATCCGGAGGAAACGATTCGGTTAATACAAGACTATCTAAACTCTGAAGTGACCTCTACATGCTAACGGCCTGTACGGAAAGGATCGAACGATAAGCAATGGATGAACGATTGAACTATGCCCCATGCGGTTATCTCTCCATCACCCATGAGGGCATTGTAGCGGATGTGAACCAGACCTTCCTCGAGATGATGGGATATCGGCTGGAGGATGTGGCGATGAAGCATTTTGAAGTCATGATGTCGAAAGCAAACAAGCTTATATTCCACTCGCACTTCTACCCTCAACTCAATCTGGACGGGCATGTAGAAGAGCTGTTTATCCGGTTGAAGAACAGCCGGGGGGAATCGATGCCGTTTATATTGAATGGGCGAAAAACCGAGCGTGAAGGCCGGGAATGGCTGGATTGTGTATTGGTGCAGGTGGGCAAGCGCATCGATTATGAAACGGAGCTTCGATTGGCCAACAAACAGATCGAGAAAGCCTATTGGGAGAAGGATCAAGCCCTGGCCGAGCTGCAGCATATCCATGCCGAGATTGAACGGAAGCAGACGGAGCTGATGGAGATCAATGCTGTCCTGTTGGAGCTGTCGAATACCGACAAGCTGACCGGACTGAAGAACCGGCGGTTCTTTCAGGAGAAGCTGGAAGAGCAGCTGAAAGAGTATAGCCAAACCCGGATCCCGTTCTCGCTGTTCCTCATCGATATTGATCATTTCAAGCGCGTGAACGATACTTGGGGACATGCGTATGGAGATGAGGTTCTGTTTGATGTCGCGAGCATTCTGAAAGCCCACGCCCGCGAAGGGGAGACGGTGGCTCGTTATGGGGGAGAAGAGTTCGTGATGATCCTGCCGGAGACGGAAGTGAAGGGGGCGAGGGTCAATGCCGAGCGATTGCGGATTTCAGCTGGAAAACGGGCAGCATGACGATCAGTATCGGCATCACCACGGCCACTCCGGACGACAATGAGGTAACGCTCCTGCATAAAGCGGATGAGGCGCTCTATGCATCCAAGTTGAATGGGCGCAATCAGGTTACCCATCATGTGGATGTGAGGACTCAAGGGCATTCGCAGTAATGGAATCCTATATTTTGAACGAAAGCCATAACCAAGTTGAGCCTAGCTCGCATGGTTATGGCTTCTAAAGGTTGCATCGCCCCGTGCTGTACCTGAGGGGTTGTCTGGCACTTCTACATAAAGTCGTAAAAGTAACGGATGAAATGAAAAAAGATTGGTGAGGTATAGGTCAGGCTGTCGACCCGGCTCAGATAGCTTTTCTTCAAGGCATCGAACCGTCCGTCATCCCCGATTAACAAATCGCGCTTCAGCACAGAAACCGTCAAGCTGCCGAAGAAGCCGGCGAGGCTGATCAGCATGCCGGACAGAAGGCCAAACGTCGGGCTGAGCGGCGTCAGATAGGGATAGATGAGATAGGAGCTTGCGGTGGTTACGATAAATGCGCAGGCAAAGCCTTCCCAAGTCAGATTCGGGTTCGAGGTGGGCACGATTCTTCGTTTGCCAAAATAGAGGGAGGCGATCGTGTGCACCACATCGTTCAGCTGCGTTAAGACGACTAGAAACAGCACCAGCCCTGCTCCATACTGAGGCGTGGCAAATTGGAAATAGGCCAGGTGGCTGAGACCGAAAACCATGAGCATCAGACCCCACTGGGTGGAACTGACGCTGCGCATAAAGCCGACGGTGCCTTTGTTAATCAACCGCGGAAGCGGCAGCACCAGGAATACATAAATCGGAATAAACACGATAAACATCCCGTACCATTCGATGTAGATCCAATAGAATTGGACCGGTATGGTTAAATATGCCCATAGAAACAAACGACGATCGGCTTTTCGTGTTTTGATCATCGAGAAATATTCTTTGAGCGTAAAGAAGGTTAACACCATAAGGGATAGCAGGGAAACCACGGGATTCAGAAGCGTGGCCAAGCAGAAGATGACCAGCATGCCCCACCAGGTTTTGATGCGAAATCCGACTTCCGTATAGTCGATATTCGGCTGCGTCTTGCTCATCACATAATAGAGCAGCTGGATGACCGATAAGACGGAGAATATTAGAATTAAGGTTAAAAGCGAGCTGTCCATATGCCTATCATCACCAACTTATCACGGGTATCATTCTTGTTCTACTAAAGGAATCATATGTTATTATGAAGGAATAATTCAATACGGATAAGGGGAAATTTCGTAAATGGTAGAGGATCAATCGGTCTTTATATTGCTTACCAATACCGGAACGCTCTTTACGAAAGTCATTCAGGGCTACACGAGGGCGCCTTACAACCATGCTTCGATCTCCTTTAATCGGGAGCTGTCGGAGTTATATAGCTTCGGGAGAAAGAATCCGAACAATCCTCTGAACGGCGGGTTCGTGAAGGAGGATTTGAAGACGGGAACGTTCAGTAAATATCCCAACACGACGTGTGTTATCTATGAGCTTCAGGTATCGGAACGCGACATCGCGAAGATGAAGCGGGTCCTGCAGGCTTTTATCCGAAAGGACAAAAAGTATTTTTATAATATATTGGGCGTCCTGGGCATCGCCCTAAAGGAACCGATCGAATTCAGCAACTCCTACTTCTGTTCGCAATTCGTGGCGGAGATTCTGCAGCGGTCCGGAGTCAGGCTATGGGATAAGCTGCCGGCCTTGGTGACGCCGGACGATTTTCGCCAAAGCGAGCGCCTGCAACTGATCTATGAAGGGAAACTGATCGAGTATGAGCCTTAGATACAATCCCGGATAACCCCGGTTGCCTGCTCAGGCGAATGCGGGGTTATCTGTATTGCAAGTGTTTCGCACGAGAGTTTCGCCGATCTGGTTAGGCGTTAGGTAACAAAAGCTGGCTAATAAGCAAGTGTTGATATAAAATGGAGTTGAAAATGAAATTAGGTTTCATCTAATGAAACCGTAATCGTCGTTGTCTGGATTTCGCTTATATCTTGGATGGGAGCGTGGTTTAGGATGAACAGCAAGGAACGGTTTTCGAATCGCGTCGATTCGTATACGAAGTATCGCCCGAGTTATCCGCAAGAGGTCATGGATTATTTGTATGATACGGTAGGATTGGACGGTGATATTGCCGATATTGGCGCCGGGACGGGGATTTTCTCGAAGCTGCTGCTGAAGCGGGGAAGTCGCGTGACCGCTGTGGAGCCGAATCAGGCGATGCGGGAAGCTGCCGAGTCGGACCTTGAAGGCGAGCCCGGCTTTCGAATGGTTTCGGGTTCAGCCGAAGTGACTGGACTGCCTGATCAATCAGTGGATCATATCGTGAGCGCCCAGGCCTTTCATTGGTTTGACCGTGATGCCGCCCAATCGGAGTTCCGGCGGATCCTCAGACCGGGCGGAAAGGTTGCCCTGATATGGAATTCCAGGCTCACGCAGGGAACGCCGTTCCTGGAGGCGTATGAGCAGCTGCTCCTTACCTATGGCACCGATTATCAGGAAGTAGATCAGAAGAATATTTCGCGCGAAACGCTGGCTGCTTTTTTTCGGGCAGGGGACATGAGGGAGGCGAAGTTCTTCAATCGACAGACGTTTGATTATGAGGGATTGTGCGGCCGCTTGCACTCGTCATCTTACGCTCCGCTGCCGGGACATCCAAACTACGATCCAATGATGAACGAACTGCGCACGATATTTGAACGGAATGAGCAGGCTGGCTGCGTGTTTTTTGATTATGAGACGAAGGTGTACTGGGGAGAGGTGTGAGCTGTCCTTCTTGCTCGGTTTCGCTGTTTGCAGAATAATAGAGCACCGGCATTAATATGGAACGGGAGGTACAGCAGCATGAACAAGACAGACCGGATGCTGGCTATCGTGCTTGAGCTGCAGCAGCGAAAGGTTGTTCGGGCTGAAGATCTGGCATCCATATTCGAGACGAGTGTCCGGACCATCTACCGGGATATTCAGGCCCTTAGCGAATCGGGCGTACCCGTGATGGGAGCTCCCGGGCAAGGATACTCATTAATGGAGGGGTATTTTCTTCCACCTGTCATGTTCACGGTGGAAGAGGCTGTGACCCTGCTCATTGGAACGGATTTCGTCGAACAACGCTTTGACCCGGAATATGGTCTGGAGGCTCGGACTTCGAGTAAGAAGATAGAGTCCATTCTGCCGGAGCCTGTCCGCGCAGATGCTTCGCGGGTTCGGAAGACCATGCGGCTGCTCTCACCCGGCAACAGGGTAAGTTTAGAGGAAGAGAAGGATTATGTTGAAATCGTTCGCCGAGCCATCCTGCAGGAGCGTAAGGTCGAATTCAAATATGTGAAAAAAATGCCCGATTCTAACGGCAACAGGAAGAGTTTTCGCTCGGCAGCTCCTTATGGTCTAGCGTTTCTCCAAGGCGCATGGACACTAATCGCATGGTGTGACCTGCGGCAGGGAATCCGCCATTTTAGGCTATCCCGCATGAAGGAATTGAAGGTCCTTGAGGAGCGTTTTGAGATGCCGCCGAATTTTGACTTGGAAGACTATCGACCTCCGGATGACCGTAACCTGCGGGTGCGGGTTCTGGCAAATCCCGATATTGCGGATCGAGTTAAGGAATCCGGCAACTATTACATGGAGACATTAGAAGAATGCGAGGATGGATTGCTTGTGAGCTTCCGCGTTCGCCGGCTGGAGGAGATCCTGCAGTGGGTGCTCGGCTGGGGATCGAATGTCGTCGTCCTTGAGCCGGAATCCTTCCGTGACCGGATCCGCGATGAAGCGGAAAAGATGTTAAAACGCTACTGACATGACGTTGTCAGTAGCGTTTTTGTATATTCGGTACAAAGACGATTTAAGGGAGTGGTTGATATGAATACAACGGAAGCATTGCAGCGGTTTGAAGAGACGGTGCAGGTCTATCTGCAGGAACTGGATGGCTTCAGCATGGAGGAATTAAAGTACAGACAGGCAGAGGACGAGTGGTCGATCGGGCAAATGTATCAGCACTTGATTCAATCCGCGTTATCCATGCATCTGCGAAATATTGAGTTATGTTTAAACCCGATTGAGGATGCAGCAGTCTCTTCAGCGGGAAAAACGGAACAAGGTATGGCGATATTCGAACAGGGCAGTTTCCCGCCGATCCGTATTCAGGTTCCGCCGTCTCCTCAATATACGCCGGAGCAGCCTGCAACCAAAGAGCAGTTGATGCAAGGTCTGGATACCGTCATCCAACGAATGAGACAAACCGAGCCGATGCTTGGAGAGGCACTCCTGCATACCGTCCCCCATCCGAGGTTTGGAGGATTGCATGCACAAGAGTGGTTTTTGCTTATCGAAATGCACTATCGGCATCATCTCCGGCAGCTGCACCGATTGAAACAGACTTTAGAGCAGCAGCGTGGATGATGGGATATCAGGACGTGGTTACACGATTAGGAGAGCGAACCCGTTATTGGATTGGAGTAGTATCCGAATCGCATGTGAAATTGGGGGTGGAAGGGGGATTTGCCCAGCTATGTCACGGTAAATCGGCTCCACTGCGGCGTATGCGCAAAGGAGATTGGCTGATCTATTATTCTCCGCGCACCGAGATGAAGTCTGGGGAGGCGCTTCAAGCATTCACCGCAGTCGGCCAGGTTGTGAATGATCAAGTCTATGAGTATCCAATGACGGCATCATTCGTCCCTTACCGCTGGGATATCCGGTATGTTCCAGGTCAGCAAGTGAAAATAGCCTGCCTATTGGACCAGCTTAGCTTTACGCGAGGGAATCGAAATTGGGGGTATGCCTTTCGTTATGGGCATTTCGAGATCAAACGAGAGGATTTTCTGATGATTGCGGAGGCAATGTTGGGCGGCTCGGACATGATACAAAAAAGAACGATAAAATCGCTTTGACTCGTGCCTATTTTTGAACAACTCGGTTTGAAAACGGCTCGCCCCGGGTACTGGTACTACGAGTGCATCAATGAGTAGAAAGGAGCGGATGACCGTGGAGGTACATGTCAGATCATTTTTCGTGAAAGACGATGGAGAGGTTCCCAATAATCCCGATCTGCCGGTCATTGTGTACAATGGAGTATTCGCGGATGACCCGAGCGGCCTGGAGGCTGCCTTTAACCGGCATCATTGGAGCGGGAGCTGGGCAGGCGGCGTATACGATTACCATCATTATCACAGCAACACGCACGAAGTCCTGGGTGTGCGGTCCGGAAGCGCGACCATCCTGGTGGGCGGTGATGCGGGAGAACGGCTGGAGCTTGCCACAGGCGATGTGATTGTCTTGCCGGCAGGCACTGCACATATGAAACTCACCAGCACCCCTGATTTTGAAGTGATTGGTGCTTATCCCGAAGGGAATACCCCGAATATGAGGGAGCGGAACCCGACGGATCGGGCGCAGGCGATCAACGAAATCCGAAGCGTGCCTGTTCCGGATATGGATCCTGTCTTTGGAGAGGAAGGGCCACTGCTGCATAAATGGGTGAAATAAAAGAATGAATCGCCATATAGGGAAAAGAGGAAGAGGCTTGCACACGTCTGTTTGCAGACAGCATGTGTAGCCTCTTTTTATGGTGCAGATTACAGAAAGTCTTATACGGCTGCTTTCTAATTCGGAGCGACTACCGAAGAAGAAGGGTAACCGACAATACAAGCATGAGCAGAGCATTCAGGGCCATGAAGGGTTTATGCCTGGCTCGAATGAGATGGGCATGAATGGCTCCCACCATTAGAACCGCAAATAGAAAAGCAGCGTAGATCTTGTTCTCTGGAATCCAGAATGCTGATATCATAAAGACAATCCCCGCTGACTCCAGACCGGCAACAACGAACATCCCCCAGAGGGGGTATCTGTATTCACTCCAGTGCTGCACCATCGAGCGGGTGCGGAGAAATTTGAACGACGCGGAAAGTGCAAACATACCAATCAATACACATTGAAATAAAATTACCCAAAGTGGTTCCATGTGATTCTCACTCCTTTGTTTTCTCTGGCGGCTCATCCTGTCGAGGATTAGTTTACACGCTACAAAACATTGGAGTATGTAGTCCAGGATACATAGCGAAAGGGCGAAACATGGCATGGAGATGATTAAATATCTGTCACGACTGGATCTGTTTCATGGACTTAGCGAAGAAGAGCTGCTGCAATTGAACCATGTGACGCCACTTGAAATCTGTAACAAAGGAACCGTGGTGGCCTCTCCTCATATGGAGCCGAAGGTACTGTACATCGTAAAATCCGGAAAGGTGCGGCTCTATAAGCTGACGGCAGGAGGGAAGGAGCTGACGCTAGATATTTTGGGCGCGGGGCATCTGTTTGGGGAAATGACATCCTTTCATACGGAAGCTGCCATGTTTGCCGTCACGATGGAAGACTCCGTCATTTGTGAAATCGAGAGCCGTCAATTCCGAAGGTTGATCAGCGAACAGCCGGATCTGGCATTCAAGTACATTGAACTCGTAACTGGCAGGCTCAAAGAGATGGAAGAACTGCTGGAGTATATGGCTTACGGGAGCGTGCGACAACGTCTGCTATTCTTGCTGCAGAAGCTGGCGGCCAAATTCTCACCAGATTCGCAGGCTGCAGGGGAATGGGCCCCGCTAGAGATCGAGCTTACCCATCATGAGTTGGCAACCATGACAGGCAGCATACGAGAAACCGTAACGCCGATACTCAATCAGCTGGTATCTGAAGGCGTATTGCGTAAAGAAGGGGCACGTAAACCTTACTCGATACATAGGAGTCGTTTGGAGGCTGCGTTGGCGGTGTGCAAATAACTAACTTGCTGATGGCCAACCCTTTTTGGAAATTGTAATGGCAACCGTGCCCATGCTATCGTAAAGGTTAGAAGGTCAAGTTGCAGGTCTTCTCATTATTGCTAGCGGAGGTGCAGTTTATGAAAGCGTTGTTTATTGGAGGAACCGGAACGATCAGCTCGGCGATTACGAAGCAGCTGCTGGAACAGGGTTGCGAGTTATACCTGCTCAACCGAGGGAACCGAAACGACACATTGCCCGAGGGCGCACATATTTTGCAGGCCGATATTCATGACGAAGACCAAGTAGCGAAACTTATTGAGCCTCTCGATTTTGATATTGTGGCCAACTTTATAGCATTCGAACCAGCCCATCTGGAGAGAGATTATCGTCTATTCAACGGAAAGACCAAGCAGTTTATATTTATCAGCTCCGCTTCCGCCTATCAGACGCCATTATCCGATTATCGCATTACGGAAGGCACGCCTTTATCCAATCCATACTGGGCCTATTCCAGAAACAAAATCGCTTGTGAAGACTATCTGATGAAGCAGTATCGGGAATATGGCTTCCCTGTGACCATCGTAAGGCCTAGCCATACGTATGATGAGCGGTCCATTCCACTCGGCGTGCACGGCAGCCAAGGAAGCTGGCAGGTCGTGAAGCGGATGCTGGACAATAAACCGGTCATTATTCACGGGGATGGGACGTCTCTGTGGACGTTGACGCACAACAGCGATTTTGCAAAAGGATTCATCGGTCTGATGGGCAACATTCATGCCATCGGGGAGTCGGTGCATATTACCTCCGACGAGTCGCTCACTTGGAATCAGATCTACCAAATTATTGCGGATGCCCTGGGCGTACAGCTGAATGCGGTGCACGTTTCTTCGGAATTCTTGGATGCAACCAGCACGCAGGACTTTAGAGGTTCTTTGTTGGGGGACAAAGCGAATACGGTTGTGTTTGATAACGCCAAGCTCAAGCGGCTTGTCCCTGAATTCGTGGCAACCACCCGGGCGGATCAAGGAATCAAGCAAACGGTGAACTATATCCTATCCCATCCAGAGCATCAACGGGTAGATGAAGAGTTTGATGTGTGGTGTGACAAGGTTGTTTCAGCGTTGGAGAAGGCGAAGTCGATCATAACAGGGTAGGATGGGGTTGCCTCAAATAGGAGTCTCCCGCAATACGTGAAGGAAGCAGGTGCCGCGTGGATATTATACTGTTTGCGGTCATCTATTCCCTGAGTTTAATCATTTAGGTGATCGTGGCGGGAACTTAACCAGAGTATTCCAGATATTCACCTATATCATATTAATCTTTACGGGGGTGTACATGCTCATCGAGAGTCTGTAAAGAGATCAAAGATTGGAGCGACGACGGATTATTTCACGGTTGGTTCTAGCAGCGTCTCCGCGAGCAGAGGAAACAGGTTATCAAAAGCATGCGTATTCCCCTCAAACACATACCCTCCCGGATAAGCGGGATCTTGGCCTCGGAATTGGATCATTCGATCATGCAGCTCCCGGGCCCAAGGGAGGTCATTCGTTTTTGACGCCAGGATAATAGCCAGTCCGTAGACGGCAGGTGACTCATATGCCGCGTCAGGCTTTCTTGTCTTCCGGTTGTAGCACCCTGCCAGCTGCTGATTCTTCTGGAAATCTCCCTAGTAGGCGATGAAAACGATGCTGATTAGAGCAAGAATGGCGATGATCGTAAGAATGGCCTTCTTGCGGGAAATCCGGGTTGTCATAGGCTCACCTCGAACATACTATTCTACGCTTGCGTTCCTAAAGCCTTTAAGAAGACCGAACGAATAAATGTAGCTTCTGAGGCCCCATCGTTCGTGTTTATCCATAAAAATGCCGTACCCGATGTTTGCAGAACAACGGATACGGCATTCTCTTAAAGGATAGGTTCGCTATTGCAAACCGACGATCGTGAGTCCCTGATCCTGCAGGTGCTTAATAATCTTCGGCAAGGCGTCCACAACCGCCTGCGATTCATGCAGGAGGATGATGGAGCCGGACGCTTCGATGTGCTGGACATACTCGAGGATTTTATCCTCGTCGCGGGTCAGCCAATCCTCGGGATCCCGGTTCCAGAGCACCATCTTACTGCCTTGCTGTTGGCTTAACGCCTCGGTCCGATCGTCAAAGGCACCGTAGGGCGGACGGAAGAGTATCAGCTTCTCGTCGGTAATATGCTCGATGAGGTCGGACACGCGGGTCAACTCTGCCTGCTGCTGTTCATAGGTAAGGCTTGTCAGCTGGCTATGAGTCATGGAATGGCTGCCGACAGAGTATCCGTTCGCATGGATGGACCTGACATAGTCGGGATGTTTTTTTACATTGGTGCCAACAAAGAAGAACGTTCCGCCAACCTCGTGTTTTTTTAAGACATTCATAATATCGATAGAGTGCTTGGATGGCCCATCATCAAATGTAAGGGCTACATATCCTTTGGGAAGGCTAAACGAGATGAACTCCTCCAGCTCCAGCTGTGGAATGGAAGCAGAGGGTTTGTTATCCTTCGGTTTACTCTCCTTCGGTCTGCTCTCCGCTGCTTCCTCCTTTGAGGCTGCCACGGGTTTCGCGATCATGGCGCTCCGGTTCTCGGCAAGCAATTGGATAACGGTCTCTGCTTCCGCAGTGGCCGTTACTGCAGGATAAGGCTTAATGTCACCGGGATACGAGTAATTAAATGAACTTAATAATACAACAAAAATCAAGCTCATTATGATGGCGCTTACCAGCTTAAGCGGAAGATGGCGCCGTTTCCTTGCGAAACGATTGGTTTTCAGGTCCCCTTCGGCGGCTGGTATCTCTTCGGGCTGATCCGCTTCGGATCGATGCGTGGAGAGAAAAGGCAGCGTATGCAAGTCATCTGCATGCCGGATCTCCTTGATTGACTCTAATTCGTTCCTGAACGGAACGGAGCAGGCAAATGAAAACCGCTCACTATGTTCACGATATGTACGCGTAATGGAACCTATGTATTGCTGTTTGTTTGCATCCCATGCGGTATGTAAGGATATTCGGTGTTTATGAACCCCGTCGAACTCCGTCACGGCCGCTATATTCGCTATGGTCTCGTTATCGGTTAACCATAATGGCTCCGCCGATTCTATTAGGGATAGCTTGATTCGTAGACCGAATGTTTCGGTATCCCTCTCGATCGCCAGCAGCTCTATGATTCTGCCATAGGATTCTGACATGATGGCCCCCCTTTCTCTAGCTGTTCATGCGGGTAAGATTATTCCGATGGTGTATTGGAAGCCGTGGTTTTCGGTGAGAAGGAGAAGGACATCTTCTCGGTAAAATCATTGATGGTCTGCATCAGCTTGGCTTTATCATCGAGGATATTCTGGTATTGCTCCGCGTACTTCTGGTTGGCAATCTCCAGCTCCCGGACCTTCTCTTCAAGCGAGTTGATCTTGAGCATGCTCTGATATTGGGTGTTGTTAGACTCCTCATAAAGCTTGTTGTACTTGGCGGTCTCGGTTTCGAGCTGATTGGAGAGCTTCTCATACGCCAGGTTCGACGTTAACTGGTATTCCTTGTAATCCTCCAGCAGCTGATCGTAGGCCATCTGTTTGTTCGTCAGCACGTTCTCGAGTTCGCGGATTTCCTTGTTCTTCTCCTGAACCAGCTGATCTCTCTTGATCTGCTCATGCTTATACCGGTTGATCGTCTCGTTCGCGGTAAAGAGCTGATCCTCCAGGCCTCTATTCTTATAGGTCAGCAGCTGCCGTTCCTTCAGCATGTTCTCGATCGAAACAATGACATCGAGGCCGATCTTGTCCTGATTATCCTTGGAGAATAGATGTTTGTTTCCTTCTGCAGCGGGCAGTTCAGGCTCCGCGGAATAAGCCGCCTCTTCTTCTGCCGTTACAGCAATATCCTCTTGTTCGGTACTGTTCTTCTCGGGCTGGTTCTGGTTCGAGCGGGCACTCTTAAACCACACCATTCCTTTTTTCTCTGTTTCCCTGGCCAAAATATCAACTCCTATATATTCAATGATTCTAGTATGAAATTAGGCTAAAAGACCCCTATTAATAGTAATCGGTAAAAACGTCCCAAAAACTTTGCCCTACACCCCGTGAAAATAAAAAAAGCCCCGCAGCGGGGCGGAGGGGCTTTCCCTTCGATTATTCATTCTTCTTGATGGTCAGCTCCGGGGCGATAACGTCGATCCGATTCGTCCAAATGCCGCCGCTGTAGCCTTCCGGCAGTCGCTCCAAATCCGACACGGAGTCGAACCCTTCCGACCAGCCGCCATCCCCGGCGACGAGGATGACCCGTGTATTGATGCTGTCCATCCTGTTCAGGAATTTATCCGGCCATCCCCACAAGTAACGGGCGTATTTCTCCGGTATATGCAGCTGGGTGTTGCGGCAGACCGATGGGAGGTAGCCGCTCCAGCCGGCTCCGGCGTAGGATGCGAGACAGCTCTTCAGCGTGCCCATCGACATGACGCGTAGGGTTGGGAGCTGTGATTTTAATGCTCGGATCGGTTCGTCATCCCCATATACGGTCAGCTGGCTGAGACGCTTCATCGGCAGTCCGGACAGATACTCTGCCAGGAGTTTCCCCTCTTCAGGGTCGGTGCTTTTGATATGGATCAGGAATGAACCGTCAGGAAATGCCTCCAATACCTCGTCTAACGACGGAATCAGCCCGACTCCCTTTCCCCGAAAAGGATATGTCGCTCCCTGATCGGCGGTGTAACCATACCCGATGTCTATGTTTTTTAGCTGCTCCATGGTATAATCCTTGACCGAGCCCTCCACGTTGGTGCGGCATTCCAGGGTCCAGTCGTGGAACACGGCGAACTGTCCGTCCTTGGTTGGCTTGATATCCAGCTCGACGATATCGGCGCCTGCTTCGAATGCGGCTTTCATGGACGGGATGGTGTTCTCCAGGTAAGCATGCTCCGGCACATAGATGCGGGAGGCAGTGCAAGTGTCGGCTTGAATGCCTTCCATCGAGAAGGTTTGGCCAAGCCCCCGATGCGCCAGCAGCAGCGGCTCGGCGTCGCGGTCTTTGGTGAACAGGGATGTATTATTAACGAACAGAAATACAAACAACACGAGAAAAAACAGTATGATTTTCTTCCATCTTTTTAGTTTTCGCATGATCCAATCCCCCAAAATCGTATACAATATGCAGTAGTAGATTTATATTTATCTCTATCTAAGTTCTCTATATTAAATCCTTCTTCCATAAATCTTAGTGATTTTGGGCGCATACTCAATAGCTGGATCATAACAATTGCATAATAGTGAACTGATAAACACAATGAGCAGCATATAAGAACGGGAGGGAGCATGATGGACAAATCCTCCTTTTTGATGGTGGAGCGGGGGAATCCCTACGAGCGTGGGGACGTTATAGCTTTGACCAAACCCATAACGGTGCTTGGCCGCAAGGGCCAGCATTTTGATCCGGATATCGCGTTTGATAATATCTTTGTGTCCCGGCGGCATGCAGCGCTGCTGTATCGAAACGGGAAGTTCAGCATTAAGGATCTGAACAGCAAGCATGGTACCTTCGTCAATCAGGAACGGTTGGCTCCCCATGATGAAATTCCCCTCCAGCATGGAGATACCATTGTACTCGCTGGAGATCTGATCGTGTTGTCCTTCTCCATCCTCAGCATGGATGAGACGATGGACATTACACCGCTCATTAAACAGCTGGCTGCAGTCGAGGCTTCAGGCGGGCTTAGGTTGAATCCGTTCAAGCAGGAGCTGGTATACGGCGAGGATGTGTACGCTTTTTCGGAAAAAGAGTACAAATGCATGGAGCTGCTGATCAACCACCAAGGGCAGTTTGTGTCCAAGGATCAGCTCAAGGCATACGTTTGGCCCGAGCGAAGCTACGGGACGGATGATGTGCCCGATGTGAGCTCGGAGGAGTTGAATGCGCTGATTTATCGGGTCCGTAAGAAGACGAGAGACGTTCTGGACATTGAGAGCATCCGTGGAAAAGGTTATATTTTGCAGACGCAAGCCAATGGCTAAACGTGATTGTGAGAGCTCAAATGAAACAAAGACAAGCTCTTCCTCATGGGCAGGAAGGGCTTTCTGCATTTTGCATTGCATTTTATAGAGCGGATGAGAGGGGATTGGCCATCGTTATCGAAGTTGTAAAGCGTGGAAGTTTCGAATCGACAATCGGAAAGGGATGAACAGGGGAGCATGAATAATGAGCATGGACAGCATAACAGCATTGCGGTCAACCAGCTAGGCTATCGCAGCCAGGATGCCAAGGTTGCCGTCATTGCGGGTCAGGGTGGACGGTTTCATATCGTCCATGCGTTGAATGGCGAGGTCGTTTGGCAGGGCCATACATCACCCGCCATCGAGGATGTGGCCAGCGGGCAGACGGTAAGCCGGGGGGATTTCACCGCATGGGCAGTGCCCGGCACGTATCGGATCGAGACGGAGCATGGGCAAGCGTCGATGCCTTTCGTTATAGCTGACGAGGTGTATGAGGATGCGCACCGCGCATTGTTGAAAGCGTTTTATTATTTCCGCTGCGGGACGAAACTGGATGAGCTGCATGCCGGACCCTGGCAACACGGAGCCTGTCATCTTACGCCCGCCATCGTCCATGGAGACGAATCGCGGCAGGTGGATGCCTGGGGAGGATGGCATGATGCCGGCGACTATGGCAAGTATGTCGTTCCCGGTGCCAAAGCGGTAGTCGACCTGCTGCTGGCTTTCGAGTTTTACCCGGAGGCGTTCGCGCAGAAGCTGCCACTGCCGGAAAGCGACGGTCGCATGCCGGATGTGCTTCATGAATGCCGGTATGAGCTGGAATGGATGCTGCGCATGCAGGAGGAATCGGGAGGTGTGTTCCATAAACTCACGACCTTGCGGTTTCCGGCGGGAGACGTTATGCCGGAGGACGATACGGCTCCGCTGTACCTGTCGCCGATCTCCGCAACGGCAACCGGTTGTTTTGCCGGAATCATGGCAATGTCATCGCGGATCTATTCCCTCTATGACGAAGCCTTCGCCGCAAGCTGTTTGCAGGCAGCAGAACGTGCTTGGGCATGGCTGGAGGCGCATCCCGGCATGCCGGGATTCCGCAATCCGCCAGATATCGCTACAGGTGAATACGGTGACGGCCAGGATGCGGATGAACGGTACTGGGCCGCTGCAGAGTTATACCGGGCAACGGGTGAGGCGCGGTACCATGAGGCTTTTCAAGCATTAGCCAGGCAGGACTCATTCGGGAAATACGAATTGGGTTGGGCGGACATGGGCGGCTATGGAACCTTCGCCTATCTGATGTCGGAGCGGGAAGAGGAGCCCGCGCTGGCACGGGAACTGCTGGCGGGTCTGCTTCAGCGTGCGGATGAGCTTACCGCTGTCAGTGATCGGGACGGTTATGGGATCTCGCTGCTGCCGGATCAATATATTTGGGGCAGCAATATGGTGGTATTGAATCATGCGATGCTCCTGCTGGTGGCGGGAAGACTGTCTGGCTCTGAAGACTATGAGCGTCATGTGCACGAGCATATCCACTATGTGTTCGGGGCTAACGTTATGGGGATGAGTTATGTGACCGGGTTTGGGGATAAGCCAATCCTGCACCCGCATCATCGTCCTTCCGAAGGTGATGGCGTGGAGGAGCCGGTTCCGGGCCTCGTCTCCGGCGGACCGAACAAGGGGCTCCACGATGATTATGCGCGTGAGCACTTGGCCGGCAAGGCGCCCGCAGCATCTTTTGCCGATGTGATGGAGAGCTATTCTACCAACGAGGTGGCCATCTATTGGAACTCGCCGGCTGTGTTCGTGCTATCACATTTTGTATAGAAGAATAAGGGTTGCGAAGCAAAAGAAGCGCCGAGAGAGATACTCGACGTTTCTTTTTTTGTATCGCCCGTTCATGGCTAGCGCCTTGATCGCCCCTTCACCAGCGGATGCAGCATCGTGGCAACAATGCCTGAGATGATGCCAACCACCGTACCTGTCACAACGCTGCTGATGAAGGCGAAGGCTCTGGTCAGAAAGCTGCCCGCTGCTGCGGGTAGATCCGCCAGATTCCCGCCCAGAGCCGGCGGCGTTTCGAATGTCATATTCCACAATAGCTGATGGGTAATGCCAAGGAGCAATCCATAGACTGCACCGACGGTCATTAAGGGCACAAAAGGATGTTTAACGCTATGCCGCTTCCCGAGTACATAAAGAATCCAGACGATCGGGGGAATAAAGACAAGCAGCCGGTTGATGAACCCGTGGGGATCGACCCATTGCAAATCATGGGCAATCACGCGGGGCACACCGAGCAAAGCCAACAGAATGATAGCGAACATCGATAGACCGATGTGATTTCTTGCTTGTGTGTTCATTTTGTGGGAAAACCTCCATCGTTGTAAGTTCGGATTCACGATGTTATCCGTTATGAGGTTCAGTTTAACGAAGGAATGTTGTGAACTTATGACGGGGATGTACGCAATCCATGAAATTACGTGGTTGGGCATGAAAGCTTGGAATATACAGGATCAAGGGCCGGGCTTGATTTACGAATGAAACCGCGATGCGGCGGTATTTTCATAAAAACGACATGATCCTTTTAAAAGTTGTCAACAATATTCTTGACGAAACCCGCTTTTCCTTTCGTTGAGCCTTTTGCCGGGCTGACTTAACATAGAGATGTCAGATGATAGCGACACAACAACATTCCGATTTATTTTCAAATATGACTAGGAGGTCTATACGATGTCCAACGAGACAAATACAAACGCTTCCAAAGGCATTCGCGTAAGGGTACAGCAGCTCGGCCGTCTCCTTAGCGGTATGGTGATGCCGAATATCGGTGCGTTTATTGCTTGGGGTCTGATTACGGCTCTGTTCATCCCGACCGGTTGGTTCCCGAATGAGAATCTGGGAGCGCTGGTTGACCCGATGATCAAGTACCTGCTCCCGCTCTTGATCGGTTACACGGGCGGGCAGATGATCCATGGCAAGCGCGGTGCGGTGATCGGTGCGGTTACCACGGTCGGCGTTATCGTCGGGGCGGAGATTCCGATGTTCCTCGGCGCGATGATAGTCGGTCCGCTGGCTGCATGGGTATTAAAGCAGTTCGACAAGCTGATTGAAGGCAAAATCAAATCCGGCTTCGAAATGCTGGTCAATAACTTCTCCCTCGGGATCATTGGCGGCGCGCTGACATTGGTGGCTTACACCGGAATCGGGCCGCTTGTACAAGGGATTACCCAAGCGTTGTCAGCCGGTGTTGACGTACTGGTCAATGCGAACCTGCTGCCGCTGGTCAACATTATCGTTGAGCCTGCAAAAGTATTGTTCCTTAACAATGCGATCAACCACGGAATCTTCAGTCCGATCGCCACAGAGGAGTCGGCACGGATCGGTCAATCGGTTCTGTATATGCTGGAATCGAATCCGGGTCCGGGACTGGGCATTCTTCTCGCCTATTGGTTCTTCGGACGCGGCTCTGCCAAGTCTTCCGCACCGGGGGCAGTTGTCATTCACTTCCTGGGCGGTATTCATGAGATCTACTTCCCGTATATTCTGATGAAGCCGGTTCTGATCCTGGCTGCCATCGCGGGTGGCGTTGCCGGAACATTCACCTTCCAGATTCTTGGAGCCGGTTTGGTGGGCCCAGCGTCGCCGGGCAGCATCATTGCTTACTTCGCCATGGCGCCTAAAGGCGGCTTGATAGCGGTCCTTGCCGGTGTTCTTGTTGCAACGATTGTCTCCTTTGCTGTAGCGGCATTACTGCTCAAAACAGGCAAAAAGACCGACGAAGAGCCGAATCTGGAAGAAGCATCCGCCAAGATGAGAGAAATGAAAACCGGCGGCATGAACGACCAAGTCGCTCCTGCTTCGGCGGCTGTAGCTAATCTGGACAAAGAGAATGTGAACAAAATCGTGTTTGCTTGCGATGCCGGCATGGGCTCCAGTGCGATGGGCGCTTCGGTATTGAGAAAGAAATTGCAGCAGGCGGGCGTCGATATTACGGTTGTGAACTCGGCGGTAAGCGAAATACCGGATGACGCGGATATCGTCATTACCCAGAAGACACTCACCGAGCGGGCCATCGCGAAGAATCCGAATGCGGAGCATATCTCCATCGACAACTTCTTGAAGAGTCCGAGATATGATGAGCTGGTGGAACGACTCAAAAACTAACATAAGCCTATAACCATATGACACGCTGGCGTAGCAACGCCGGCGTTGTCTTTCATTTCATGAAGAAGGGGGCCATGCGTCTGGGACACATCACTGCCCGCCAACGACAAATCCTTCTGCTTCTGATGAGCAGGAACGAGGGCATGACGGCTGCAGAAATAGCCGCTGAGGTCGGGGTCAGCGTCAGGACGGTTCACCGGGAAATGGAGGAGATTGAGAAGGAACTGCAGGGCACGGGCGTTCTGCTTCATAAAAAGTCGGGAACGGGCATCCGGCTGGAAGAGGAGACGCCTGAGGATATGGCTCAGCTGCGGAAGCGCCTGCTTACAGGGAAGCCGGCCGATTATTCCATGGAGGAGCGCAAAATCCTCATGCTATGCGCCCTGCTTGAGGCAAATGAGCCCGTCAAACTGTTTGCTTTGGCCCATAGCTTAAAGGTCACCGTGCCAACGATCAGTAATGACCTGGATGAGCTGGAGCCATGGATGAAGCGGTTTAACCTTACCCTAATTCGCCGCAGAGGCTATGGTATCGAGATTGAAGGCTCGGAAGGCGTAAGGCGGTCGGCGATTTGTCGGCTTGTCGAGGAATATTTGGATTACTCCGATCTTGTCGGGGATGGATATCGTGATCATAACGAGCCGGTGACTGCACGTCTGCTCTCCATGATTGATAAACCGGTGCTGCTGGATGTAGAGAAATGTTTATGGGATATGAACTGGGATTGGACGGAGGGGCTTAGCGAAGGTGCATATACCGCGATGCTCATAGCGTTATCGGTTTCCGTAAACAGGATCAAGCAGGGGCGGAGCATAGAGTCGACGGATATTACGGCATATGGTAAATCCTCCTCGTCGGTGGAGGAGGCACAGGATTTTGCGGGTCGTCTAGGCCAAGTCTTGAAGATAGATATTCACGATCCTGAAATGAAATATATTGCTCATTTGTTCGAATCAGCGAAGGACATGTCCGAGATCAGCGAACTGGCTCACACGGATGTAGAGATGGTGGAAATCGCCCAGCGTCTTATCGAACGGGTTCAGGGGCGCACCGGCATTCCGTTCCAGGAGGACCGCACGCTGCGGGCCGGTCTGGTGGAGCACATCGGGGCTGCCATGAAACGGATTCGGGAAGGGACCCGGATCCGGAATCCCTTGCTGAGCCCGATTCGGAAGGATTATGAGGAGTTGTTCGGAATCGTCCGTCGTTCGGTCGATGACATGAAGCTGGACATGATCGTCCCGGATGAAGAAATCGGGTTTCTGGTTATGCATTTCGGTGCTTCCAGCGAACGGCTGAACCAGCTGGGACATCATCTGAAGGCCATCCTGGTATGTTCCAGCGGTCTTAGCTCCTCAAGGCTTCTCGGAACCCGGCTGAATAAGGAGATGCCGCAGATTGAGGTGCTCGGCAACGTCTCGTGGTATGAAGCGGCCCGGATACCGAAGGAGCAATATGACCTTATTATTTCGACTATTGATCTTCCGCTGCCGAAGGATCGGTATGTGAGATTAAGTCCGCTGCTCACGGCGGATGATAAAGAGGCGCTGCTGCAATTTATTCAGAGCACATCCCTGAAACCGGCCGCGGGCATGGCTGCCAGTAAGGGCATCGAGGAAGAGCGTAAGGTTGCATCATTCGAGCGTCTGCGCATGCAGGCAGCCCTGATGAACGAGATTGTATCGCTACTGGATGACTTTCATGTGTACCACCTGGATAATCGGCAGGATGATTTGCAGGGCACCTTGAGCGAAGCTTTGACTAAGGTGGTTGAGCGCGGGGCTGTTCGTGATGCGGAGAAGGTGAAGGAGCGTTTGCTTGAGCGCGAACGGATGGGCACCCAGCTCATTCCGGATACGACGCTGGCCTTGTTCCATACGCGCAGCCGCCATATTACCTGGCCGACGCTAACCTTGTTCCGGCTGACGCATCGAGCGCCGCTGGAGGACGGGGCGGAGGCGGGTGTCATACTGCTGATGCTGGCACCGAAGCAGCTTCCGAAGGAGAGCTTGGAGGTGCTCAGTGAAATTAGCGCCATGCTGCTTCACTCCGAGCTGATTGAGCTGATGGAGCGGGGCAGCGAGGAAGAAATCCGATCCTATTTAGCGGAAGAGCTTCAGCATTTTTTCAATCACAGACCATAGAAAGAAGGAGACCAACATGAGTAACATACTGTCCAAAGATAAAGTCGTACTGAACGCAAAGGCTGATAGCAAGAGTGAAGCTATCCGCATGGCGGGGAATCTGCTTGTGCAGGCAGGCCATGTATCCGAAGATTATGTAGATAAAATGCTGGAACGCGAAGAGATAGCCTCCACTTATATGGGCGGAGGACTCGCGATTCCCCACGGCACCAAAGAGGCTAAAGGCATGGTAATCTCGACGGGATTGTCCATCGTCCGTTTCCCGGAAGGCGTAGATTTCGGAGGAGATGAGCCGGCGTTTATTGTCATTGGTATCGCGGCTGCCGGTGGTGACCACATGGAGATTCTGACGAATGTGGCCATGATCTTCACGGACGACGAGAGCATTGAGAAGGTGATGAACGCTTCCAGCGAAGAGGAGATTCTGGCCATCTTTGAAGGAGGAATGGGCGCATGAAAGCAGTCCATTTCGGAGCAGGGAACATCGGTCGCGGTTTCATAGGGCTCTTGCTGTCACAAGCCGGTTACGAGGTTTGTTTTATCGATGTGAACGAAGAGTTGGTGTCGGAGCTGAAAGCGCGCGGGGAGTATCCCGTAACCTTGGCCAGCGAAGGACAGGAGACCACGATCGTTAAAGGCATCACGGCACTTAATAGCGCCTCGGAGCCGGAAGCTGCTGCACGTGCAGTAGCGGAAGCGGATCTCGTGACAACAGCGGTAGGCGTGAACATTCTGAAGTTCATCGCCGGTACCATTGCCGAGGGGATGAAGCTCCGGCTGCAAGCGGAGTCGGCTGCACCCCTTCATATTATTGCATGCGAGAATGCCATCGGCGGCAGCACGCAGCTGAAAGAGCACGTCTACGGGAAGCTTGATGACGAGACGAAGCAGAAGGCTGATCAGCGGGTTGCTTTTCCGGATGCGGCCGTAGACCGGATTGTGCCGCTGCAGCAGCATGAGGACCGTCTGAAGGTCGTGGTGGAGCCGTTCTATGAGTGGGCGGTGGACCGCTCGCAGATGTTTAACGACTATGTCCCTGTGGAAGGCATTCACTATGTGGATCGCCTGGAGCCGTATATTGAACGCAAGCTGTTTACGGTGAATACAGGACATTGCTCGGCTGCTTATGTAGGCTTTCTTAAGGGCTACGAGACGATCCAGGACGCCATGAAGGATGAAGAGGTGGCGGGTCATGTCCGTGCGGTGCTCGAGGAGACGGGAGCTGCGCTCGTGCATAAACACGGCTTCAATCCTTCCGAGCATGGAGCCTATATTGACACCATCCTGGAGCGGTTTCGCAATCCGGCGCTGACCGACGAGGTGTCCCGCGTCGGCCGCTCCCCGATCCGGAAGTTGTCCCCGGGCGACCGCCTGGTGTCGCCAGCCATGCTGGCTTTCGAAAGCGGGCTTGCTTACAAGAGCTTGGCGAAATCCATGGCAGCTGCTCTGATGTTCGATGTACCGGAAGATCCGGAGAGTGTGGAGCTGCAAGCATCGGTCCGGGATATCGGTGCAAGCGACACGGCTTCCCAATATACCGGCATTGCCGGTGAGCATCCGATCATGGGTGAGCTGATGGAGCAGTATGATGCGTTGAAGGCTGATATCGAAGCGGGTTCGTAAGGTATTGGCGGTGAATATCATAACAGGCGGATGCATGCGCCGATAGGCTACAGCATTCCATCTACCTTGCATAGCCCCTGGTTCTCCTTACGGAGAAATCAGGGGCTATTATGGTTCTCTTGAGGGTATACAACGATCCTGATTTGTTCAAAATAATCCATCATATATAACTGTCCAAGTGAGTTCAATTCGGGTAGCGGCCCGCTACTGGTTTTAACTACCAATTATTCCATCCATCGATTTTCAGAAAGTTTTCGCTTATTTTCGAAATAAAGAGTACACTAGAAGTAAGAAATTAAAAAGTGGATGTGATGAACATGGCAGAAGAACTGATCTTGACCCAGGAGGGCTATGATAAACTCCAGGAAGAACTTGATGACCTCAAGTATGTAAAACGCAAAGAGTTAGCGGAACGGATCAAGCTCGCGATCAGCTATGGTGACTTGAAGGAGAACAGCGAGTACCATTCGGCCAAGAACGACCAGGCGTTTATGGAAACGCGCATCATCATCCTGGAAAAAACACTCAACAACGCCCGGATTGTCGACGCCAATCAAGTGAGCTCGAAAACGGTGAATGTTGGTTCGAATGTCGTTCTGAACGACATCGAGTTTGCGGAGAAGCTTGAATATCAGGTCGTAGGACCGGCAGAAGCCGACGTATTGAACAATAAAGTCTCCTATGAAAGTCCACTTGGTAAAGCGCTAATGGGCAAAGCAGTAGGCGATCAGGTGAACGTGGATGCGCCGATGGGTATCGTTAAGTACGAGCTGCTGGAGATCAAAGCTCTGTAATCGCAGAAGAATCAACGAATATATAAATAAAAGGCGTAACCGGGTTCAATGGCCGGTTACGCCTTTTCAACATGGTTCGTGCTTCGTGTGGTAACGAGCGTTTTGTAGCTATGGGGACAGATTAAGCATTAACCGCTATGGTCTTGCGCTCATACATATAACAAGCTGCTCCCAGAATGAAGGCAAGTCCCACCAAACCAGCCCCCACCCAAGGCAGGGCCGTTAAGCTTAGATGGGTAATGACCAACCCTCCGATAAAGGCCCCTGCTGCATTACCGAGATTGCCCGCAGAGTGGGTTGCCGTAGAGGCGAGAGCGGGAGCGGACTGGGCCAGACTCATGACACGCACCTGCATTCCCGGCATAACGGCGAAAGAGGCAGCTCCCCACAACACGATGGTCAGCACGGCGGTGACCGGGTTATGGATCGTCACGGTGAGGATGGTCAGAATGACGGCTGTCGCAAAGTAAACACCCAGAATGGAGGGCAGCAGCTTCCAGTCGGCCAGCCTGCCGCCCACGATATTACCGACGGTTACGCCGATACCGAACAGGATCAGAATCCAGGTGACGCTCGGTTCGGCAAAGCCGGTGATCTCAATCAGCAGCGGCGCGATATAAGTGAAGACGGCGAACAGGCCGGCGTTGCCAAGCGCCCCGATGAGAAGGAAGAGAAGGAGTTGTGGTCTGATAAGGGCTGTAATTTGCTGCGCGATGCTTGACGCTTGTTCCTGCCGTAGCTTCGGAATGAAGATCAGGATGCCGATCAATGCCAATACCCCCATAACGGCAATTGCGGCGAATGAAGCGCGCCAGCCCATCGTCTGGCCGATGAAGGTGCCGATCGGAACCCCGATGATATTGGCTATCGTTAATCCGGCCATCATGATGGATACCGCCCCGGCACGCTTGTCCGGCCGCACGAGGTTCGAAGCAATGACGGCTCCCACACCGAAGAAAGTACCGTGCGTCAGCGCGGTCAGCATTCGGGCACCCATAAGAACGGCATAGCTCGGAGCAAAGACCGAAATGCCGTTACCCAGTATAAATAGGCCCATGAGCAGCAGGAGCAGTTTTTTTTGCGGTATTTGGTGGGTTAGAACCGTTAGAATAGGGGCTCCTACGGCTACCCCAAGGGCGTACATTGTAATCAGCTGCCCGGCCGATGCAATGCTGACATTCAGGTCATCTGCAACATTCGGGAGTATTCCCATGATGACAAATTCCGTCATGCCAATGGCAAAAGCGCCAACGGTTAAAGACAGTATAGAGATGGGAAAGGGCTCTTTGGCGCCTTTTTTCCCAGTGGCGTGCTGCGATAGTTCCATGGTGTTCAAGTCAACCTTTCTGCTGAGTTTGTTAATGGTATAATCCCAATCTCCATTATCGGTTTTAAAGAGGGACTGTTACATATTATTTAATGTTGTCGGAGGATAATCAAGAACTTTATTTTTTGGGGAAAATGGATACCCTGAAGAGGAAGCTATTGCTAAGGGAAGCTTGTCCGTGATGCAAGAGCTCGAGAGCGCCGCAGGGGCACTCTCTTGATGAGCGGGTGGATCACCGGGGTCATTGACCGTACCTGCTGACTTCAGCCCTTGATGATAAGGGGTTAGTAACAGGTAAACGACTCGATCCTTCTTAAATCAAACCCCGAGAAGACCCATCTTCTTCCCGTCCATCGGAAACCGGCGACCGAGGTGCGGCCGACGAAGGTCGGAAAAAACCAGAAGCCAGGCCCAAATCTCGGCCAAATATAGGTGATGCGAAACAAACATCCTGTGATCGCTCCCGGGTCAACAGCAAAGACACTGGCCAAAGGTTGTTGGGGGATCGTGGTTGGAGGCGGGGATAAGGGCCCTTGCTGTGGTCCCTGAGGTCCTTGCGGCGGCATAAATGCCATATTGGGTTCACTCCTTAATCGGGTTATATGGGTTTAGGTATACAGCAGCGTAATGACAAGCAATTCGAAGAGAACTAGGGGGAGAATGACATTATTATAGTAACCGGGGCTGAAGCCGCGCTGGTTTTCGTACCCGGACAGACTCAAGTACAGAATCCCCTTCTCGCAATGCATGATCGTTCCTTCAAAAACATCACCGTCGAGCGTTTCGACACGAACCAGCTGATTCGCATGCTGCCCGCATAGATGGTGAATATGATCGCGAACCGATTTGATGTTGTGCGTCATGTTGGGTTCAGCTTGATATAAGGTTTGTTCCTGGTGTCCGGAATGTTGAATGCTCATATAAAAAAGACCCCCATCGTTAGTAGTCATACCTAGTTTCCATCCTATGCGGATGCCTAGTGAAGGGTGATTTTGAATTTCCCGCGTGGGCAAATAAGCAGATTAGTGATACGATTTAGATCAATATATGATTGAGGAAGTGAGCGTTAGTCGTGATCAATATAACCATTCCCAAGGTGGACGTTACCATTACCAAGGAGGCTGCTCCGGAGTTGAGCCACATTTACGGATTTACAGATTTTCACCTGATTCCAAGAGATCGGGGCGGGATCTTCATGTTCTACAACAGCAAGGAGGAGCTCCTGTTTGTTGGCAAAGCTAGAAAGCTCAGACCGCGAATCAAGAAGCATTTCGAAGATAGCGTCTCTCCGATCAAGGAGCATCGGGATGAGGTTACAAGAATCGAGGTCTGCGTCATTGAAGACGCCGTTCATCGAGAGATCTATGAGACCTATATCATTAATGAATTCAAGGCCAAATATAATGTAGACAAGGTGTTCTTTAAGTAAGGAATACGAAAGATAAATGACAAGAAGCAATAGACCTGGTCGAGTAAAAGACCCGCGTTTATTGCTTTTTTTTGTGTTGTGAAAAAAAATCAAAAAATAACTTAAATATTCCTTTACAGGAATATTCCTTTCGTGGTATATTGTTATCAGGAAATACGGCACACCATTAAATCAGCAAAAAAAGAGGTGATGATGGTGACGTGGACAGAGAGAACTGACAATCACCGTACACGCTATAGCAGCGGGTCTGTACCCGTCATCACTATAAGATGGAACTGAACACATTTAACGCTTTAGCCGAACCGAACCGTTTTCGTATTGTGAATCTCCTGTTGAAGGGTTCTTTAACGGTAGGAGAAATCGCTGAACGTCTTGACATTCGGCAGCCACAAGCCTCCAAGCATCTGAAGGTGCTGCTGGAAGCCGGTTTGGTAGAGGTAAGGGCGGAGGCGAACCGACGGAGCTACAAGCTGCGGTCGGAGCCGTTTCAGGAATTGGACCGTTGGCTTGATAATTACCGGAGTATATGGAACGAACGGTTTGACAACTTGGATGACTACTTGGAGAAGCTGCAATCGGAGATGAAGAAACGGGATTAAACACCATCTAATTCGAGGAGGAATATATAATGACAAATAAAATGATTACACGGGTAGAAGGTCAAGTGATCGTACTGGAGCGCGTATTTAATGCACCAAGAGAGCTGGTATTCAAGGTGCTCACCGATGGAGAGCATCTGAAGCAGTGGTGGGGACCTCGCGGATGGGAAGTTACCGTATCCGACATGGATTTCCGTCCTGGCGGCCAATGGCATTACTGCATGAAGTGTTTGGATCAGAATCAAGGGGATTTCTACGGTATGGAATCCTGGGGCAAATCGGTTTACCAGGAAATTGATGAGCCCGAGAAAATCGTCTACATCGACTATTTCTCGGATGCGGAAGGTAATATTGCGGAGGGGATGCCCGCAACCACGGTGACGATGACGTTTGAGGAATTGGATGGCAAGACCAAGCTGGTCAATCGAGGGGTATATGAATCAGCGGAAGCTCTTCAATCCGTAATAGATATGGGAATGGAAGAAGGCATTACCCAAACCTGGGATCGCCTGGAGGAATACTTGGCATCGAAACAATAAACCAATTTCAAATGTATCGCTAAATGGGTAGAATGAATGGCCGGAATCCGCGTGGATCCCGGCCATTGTTGTATTTTTTATGTATGGAATCCGCTGAATTCCAGTTATCAGTTAACTTGTAACTTGAAAAACCCGAGCTAAAAGTTCAATATAAAGATAATTGAATGATAGATAACGATGTTGACTGCCCGATGGCATGAAACACGATAACCTTTTTTGCCACGGTTCTGCCTCGCGGCAAAGCATAATAGGAGGAAATTATGATGGAAATTGGGGTTAGCTCGTTCGTAGAGACTTGGCCGGATGTGAAGACAGGCGAAGTGATAAGCCACGCGCAGCGGCTGCGCGAGGTTGTTGAGGAAATCGTCCTGGCTGATCAGGTGGGATTGGATGTGTATGGGGTAGGTGAGCATCATCGTAAGGATTATGCGGCATCATCGCCTGCGGTTGTGCTCGCCGCGGCTGCGTCCCAGACGAAGTGGATTCGGCTGACGAGTGCGGTTACGGTGCTGTCCTCCGCTGATCCGGTGCGGGTGTTTCAGGATTTTGCCACCTTGGATGCCATCTCGAACGGACGTGCCGAGATTATGGCGGGCAGAGGTTCATTCATCGAATCATTCCCGTTATTCGGCTACGATCTGAGCCATTATGATGAGCTGTTCGAGGAGAAGCTGGAGCTGCTGCTCAAAATCCGCGAGTCGGAAAAAGTAACCTGGCAGGGCGGGCATCGCCCTGCGATTCATAACTTAGGCGTCTATCCGCGCCCGGTTCAGAATCCGCTGCCGGTATGGATTGGCAGCGGAGGCAATTCGGAATCGGTTGTGCGCGCTGGCCTGCTCGGTCTGCCGCTGGTACTGGCGATTATCGGCGGAAGTCCCCTGCAGTTCGCGCCGCTGGTTAAGCTGTATAAAGAGGCGGCCGCTCACGCGGGACATGATGTATCAAAGCTGCCGATCGGCTCGCATTCCCATGGATTTATTGCGGAAGATACGGAGATGGCAGCGGACAAGTTCTTCCCATCCACCCAAGCCAGCATGAATGTATTGGGACGGGAGCGGGGCTGGGGATTCTATGACCGCGCAAGATTCGATGCGGCTCGAAGCTTCGAAGGTGCGCTCTATGTCGGAGACCCGGAGACGGTCGCCCAAAAAATTATTCATCTGCGCAAGCATGTGGGCATTACCCGCTTCATGCTTCACGTGCCTGTGGGAACAATGCCTCACGACGAAGTCATGAGAGCCATTGAACTGCTGGGAACCGAAGTCGCCCCTCGGGTGCGCAAGGAAATCGACCGCTGGGAAGCCGCGGGTGAACCTGCGGAGTAAGCTAGCAGCGCTTTTATTCATATGGAATGGAATTACACACGCAACTTTTTTCGGCCCGCATCGTTTATGACGTAAACGGACAAGGCGGTGTACACCTTGCGGGTTGCTAGATATTTTGTGCTGTGGTTCGTCTTTATATTTCTGTTTACCGGTGCGATCGTAGGCATGGAGTATATCGAAGGGTATAAGATTGCAACGACGGAATATTACGGCCTTCGTAATTTGGGTTTCGTGTTGGTGATCATCCCGATCTTACTGTCATCGCTCGTATATCCGGTGATCGTGCTCCCGTTATCGTGGCTAATCGGCAGCATGCGATGGGTTAGAGATTCACTTCTCCTGTATGCTCTGCTGTATGCCGTGATGTGGGCTGGGGTAGGGGGGGTTCTGTTCTACGAATGCTATGATGCTCGATTCATACAGGAATATGAACTCCATGTCAGTACCGCCGTTATTCTGTTCGGTACGGTCGGCTTGGTCTATGCTGGGATCGAGTGGAGATTATTGCGTAGATCCGTTACGACGGTTTAAAGGTCAAGAGACCGCTTCAGGGCCCAGATGGCTGCCCTGGCGGTCTCTTGTTTTCATTCTCATCACTCTTAAACTGTAACTCGACGGACTCGCTTGCCGGAGGCAGCCCCATGCCTTGTTCCCAGATCAGAATTCGGTCATCGGGCGTTCCCAGATAAAGGGCCCTGATCTGAACACCATCGCCAAAGCTCTTCTCATAGGCATTCCGCTCTTCAAGATCATGGGAATAGTACATGTTGGATAGCCCCATACCCGCGAACCTCTTGGATTTGATGATGGGGCGCTTGGGTGTTACATAGAAGTTTCCTTCCGCATCCGTGTCGTAGCTAGCCTGATTGACGTTGAAACCGTCGGTCATCTTCACATGATAGACAATGCTCCCATCCTTCAGCTGGCTAATATCGGATACTTGCATAACACGGGTAGGCACGTTGGTTATGTTCCATTTGAACAGGCCAGCATACACCAGGAACAGTAGTCCAACGGCTAGACAAGTGAGCAACAAACCTTTGGTAAACGCGATCCACTTGGTGCGCGACCATTGGGCGGCAACTTGCCGCAATCCGGCTCCCTCATCATGGTTTTGATCAATCGTTTGGGCTGGCAGCGGCATAGGGGAGCTCATATGGCTTAGCACCTCCCGGCAATCCGGGCAATCGGCTAGATGCTCTTCTACCAGGGCCTTGGTGTCTGCGCTGCACACATGATCATAGTACAAGGGCAGCAAATCCTGAATAATATCACATGAAACTCGGTTCACGGTCGATTCTCCTCCTTGTACAGGCTTTGAATTTTTTGCTTGGCTCGAAAGAAGGTGACTCTTGCCCAGCTCTCGGTTTTTTCGAACAGCTGGCTGATTTCGCCAAAAGACAACTCTCCGAACACCCGCAGCGTGAACACCTCTTTATACGGCTCGTCCATCAAGTGCAGAATCTGGTGGATTCGGAAAGCCTCTGCTTTATCGACGGTTTGCCATTCGATCTCCAGACCGCTGCTGTGCTCGACCTGCGAGGCCGGCTCATACCGCTTTTGTTTATCAAGATAGGAGAAGTATGTATGTTTAGCGATTTGGCAGAGCCAAACGCTTAGTTTGCACGTACCTTGAAACGAATCGATATGCTTCAGCGCTTTGAAAAACGTCTCCTGTGCGAGTTCTTCCGCAACATGCTCATCTCTGCTAAGCGACAGCAGGAACCGATACACGTCTTGAAAGTGCTGATGATAGATCTGGTGCAAATCCGTCACATATTCACCTCCTTGCCTATATGACCGGGTCAGGGCCGATTCGTTACAAGAACTTGAGAAAAAAGTTTCGGCCGGGCGATCTACTCATAGCGGATCCCATTCGATGCCGTCTCCATCGCGTTCCAGTCCAGAATGCGGATGGTCTGTCCGTTTCGCTCCAGAAACCCTTTTTGTGCAAAAGCATGCATGACCCGGTTCAAATGTCGGTGCGTGGTACCAAGCAAGCTGGCGATCTCCCTGATATGGTCGGTCTTCAGCTCCATTCCGAAGGAAGGGCTGGACCCCGGCGACATGGTGGACATAAGATAGCTGGCAAACCGGTTCTCGACCGATGCCAACAGATTGACGCGGGAAGCGGTCGTGCACGTCTGGAGTTTGTAGCTCAGGTGATCCAGCAAGGTGGATGTAAAGCGGGCGTTTGTCATTTCATGCAGCTTAATATAGTCAAAGGGCAGCCCGATAAAGAGGCATTCGTTAACGGCTTCAATCTGCGATTGGACCGGAACGTTTCGAATCAATTCAATATCCCCGATGATGGAAAAAGGATGGCCAAAGCGCAGAAGAAGCGATTTGCCGGTTTCGATGCTGGAGGTCACCTTAATCTTCCCTTGCACGAGGAACAGAAGGGAATTCATGGCGAAGCCTTCATACAGAATGATCTCGCCGGGCTCGTATTGCTGCAATGTAAAAGGCACAGGCCTGCTCAGGTCCAGCATGTTCTCGAATTGAAATTGTTCCAGCTTGGCTTTCAGCAATGGTGCGTCATGAAGTAGTTTCATGGGTCTTGGGGTTGCTCCTTTCTCTCCTGGACAAATGTCCTTCTCATTATACGATCAACTGCTATGATAAGAGCAATGAGAAGATACAGGAGGGCAAGGGCATGAAATTTGTATTCGATCTGGACGGAACGATCTGTTTTAAAGGGCAGCCGGTTTCGGACGAGTTGCTGAAGGCATTGGAGGAGCTGGTGGCGCAAGGGCATGAGGTTATTTTTGCTTCCGCCCGGCCGATTCGCGACTTGCTTCCCGTCCTTCATGAGCGCGTTCATCACTACCCGATGATCGGAGGCAACGGTTCGATGGTGGCGGCAGGGGGAAAGCGGGTCTCCACGACGGGCTTTGACAGCGAGGTGCTTCCGAGCCTTCTTCATCTGTTAACAACGTATAACGTGAGCTATTTGATCGATGGAGAATGGGACTATGCCTATACGGGTCCTGCAGATCATCCGATTCTGCTGAACTTAGACCCGCACAAGCTGGCCAAGAACGTGGCGCTCCAGGAGCTGAATTCGGTTGTGAAAATATTGATGCTGACCTCGGACCATATGGCGGAAGTCGAGGAGAGGCTGAGACAACTGGATGTCGTTGTTCACGTGCATGGAGGGGAAAATGTGCTGGATATCAGCCCTAAGGGGATACATAAATGGAGCGGGCTTCAGCAGCTGGGTGTGAAGGAGGGCGAGTATGTTGCCTTCGGCAACGATGCCAACGATATTACGATGTTCCAGCATGCGCTGCACGCGGTAATGATCGGTGATCATCCGCTGCTGGCACCGTATTCCTCGGAGCACCTTCCGCTGGATCGCGATATCGAGCATGCGATTGCGGAACGGCTGCAGGCGCTCGGGCGTCAATATGCTGCGACAAGTGTGTAGGTCCTGTAAGCTCCTTCGAGAAATAGGATTGGCCTATTTTTTGTTAAATGCTTGACAGAGCATAGTCGAGTGGAATATGATGGGTTCAATAAATGACAGTAAGTACTGACATTCCTAAGGGAAGAGGGAGAGCCTTCATGGAGCATAGTGACAACCTGAGCACGGATGATAAGCTGCTGCTGGCCGCGATCGACCTCATCTCTCGGAAGGGCTACAACGGGGTAACCACGCTGGAAATCGCTACGGCTGCCGGCTTAAGCGAGAAAACCTTGTTTCGTAAATTCGGGAGCAAGCAGAACCTCTTGGAAACAGCCTTTGAGCGCTATCATTATGGTGAAGAAATGACAAAGCTGTTTGAAGAGAAGCTGATAGGAGATTTAAGCGAAGACTTGCTTCTTATCAGCCGGACGTACCATGAGCTGATGATTCGGAATCGGAAGCTGATCACGATCAGCGTGAAGGAGAACGATAACTTACCGGGCCTGCGGGAGATCACCAGTAAACATCCCAAGCAATACATGGATGTATTGACGAAGTATTTTACCGTGATGACCGAGAAGGGCAAAGTGATCGCAGGCGATCCGGAGGTGCGGGCCATTTCGTTCATGATGATGAACTTCGGGGCGTTTATGAATGAGCTGGACTCGGAGGAACTCTTCTCTTCGGTGACGCTTGATGCCTTTATCGAGGAAAGCGTGCGGATTTTTGCTAGGGCATTAACCCCCTAGTATTTTTTTCAAACAGAATGACAGTAAGTACTGACGGTCATAACTGCTGTGTACCGAATTTACAAAAGAAGCCAATGAGAGGTGGTTCAGGAGATGGAAACACAGAGATTAATGCGCGTTGTGATGTTCACCTTATGTCTGTCCGCGATGAGCGGCTTGATGTTTAACTTCGTGCTGCCGGACATGCGGGAGGAATTCGGCCTGACGACGGCTCAAGTCAGCTGGGTCAGTTCTTCATATTCCTTGATCTACGGCGTCGGAACAGTCCTCTATGGGAAGCTCACCGAACGGATTCAACTTCGAAATCTGATTACGATCGGACTGCTCCTGTTCGCGGTCGGATCGCTCGTCGGCCTGTTCTCGCAGGTGTTCTGGATGGTGCTGGTCAGCAGATGTCTGCAGGCCGTCGGAGCCGCGGCGATTCCGGCAACAGCGATGTTAATTCCGATACGCTACATTGCACCCGAGCGAAGGGGATCGGCTATGGCCACGGCATTCGTGGGATTGTCCATCGGCAGTGCGCTCGGTCCCATCGTGTCTTCACTTGTAGCCAGTATTGCGGATTGGCGCTGGTTATTCTGTATTCCGCTGCTGATCTTAATCACGATTCCTTTATATCGAAAATACTTGAAGGAAGAAGAACTTCAGTCCTCCGGCCAATTCGATTGGTTGGGAGGCGGACTGTTAGCGGCTGCAGTCACCTTTCTCCTGCTCGGCGTCACGAACGGATCCTGGTGGCAGCCTCTTCTTGGGCTGTTGGCTATGGGGCTGCTTATCATACGTATTCGTACGGCCTCCGTACCGTTTGTAGATCCGGGATTATTCCGGAACAAAAGCTATACCCTCCGATTAATCGTGATGTTTATCGTTAGCGGCATCGGGTTCTCTCTGCATTTTCTAAGTCCGTTGTTGTTGTCGGAGGTACAGGGGCTCTCGCCAGGGTGGGTTGGTTTTGTCATGGTACCGGCCGCAATCGCGTCGGCCTTGCTAGGTAAAGCAGGCGGAAGGCTTGCGGATGGGAGGGGGAATACGTATCTCTTCCTTGTGGCTGTCGGATTATTGCTGGCATGCTTTGCGCTGTTATCTACTTTCATTGGCATATCGCCTGTTCTGATCGCGATCTTTTTGATTCTCGGACATGTGGGGCAGACGTTTGTCATGATTGCGTTATCCAATTCCGTTTCCCTTAGCCTGCACAAGGAACAAGCGGGAGTCGGAATGGGACTGATGCAGATGCTGAATTTTATATCGGCGGGCATGGCCTCGGGTGTGTACGGCAAGATGCTGGATATCCAGTCCGGCATCCACTGGAATCCGGTCCACTTCTATACGGAAGGGAACCTCTATAGCAATATCTACCTAGCTTTGGCTGTGCTGCTGATAGCCATCATGCTGTTCTATTATGTTCAGTTCGGTCAAAGAGAGTCCAAGGGGATTGTGTTGGAAAGCCCAAATTAAGCATTTCATGTAACATCATCATACATTATGGAGGAGATTTATATGACAACAACCTTATTTATCAAAGCCAATAACCGCCAAGGGTCTGTAACGGGAAGACTATATGACGCGTTTCTGGAGAGCTATCGGGTGGCCCAACCGAAGGATACCGTAATTGAAGTGGATCTGTATAAGGAGCAGATTCCTTATCTGGATGAAGTGATGATTAACGGAAATTTTAAGTCTGCTATGGGCATGGAACTCACACCGGAAGAAAAGGCTATGAGTGATATAGTCACCAAACATCTGGAGCAGTTCATAGCCGCAGACAAGGTGGTGTTTGCGTTCCCGCTATGGAACCTGACCGTCCCGGCTGTATTGCATTCGTACCTGGACTACATGCACCATCCGCGCAAAACCTTCCAGTACACGGAGCAAGGATTGGTGGGGCTCTTATCCGACAAAAAGGCGGCCTTATTGAATGCCAGAGGCGGCGTATATGCGGAAGGAGACACGTCGGAGATGGCGGTGAGCTTCGTTAAGAATCACCTGAACGTATTCGGCATTACGAATGTGACAACCCTTGTGATTGAAGGGCATAATCAATTCCGCGACCGGAGTGAGGAGATCATTGAGCAGGGATTGCGGCAAGCTGCAGAGGCAGCTCAAGGATTTTGAGATAGGGTGTTGCAGAAGGAGGGCCCAGCCAACCATCGGCTGGGCTTTTTTTATTTGCGTGGATGGTGGTGTGCAGAAGGATAATCCGTCACCTTCGAGAATATCAAGTGGCATAGATGTGAGGGGAAACGGGAAGGTGTTGATAGTGGGATGTCGACATACGAGTACTATAAAGAGATTATCGCGGAGATTCCAGGCCGTTCGGAGGAAAGACTGCTTTTGGGGCAGGCTTTTTTTGAATAGTGATGAACCCATATATATGGCGGACTAAATATGTTGAGAAAGGAAATCCTAAGTAGAAAACGAAAAAGGTGAACTCGCATGAAGTCACGATTCTTCTTCTGCCTGCTGCTCGCAGGCGGGCTCCTTCTATCAGCCCCTGGAAGCTCAGCGTATGCAGGACCGGAAGGAAAGCCTAGAGAGCAGCAGCTCGAGAAGGCCTTGCTGCAGCAGTTATACCCGGTTATCCGATCGTCCCTTCAGGACATATATAGGGAGACGTATCCTGCTTTTGGCTGCGAACGAATTGTATCAATCAATGAGCGGACGACGATGGCGAAGGATAACCAACAGGCCCGTCCGGTTGACGCGATGCATGGGGCAAGCTATTTTGAGATTACGGTGGGCCTGTGCAAGGAAAGCGGGGAGAAGATCGAGCTGCGTTTCAAGAATGATACGCCAACAGCGCAGTATTATTTGGACTTGTTCCATGTGAGGTAGACGCCTTTTGCTGACAGGCTAGTCGAGAAAGAATGATTTTAATCATTTTCTGCGAATCACAGGACTTCATCCTATAGTAAAATTAGTCATGATTTGTGATGCTGCTTATTACAAGACTCATGAAGGAGTGAATGACCCATGGCGCATGCAAATGATGTTCTAATGAATCAGCTGTTAGCGAATGCAAATGATCCCAGCTGGCATATCCCGTTCCAGCAATCCGTGGAGCATCTGACCGAGGATGAAGCGTTCTGGACACCTGCCAACGATAGTCACAGCATTGTCGAGATCATACAGCATCTGCTGTATTGGAATGAAACGTGGCAGACGCGGTACCGCGAATCGCGGGTCGACGCCGTTCCTTCTATTGGAGACAACCATAAAAGCTTTATCATTCCGGATAACGCAACCTTTGCCGAGCTAAGAGACCGATTGCTGCAGGTCCTATTGCGTTGGCAGGACCTGCTGTCAGCGACCAAGCTGGAGCAGGAAGTGAATGGATTCCCGGTACCGGCCAAGTGGTGGGAGATTGTGAGCAATGCTGCTACGCATAATGCCTATCATATCGGTCAGATTGCGTATATCCGCAAGCTGCAGAAGAGCTGTACCCCCTTAGAATGGTAACCGATGGTTTTTATCACCCCTTAGAGTGTTCCATGGTTGAAATCTCGTACAGCTTCGTTGCTCTCAGGTTGCTAATGACATCTCCCTGCACACGCAAAATGCATGGATGGTACCCGAATTTTCCCTGGGCCCACCCATGCACCTCGTTTATAACGCTTCTTTAATTACCCGTTTATAGAACATGACCGATAACAACCCGAATATGGAATACAGTGCCGTATACAGCAGCATAACCATGACCATGGGCAGCCAGAGCTCGGTTCCGAAGAAGAACCAGCCGGATTTAACGGCGAAGTAACTGTGGGACAACCCGACAACCAGCGGAATGCCGAAGTTGAACAGCTGCTTGATCTGAATCCCCTTCAGCAGGTTTCCTTGCGTGAAGCCCAGCTTCCGGAGAATGGTATAATTCGGCTTCTCCTCTTCACCTTCATCCATCTGCTTAAAGTACAGGATACATCCTGAAGTAATCAGGAAGGTAAGTCCCAGGAATCCTACGATGAACATGATTAAGCCCATGTTGCTCTTCTGGTTGAAAATCAGTTCCGGCTGTGAGAGGTTCCCTGTTTGCTCGCTAATGCCGAGACTCTTTAAGATCTGATTGGCCTGATCCACAGAGATCGGATCCACAATATCGATGCCGTGATAGACATTGGTCTTCTTCTGGATCTTCGGGTCCAGATCCTGAACCAGCTTATCAAATACGGTCTGGTCCACGATCGCCGTCGGGAGCCCGCCGCTTGCAAAATAAAAGGATACGTAAGCTTCCTTGTCCAAGCCGATTAGCTTCTGCTTAAAGCTTTGTTTAGAGCTTATGAATTCAATTTCCCCTGTGGTCTGAATCGCCATAAATTGCTGGATCGCGTCACTGTATCCCGTGAACAGCGTCTCCTCGGGCGAAACATCCACGCCCTCTACGCTGGCATCGCTGATCACCGGGATGATCATGGAGCTGGAATCCACTTGCCCAGAGATCTCCAGGCTGGCGCCGATAATATTGGATAGGTCGGCATTCACTTGAATCACGTCGCGGTTCGTCTGCTTAAATTCGATGTCTTCATCGGTAAGCGCCTGCATGAAAGCCCCAAGATCCTTCTGGTCCGCAACCGCAAAGTGGTTGGGCACGCTCTGCTCGGCTGATTTCTCCGCAGAATAGTACGAGATATAGCTGAGTGACAATAGTCCGATCGCGAGTGCGGATACGGTCGTGATGATCGTTAACAGCAGCGCATTGGATTTCATGCGGAACATGATCGAGGAGAGGGACAGCACATCGTTCAGGGATAAGTAACCGCCTTTGCTCTTCCGGATTGCGTTGAATAGAAAGCTGACCGACCCTTTATAGAACAGATATGTCCCGATGATAACCGATCCCAAAATCAGGATCATGGCCATGAACAGCTCATTCATGGTGGTGAAATCTCCACTGAACAGCTTGGTCGATACATAATAACCGAGAAGGATGAGTCCGATGCCGAGCAGTCCGAATAACATTTCGGCGAAGGACATTTTCTTAATTTGGTTCTCGGTTGTGGATACGGCTCGGAAGAGGGACAGAATGCTCTGTCTTTTGATGAATGTATAATTCATGATCATAATCAGAACGTAGATGACGGCAAATACAATCACGGTCTGGATCATCGCCTCGGTGGAGAAGGATAGAGCCGCTTCGGTATCTACGCCGGTCACCTTGAACAGAATCATAAGGATTAAGCGCGAAGCCGCGAAGCCGACAAAGATGCCGATGACCATGGAGCCGAAATACAGAATCAGGTTCTCCGCACTGAGGATCCGGAATATCTTGCCTTTGGTCAATCCGATGAGCTGAAACAGCCCGATCTCTTTACTGCGCCGTTTAATAAAAATCGTGTTGGCATACAGCAGGAAGATGGCAACGATCGCCACAAGCAGCACGGAGGCGGCTCCAAGCCCGGCTGCACCCTTGACCGAGCCTTTGACTTCATTCATGGCCGGATCATATTGCAGCGTGACAAACGAGAAATACAGACCCACGCTGAAGATGAGCGCAAATACGTACAGATAATAATTCTTAATATTCTTCTTCAGATTCCGGTAGATCAGATAATTAATGTTCATTCTGAACACCGCCTAGCACGCCCTGAGTTTTGATGATGTCATTGAAGAAGGCCTGCCGGGACTGCTCACCCTTGTTCAGCTGGGTATAAATCTGTCCATCCTTAATGAAGACGACCCGGGTGCAATAACTGGCGGCCACGGGATCATGGGTAACCATGATGATCGTGGAATCGATCTTCTGATTTAATTCGCTTAGCTTGTTCAACAGATCGGAAGCGGACTTCGAGTCCAGCGCCCCTGTCGGCTCATCGGCAAAAATAATGCTGGGATCATGGATAAATGCGCGAGCCGCGGAGGTTCGCTGCTTCTGTCCCCCGGAGATTTGGTTCGGATATTTATCCTTGAGTTCGTAGATGCCAAGCTCGGTCGCGATGCGTTGGAATTTCTGATCCGCTTCCTTTTTCGATACTTTCTTAATGGAGAGCGGCAGCAGCACGTTTTCCTTGACGGTCAATGTATCCAGCAGGTTGTACTCCTGAAAAATAAAACCCAGATGGTGCTTCCGGAACTCCGCCAGCTCCTTCTCCTTCAGGCCCGTAAACTCCTTACCCTCGATCTTGATGCTGCCGAGGCTCACTTTATCGATCGAGGAGAGTACGTTCAGCAGCGTGGTTTTTCCCGAGCCCGATGCGCCCATGATGCTGACAAACTCGCCTTTATCCACGCGGATATCGATACCCTTCAGCACTTCCTGTTTATTGAATTTGTTGCCGTAGCTTTTATGAATTTGGTTTGCTTCAAGAATTGCCAATTTCACTCACTCCTTCGTTATCTGTCCTTATCATAAAGGAGTCGCAGCGCCTTTTCCTTCGATTCGCCGAACAAAGTGCAAAAGCATGTGACATTGTTGTCACATGCCGGTCATGCTAACAAAATCATTCCGTCTCGGAAAGATCAAGGTGAAGGTGGTGCCTGTGCCCGGCTTCGATTCCACCTGAATGCGAATCAGCAGGGCATCGGCTACTTTTTGCGTCAAATAGAGCCCCATGCCGGTTGCGGCACTGTCCTGATGTGAGGTGGTCGAGGTGAAGCCTTTGTCGAAAATACGAGGCATGTCCTTCGGATCAATGCCGCGTCCGGCATCCTGGATGGTAAGTCTGACATGGTCATCCCTGAGATCGCTCTCGATGAGGATGTCCGAAGCGTTGCTGTATTTGACCGCGTTGGTCAGCAGCTGGCGGATGATAAAGCCCAGCCACTTGGCATCGCTGAGCACTTCCGTTACCTCAAGGGAAACGTCGAATCCGATCCCTTTCTGCATGCACCAGGACTTGAGCGCACGTATTTCCTGGAAGATGATCGGCTCGAGCGCGGATTCTTCGATTAGCAGATCATTCCGGATAAAGGGGATGCGCTTCTGGTGCAGCTGCTGGTCAAGCAGCAGGTGGATGCGGAGCCACTCATACTGGAGCTGAGCTTTTAACGTCTCATCTTCCATGCGCTCGATCATCAATTGCATCGTGGTGAGCGGCGTTTTCACTTCGTGAATCCAGGATAACAGCTCGTCCTTCTCCCCTTGTATCTCCATTAGACGCATGGAGGATTCCTTCTTGAAGCGCTCCGTTTGAAGGGAGAGGATATCCATGGCAATCGCCTCAAAGGGGTGCTCCGGCTCGCTGATGGCGGCTAAATCGTAGGTGTCATCCCACGTCTGAAGGCTTTTGTAGAACTTGGTTTCCCGGTTGTACCTCACGAACAGAAACACCAGGAAGAACAGCATCGACAGAAAAACGATATAAAGGATGGGTAAGAACGGGATCTGGGAGTCCACGGCGGCTATGAACAGAAACAGCAGCTGCAGAAACACGAAGAACAGAATCCAGCTTAGTCGTTCCCGGATGTAGGCGATCATCATGCATGCGCCTCTTCCGTGGCGATATAACCTTGTCCCACCTTGGTTTCGATGTAGGGATCAAGCCCGAGGGGCTCCAGCTTCTTGCGCAGCCGATTGACGTTGACCGTTAACGTATTATCGCTGACAAAATGCTCGTTGTCCCATAAGCTCTTGATCAGATCCTCCCGGCTGACGATTTGATTCTTTCGCTCCATGAGGATTTTCAGAATGAACATCTCATTCTTTGTCAGTTCAGCGGTGCCCTGAGGGCTGCTAATGGTATTTTTACCGAATTCGACGGTGGCTCCGCGCCAAGTTCTCAGCTCGGCCCGTTCGGTATTGTAATTGTATACCCGGCGCAGAGTGGCCTGGATTTTGGCAATCAGGACATCAAAGTGGAACGGCTTCTGAATGAAATCGTCGGCTCCAAGCTGCATGGACATCACCATATCGGTCGGATGATCGCGGGAAGACAGGAAGATAATCGGCACGTTCGAGTGGGAGCGAATCATTCGGCACCAATGGAACCCGTCAAACTTCGGCAGCTGGATGTCGATGATGACCAGATCGGGTTGAACCGCTGTAAACTCCTGAAGTACGGCGCTGAAATCGCGTACGCCATAAACGTTATACGACCATTGAGACAGTCGCTCCTGCACTTCATGGAATAGGGTCACATCGTCTTCGATTAACATAATTTTAAACAAGAGATTCACCACGCTTTATAAGGTTGTTCAAAGCCCTTCAGCAAGCTTTCCCGGTGCTAAAAAAGCTGACTATTGCTTGCAAATTACTACAGTTTTCATTCCCAGTGTATAGCAAAATGTCGATATGTGCTATCTGTGGGACCCATCCGCGTGTGCGTATATGACGAGGCTTAAATACCTATTTACAAACATTTCCTACCTTCCCATAATAGAAATGAGCCTATGACCTGGGAGGGGACAAATATCGTTATGTATAAGAAGTTCAAGTGGTTGACTGTACTCATTGCAGCTGTGCTGGTTGTTATGACAGGATGTCAGGCCGTCGGGGGACTGGATATCAACAAGGCGTTGCTTACCAGTCTCGATGTTAAATCCAGCGAATCCAAGGCAAGTATTCGATTCGAGGTGGTGCCATCGGACAAGGCCCTATCGACTGAAGATAAAGAAGCGATTGATCTCATTAATTCGTTATCTCTGAATATGGACCATGCCATCGTGCAGGATAGCAAAACGGTGTCTATTCAGGGCAGTATCCAATATTCGGACAAGAAGATTCCGCTTCATGTGTCCATGGATTCCAAAGGAATGGCGATTCAATTAGAAGGCGCCAAGCAGCCGTTCTATTTATCGATGGATACGACCGTTCCCGGATTGCCTGATACCAGCCAATACGAACAGGCGATTCAGGATGTCGTGAAGAAGGCTGCAGGACTTGTGCTGAAGCATTTTCCAAATCCATCAACCATTGCGGTGAAGTCCGCTCAGGAGAAGGTGAACGGGGAAAGCCTGAACCTGACGCATCTCCACATGGAGCTGACCGGTGAAGAGATCTTGAACATGGTTAAGCCTTTCGCCGAAAGTCTGCTTAAGGATGAAGCCGGCTTGAAGCAAGTGATCGGCGATGCGTATGATGCCATTTATCCGATGATAACCAGCATCGGCGAGGCCTATGGCGAAGACGTAGAACTCCTGCCACAGGAATCCAAGGAGGAGGTCGTCGCATCGCTCTACGAGATCGTGCATGGCGCACTGATCGAATTCACGGAGAACTATGATGAACAGAAGGAACAGTTATTGGAGGTGCTACCGGGATCCGAAACCGTCTTTGGTAAGGATACGATCCTCAAGCTGGACTACTACTTCGATGAGCAGCTGAATACACGCAAGAATGCGCTGGAGCTGACTGTCGCGCTACCGGCTTCCGAGGACCTGCCATTGAAAGCATTCAAGGTGTATTCCGAAGGTGAGGTCTGGAATATCGGCGGCGCAGTGAAGGCCAATCAGGTGGACACGTCCAAAGGCGTGCTGGACGTTCTGAACGATTCGGTGACACCGGGTCAAGTGCTGCGGAACTTTGAGAAGGACTCCCTCATCTATAATGTGTTGAAGGATGATCTGAAGATCACACACAAAACGATGTTTCTTAGTCCCGTAAGCGATGATTATGGATATGGTGTAATCAAGAAGAACAATCAGAGCTTCGTTCCGCTTCGTTACTTGACAGACCAATTGGATGCCGAAGTGAAGTGGAGCAAAGGCTCCAAGAAAATTACAGTCATTAATGATCTGACAGGGGAAGAAATCGTATTGACCGTGGGCTCCAAAACAGCCAGCGTCGGCGGTAAAAACGTGACGCTGCAGGAAGCTCCATTCGTTCATACCAACGGATCTACCTTCGTTCCGCTCCGGTTTATGGCAGAATCGCTCGGTGCGACGCTTCACCTGGAGGGTGATGGCTGGATTTCGATTAAACGTGATTAGCGCTGATTGTTATGGATAACGGGCTGGCCTGGGTATGCCTGTTATGAAACGTATACAAGTTAAAGTATAGCGGGGCTGTTTCCTATCATCTTGGAATGGTGGGAAACAGCCTTTTTGTCATTCCTTCCTTCATCGTATGAACTGTACCGGTACAGTTGCAGTTATTTCAAATCGTAATGGGGTTCTCCCTGCCGTAAGATAAGTAGCAAATGCATCAACCTTCTGGTTGTCCTGCAAAAGAGAAGATGAAGGAGAACACATATTATGAATATACCGCATACAAGCCGTGCCTATGCCGCCGCGTTAGGATATACGGCCATCATTGGTTTTTCGTTTATGTTTGTAAAGCTGGCGCTGATCCATGCTAACCCGCTGGACACGCTGGCACACCGATTCACCATTTCGTTCATTGCCGCATCGCTCGCGCTACTCATAGCCCGTAGAAAGGTCCCGCTGGATCTGAAAAGGCTGCTGACCATCGTGCCGCTGGCGATATTCTATCCGTTCCTGTTCTTTACGCTGCAAACCTTCGGTTTGGTCTACACCTCTTCGGCCGAGGCCGGAATCATTCACGCTACGGTACCGATCTTTACGATGCTCTTGGCATCGCTGCTATTAAAGGAACGCTCCAGCTGGGCACAGAAGCTGTTTACCGTGTTGTCGGTGACAGGGATCATCTCTATCTTCGTGTTGAAGGGGGTTTCCTTCGAGGCCTCGAGTACACTCGGGATTGTGCTAATTCTGCTGTCGGCGCTATCCAACGCCATTTACAGTGTGATGGCCCGCAAGCTGACGCAGAAGCAGCCGGTACTGGATATAACGTTCATCATGTCGATGATCGGATTCGTGCTGTTTAACCTGATGTCGGCCGCTCAACATGCTGCGCAGGGGACGCTTGTACATTATTTTGACCCGTTCATGCATCCGTCCTTCGTATGGGCCGTTTTGTATCTTGGCATTCTGTCCTCTCTCGGGACATCGCTACTGTCGAATTATTCCTTATCCAAGATGGAGGCATCCCGCATGGGCATCTTTAACAATCTGGCTACCGTGGTCACGATCTTTGGAGGTGTCGCCTTCTTGAATGAAGAGCTGGCTTATTATCATGTCATCGGCGCAGCACTCGTCATTGTCGGGGTGATCGGGACCAGCCTTGCCGGGAGATCCAAGAGCGCTAGTCGTAAAACGCTTGGGCGGAATGAATCCAAACCTGCTTAATCTGGTTTGTTGTCGAGACGACTCTCGTTAGCTCCTAAACAAAATTAGGCTTGAGATATTAGGTAGCACCTAATAAAATAAGGTGTGAGCTAATATTTTTCATGGAACGGGAGGGGGACCCTTTGCTCGAATGGATGCTTCGTAATGTGATGGCGGAGAGAGGGATATGGTCGGGAGCGGCTTTGGCGCGGCTGATGAAAGAGAAGGCGAATTACAGCTTATCAGCTGCTTCCATTAGTGCCTTGCTGACGAACCAGCCCAGGCAGATGAAGGCAGAGACGTTAGATGCCCTTTGCACAACCTTAGAGTGTACTCCAGGTGACTTATGGGTGCATACACCTCCTTCTAGAATTAAGGGGGCTTAAGTGAATGACGGTTAAAGCTATTGTGCCATTCGGTGATCCGATCTTACGAAAGAGCGCCCGGCCAGTCGATTCCGTAAACGCCAGAGCATTGAAGATTCTGGATGATATGGCAGAGACGCTGTATGACAGTGAAGGGCGCGCTGGTCTTGCCGCACCCCAAATCGGTATATTACGAAGGCTTATTGTCATGGACTGCGGAGAAGGGTTGATCGAGCTGATTAATCCGGAAATCGTAGAGATGGACGGGGAACAGATGGGCCCCGAAGCTTGTCTGTCTTATCCGGGGTATTACGGATATGTGAAGAGGGCCAATAAGGTTAAAGTAAAGACATTGAATCGTCAAGGCCAGACGGTGATCCTGGAAGGCGAAGATTATCTGGCCAGATGTATGCAGCACGAAATTGATCACCTGAACGGCATATTGTTTGTGGACCATGTTCGGGATGGATGGTTGTATCACGAGGAGACCCATCAACGCATCGAGCTGTTTCCTGTCATTGGATTATCCAATACTGGCGTATAACGGACATGAGGAGACTCTTATAAGGATAGAAATAGAACGGCCGGATGTTTTTATGTCCGACCGTTTTTTTAATATCATTCACGACCTCAATAAGATATTGCATTTAGAAGGTTGACGGCACAGAATTCTCATGATACTATTATCTTAAATTAAAGATGTTTTAAATCAAAATAATAATTTTTGAAGGTCGGGCAAACACTTTCTAAATAGAAGAGACGGAGGAATTTAACCATGAACGGTTTAAAAGGAATTCACCACGTAACAGCCATTACGAGCAGTGCCGAGAAGAACTACGAGTTTTTCACCTATGTGCTCGGCATGCGACTTGTGAAGAAAACAGTTAATCAGGACGATATTCAGACATACCACCTGTTTTTTGCGGATGACAAGGGCAGTGCAGGCACCGATATGACCTTCTTCGATTTTCCGGGTATCCCGCAGGGCAGACACGGTACAGACGAGATTTACAGAACCTCGTTCCGTGTTCCTAACGATGCGGCGCTCGAATATTGGGTCAAGCGATTTGACCGGCTGGATGTAAAGCATCAAGGCATTCAAGAGCTGTTTGGCAAAAAAACACTCGCTTTTGTTGATTTTGACGATCAGCAGTATCAGCTCATCTCGGATGAGAACAATGAGGGTGTGGCTTCAGGAACTCCTTGGCAGAAGGGACCGATTCCGCTGGAGCATGCGATTACAGGACTTGGTCCGGTGTTTGTACGGGTATCCAACTTCGATTATTTCAAGGAAATGATGGAGAAAGTGCTCGAATTCAAGGAGATCGGCAAGGAAGGCTCGCTCCATCTGTTTGAGGTTGGTGAAGGCGGCAATGGCGCCCAGGTGGTTGTCGAATACAACGCCGTGCTTCCAAGAGCTCAGCAGGGCTTCGGCACTGTTCACCACGCGGCTTTCCGTGTCGAGGACCGCTCGGTGCTGGAACATTGGATCAAGCGTCTTGACGACTTCCAATTCCATACGTCGGGCTTTGTAGACCGCTATTTCTTCCAGTCCTTGTATGCGCGAGTTGCACCGCAAATTCTGTTTGAGTTTGCAACCGACGGTCCAGGCTTCATGGGTGATGAGCCATATGAAACACTGGGCGAGAAATTGTCCCTGCCTCCATTCCTGGAGCCAAAGCGCGAACAGATTGAGAGTATGGTTCGTCCAATCGATACCGTGCGCAGCACGAAGGAATTCGTTAAGGAATAATGCAATGAATCTGAAGAAGCAATTCGGCTGTTTAGGACACAGCTGGATTGCTTTTTTCGTTCCGTAGTAAAGGTGTGTGACAGGCAGGGCACGACATATTCTGGATTATTGTACCTTCCTTTCTTTATCCGCATAAACTGAAGTACCGCGATAACCTAAGGGTTATCGACTTTTAGGCAGGGGCAGGTATCGTATAATCCCATGATCATTATGATGGATGCCACCGAGGAAGATACAGCGTTTTTATATGAGCTGTACCGCAGCACACGCCTTAGTGAAGTTTCCTCCTGGGGATGGGGAGACCAGGAAATGGAGGTGTTTCTGCGCATGCAGTTTGATCTCCAGCAGCGCTCCTATGCACTGCAGTTCCCTCAAGCATCGCACCTGATTCTTATGAATAACCAGCTACAGGCTGGGCGAGTCATTGTACATGAGACACCTGCCGAAATTCGCCTGGTCGACATCTCGATTTTGCCTGAATTCGGGAATCAAGGTATAGGAACGGCAGCCCTGGTTCATTTACAGGATATGGCCAGGACAGACTCTAAGCCCATCCGTCTCCATGTTATCCGCTCAAATCCTGCTATAACATTCTATGAACGCATAGGATTCCGGATAAGAGGGGGAGATGATGTTTATGTACACATGGAGTGGAGCGCTTCGACAGAGAGGACAGGAGGTAACATATAATGGCAGATCCGTTCTTAGGTGAAATTCGCTTATTCGCTTTTAATTTTGCTCCCGATGGGTGGGCGTTTTGTGACGGGCAGTTATTGCCGATTGCTCAGAATACAGCCTTGTTTTCTCTGCTGGGGACAACATACGGGGGGAACGGCACGACCCATTTTGCGCTCCCGGATTTAAGGGGGAGAGTTGCTGTTCATCGAGGCACCGACTTCCCGATAGGAGAGAATGGTGGAGAGGAGTTCCATACCCTATCGGACGCGGAGCTTCCCAGCCATACGCATCAAGCAATGGGAAGCGCCAATCCAGCTAATAGCGTGTTACCTGTGGATCGAACATGGGCGCTCTCTGACAGCTTGACGTATCACGAAGTCACTAATTCATTCATGAGCCCGGGCGCTATTGCTGCTGCTGGAGGAAATCAACCGCATAATAACATGCAGCCTTATCTTGTTTTAAATTACTGCATTGCTATAGAAGGGATATTCCCTCCGATTCCATGAAGAACATCCACAAGTAAAATAGGCCGCTTGTTAGTCACCTGACCACCTCTTGTCTGGTCTTGAGTGCATACACTGTGTTGAACGACGGAGGGAGGTAGTGGTCATTTGTTAAGATGTAAAGTTAAACCTGTTTATTCAAGAGGTGTACCCTTACCAAGGGAATATAGTCATAACCGTAATCATTTAAAGAAACGATATTTTCAGTGCAAGAAATCCAAGGTAAGGGTAATCCGGCAACGTGGTCTCCGGGGATTTCGGGGAAGGCCAGGAGCGGTCGGGCCGATTGGTCCCGTAGGGCCTGTTGGCCCTCAGGGTCCTCAAGGTCCTCAAGGGATTCAGGGTATATCGGAAACAGCGGTAGGTTTGATTGGCCCGGCAGGACCACAAGGGCCGCTTGGGCCGCAGGGGATAGATGGTTTGCTTGCTGTTTATGGGGATGGCTCAGCGGGTGAATTGCTCATAAACAGCGGCCAGGTTGTGGATTTAAGTGTTCCAGGCTCTCTTGCAGCATTGCCTTCTGGAACCAATCTGCAGTTCTCCAGAGTGGAAATTGCGGGGACACTTATCATTCCAAGCGGCATCACGATCCAATCATCGGGGGATCTCATGATAAGTGGTGTAGTTACGGTTCTTCCCGGAGCGGCAGACTCTGGCAATGGCTCACCAAACGAGGGAATATCCGCTGCTGCTGCAGGACCATATAACGGCGGAATTGGACTCGGTTCACTGCAAGCAGCACAGGTCATTCCTACAGCAGCTGGTGGTGGGGCTGGAAGCCGACCTTTGTTAGGCAGTGGCGGAGAAGGCGGAGGTAGTTTGATTTTGGCTGCCCAGGGCCAAGTCGTAATTGCCAATGGGGCTCTGATTACTGCTAACGGAAATCATGGAGTAAACCCACTCTCTGCGGGTAGCGGTATAGTCGGTAGCGGGGGCGGTGCTGGGGGCTTTATATTGATTGCTGCTAAGAATAGCATAACCATTGCGGGAACCCTTGCGGCGGCTGGAGGGAACGGGGCTATCGGTTGGGATGGTAATGGCGGAGATGGCGAAGGTGGCGGCGGAGGCGGAAGTGGTGGTGTTATCCACCTTATATCAACCGTTTCTCCTACAGTTACGGGGACACTCCAGCTGAATGGTGGTATAGGCGGAGTGAATGCAATGGGTGTAACAGGCATTGTTACCGTTGGCGGTGGAGGTGGGGCCAACGGCGGAAACGGTGGTAACGGGGGAGGAACTCCTGTTGCCGGACAACCTGCGGTTGATCCGCAGCCAGGCCAAGTTGGCCAAGTGCTTGTGACCATAACACCTGAGCCAGAAAATTGGTTTGTAGCTAGATAGCATAACATGGCTGGTGATCCCTTGATGAATTACCAGCCCGGTTACTAAGGTAATTGTATAATTACCTTCATTCCATAACATCCGAACCAAACGGATGGTCCACAATGTACATCCAGCTTCCATCAGGCTGCTGCCTCACGATCTCGGAGGTATAACCTTGCAGCACCAGAGGTTTGCCATCCGGGTCCACGGTATGCAAGATGAAATGGGCACGCAGCATAGCGATATTTTCAAAGGGGATGCAGTATAGATTGGTGGAGACCATCTTGCCTTGAAGCAGCAGCAGTTCCTCCAGAGTATGGCGGAAGGAATGAATTCCGATCTCCAAGCTTCCATTGCTGTGGACATGAATACTGTTCGGTTCATACAACGCCAGCACTTGATCGATGTCCCCTGAGTTATACGCATCAGCAAATGCGGCATTCATCTCCTCCGGCTTCCAGACTCGGCTTGCGGGTATGGATGGTTTCATTGAATCTCCTCTTTCTGTATGATGATAGCAATAGCCTATCTGAAAATAAAAGCTGTGGTAAGTACGCAGAATTTTATGACATAGTCATCTATTTATGACCAATGACTTAAAGGGGGTTCAGCAATACATATGCCATATCAGGATGAGCGGAATGGGTGCCCGGCTGAAGTAGGCTTGCACATGATTAGTGGAAAGTGGAAGCCTCGAGTACTGTATGAACTGTTTCAGGAAACGCTGCGATTTGGTGAGCTGCATCGGAGAATACCGGAAGTATCAAGGCATGTGCTTACCGTTCAATTGCGGGAGTTAGAGGAGAACGGCATCGTGAAACGGACGGTGTATCAAGAGGTACCCCCCAAGGTGGAATACTCCATAACGGAGTTCGGTATCCATTTCAAAGCAGTGCTCGAGCAAATGGTCATTCTAGGACAACAGTATATCAATACGAAACAGGTTCCTAACGAATAGCACTTCAAGTTGGCCTTGATCTGAAGAATACCCCCTTGCTGCACACATTTACCGATTAAGTACATCAATTCTGGTTTAAATACAGATACTGTATAGGAATGGATGACTTAATAGCCTGAGGTGGAGCATATGAAAGGGAGTTTATTCAAGAATATCGTGTTCACGGTTTCGGCCGTTATCATTGCCATTCTTGCTATTCTAGGGGCTGCTATGCCTGGAGCATTCGGTGAAGTGGCAGGGTATTTGTACAGATTTACGACGAATACGTTCGGCTGGTTCTATCTGCTCTCGATCTTTGTGATTATTATCTTTTTGATCTGGGTGGCAGCCAGTAAATACGGAACGATTCGCCTTGGCGGAGATAAGGAGAAGCCCGAGTATCCGTTCTTCACCTGGATTGGAATGCTGTTCTCTGCGGGGTTTGGTGTAGGGCTGGTGTTTTGGGGCGTGGCTGAACCCATGAGCCATTTTTTTAAGACGCCGTTCGGAGGCGTCGAAGCACAAGGTGTGGACGCGGCGCGTGTGGCTATGGGCTATTCTTTTTTTCATTGGGGGATTAGTCAGTGGTCGGTGTTTGCCCTTGTCGGACTTGTGATCGCGTTTCTTCAGTACCGTAAGCAGAAGGATGGGCTGGTGTCGACAGCGCTGGAGCCTGTCACCGGCTCGAAGCCCGCAGTGAAGAATACGATTGATATCCTTGCGGTGATTGCAACGGTCATGGGCATCGCGACTTCCATTGGACTTGGCGTTCTGCAGATGAGCGGTGGTTTGAACACGATTATGGGAGTGAACAATGGTGTCGGGTTGCAGTTAATGATGCTGGGGCTTATTTTTGTCGCTTATATGATCTCATCCACAACGGGATTGGATAAAGGGATTAAATACTTAAGCAACCTGAACCTCGCGTTGGCGCTCATTTTTTTATTGTTTGTGTTTGTTAGTGGTCCCACTGTTTTCATCTTGGAGACCTTTACATTGGCGCTGGGCGATTACATTACGAATTTCGTATCGTACAGCCTGAGGCTTCAACCCTACGCTGAAGGCACGTGGGTACGGGAATGGACGATCTTTTACTGGGCCTGGGCGATTGCTTGGTCTCCGTATGTGGGAGCTTTCGTGGCGAGGGTGTCCAAGGGAAGAACGATTCGTGAATTCATTGTGGGTGTGATGGTTGTGCCGCCGGTCATTGCCTGTCTATGGATCGCGGTATTCGGCGGGACGGCGATCTGGTTTGATCTGCACGAGAGCACCGGGATTGCTGCAGCCGTTAATGCAGATGTGACATCTGCTCTGTTTCAGCTCTTTAACCAATTACCCTTCTCCATGGTCATGAATGTGCTGGCGATTTTACTCATTCTGACGTTCCTGGTAACATCAGCGGACTCAGCAACCTACATCTTATCCAGCATGACCACCTATGGCAGCCTGAACCCTCCGCACATTGCAAAAATCGTGTGGGGCACGCTCATGGCAGCGATAGCCGGTGTACTGCTGTATGCGGGCGGGCTGGAAGCCTTACAGACGGCTTCATTGATTGCGGCATTGCCGTTTACGGTGCTGCTGCTGTTGTTGGTCATTGCCGTGGTGAAGCTGCTTAGCCGAGAGCCGATTCCGATTCGGAAGGCTGATCTGAAACGGTTCCGGCGTCTGGAAGAGGCGGCCAACAGGGGGAAGAAGTAAAGGGCAAACGCTTAGTGGAACTAGGTTGTTTACTCCCTGCGCGATAAAGAGGGCATCCATGCGGTGCCCTCTTTATTTTGTGAGGAGATAAGCTCGGAAAAGGCGGCAACCATAGCCGAACCAGTCAAAAAAGCCCCTATTACACCTGAAAGAGTGCAATAGGGGCTTAGGCATTCAGTTAAAAAAGAGAATAACGGTTATTTTTTCTTCAGCAGCAAATATACAAAATACGGCGCGCCGATGATGGCGACCATAATGCCTGCGGCGATGCCGTCGGGATCCACGAGGTTGCGTCCGATCGTGTCCGCGAGGAGCAGCAGCCAGCCCCCGATCAATACGGCAATCGGAATGTACATCTGATTCCGCGGGCCGACCAGCGCTTTGGCAATGTGTGGGCCCATGAGTCCGATGAATGTAATCCCGCCCGTAACGGACACCGCGGATGCTGCAAGCGCTACGGCAGCCAGAAGCAGCACGATGCGCTCCTTCTCAATGGATACGCCTACGCCGATGCCCACAGGATCGCTTAATCCCAGCAGATTCATGCGCTGCGCTTTGTACAGGGTGAATGGAATCAGAATGATCAGCCAGGGCAGCAGCGCCACAATGAAGGGCCAATCGGTTCCCCATATCCCGCCCGCCAGCCACTTGGCGATAAAATCGACCTTGGTCCGCTCGGCAGACGACGTGAGCACAATCATGACACCCGAGAGCGCCATGGAGAACCCGACACCGGTAAGCACCAATTTAACGGGCTGCAGGCCTTCGCCTTTTCGGAAAGAGAACAGGTAGATGCCCACGGATGTTAGCACAGCTCCGATAAATGCCGCCAAAGGCAGCATGTAAATAAAGGAGCCGGCTTCGATCGGGAAGAACAGGAAAAATACGGCTACGCCGACCCCGGCCCCCGAGTTAATGCCGATAATACCGGGATCCGCAAGATCATTTCGGGTAATGCTCTGCAGAATGGCACCCGATAAGGCAAGCGCCATTCCGGCCAGCAAAGTAATAAGCATGCGCGGCAGGCGCACATCGAAGATAATGAATTTCTCCTTGAAGCTGCCTTGCCCCAGCAGGGTTGGAATAATCCGGTCATAGCTAACGGATGAATAACCGAGACCCAGACCAACGAGGATAGTAACTACTGTAAGGATCAACAAGACCAGAAATGTAATGCGTTGTTTTCTTATTAACGATGGATGAATCATGACAGTCCCCGCCCTCCTTTGCGTACGATAAACAGGAAGAAGGGCAACCCCATGATGGCGATCAGAGCGGCTACGGGTGTTTCGTAAGGAGCATGCAGCGTTCGTCCGACCGTGTCGGCAAACAGCATGAAGATGGCTCCGACGAGGGCGGACATCGGAATGACATGGCGGTAGTCGGTTCCAACGATCCCGCGTACGATATGGGGAATCATCAGGCCGAGGAAGGCCAGATTTCCCACCAAGGCCACAGAGGTTCCAGCCAGGAGGACAATCACGACAAACAGGATGCCTTTGATAGCGGCAATGTTCTGTCCCAAACCGACGGCGACCTCTTCACTTAGGCTAAGGATGGTCAGCTGTCTTGATAACACGATGGCAATTATAATTCCAATGAGAATAAACGGAAATATTGTCTGTAGCTGTCCCCATGATGTGCCGATCACACCGCCTGCCGTCCACATGGACACATCCTTGGATATTTTAAAATAAATGCCGATTCCTTCAGCGATGGCGTACAGGAATGCGGATACGGCTGAGCCAGCCAGCACCATCTGCAAGGGAGAGAAGCCGCCTTTTCGCATGGCTCCGATGCCAAAGACCATCACGGCGCCGATCGCCGCTCCGATGAAGCAGGCCACCATAATGCCAAAATAATTGGCAGCCGGCATGAAAGCCAGCGTGAAGGCAAGCGCCGCATTCGCCCCGCTGGTAAGGCCGAGCAGGCCGGGATCCGCCAGCGGATTGCGGGTAATGCCCTGCATGATGGCGCCGGAGACCGCAAGCGCGGCTCCGACCAGAATAGCTGCAACCTCACGGGGCAGGCGGATTTCGCGAAGGAGGGATAATTTTTCGCCCTCCATCGAGGTGGTAAGGGCAAACCATACATCCTTGATGCTGGTTTCAGCTGCACCGAACACCATCGCAACAACAAACATGCCCATAAATACGATGATGCCTGCAATCAATTTGATGGAAATAGGAATGGATCGTTTCGTAGGCATTGTCATGGAATCATCTTCTCATCTTAAAGTTGGAATATGCAATCGAAATAAGTCTGAGCAAAGGCAGCCTAAATGCTAGTTGCCCAAAAAGTGTTCCGTAATGAACTCTAGCTGGTACTCCAGCGTGGTGGCATCATTAAAATAAATCCGGTTTCCGTCTGCTTCGTATACGCGGCCATTCTTCACCGCCGGGATTTGCTTATACGTCTCGGTTTGCTGGAAGGACGTATCGGCATCGGCAAATTTGCTTAGAATAACATAGTCGCCGGCATACTCCGGCAGCACTTCCGCGGAAAGGGCATAGTAACCGTCCTTCAATGCCATTTCTTTCACTTTCTCCGGCATTTTCAGCTTCATTTCCTGATACAGGATTTCAGTGCCGCGGCCCCAGTTATCGCCGTATACATAAAGCTGTTTATCAAAGCTCTCAATAACGGATACGGTGGCGTCTTCTCCAATTTTGGCACGGATGTCCTCGCCGGCTTTTTGCGCCCGTTGCTTGAAATCATCGATCCAGGCCTGGGCTTCCTTTTCTTTGTTCACAAGCTTGCCGATTTCAAGATGCTGCGTCAAATAATCGACTTTTCCGTAGGTGAAGGTCACGGTTGGGGCAATCTCTTTCAGCTTATCCACGTTCTTGATAGTGGACAGGCCGATGATGAGGTCGGGGTCCAACTCGATGATTTTCTCCAGGCTTTCATCCGTGACTTCTTCGGCATCCTTGATTTTGTCCGCAAATGCGGGGTTGGCCTTGGACCAGGAATCAACGCCCACCATGTTGACGCCGAGTGCAAGCAGGTCGCCTACATAGGAAGACAGCACAATCACGCGCTGCGGTTTGGCAGGCACTTCGACGGGTCCGTTCTCGGACTCATATGTAATGGTCCCGGATGGAGTTTCGCTTTGTTCCGTTTTAGGTGATTCGGCCGTTCCTGTATTATTGCTGTTTGTCTCCGCAGGCTTGCTGCTGCAAGCGCTAAGAATGAGCAGCAGCGCTATAAACGGGATGAGTAGTTTCTTCGTAGTTGTCGTTTTGCTCCGTTTTGAGTACATCCTCTTTTTCCCCTTTTAATAGATTGTATGTGATACAGATCGGTTTCGCCGTGCGCGGATCGCGGCCGATCTCGGCGTCGATATGGAATACTTTCTTTAATACGTCGTGTGAAATGACGGCTTCCGGATCACCGGCCTGAATGATATCTCCATCCTTCATCGCGATAATGTAATCAGCGAATCTGGCGGCTTGGTTTAAATCATGCAGGACCATAACAATGGTACGTTCTTGCTCGATGTTAAGCCTCTCCAGCAGTTCCAGGATCTCAAGCTGATGCGCCATGTCCAGATACGTGGTCGGTTCGTCAAGGAAGATCATTTCGGTCTCCTGAGCAAGTGCCATCGCAATCCACACCCGCTGTCTTTGTCCCCCGGATAGAGCATCCACCGAGCGATATTTGTAATCCTGGGTTCCGGTAACCTCCAGCGCCCAGTCGATCACTTCCATATCCTGCTTGGTCAAGCGGCCAAAACCGCGTTGATGAGGATATCGGCCATAGGAGACAAGCTCGCCAACCGTTAAACCGCCCGGTCCTTCCGGAGTTTGGGGCAGAATGGCCAGCTTCTTCGCCAGCAGTTTGGTGTTCATCTTGGCGATTTCTTCTCCATCGAGAATGGCAGCACCGGACTGGTAAGGAATAATGCGGGTAACAGCCTTCAAAAGAGTGGATTTGCCGCAGCCGTTCGGCCCAATGATGGTTGTGATTCTTTTATCGGGAATATCTACGTTAAGACGATTCAATATCAGATTCTCGCCGTAACCGACGCTTATTCGATCTGTACTTAGGCGAATCATCATTTCACCTCCAGAGTAGTTAGCTATCAAACGATAATGATTCTCAATTTCATCCATAAATATAATGTGGGGCCGCGTCGTTGTCAATAAATATCTTAATGGAAATTTTAAATAATATTCATGTTTCAGCCGAATAATATCCATATATAGATTGGCAGAGTGATACATGCCTATATGTAGGCGAAATTGTGACAATATGAATTTTTTCTAAATGATTGATTGTAAAACGGTGAAAGGCAACGTATACTAATTGATAATGATAATCATTTACGTTACAAGGTAATCACAAACAGCCTTTTAATTTATAGACCGGGAGTGAAATGCATGAGTGGGAAAGAGATATTTGATGTAACGGTTATTGGTGGAGGACCAGCAGGATTATATTCTGCTTTTTATAGTGGACTGCGCGGCATGAAAACCAAGATTATAGAATATCAACCCATGCTTGGCGGAAAGGTTCACGTCTATCCGGAAAAAATGATATGGGACGTTGGCGGACTGACACCCGTTCCGGGCGCGAAGCTGATCGAGCAGATGGTTCAGCAAGGTCTGACGTTTAATCCCGAAGTGCTGTTAAACGAGAAGGTTGAATCGATCGCCCGCAATGAGGAAGGGCTGTTCGAATTACATACGGCGAATTCCGGCGTGCATCTGTCCAAAACGGTCATCGTGGCGGTCGGCGGAGGTATCCTGAATCCGCAGAAACTGGATATTGAAGGAGCCGAGCGGTTTGAGGTGTCGAACCTGAACTACACGGTGAAGTCCCTGCAGCATTTCAAGGGCAAAACGGTGATTGTGTCCGGCGGAGGAAATTCGGCCGTGGATTGGGCGAATGAGCTGGAGCCTGTGGCGAAGAAGGTGTACCTGGCCTATCGCAAAGGCGAATTGTCAGGCCATGAAGCCCAAGTCGATCAGTTGATGAACAGCAAGGCCACTTGCCATCTCAATACATCGATCACGAAGCTTATTGCTTCGGATAATCATGAGGTGATCGAGCGGGTGGAATTGACCAATAATGAGACGGGGGAAGTTTCCTATCTGGCCGTAGACGAAGTGATCATTAACCATGGCTATGAACGGGATATGTCGCTCTTGGAGAACAGCAAGCTCGATATTCATCGGGTGGATGATTACTATATCGCGGGCAACGCAAGCTGCAACTCTTCCATACCGGGATTGTATGCCGCGGGCGACATCCTGCATTTTGACGGGAAGCTGCACCTGATTGCGGGCGCCTTCCAGGATGCCGCGAACGCGGTGAACAGCGCGAAGCAGTTCATTGAGCCGGATGCCAAAAAGTACGCGATGGTCTCCTCGCATAACGAGGTATTCAAGGAGCGAAACCGCGAATTAGTAAAGCAATTGATCAATTAGCGAAGCAGGCAAAGTGCCTATGTGCCATTAAGCATAGAAGAGAAGCGAGGGAATTCCCCGCTTCTCTTCTTTTGCATTACCTACTGTTTTGGGATGATCCCTGAAGTAATCAACGGGCCGTAGTTGATCAGCTGGGTCATCATGATCGCCATTTCTCTTGCGGACTTATTCATGCCGGACTCGATCCAGTGTATGACCAGGCCGATATTGGCGGAGGTCATATACGCAATCAGGTAATCGCTCGGAATGATTTGATTCTCTGCTACGGGCATTCTGAACGCATGCTTAGCAAACATATGCTCCTTCATGAATTCCCTGAATTGTCGCACGAAGGATATGTCCCCGTTCGGGCCGACAACGGCACGGAAGAAGGAAGCATGACGGATGAGCTCCTCGAATATTTGCTCTGACGCCGGATAAGGCTCGCCCTTTTCCGCATAGTCTCTGGAATCCCTGGGGTCAATATGAACGACGATGTCCTTAATCTTCTGGAGCACCTCTTCTTTGAGTTTATCCAGCATATCCGGCACATCCCGATAATGCAGATAGAAGGTACCTCGGTTGATATTGGCGCGATTGGCGATATCGGTGACGGTAATCGCGTTTATGCTTTTTTCGTCCATGAGCTCAAACAAGGTCTGCCGCAACAGCTGATTCGTCCGAATTTGCCGGCGATCCGTCTTTTTGATCAAGGAATTCCCCTCCAGTATAATTTTGAACACTTAATCAACAGAATGCTTGAACACTGATGAGTAATGAACACTCCGCCGAAAGCTGATGATTGAACAAAAATCTCTCTTCATTATAATTAACGCTGTGATCTTTAATCAACAGTATGTTCATTAATGACGAGGAGTGGTAGATATGGGTTTCTTAAAACAAAACATGCTGTGGATCGGCGCATTGGTTGTCATTCTGGCCCTGTCGGTCTTCGGCGTGGCCATGATGGGATCGATCGCGGGAGCGAAGCCGAAGTCGCTGCCCGTTGCATTGGTCGTCTTGGATCAGCCGGCGGAGTTACCGAACGGCGAACCCCTTGCTGTTGGCGATATGATGAAGGGGATGCTGCAGGGCAACTCACAGCTGCCCATTCAGTGGAAGATCGTGAATTCGGAAGCGGAGGCACGGGAAGGGCTTGACAGCCAGAAGTATTATGGAGCCCTTGTGCTGCCTGAGGACTTAAGCGCGAGCATCTTGTCGCTGCAATCGCCTGCTCCCAAGCCGGCTGTGGTGCAGGTGCTGGTGAACGAGGGGATGAGCACGCAGGCATCCACAGCGGTGAAACAGATGCTCGGGCAAGCGATGAAGATGGCGGGAGGGCAGCTCTCCAACCAGGCATTGACGATGATCAGCACGCAGACGGATATGCTGCCTGTAACAACCGCACAGGCTCTCCTTACCCCGTTTGAGGTTCAGGAGGAGGTTGTACATCCTGTCGGGATTAATCACGCAAGCGGCAATGCGCCGGGCATGCTGGTACAGATTTTATGGATTGGATGTCTGATCATTAGCGTGTTCATGTTCCAGGCGCTGCAGAAAGCCGTAGCTGACGGCAGCGGCAGGGGAACCTCGATTGTGCTGCAAGGCGCTGCCGGTTTGCTGCTGGCGGGTCTGGCTTCCGGTTTCCTAGTATGGATGGCATCCTCCTGGTATGGCATGGAGTTTACCAACGGGGGCCGCGTTTGGCTGATGCTGTGGCTGGCAGGTTCTGCCTTTTTCCTCTTTCAGTCGACCCTGCTCAACTGGATGGGAATCCCGGCTATGGGGATCTTGGTGCTCCTGATGTTCTTCTCGATGCCGCTTCTTAATATGGCGCCGGAGTTTCTGCCGCAGGCAACACAGGATTGGCTGTACTCGTGGACGCCGCTCCGCTTTGCTGCTTCGGCTCTAAGAGATGTGATGTATTTTGACGGCGTTTCCGAATCTTCCGTGAATACTGCCGTACTATGGTCTATCGCTGGAGGTTTCCTTGTTCTGCTGCTTGCCTCGGTGCTGAAGAAGGGGAGCCTTTCCGATAAAAGAAAGTCGATGACCGCTTCTTAATAGAATAGGTTGGCGAATGGGCAGTGTGGGGTGTGTACCCGCACTGCTTTTTTACTTTGCTTAAGCGGGTTGGTCCCTGCGGCTGGGAACATGACATGGCAAAGGTTAGCATCGTGATGGTCCCCCTTTTATTAGGTGAATAAAAATACTGTCGTTCTTCAAGATGACAGCCTGTATAATCCTGAATAAGGGAGTGTGAGCGTAAGTTGAAGATTAAAGTGATCATAGCGGACGATAATTCGTTTATCAGGGAAGGTATGAAAATCATTCTGACTACGTTTGATGAGTTCGACGTCGTGGCGACCGTTGAAGACGGCCAGGAAGCGGTAGCCTATTGCGAAGCGCATGAAGTGGATGTGGCGCTGATGGACGTCCGGATGCCGAATCTGAACGGCGTTGAGGCCGCGAAACAGCTCACGGAGCGTACCAGGACCAAGACGCTGATCTTAACGACCTTCGACGACGATGAATACATTACCGATGCGATCCTGAATGGCGCCAAGGGTTATCTGCTGAAGAATAATGATCCGGAACGGATTCGCGATGCGATCAAAACCGTGTACCATGGCCATCATGTGCTGCAGGACATCGTACTGGATAAAATCAAATCCGGGCTGTCTCCCGGAAAGCCTGACAAGGAAGATAAGGCAGACAAGTTCGACCGGAGTCTATTTACCGAAAGGGAACTGGATATTATGGCGCTCATCGCCAAAGGGCTGGCTAACAAGGAAATCTCGAAGAAGCTGTTTATTTCCGAAGGCACGATTGCCAATCACATCACTTCGGTTCTCAGCAAGACAGGTCTTGAGCATCGAACCCAGATTGCGATTTACTATCTGACGGGGGAAGTGAATAAGTGAGCGAACGCCGAAATTATGCCGAACTGTGGGTCATCGGGTTCAAAAGCATGCTGTTCCTGTATGTGATCAGCCAGTCGTATGCCTCTGATCTTGCAATTACGCCATGGTATATACTGGTCATGCTTCTCTACCTTTCCGTGAGTGTATCCGTCTATATTTTCAAGAGTCGCAATACACAGCCATACTTCATGGTACTGGCTATTCTTGTTGTCGTGGCGTCCTCATTCTACATCCATCCGCTGTTCTTCATGCTGCTTCCCGCGAATCTGTACGAGCTGCTGTCTTTATATCTTCGCAGGAGCTGGATGACCCTGATCCCCCTGCTGGTTCCAGCGCTTATAGTGCCTCACGAGCTTGGCATGACCTATGTCTTTATATCCGTTCTATCCTATATTTATCTCACGATGCTGAGGACTTTTATAAGCCGAGTCACATCCTATCAGGAGCAGAACGAGCAGATGCATCGTGAACTGGATCGGTTGACCCAGCGGCTGAGCGAAAATAATGAGTACATCCGGCAGTTTGAATATATGTTCAAGCTGGAAGAGCGAAATCGGCTGTCCCAGGAAATTCATGATAAGATCGGACATTCCATGACGGGCGCATTGATTCAGATGGAAGCGGCCAAGCGCTTGATGACAACGAATCCGGACAAGTCCGCCGAGCTGCTGCAGAATGCCATATCGATATCGAAAGAAGGTATTGAGAGCATCAGGCTGGTTCTGAAGAACGTAAAGCCTCCGACGGAGCAGCTCGGCATTAACCGAATGCGTTTATTCCTTGAGGAGTTCTCCGCCCAGCACCCGATCAAGACCGTATTAACGCATGAGGGCAATATGGATGTGATTACACCGCTTCAGTGGAAAATCATTCAGGATAACACCCAGGAAGCGTTAACCAATACGATGAAGTATGCGAATGCAACGGCAGTCTCGTTACATATCGAAGTTCTGGGCACCATGATCAAAGCCAAGGTCAGCGACAACGGCAAGGGCATGCAGAAGGTCATCAAGGGTCTTGGGATCATAGGCATGGAGGAGCGCGCCGCGGTTGTGAATGGTACCGTGATCGTGGATGGCTCCGCCGGCTTCTCGGTGACCACTTTAATTCCTTATAGCTAAAACCCGGTAAGCGCATTTGGCGAATTAGGGATATCGGGTCAAAAATGACATTCCCCGCAAGGGTGAAGATTTGGATCGTCAACAACATGAAGATTCTCATGGGTAAGGATGAACTTGTGCACTATCGCAAGGGCATCCTTTTTTCGTACGATAAATGCAGATCAAGTCCACCGGTTGAAGCGTGGATGGAATATGGAGGCGAAAAACGTATGAACGTGCTGGAGATCAAAGGGCTCACGAAGAAGTTTGGGGATTTCATAGCGGTAGACCAGTTGTCGTTGAACATACGGGAAGGCGAGATTTTCGGCTTCCTGGGCGCGAACGGAGCAGGCAAGAGCACAACCATTAATATCATATCGTCGCTCATGCCCATGACCAAGGGAGAGGTCCATGTCCTGGGCAAGAATCTGATGAAGTTTCGAAAGTTCGCGAAGCAGCAGATCGGCATGGTTCCGCAAGAGGTCGCGATATATGAGGATCTGACCGCCTATGAGAATGTTCATTTTTTTGCCGGATTGTATGGACTGAGAGGATCGGAGCTTAGGAGCAGGGCCGAAGAGGCGCTTGCCTTCGTCGGACTTAGCGACAAACATAAGATGTACCCGAAAAGCTTCTCCGGAGGCATGAAGAGACGACTGAATATCGCTTGCGCGATTGCCCACAGACCGAAGCTGATCATCATGGATGAGCCGACCGTCGGCATCGATCCCCAATCGAGGAACTATATCCTGAACTCGGTCAGGAAGCTGAACGAGATGGGCAGCACGATCCTGTACACGAGCCATTATATGGAGGAAGTGGAGGAGCTCTGCACCCGGATTGCCATTATCGACCACGGCAAGATCATAGCGGAGGGCACGAAGGCACAGCTGAAGTCCATTATTACGGACCAGAAGGATATCGGGATCGAGGTGCAAACGGCCGCCTATCTTGAAGCGAACAAGCTGAAGGAGATCTCAGGCGTCAAATCGGTTGAAGTGAAGGAGAATGTCGTGCACATCAGCTCCGACGCAGGAGTCAATAACCTGAATAAAATCATTCAGCAATTCATGGCGCAAGGCATTGAAATTCGTTCCGTTCAAGCGTCCGAGCCGAATTTGGAAACGGTGTTCCTGACGTTGACCGGCCGGAGCCTTCGGGATTAGCGGACCTAGGAAGAGGGAGGTGGAAGTACATGAACGTACTGAGAATCGCGCTGAAGGAGATGAAGATCGCCCGGGAGCCGCAGATGCTGGTATTCATGCTGGCAACCCCGGTGCTGCTCATTCTGATCCTAGGGACGGCGCTTTCGAATGCTTTTAACGGCAGTACCACGATTGGAGACATTCGGGTGTTATACCATAACGACGGAGCAGAACCCGCGCTTACGGAGCAATGGCAGGTTTTCATGCAGGAGGCGGAGCGTTCATCGGGCATGGTCTTTGAGCAAGTCGAGGAAGGCATGGACGGAGGGCAGGAAGTGAGAAACAACCGGTACACCGGTTACGTGGAAATGGACGGCCAAGGCATCCGATATGATGGAAACAGCCGCAACAGTATGGAGAACGGGATTGTGCAAGGGATGCTGTCCGCATTTGCCGACCGGTACCGGCTGTCAGCCGAAGCCGCGAAGATCGATCTGGAATATGAGAGCAAGCCGCTTGTTGATGATGGAGGGAGCTATGTGCTGGAGTCTTCCATTCAAGGAGCGAGGCAGCCGGGTTCGCTTGATTATTTTTCGATTGCAGTCACGACGATGATCATCCTGTATAGCGCCTTGACGGCAGGCGGACTCATCGATAGTGAGCGAAAGCGAAACACCGCAAAGCGCCTATTGGCCTCACCGGTGACGAAAGCCGAGATTTTTGCCGGAAAAATAACGGGCACGCTCGCGATCAATGCCGTATTTGTCATCATCGTTGTGCTGATCAGCAAATATATGTTCAATGCCTATTGGGGGGAGAACCCCATCATGGTATTCCTGGTTTTGTTCACCGAGATCCTATTTGCGCTCAGCCTGGGGCTTGGCATCAGTTACGTGCTGAAGGGAAATGCAGCCGGAGCTGTCATCATGGTCATTATTCAACTGGCTGCGTTCTTTGGCGGAGGATATACGCCGGTTGCAAGCACAACGGGATTCATGAGGGAGGCTGCAACGTATTCTCCCTTGCATTGGTCCAATGAAGCGCTGCTGCAGCTCATCTATTCTGGCAGTGGGTCGGCAGCCATGCATGCAATGATGCTGAATATCGGTTTTTCCATCCTGCTGCTGGCCGTAGCCATGATTTCGATGCGAAGAAGGGAGGGGCTGTAATGTTGAAGGATATGCTCTGGCTCATTCGAAAGACGATGCTGACCTCGTTGAAGGATTATAAAAATCTGCTGCTCGTTATTGCGCTTCCCATTGTCGGCATTTTGCTATCCACCTTAATCTACAAGGGTTCCGGAGAGACTTCCGTTAACATTGGGATCGTGAACCACGATATCGAACAGAAGATCACGCAAGATACGATCGATTTTGTTGCTCAATTGGAGCATACCGAGGCATCGGTCATTAGGGAATCGGAAGCGGATGACTTGGTTGTGTCGGGTGAGCTGGATGCGGTGCTAATCTTCCCCGAGGGGTTTGCGAAAGGCGTAATTCAGGGGACACCCGAGCCGGTCCGGATCGAATCGATTAAGGGCGCTCAAGTTACGGGGTATGTCAAATCGTATCTAAACGCGTACGTCCAGAATATTTCATCCATGGGGGTTATAGCGGGTGGCGATGCCGCCGCGTTTAACGAATTATACAGCGGTTATCGGAGTTCTACGTTTCAATTGTCCACGACCACGGTTGCGGACCAATCGGCCAATCATGATATGACCAACCGGACGATCGGTTACTTGGTTGTGTTCATGTTATTCTCCGCCGTGAATTTATCGGCATTGACGATCCGGGATCGCGAGAATCGTACGTACTATAGACTCTTATCGTCGCCTATTACGGCCCGCAGCTACGTCTTCTCGAATGCCATCGTGAATATCGTTCTGATGATGATCCAGATTGCGGCCACCTTGTTTGTCATGACCCGGTTCTTTCATATCGAGCCTGGCATTCCGCTCTGGCAGATGTTCCTGATTCTGTCGCTGTTCGCTCTGGTCGCGGTCAGTTTATCACAGGTCATTGTCGCGTTCTCGGACAGCACCATGATGGCGAACGGAATCCAGACGATGGTGATCATGCCGACTTCGCTGCTGGCGGGGTGCGTATTCCCGCTTACCGTGATGCCCGAAGCGATTCAGCGAATCGCCGATTTCCTGCCGCAGTATTGGCTGCTCGATACGTTCGGCAAGCTTCAGCAAGGAAGCGGCCTGAACGAGGTGATTCTGAATATGGCGATTCTGATGGCTTTTGCCTTGGCCTTATCGCTGATTGCAACCTACAAGTTCGGACGGAATCGGGATACACAGAGTTATGTATAAAATATAAAGCGGGGGCGTCCCTTGACCTGATTCCTGAGGCAGGATGCAGATATTAAGGGGACGCCCTCTCGGTTCTTTCAGAACGTGACCAATCCCATCGCTTTCTTGGCGGCAAGCAGTGTTGGGCCTGCGGTTTCGGAAGCCCGCTTCGCTCCGTCCATCAAGATGCGATCAAGCTCGGAGGAATTCACGATTTGATGGAACCTCTCCTGGATCGGTTGTAGTTTCTCGATGACCACTTCGGCCAATTCCTTCTTGAACGTGCCGTATCCCTGGCCTTCATACCGTTTCTCGATGACGGAGATGGCTTCCTCGGAGAATACCGAGTAAATCTCGATCAGATTGCTGACCGCCGGCTTCTGCTCCCAGTCATGCCGGACCTCGCCGTCTGAGTCGGTAACGGCTTTCGAGAATTTCTTGCGGATATCCTCCGGCGAATCCATCATGTGGACGCAGCTGTTTTTGTTCGGATTGCTCTTGCTCATCTTCTTGGACGGATCGTCAAGGCCCATGATGCGGGAGCCAATATCCTGAATGATCGGCTCAGGCACCGTAAACGTGCGGCCATACCGGTTGTTGAAGCGTTCAGCCACATCGCGGGTCAGTTCCAGATGCTGCTTCTGGTCGTCCCCGACGGGCACATGCGTTGCCTGATAGAGCAGCACATCGGCAGCCATCAGGACGGGATACGTGAAGAGCGCCGAGCTTACCGTTTCTTGACCTTCGGATTTCTCCTTGAATTGGGTCATCCGTTTTAATTCACCGAAATGCGCCTGCGTCTCCAGCAACCACCCGAGCTCTGCATGCGCGGGGACCTGGGATTGCAGAAAGATCGTCGCTTTATCGGGGTCAATGCCCGACGCGATGTACAGCGCGGCAATGTCTCGCGTGCGCTGGTGCAGCTCCTTTGGATCCTGATAGACCGTGACCGCATGCAGATCCGGCACGAAAAAATAGGACTCGTAATCATGCTGCATTTTCACATATTGACGGAGAGCCCCTCCGTAACCACCGATATTCAAATCTCCGCTCGGCTTAATGCCTGACAATAATCGCTGCATAACACACCTCCTAATTGTTTTGCGAACAACACAAAAACACCTCATCCCACTATGGGACGAAGTGTAACTCCGCGGTACCACCCGAATTCGACTGTACAGTCGCGCTTTAGCATGACGTGGAAATGGGAAAAAGCACCATGATTCCTGCCATATCTCCATAATAACGGTGGAGAACCGTCAAGGCCTACTGCTCCGGCACAGCCGAAAGGTTCGGGTTGAAGCGAGAAGATCCATTCACTTATTCCGGGGTACCGGCCTCGCACCATTCGCCGGTTCGCTTGGACCTCGAGAGATAAGCTACTATTTCTTCTCATAGCCGTGTGGTATGTTGTTCTTAAATTCATCTAACGCAGCTCTTTTCGGATGTGAAGAGAGAACAAGATGATTTGGTGAGTATCATCACACAGGTGTTAGGTGAATGTCAAGAGGAATCGGGTGTCTGAACCGTGCCTGGGAGGCGCCGACGAAGGCAATGGGGAATTTTTGATATATCATCCATCCGGTGCAGAATTCCTGAAGAGAGGTAACCTTTTTCGTTCAGATCGGCACTTAAGGGATAGAGACACCGGGAAGGGAGGTTTAGGTGAACGTGTTCCAGTGGATTGAGGAAGCCCGGCGGGGCAGTGCGGAGGCACAGGGAAGCTTGGTTCGACATTTTACCGGCATGGCGCTGGCCGTGGCCTACGATAAATTGCAGGATCCCCATTTAGCGGAAGATGCCGTGCAGGAGGCCTTTACGGAGGCCTTTGCGAATCTGCATAAGCTGCAGGATCCCCGGCGTTTTCCCGGATGGTTCAAAGTGATCGTGGAGCGGCAGTGTTACAGGGACTTGCGCCGCAAGCAATTTCAGACATTACCGCTGCATGAGGTTGAGCTGCCGGCTGGAGATCAGCGAAGTTTAGATTCGGTCGTGGAAAAGAGAGAGATGATCGGTCAGCTGCATGCCACGATCGCGGATTTGCCAACGAGCATGAGGATTGCAGTCCAGCTCTATTATTTTCAAGGCTACAGCCTGCGGGAGATCTCGCAATATTTGGATATATCCTTGCCCGCTTTGAAGAAGAGGCTCTTTGATGCCCGGCGGAAGCTGAAGAACACGCTTCATGTAGCCGACTTTGTATCAGTGTTCACCGATCTGTATGAGGGAGGCAGGCGTATGTTGCATATTGTTAACGGGGATTCGGTAGGGGATAAGCTGAAACAAGGGAACGTTCAAGGAGATATCCTGGTGTGGAGGGAGCTTTATTCGTTTGGTCCGGTCTTCACGAAGATGGACGAGCCGGATCATCGGAGAACAAGAGCTCGGTATTTGGAGCAAACGCTCGGGATTCCGGAGAAGGAATATATCGAGACCTGCGAATCGCAGGAGAGGAAGCTACAGGATTTTCGTAAATATAATGAAATCGTGTTCTGGTTTGAGCATGATCTGTTTGACCAGACCATGCTGGCCTATTTGCTGCATTGGTTTAAGGAACAGTCACTGGGAAATACGAAGCTTAGTCTGCTGTGCATTGGCGCATACCCGGGCATCGAGCTTTTTCGGGGGCTGGGGCAGCTTAGCACGGAGCAGCTCGAGACGTTATCGGGCACATGGCACACGATTGGAGAAGAGGAACTTATGCTGGGCAGCATGTTGTGGGAAGGCTATACCTCGGATCGGCCGGAGAAACACCAGCGCATGCTGGAGGTGGATTCCTCGGCACTGCCTTTTGCGAGGGCAGCATTCGAAGCCCATCTGGCCCGGCTGCCCTCTGTGAGCAATGGACTCGGGATCATCGAGCAGACGACGTTGGAGGCTATAGCGGGCGGAATCCATAAGCCGTATGAGTTGTTCCGCAAGGTAGGTGACCAACTCCATACACTCGGAATGGGAGATCTGGAGTTCTGGTATTACCTGGCGAAGATGACGGAGGGCCCGGATTCGTTGCTGGTTATTAATGGTACAGCGTCGTTTCCGGACTTTAAACTGGCTGTACCCCATTTCCAAGATCAGCTGCTGCAAGTGACGAGCCTGGGGCATGAGGTATTAGCCGGGAAGACCGACTATGCCTGCTCCGGAACGATCGATAAATGGGTAGGAGGCCTGCATGTGCGGGGCAAGGCTCCGTCATGGCGCTGGGACCCGGAGCGAAAGTCGGTTGTGCGGATGGCTGAATCCGATTAAACAGCAGATACAAGAAAAAGGGCGATCCTGCTTGGCGTTGATGCCAGACACGGATCGCCTCTTTTTAAGATATCAGAAAGCATAAATTTCGGAGGATCTGCTGCCTGATATTGCAAGAAAAACTACCGCTAAACGCGGTCTGTCTTCTTTGAGAGTACGTCGATCGACGTTTTTCTTATCGTTACAGATGAGAGCCTCCGGTAGCGTCAATCATTTGTCCCGTGACCCAGCGCCCGTCGCTTGATGCGAGAAACGCTACGACATCGGCAATATCGGACGGCTGTCCGATTCGGCCAAGCGCGGACATCTCCGCAGCATGCTGCTGTCCTTCCGACGTATGCAGCCAAGATGCGTTCACATCGGTGTCCACGATCCCTGGTAGCACCGCGTTCACCGTAATTCCGCGGGGGCCCAGCAGCTTGGCGAGATGCAAGGTGAACGTATTAATGGCTCCCTTGGTGATGTTGTAAGCCATAATATGCGGATAGGCGATACGCGTAACACCGGAAGAGATGTTGACGATGCGTCCGCTGTCACGCAGGAGCGGCAGCGCCTGTTGGACCAGGAAGAACGGTGCTTTTACATTGACGGCAAGCAGCTCATCGAAGCTTTCCTCGGTCGTCTCTTCAAAGGTGTTGGAGGTTCCGATGCCTGCGTTATTCACCAGAATATCGAAATGGTTGTCCCCCGTTACGCGAAGAAGTTCCTCCTCCAGTGAATGAATGAGTCCTTTTGCTCCGTCTACTGATTCCAGTTTGGCACCTAAAGCGATAGCTCGACCACCCTGATCTTGTATGGTCTGGACAACCTCATCCGCAGCATCCCGGCGGGTTCCGTAATGGACAATGACCAGAGCCCCTTCTTCCGCTAACCGAAGCGCGATTCCTTTGCCGATTCCTCGGCTTCCGCCTGTAACCAATGCGATTTTGTCTTCCAATCGTTTCATGAAATCCCACTCCTCTTGTTCGATTTAACGCTACTGTACACTCTCCTGTTAAGGGGAGAGTCAAGAGGGCGGTTTAGAATTATTCTAGCGTTTTTCATGAACATAAAGGACATCCGGAGTTACTGCTTCTGCAAGTACGGATAGAGACTGAGTCGAGGTTCGTTTCGGTAGCCCTCACGGCAAGGAAGGGTTAATCCGCGTTACCTTGTAGGGGGATAAGCAATTCCGCAGGGCGCTTCTTGCCATAGATATCTTTATCCGAGGTGAGATAGATCTCGCGGATCGGTTCCGATTCCGACTGAACGAGGCCTTGGGACGAAATCCATGCCTTGAGCTCGGGTATGACGGGGCAGGTATAGGCGCACGGATCACAACGATGTACAAGAGATGCGGCAGATATCAGCTGCGGCAGAAAGTCCACACGAACGCGCCCATTAGCAGGTATGTCCCTAGTTATGGGGACTGCGACTTCGATATCGGCGATGTCGGCATTCCCGCTGCCGTGGTCATGCCAAAGAATGGCTAGCTGCCTGGCTTCCTCTTCTCCATAAGAGGCAGCGTATTTCGTAATCTCATCCAGCAAGAGACATAGCTGGCTGCGGGGGACTTGGTCACGAATGAAAGCGGCACGCTGGGATGGGACTTCCCGGATAATGGGGCCACTTGGATTCCCTCCTTCGGCTCGTTCCAAGCGCGTTATCCTGCTGTTCACTTCATCCAACTGCAGCTGGAGGCTCCGCATTGCATGCTGAAGCTCCGTCATTTTATCCGCAAGTTTGTTCTTAACGACATCGGTTCCTATATCCTCTTCAAAAAAAGGCTTGAGCTGTTCCAAGGTAAACCCCTGCTCCTTGTAAGCGGCAATCCGCTTGACGGTCAGAAGCTGCTCCTCGGAATAGTAACGGTATCCGCTTTGTTCATCAATATGGGCCGGCTTCAATAGGCCCAGCTCATCATAATATCGCAATGTTTTGATGGAAATGCCGCTGACCTTGGCAAAAGCGCTGATCTTCATCATGCCGGTTGCAACCTCCTTTACGATTCGGTCTCTCATGGATAACGATATCATATCTCGCGCTCCTGCTTACGTAAAGAACGCAGTTCGCCGGATCTGAAGGAACAACTCGGTCCCAAGACCGAGTCGGTTATCATCCCGGGGCGGGAATTCAGTTCGGCCGGATTATCGTACAATGTGTTCAAAGAAGATTCAGTGATCCATGCTGATCAAGGTGAACGGGGAATGGAAGATATCCGCATTTCACAACTGCCGGATTCAGAAGCCAGGCTGGATTCAGCGGTTGGTGATGCGTTCGAAATCAAAATCCAGCTGATGTAGAGAAAGCGGAGGATTGCTTTGAAGAAGGGTACGCAGATTGGAAAAGGCAGGAGCGCCGAGGTGTATGAATGGGGAGAGTCTCAGGCATTAAAGCTGTATTATGAAGGGTATCGCCGGGAATGGGTGACATATGAGGCGGAGATGGGCCGCATCGTTGCCGAAGCGGGCGTGCCTGCTCCTGCCGTCTTTGACATGGTGGATATCGAGGGACGAACAGGGCTGGTGTATGAACGGGTTACAGGACCGTCGATGCTGCATCAGGTTCAATCGTCACCACTTCAGCTAATGAAGTGCGCTCGTGAGATGGCACAGCTCCAGCATGCGATGCACGGCTGCACAACAACCTTGCTGCCGTCGCAAAAAGAAAGGCTGGAGCATGCAATTCTTGATGCAAGCGGCATCCTGCAAGAAAAAGCCCAGGCCGTATGCAAGGTGCTGGATTCATTTCCGGAAGGCGATTCCATCTGCCATGGCGACTTTCACCCGGACAATGTGATCGTCGCGGAAAGCGGATGCCGGGCGATCGATTGGAATAACGCCACGATTGGTGACCCACTATGCGACGTCGCCAGGACATCGCTCATGTTCCAATCGCCGTTTAACCCGGATGATCAGCCGGGCATTCTGGTGCTTCCGCTTCGGATGGCCCGAATCCTGTGGAATAAAGTATATCTAAATGAATACTGCCGATTATCCCATGCGAAGCAGGAGGATATCGACCGGTGGATGCTGCCCGTAGCGGCAGCCAGGCTGAGAGAGGATGTACCTGGAGAAAGGGAATGGCTGCTGGGTCTAATTGATGATCGGCTGCGTGCATATGCTTGATGGAGATTAGGACTCATAAGATATTGTACTTCCTGGGCTGTCCGCAGGCGGGATTGACGGTCATCGAGCAGGAGATCAGGCACCTGGAGCGGAGGATGAGATAGCGGGAGGGGACAGGAGCGATAAGAAGTGCTATGGAGGGGCACCCTTCACCAAAGTCGGCGGGCAATCTCAAACTTCTAGTTTCAATACGGAACGGGAAGGATAAGGATAAATAGACGACGAAGCAGAAGGTGGGAATCCCTCATGAGCAAATGGAAGGCAAATAACCGAGTTAGCCGTTATGCAGGCATCAGTATTTTATTGGGCGGAGCGCTGTTTGTTACAGCTACACTTATGCACCCTCCAGCTACGGATCCCTGGACGGGTCATCATGTTATTTCGATGATTCCGGACATGTTGATTTATTGGCAATGGGATCACAGCCTGATGCTGGCGGCTATATTATTATGGCTTGGCGGCCTGTCTCTCGGGGAGACTGCGGCTGGTAAACAGCCTTCAGCGATGATGGCTGCCCGCTTGTTCATTGCGGCGATGACGATATGGGTAATCGTACTTGCGATGGAGTTAACCGTTCTCCCCGTGCTGGCCCAGGAATGGGGCTCGGTTCAAGACCCGGGAACGGCAGCCTTGGGTGTCGGGTTATTTGCGTTCGGTATTATGGCCGGGGATTTTGCCATGATGCTGGCCTGGATCGGAATAAGCCTGCTTAGCATTGCGCTGCTCTCTGAAGAAACTGTGAAACCGGTTATGGGATGGATAGGCATAGCAGCAGGGTTGTGGGGAGCGCTTGGCATACCTGCAGCACTACTGCTTCCGAAACTCAGCGTTATCATCTATCCGATCACCTCAGGCCCGGTGTTTATATGGACACTGATATTTGGCGTTTACATGGTAATGGGGCGAAAGACAAAAAAAGCAGGAGACCTATAGGTTTCCTGCTTTTTTGCGAATCGGCACGATCGTCCAATAGGTGCCGCATCTCCACAACCATTCTAGGGGTCCGTATTGGAACCAACGCATCCACAGATTGCTGGCTATGATCTGACAGACTACAATCCCAAGGGAAACGAGTGTAGATACGACATAAGTCGTCGGTGTGGTGTTCAGTATGAAGCGCTGAATACCTACCAGAAAGACGGTTTGTCCGATGTAGTTGGTAAGCGCCATCCGGCCGTATGCCTGTAACGGATACAGCATCTTCGCACCTGCGCGGGTACGCCCAAGCATTAAGAGAGAGCTTAGATAAAATACAGATACGATAGGACCCGTTGCCACCCCGATATGTGCCAGAGTTAAGGCTGCCTGCATGGTCGATGACGGCGATTCGCCTTCTATCATGAATAGAAACGGGGGCATCGGCTCGGGAGGTGCTGCCCACCACATGGCCCCGATCGCAATGACGGTTCCGAGCAATGACAGCAGCCACACCATGTGCAGCTTACTCCATCGTACTCCCTTGCTGATCGCTTCGTGTAATCGGTATTGGCCCGCGGCTAGCCCTAACAGGATCAGAAACGGAATGGTAAGCAGCTTGACTCCTATGACGGCCGCAATCGTAAACCCGACCACTCCAATACCTAGATTAACTCTCCTTGGCGCCCAATAGAGGGGAAGCGCTAGCAGGCCGACAATCGCATAATGAAATAATGCCTCCCCCGATTGATACTGCTGATGGATGACGCCGATCAGCACCAGAATAACTAACCGGCGGATATACAGCCGAAGTCTTGGCTTTCCACCCGTTGTAGCGCTTCGTGATAGAAACATGTAGAATCCTAGTCCGAACAGGAACGTGAAGATTGTATAGAATCGGGCTTCCACAAAAAAGGTAAGCCCGCGCTGCATCCAAAAATCCGCTGAGGTTTTCGGCGTGGCGATGAGCCAAAGCGCCAATACGTTAACAAACGGCAGACCAAGCAGCGCAAAACCCCTGAACTGGTCTAAAAAGTGCAATCGCCCCTTTCCAGTGGCAGGCTGGCGTTTCATCACGGTCTCATTTTTTACAGTAGCCATTAGTTACACCATCATCCTATTCACAGACTTGATATAACGGGCTCTGGCGATCAGGAAATAAATCATTTGAGCGGCCAAGAATGCCGATGAAGCCGCCAATACAGGGCCACTTACATAAGGAGAATCCAGGTATGCAAGAACCGGACCGAGCACGACTAAGGACTGCAGGGCTGCAACCAGAATGGGGATAAAGAACAGCACAGCAATCTGAATCGTCGCGGAGATGTTCATCTCACGGGCGCTGAGTCCGATCTTGGACAGGGAACGGTACATCGTTTGGTCTGTTGAAAGCTCTGTATGCAGTTTAAAGTACAGGAAGCTGGCGGATGAGATCGAGAAGATTAAGGCGACAAACACCCCGATAAAGCTGAATAACGAAAAGCCCTGTTTATTGGTGTAATAGTTCTCCGCTCTGGATTCTATATAACCTTCACTGATTGCACTTCCGTTCCATTCCGACAGCTCAAGGCCGAGCTTGGTTTCAGGATCATCCTTCTGGGGGAGTCCTTGGGAATCGGGAAGAATAAACGGATACGTATGATTCACACTGATTCCATCTGCTTTGTTCCCGCCCCTTAGCTCTTCAAACATGGTGTCCGTAACGACCAGCAATCTGCCGCTATATACCACAGCCGCAATCCGGTCAGTGCGGTTCTCCAAGCTGAAAGAGTAGGGTTGACCGGATAATTCGATATCCGCTTCCGTTAGCTTCCCTTTACTCTTCTTCGCTGCATTCGGGGTTTCTGCCAGTAAGGCTTCATTCTCGCCGAATGTCCCGGTCGGCTTGGTATTCATCAAAGCAGCCAAACGGTCGTAATGGGATTGCGGCATGATGTGTAAGGAGTCCTCTCCATTCGCTGACAAGCGATAATAGATGGTTTCGACCTCCGCCCGTTTATACTCCAGCCCTTCTGTCTGCAGACGATTTTCAATCAGGGCCAGCTCATCCTGCACCTTAGTATCGTCGGCATTGCTATAGTAGGTGTAGCTAAGCGCGTAGGGGTTATCCAAATATACCGATCGAATCGATTGCTGCATGGCCAGCACGAAGCCGGTGCTCATGGAAGCCAGAGCTACGACAACCGTGACCAGAAACAGCATGCGGGCATTATCCTTAATCTTGTAACTCATTTCGGAAATCCACAGCAGGTTTGTTCCTTTCCAGGTGGTTCTGCGATTTCGCTGCAGCATGCGGACAATCCACACGGATAGTTGGGAGTAGAAGAAATACGTGCCCATAATTCCGGTTACCGCAGCGATTATCAATCCAGTCGGGTCTAACTCTTTGACACGAAGGACGGTAAAGCCGATGGTAAGGAGCACCACGCCTAAGAGGGCCAGGAACAGATTGGCTTTTGGCTCGGTTTTTGGTTTGCTGGTTCCTTTGAGAAGCTCCAGAACTTGATTCTTTCGGATAAATAACAAGGTAAAGAGCGAAATGACGAGAAACAGCGCAGCGAACGCACCGGCGGTCAGCAGCATCGCTTTGACCGGCCAATAGAACGGCAGCTCGTCCATATCGATTACTTTGGTGCTGATGAGCAGGAACACCTTAGAAAGCAGCATTCCGCTGGCGATGCCCGTTACGATGGCAATGGCGCCAATCAGAATGTTCTCCAGGAAGATCAGCCAATTGATCTGTTTGGCCTCAGCTCCGAGGATGGTCAGAATACCGAACTCCCGGTTCCGCGACTTCAGAAAGACGCTGATCGAATACAGCACGAATAAGAACGCAAACACGTAGACGATGACCGTGGCGATTGTCATTCCCGTACGCGTCATCGTGCCCATAGGCGAATTCTCAATGGCCGGATGATAGATGAATACCGCATACGTAAAAAAGATCATGACCATGAACGAGCTGCTGAGCAGGTAAGCGAAATATTGACGTGCGTTACGCCGGACGTTGTTAAACGCGAATTGAGGAAAGCTCACTTGTATTCCCTCCCCAGAACGATAGCGTATCGATGATTTTTTGGAAAAAGGCCTGCCGGTTCTCTCCGCGGTGAATTTCGGCGGCCAGCTTGCCGTCTTTAATAAAAACGATGCGGTTGCAATAGCTTGCGGCGAGAGGATCATGCGTAACCAGCATTAATGTGGTACGATCCCGCTCGTTAATCTCGGCTAACGACTCCATCACGATCCGTGAGGAGTTGGAATCGAGTGCGCCTGTAGGCTCATCCGCAAGCAGTAACAGCGGCGCGCTGATGATAGCCCTGGCAATCGCGGTGCGCTGTCGTTGACCTCCCGAAATCTCGTACACGCGTTTATTCAGAATTTCGCGAATGCCAAGCCGTGAAGCGGTTTGCTGCAGCAGCGACTCCATGTCCTTGAGCGGACGGCGGTCCAGCGTAAGCGGAAGCACGATATTCTCGGCAACGGTTAACGTATCGAGCAGGTTGAAATCTTGAAACACAAAGCCGAGCTGTCTGCGGCGGAAGTGGGCAAGCTCGCTTTTTTTCATGGTGTAAGGATTTTTGCCCCCGATCTTGACCTCGCCCGAGCTTGGACGATCGATGGTGGATACCATGTTCAGCAGGGTGGTTTTGCCGCTGCCTGAAGGGCCCATGATGCCGACGAATTCTCCTTCTTTGATGGTGAGATGAATATCGGTAAGAGCTTGTGTCGCCACTTTGCCCGCATATACTTTGTTTAATGCTTTTACTTCAAGAATATCCATAATCCAGAAGCTCCTTTCTGTATACCTTATTAGTGTAGCCTAACTCTATCGTATACTGACCTGACCCTGCTATGGATTTAGGTGAAACGAAGCTTACATCTGCCATAAGGTTATGTTCGCATTTTTTGTTCGTATCTTAAGATTATCGGCGTGAGGTTTGGGGTCATCTCCCGATACAAAGAAGACACACCTAAGGTCCAGATGTGTCTTGGTTTTCGGCTCGGCGCAGCGTCAAGGTAACGGTGGTTCCTTCACCGAGCGTGGATTCCAGTTCTACGGAATGATCAAGCTTATTGGCGATTTCACGCACAAGATACAGGCCCATGCCGGTGGATTCATGATATTGCCGACCGCGCTCTCCGGTAAAGTAGGGATGGAACACCCGGTTGATGTCCTCCGGTGCAATGCCGATCCCCTCGTCGCCGATATAGAGTTTGATGTGTTTCCCCGCTGCTTCTGCTTTTAATTGAATCTTCTTGCCGGGGCTGCCGGAGTAGTTCACGGCGTTCGTCAAAATCTGACCCAGCATAAATCGAAACCATTTGGCATCCGTATAGACGGAGATCCGATCATCGATTTGGAACACCGGCGTAATCCCCTTACGAATGAACAGCTTGCGGTTCTCGACCACGGATTCGCTTACCGCAGCACGGAGCCCGATGGCTTCTACAGCAAAATCCTGCTCAAACCGGTCCAGGCGCGCGGTGTACAGCACCATTTCGAGGCCTTTGCGAATACGATCAAGCTCTTCCCGAATATGCTCGGCGGGTGCCTCTTCGACTTCATCGAGCGTTAGCTGAATAACCGACAGCGGGGTCTTCATCTGATGTACCCAGCGGTTGACGAAAGCCAGATGCTGGTCGGTTTGGCTTTGATGCCGATGCAGCTGTTCGCGGTATAAGCGCTCGTAATGGCCAATCCGCTCGTAGATCGCTTCCGGTAGTGGCGCTTCGCCCAGGGGAGGGCTTAAGAATTCCTTCTCCGAAACCTTCTCGGAAGAAAGCTCTCGATACAACGTGCGATGGGAAAGATACCGGTAAGCAAGATAGAGAAGCAGCACGACACTGCTTAACAGCACACCGTATAGTACGACAGTAAAGGGCCTGCCTTCACCGGTAAGCCAGTACAGCAGGGGGACAAGCAGCATTTGAACGGTAAAAAACAGCATGAGCGGGAGATGCTCCCGCAAGAAAAGTTTCATGGGGTCTCCCTGCCCGTCATGAACCGGTAGCCTGCTCCCCGGACGGTTTCGATAAGATCTCCGGCGCCCAGCTCACGAAGCTTGCGACGAACCCTTGTAATATAAACATTTAACGTATTGTCATCAATGAAGTGCTGATCCTCCCACATCAGGTCCAGCAGCCGCTCGCGGCTGACCACACGGCCCTCTTTTTCCATCAGCATCGTCAGCAGGGCTGCTTCCTTTTGGGTAAGCTCGGCTGATTCGTCTCCATAGGTCACAACGTATCGCTCGGGATAGATGATAAGACCGGCGCTTTCGATGGTATGCTCATCCTCCTGACCGGAGGCATAGGCACCGACCGCACGGCGCAGGTGGCTGCGGATTTTCGCCAGGACAAGCTCCATGTCAAACGGCTTCGTAATATAATCGTCCGCTCCGTTTTCCAAGGCCATAATCTGATCCATGCCGCTGTCTCGCGCCGAGATGAAGATGATCGGGCAGTGCGATTGGGTACGGATTTGCCTACACCAATAGAATCCGTCGAATTTCGGCAGATTGACGTCCAGCAGAACCAGATCCGGCTTCGTATCCGCAAAAATGTCTATCACGCGGCTGAAGTCTTCGGTGATCCGTACGTTAAAATCATATTTGGAAATAGCCGATCTTAATTTATCCGCGATTCGTTCATCGTCTTCCACAATCAGGATGGTATACACGGTTCCAGCTCCTTTGAACTCCTAAACTACATTATGTTCTTACTATACCCGAATTGGAGAGGGCGTTGGAAATCCAGAGATTCATGTTTCTGAACGGAAGGTAACCCATTGTACGATCCCAAATTAACCTTTGCCCAGGCCCATGCATAAGATGTAGTCACATCAAACCTGCTGCCTGGGAAGGGGCGTGATTCATATGGGGATTCATTTAACCGCGATTCACTGGGTGTATCTGGCGTTTATCGTCTTGATCATGACGCTGTTGATCCGGCGGCGCGATACGGCGCTTGTTTGTATTACCGGAATATTTGCGCTTGGCCTTTTGGCAACGGAAACGCTGAGCGGCTCGGTCTCCGGTGTGTTTGATTCATTCATCTATGCGACCAAAGAGCTGATGGGCACCATCATGATTATATCCATCATCGTGGCGATGAGCCGGGTCTTGATCAAGACGGGGATCAACGAGACGATGGTGGCTCCGTTAACCCGTTTTCTGCGTACTCCCGCGATGGCTTACTGGGGCATCGGAATCATTATGATGGTAACGTCCTTTTTCTTCTGGCCGTCACCGGCAGTTGCGTTAATTGGTGCGGTCCTGCTCCCTGTGGCTATTCGTGTCGGTTTGCCGGCCCTCGGTGCAGCGATGGCAATGAATCTGTTCGGGCACGGCATTGCGTTATCGGGAGACTATATCATCCAGGGTGCGCCCAAATTAACCGCGGATGCGGCTGGATTGCCTGTATCCAGTGTCATGGCTGCCAGTGTGCCGCTCGTGATCGTGATGGGACTTGTAACAACCGTGGCGGCATTCTGGATGATGCGCAGAGATCAGCGGAACGGCAGCTGGAGAGATGGACTGGTAACTATTAAAAGCACGGGAGACACGCTCACCACGCGTACCGAAGAGGATGAGGCTGTTGCGGCCATATCCCCGGCTATGAAAAAATGGTTGGCTATCGTCATTCTGCTGTTGTTCGCAGCAGATGTTGTCGCCATGTTCATCCTAAAGCTGCAGGGCGGCGATGCAACAGCCTTGGTCGGCGGCACAGCCGTCCTGATCCTCAGTGTCATTGCCCTGGTAGCACATCGTAATCGGGGATTGGAGAAGGTCACCTCTTATTTGATCGAGGGATTCATGTTTGGATTCAAGGTGTTCGGTCCCGTCATTCCTATCGCGGCGTTCTTCTATTTGGGGGATTCGGCATTTACCGATTTGTTCGGTAAAGTGCTTCCGGAAGCATCCCATGGTATCGTGAACGACCTGGGGGTTGCCCTCGCGAATGCGGTGCCGCTGAACGGCGCGGTAGGTTCGGTGACGTTGACGATCACCGGTGCCATTACGGGTCTGGACGGTTCGGGTTTCTCCGGTATCTCGTTAGCCGGATCGATCGCGCAGCTGTTTGCTACGGCTATCGGCTCAGGTGCGGCTACCCTGACAGCGCTTGGGCAGGTTGCCGCCATCTGGGTAGGCGGCGGCACGCTCATTCCGTGGGCGTTGATTCCGGCTGCAGCCATCTGCGGAGTCAGCCCATTCGAGCTGGCAAGACGAAATTTGAAGCCGGTGCTGCTGGGTCTGACCGCTACTACAGTCGTAGCGATGTTTCTGGTGTAATCAACAGCGAGAACTTAAAGAGCGCTGACCGTCATTGTCAGCGCTCGTTTAATCTGTTGAGGAACCGAAGTCCGTAATGTTCATGTTGATTTCATACGTAATCGGGACTTGGCTGAAGGTTTCATCCCAATTCTCCTGCACTTTTTTCCACACCTTCGGATGTTTGATGCGGAGCTCAGTGCCAAAACCCCCAACGTCCACATGATAGACATGCTGCATTTTGTTCAGGACCTGTTTGATCTGTTTATGGGCCTCTTCTTCAAACTGCTGCTCCATTTCTGAGATGTATCCACCCGATGAGGGGATCTCCGGAAAGCTCCAATCCTCGATTAATCTGCCTTCGGCATTAACCTTGATATGAAATGAAATTTCGTCTCCCTGAATCTTAGGCACGATGGTGCTGTGGGATTTCTTGGGTTCAAAGGTTACGGTATGGCCGGTCTTCGGCGCATACGTCTTCAGCGCGCCCCCCTTCACGTCTGCCGTAATCCAAGACAAGCCTTCCAGATCATATTGGCTTAATTCCCCGATCCATTTCTTGGTCTTGCCTTTGAAAATGGCGGCTCCCGAGAATTTATGCTCGCTTTGAGCGGTAACGACATTTTGCAACAGGAAGCTTTCCCCGGATTGCATGGCGCTGTCAAGCTTAATGAGTGTCACGGGCGGGATGATTTTGTTGGAACGATAACGGTTATCCACGAGTCCCATCAAGTAGAAAGCAGGGATCTCCCCAGGTTCAGTGGAGCTTAACGCTTCGAGCGCGCTTCGGTGGCTTACCACCACTAGGCAGCTGGGGCGGATATCATTATCGCGGAGAATAAAGTCAAATACCTGCTCCAAGCTGTACCTTTTGGCTAATTCGCTTGAAACCACGATGACCTTCAGATGGTGGCCGATAAGGGGCCGGTCTCTACGTAATGCAAACTGGCGAAAGATTTGAATGATGGAGTCCCCCGTCAACTGTTCGTTCAGGTAGGCCTTGCTTGGCGATGAAGAACCGGACCCTCCTTGCTTCTCGTTCTTTCCCGCAATTGGGGGTACGATCTGAACCGTTGCCGTCAGTACTTTCTTCTTCGGATAGGTTGCCCCTTGTTTATTGATATCTCGTTCGAATCTGGATTCATTCGCTGTATCGAGTCCCAATCCAACATAAACGCTGACATCCTCAATTTCGTTGCTGCTCCAGCAGCCGGTAGTCAGAAGCAGCAGGATGCTCGCCGCCAATAATGACGTATATCTTATATACCTGTTCATTTCGGCTTCACACCTTTCTTACGGACGATGCTGATCAGAAGCAAGAGTAATGGCAAAGCGCCAAATAGATAGATAGAGGCATTACCTACCACATCTCCCAGCTTGAATGTTTCCGATACGTCCTTCGGAATCATCGCGATGAGGAAGATGACAGGAAGCAGGATAAAGAGAAAGGGCCGTATTTTCGTCTTAAGCAGCTGGGACCATCCTAGCGAGGCTGCATAATGCGTTATCGCAAAGGTCGAGAATATTTGCATAATCCAGATGACAAGCAGCAGGGACTCAAAACGCTCGAATATCAGTCCCTGCATTTCAAAACTCCGCATTAAGTCCAGTGTCGGCCATGTTCTTGTCTCAACTCCGTTTATGGACAGCCCGCCAATAACCATAATGACGGTGATTAAATAGATCACCAGGGGCACCGTAATGCCGACGAGCATGGCTTTGGTGCCTTTTTTGGGAGCCTTCATAAACGCCATGGCAACAAACATGATCTCGTAACCCGTGAAAGATAGCAGAGATGGCTTTAACCCTCGAATCACGGGCATAAACCCTGTGCCGAGTACCGGCCTTAAATTTTTGATGTCAAAAATGTTGCTGCTCAACAGGATCGCTATGAGGAAAAAAACCAGCGTAATCGGCAGAATGATCTCGCAGATTCTGGCGATGCTGTTGATCCCCCCGGTGGTCAAATACAGACCGATCCACATAAAGGTCATCACGATGGCCCAAACGGGCGTGCCTTCCAGCAGATATAACCCCGTTACCTCCGCCATAATCCGGATCTCAAAAGCGGCAATGGTAATGAAAAAACCAATAAACAGCAGGCCTAGAACAAAAGCCAGCCATTTCCCGGTGATCTCAGGTACAAATTGAAACCATGTTTTCCCTTGAAATCTTTGGCATAACGCCACAACGATCATTCCTGCCAACAGGATGATCAAACCGGAGATGAGAATCGAGATCCACACATCCGGCGTTTTGGCAGCCTCCACCGTCGTTCTGGGGAGTGTCAGGATACCGGCACCCAGCATGTAGTTAATGATCATGACGGCAGCTTGAGACGTGGTGATCTGGTCATGGGTGCTGTTATTTGCACTGCTCATGGTCATAGCCTCATTTCGTGCTTAGGATGATTAATTTCTGCGGTCAGGGTCGTTCGGTTTTAACATTTGAGGTCGTTTCTTCATCACTTTCAGCGGGAACCGAATGAGGAAGTCCTTCAAGTCATTGATCCCATAAGGCACCATTGGACTTGCATAAGGTACGCCGAAGCTCTTCAGTATGACCAAATGACTGCAGAGAAGAAGGAAGAACATCACGACGCCAAACAGTCCAAGCACTGCCGCAAAGAACATCGCGGAAAACCGAAGAACGCGCAGTGTAATTCCGGCACTGTAGACCGGGATCGTGAAGGAAGAGATGGCGGTTACGGCCACGACAATAACGAGAAACGGACTGACAATACCGGCTTGTACGGCAGCATCACCAATAATCAGACCACCGACGATGCCCATCGCAGGCCCGATGGGTTTCGGGAGCCGGATCCCGGCTTCCCGCAATATTTCAATGGCGATTTCCATGATGAGCGCTTCAATGATCGAGGGAAAGGGCACGCCCTGCCTGGTTTCGATAATGGTCAGCGCCAGCTTGGTCGGAATCAGCCCGGGATGAAACGAAATAAACGAAATGTAGAGAGCTGGTGCTAGCAGCGCCAGTAGGGCCGAGAGAAAACGCAATAAGCGGACAAAGGATCCCGAGATCCATCTCTCGTAGTAATCCTCCGGCGACTGCAGCAGCATGCTGAACGTGACAGGGACGATTAGAGCATACGGCGTGCCGTCAAGCAGGATAGCTACCCGCCCTTCCAGTAAAGACCCGATCACCCTGTCGGGTCTTTCCGTGTTTTGTACTTGCTGAAAAGGACTCATGACATTTTCCTCAATTAATTGCTCGATATATCCCGATTCAAGAGGGTCGTCGATTTCGAGTTTCTGAATTCGCGTAACGACCTCATCGACTAGCTTCGGGTCGGCAATATCCTTCATATAGGCGATGACCAGATCTTTTTTCACCCGGTTCCCAACTACAAATCTGGTGAGCAGGAGGCTTTCGTTCTTTCCGTGAAGCCGTAGTAATCCTGTATTGTCTGCCAATCTCTCGGTAAACCCGACACGCGGGCCTCGAAGAAGTGCTTCGGATAGAGGTTCCTCCAGATTTCGGCTCTTCCCCTTGGCAGAACCAACCAGGAAGGCGCCTTGCATTCCATCTACCAATAAACCGGTTGTTCCCGCAAGAACAGATTGTACGAGTTCCAGTAATCTATCGGTATGTTTAATTTCGCTTACAGGGAGCATCTGGCTGCTGATATAGGCTTTGATCGTATCGCTTGAACGATTGAACTGTTCCTGCTCCGTTTCTGGAATTCCGACCATCATGAGGGGGCGTATAAGATGGGTGTCCATAAGATCGTTGTCCATCAATCCGTCAACAAAAACGATGACTGCCCGAGTTCCCGTCCCCCGGATCGTAAATTCCCTGAATTCCACGTCCCCATTGTTACCGATTGCTTTACGGACGGATGTTAAATCCGCATCGTAAAGCCCCGTCATGAGAGCCTGTGGCGGAACGCTATCCTCTCTCTCGGGGGGAGAGGGTTTGTTCGGTTTGAGGGCGTAACTCGAATTAATAGATTTCCGAAACCAATTGGTTAACGCCAGCATGAGGAAAGGCACCAGTACGAGTAGTAAAGCTTGAACCCAAATCGTCCACTTCGGAATATAGGATACAATTACTGACCACAATGAAGTCACCCCGCCATTTCTTAGCAATAGATCATAATGTGAATCAAGTGTATTGTTTCCCGAGGTGATCTTGAAAATTCCTGTTATTTCAATATCAGGAAGAAAAGCCGAGCGTTGAACTTATAAAACCAATTGCTGAAAAACAGGATAACAAAAAAGGGGCATCCCCAGGCCGTTGTCCTGATGGGGATACCCCTTACATGTATGAACTAAGCTGTAATCGTTACTTCTTCGATATCGAGAACGGGAGCTCATCAGAGCTGTAAGCACGGTAGCTTGGTGCCAGTCCGAGACGGAAATCGAGGGACTTGCCTGCCAGAATATCCTCATGCGTAATGTACAGTTTGGTGTAATCCTGTCCCTCTAATTGGACGTTCGCTACGAAGTTGGACTGTGGATTGTTGTTGTCGGTATGAATCAACATCTGTTTACCGTTTGGCAGCTCAATGCTCACACTGTCGAATAGCGGGATACCGAGCACATATTCATTACTGCCCGGACATACCGGATAGAAGCCCATGGAGCTAAACACATACCATCCGGACATGCTGCCGTTATCCTCGTCCCCCGGGAAACCGTCAAAGCCGCTGTTGAACAGGTTCGACATCAGCTGTTTGAGGACGACCTGGGACGATGCGGGCTGCCCGACATAGTTGAACAGATACGGAATATGGAAGCTTGGCTGATTGGATATCGCCAGCTGGCCATAGTCGATGGCAGCCATCTCACTCATCTCATGAATTTCAAAGCCGTAGCCCCGTACGTCGAAGTCCGGTGCTTTATTGCACAATTCGGTGATTTTATCGAAAAAACGTTCCTTAGAACCATACGCCTCGATCAAGCCTTGGAAATCCTGGAATACGGCAAAGCTGGTCTGCCAGGCGCTTCCCTCGGCATAATCAAGCCCCCAGCTCGTATCGTTGAAATCCGGACGGAATTGGCCGTCCTGATCCTTGGCCCGCATAAACCCGGTTTCTGCATCGAAAATATTTCTGTAGTTGAGCGCGCTTTGTCTGTATTGGTCTGCTACATCCGATCGGCCCAAGACATCGGCCACACGGCTGATGCAGTAGTCGCTGTATGCGTAATCCAGCGTGTGATTCACGCTCTCGTGATAGCTGCTTGGAACATAACCGTACTTGATGTAGTCCAGCGTCCCTTGCCGACCATAACAATTCTGTCCGCTCTGCGTAGTGGCTGCAGTCAGCATGGCTTCCAGCAGTTCCGGCAGCAGGTGCTGAGCCAGTCCCTTGGCCGCCGCATCCGCAATGACGGCGTCAATAAGCGTGCCCGGCATCAGCCCGCGCTCATCCGGGGACAACCATTTTGGCAGGAAGCCGGTTTCGCGGTAGGAATTCAGGAAACCTTCCAGCATTTCCTCATACTCCTTGGGCGCGATGATGGAATAGAGCGGATATACGGTTTTGTAAGTATCCCAGAAGCCGTTATTGGTATAGAGAATGCCCTTCTTGACGGATCGGGCCGTTGTATCGTAATGTACCGGCTCCATGTTGGCATCCAGCTCATAGAACTTCTGCGGGAACAGGAACATGCGGTACAGGCAAGTATAGAAGGTGCGCATATATTCTTCGTTCGAGTGAGTGACCCGGATTTTGTTCAGGTAATGATTCCAGGCTTGTCCAGCCAGTTCCTTCTGCTCATCCAGAGATATGTTCAGCTCACGCTCAAGGTTAAGCTCCGCTTGCTCCAGGCTAATAAACGACGTCGCCAGTTTAACATCCAGCACGTCTCTTTCACAGTCTTTGAAACGAATGACGACATGCTGGTCGACTCCGCCAAAAGCAACCTCCGGGAAGAACTTGCCTTCTTCGTTGTAATAACCTGTTGTTGCGAGATCTATGTCCTTGCTAAAGCTCATGGCTACGTACATACGGAACCCGTCATCGTGACAGCCTGCGAAGTTGCTGACATAGCCAGTTAAATTGCGCTGGGCTGCATCCAGTCGGAACTCGCTTATGTTATTAACATTCAGGACAAAGCCTGCCTGCTGCCCGGAATTGTACTTCATGCGCATTGCCGCACCATAGGTGCTGGGAACCAGCTCCGTGGTGATGTTATAACGCTGCTGCTTCACTCTGAGATAGTGGGGCTTGAATGTCGCTTCTTCAGGCCGGTAGGAGCTTTGACAGGTGAAGACGGACCCTCTGATTTTGCCGTCCGCAATCGGAGTCATCAGGAAGTGGGCGAAATCGCCCATCCATGGACTTGGCTGGTGTGTCAGGCGAATGCCTTGGAAGACGCGGTCATTAGGGTTGAAGAACCAGCTTCCTTCGTTTTTGGTCTGGACGACATAATGGTTCATACCGAAAGGTACACCCGTATAAGGAAGCGCATTCCCGTTGGAATAGGTGTATTGGTTGTTGGTGCCTTGCCTTGTATCGATATAGTTCAGCATGTAAAAGTCTCCTTTGGTTTTTAGAAATAGGCGTGTTACAGCTTCTTCACGGTCTGTCGTTCAATGAGACGAACGGGAACCACGGTATTCTCATGCGGGTGATCCTGGGGATTCTCGATCAGGGTGATAAGGCTTTGTGCAGCCTGATACCCCATCTGTCCGAAATCCTGGGAGATGGTGGTCAGCTTGGGTTCAACGAAGCCCGCGAGATGAATGTTATCAAAGCCCACGATGGAGAAATCATCCGGTACCGACAGGCCCAGCTCTTTGGCAATCTGAATGATCTCGATCGCGATGAGGTCATTCTCGGCAACAATACCCGTAATTCCTTGCGTCACAACGGCTTGAATAAACTGAATATAGTATTCTCTGCCGTTGTCGTTGTCATGGGTTAAGTACCGGTCGGTCAAGTCATTGACGCTGTAATCGATCAGTTTGTAATCATACAAAGCTTTTAAATAGCCGAAATACCGCTCCCGGATCGAGGAAGAGTTCTCCACCTTCAAGGAGGAGATAAAGGCGATCTTCTTATGATTATTCTCGATCAGATGTTTGGAGGCCTGATATCCGCCGCCGAAGTTGTCGGAGACAACCGAACGGAACGGAATCCCTTCAATGCATTTATCCATCGTCACCAGCGGGTACTGTGCCAGGTGATACTGATACAGAATGCCAAGATCCGAGATGCTGCTTATCGGGTAAAGAATCAGCCCCGAATTGGCGCTTTGAAGCGCGGCCTCCAGCAGCTTCCGCTGTCCGACAATCGTATTGGACTGAATGTTCAAAGTGTAGTCGGTCGTTGCGAGATATTCGTTGATGCCTTTTTCGTAATCACCAAGTCCCGGGTTATGAGCGAATGGCAGAATTAGCAGGATCTCCTTATTCGTCTTGCTCAGGGGCCTTTGAGGGTCCCTGTCTGTGCTCACGAAGCTTCCCTTACCTTGGATCCGGTAGATCAGCTTGGCATTCTCCAGCTCGGTCAGCGCCCTCTTCGAGGTGATCCGGCTGACGTTGTATTCCTTCGAAATCTCGGCTTCGGTCGGAAGCTGATCTCCAGCCTGGAGCTCCCCGGATTCAATCTTGGCCATTAAAGCATTTACGATATGTTGATATAGTGGAATTTGTTCCATAGCGGACCTACTCCCTGAATTTGATATATCATTTTGAGGCGTTTATGTCAAAGTCTAATGATACATTTAATAAAAAGTTACAGTTGTTATGTTTGAATACACAAAAGGAATATACTGCCCGGGTGCATATAGTTCAAAGATTCTATGTCCATAGTATCGTGTCCATGGATATATTTCAAGATTAGACGCTCCCAACACCAATAAATTGGAGAGAATAAATGGGTATATATAATAAACGGATAAAGGCATTAATTGATATATCAAATATTCAGGGCTGGTTATCGCTTTCCTGCGGGCGTTGATTTGACAGTTTGTCACTTGAGTGATAAATTGACTGTGATTAGGGTAGGGAGGTGAATGGAGTCAATGAAACAATTGGGATTTCATCAGGAGAACCGATTAGCTATGCTGTCCTGGATTCGGATCACCCGTTTTCAACAGATCGGCAATCACCTCTCGAATGAGTTCTTACAGCCGTTCTGCATTACGGTTGCCCAATTCGACGTCTTGATCCAGGTCTTCGCGCACCAACCTTTATCACAGCAGGAGCTGGCCGAATATCTTTCCATTAGCGGCGGTGGTGTCTCCCATATGGTAAAGCGGCTGGAGAAGCTGGATCTGATTGTCCGCAAGCAGGACTGGAAGATAAAGTATATCTCGCTAACGGATAAGGGACAGGCCCTGCTGGAAGAAATTATTCCGCTGCTGTCGGATTTCCAAACCTCTATGTTCGACGTTCTGGATGAACAGGAGTTACAGCAGCTTTACAAGACGATGAGGAAGCTTCATCAGCATAATGTACAGAAAAAGTCGGCACACCCGAGCGTTATCGTCGAGGAGGAGTAGCTGAAGGTTGCCTTGGCTGCTTGTTATCAGCTTTACGAAGGGAGCTAAAAAAGACGCAGGGGAGTCCTAAGTGAGAGAGGAATTCCTTTTTTTGTGCGAAATGAGTTCATTTTTTAATGAGAGATCTAAATTTTCATATACATCATAGGAACGTTCGTTCTATAATGAAATCGATGAGTACATGAATCGCACAGGAGGGTGTTGTAGTGAAAAAGAGTGCGCTTTTGGTCATTGATGTACAGAATGAGATGTTTCAAGTGAATGATCCGGTGTTTGAAGGGGATCGATTGCTCCACAATCTCAAGCAGCTGATCGCAAAAGCCAGAAACGGCGGCATTCCTATCCTCTACATACAACATAATGACGAGGGTTTGAGGGCAGGGTCGGAGGCGTGGAAGATTAACCCCGAGATCGCGCCTGCGATGTCGGATACCATCATTCAGAAGACCCGACCGGATTCATTCTATAACACCTCACTTGAAGAGGAACTGAAGCGGCAAGGCATAGAACATGTGATTCTTGCAGGTATGCAGAGTGAGTTATGCGTAGACACCACGTGCAGGAGAGCGTCCAGTCTGGGCTATGATGTCACACTGGTATCCGATGCACACAGCACCTGGAACAATTCGGTGTTAACCGCTCAGCAGATCATAGATCATGTGAACGCTACCCTGAGATGGTTTGCGGACGTGAAGACAACAGAAGAGATCCTCATTACGAAAGAAGCCGGCGTGTAATCGCCGGCTTTTTATATATGGATAAATGATCATTAATTAGGACGGGCTTCCGCCATAATACGAATTTCTGGATTAGAATATTCCTTCAGGCACCTTGCCTTCCCAGCAATCCGGTGTGTGCAGCCCCAGCACATGACCGATGACGGCGGCCGTGTCCATGATGCTGATCGGAGCGTCGAGAAGGCCGGGTTTTACGCCCGGACCCGTAATCCCCCAGGTGATGGTCATATCCATCGGGTGGTCACTGCCATGGTCATTAGGATGAGCGCCTCCGCCGCCATGGTCCGTAACCGTGATGATCCAAGTGTCTTCCAGCAGCTGCTGATCATCCAGTGCCTTGATTATCATGCCTACGTACTTATCCGTAACGGCAATCTGTAACAGCTGCTTATCGGTACCGAATCCGTACTTGTGGCCCGCGCCGTCGGGGTGATCCAACTGAATGAACATCAGTTTGAAATCGGGCTGCTCATGAATATAATCGACGATGGCTTCCGTCAGCTCGGGGTCCGGTTTGGATTCCATATGAACATTAATGGTATTCTCAATGATTCCTGTGTTGATCGGTTCCCAGCAGCTGAACGCGGACAGAGGAGCATCCGGCCATTGCTGGCGGGCCAGCTTGAATAGTGATGCATAGGGAAAGCTCTCCGGAATTTGCCCGTGGATCGCCCGGTCATTATCAAGACCGTGTTGGTCCGGGCTTACGCCATATAACAACGAGCCCCAACATTCAGCACTGATGCTGGGAAATACGGTCTGCGCATCGTACGAGTAGGCTCCTGCTTGCAGCAGGGCGTGAAGATGCGGTGCATCCGCTTCTTGAACGAACCTGCCTGCCCCATCAATTCCAAGAATAATGACACGTTTAGCCATCGATAGATCCTCCTCGGTAAGAACAATTTGAACTTTAAGCATAGAAGCTGAATAAGACATTATGCAAAATGTGTACAGGATTGCTTGCAGCAATGGCGGTTGCTACCCCCATGAGGCAATGGTGATGATACCCAGCGTGATGAGTACGGACGTAATGATTCGCCGCCAGCCTTGCTGCTCACGCAGAACGATGATGCCGAGCAGAGTGCCGAATACCGTGCTGATTTCACGGACCGGTGCGATGTGCGCAAGCGGCGTAAGCCGCATGGCGAACAGGAATAACAAGTAAGAACCCGGTGCCAGGATCGAGCCCAGCAGAATTGTGCGCCAGTTCAACGACCATTCCTGTTTCAGCCCTCTGGACATTATCACGGGAACGATGAGAGCGACGAAATAACTGATATTGGATAACTGGATTAGCGCGATCGGGGAGACCCCCGCATCCAGAACCGCCTTATCGGTCAGGGTATAACCGGAAATGCAGAGCCCGACCAGGCAAGCATAGATTAAGGCCTTGGGGTTCAGGCTGGAAGGACCTCTGAATCTTAAACCTGACAAAGCAAACAACGAAAAGATAATGATGCTTAGGCCCATATAACCCGCCGCACTTAGATGCTCATGGAACAACACGAGGCTGCACAGCGAAGTCAGCATGGCCCCAAGCCCTCGCATAAACGGGTATACCTGGGACATATCGCCATGGGTATAGGCTTTGGAGAGCAGCGTAATATAGAAGCCCTGAATGGTCATGGACAGAAGCATAAGTCCGTAAATGTGCGGTTCCAGCTTCAGCCCTGACATCTCCATGAGAAAAGAAGGCATCAGGAGGATTAAGGTGACCGAATGGATGCACCACAGAAACACCGATTTATGAATGCTTCGCTTCGTGAACAGATTCCAAAGGGCATGGGTAAGACCGGAAGACAGCACCAACAGCAGGGATAGCAGCTCCATCAGAAATGTCCGATAAGGACTTCAATGCTGCGGGCGGACAGATTATCCACCCATTCCTGCGAACAGCCCGGATCCGTGATAACCATGGAGATGTCCTCCAGTTTGGCGAGCTTCGAGAACGTGGTTACCCCGAGCTTGGTGTGATCGGCAAGAACGATGCCTTCCTCCGAACGCTCCAGCATTTTTCGCGATATGTAGGCTTCATCCAGATCATAATCGGTAATGCCATCGGTTAAAGAAATACCACCGACCGAGATGAACGCTTTATTCACCTTGAACTGTTCCAGCAGCATTTCGGTCAGAGGACCTGTTGCCGCCTGCTTGGTCCGGTTCATATCCCCGCCGATATAAATAATCTTTCCCTGAAAAATCTCCATCGCCAGATTCAGGACAGGCAGCGAATGGGTGATGACCGTGACATCAGACCTGTCTTTAAGATAACGCATGACTTCGATCGTGGTTGTTCCGTTATCCAGCAGAATGGTCTCCCCATCCTTAACTAGGGAGGCGGCGAGTTTACCGATCGCAGCCTTTTCCTCTGCGCATGTCTGGGAACGGCTGGTGAAGGACGGCTCAATCTGCCCGGAACGTGATTTGACGGCGCCGCCGTAAACTTTGCGCAGCTGGCCTTCTTTCTCTAACCGGTCCAAATCCCGGCGGATCGTTTCCGCGGATACCTCCAGCTGCTCTGCAAGGGCGTGAACTCTCACCTTGCCCTCAAGCTCCAATTGATTTAAGATCTTCCCCCTGCGTTCCTCATAGGTTACAGACATAAATTCATTCACCTCAATATTGTGTATGACTGATGTTGACCGAAGATGTGGATTTGATCTTATATTAGGCTGTTTAAACGGTGTTGTCAATGAAAAATCATTGACTTTTCGTCGTTTCCTCCACTAATATACACATAAAACCACAAAAATTCATTAAAAAACCACATGCCCATGTAAAGGAGACGGTTATGTTGAAGCCAACTCTTCGATTCGGAGACGATCATACCTTCAAGATTGTGCAATTCACAGATATTCATTGGAAGAATGGGGAGCCGGAGGATCAGATGAGCCGACGCTGCATGGAAACGGTACTGGACCTGGAGCAGCCGGATCTGGTGGTATTTACGGGCGATCTCATTTATTCGGGTGAAGCCGATCCCGGCTGGAAAAAGTGCCAGGATCCAGTGCAGGCCTTCAAGGATGTTGTAAAGACGGTGGAGTTACGTGGAATTCGCTGGGCCTTCGTATTCGGGAATCACGATACGGAAGGAGATGTCACACGTGAAGAGCTTATGGATGCAGCCATGCAGCACACCTACAACTGTGCAGAGCACGGCTCGCCGAAAATTCATGGCGTGGGGAATTATACGCTTCCTTTATACGGCAGCAATGGGGAAGAGACAGCGGCCGTTTTGTACTTCTTCGATTCTGGGAGAGAGTCCGAACATCCTGCTGTTTCGGGGTACGATTGGATTCGGCGCGATCAGATCCGCTGGTATGAGATGGCGTCCTTGGCTTACAGCGCCAAGCGTCAAGGGAATCCGCTGCCGTCATTGGCTTTTTTTCATATCCCTCTGCCGGAGTATCGTGAGGTGTGGGAGCGGAAGCCGTGTTATGGCAGCAAGTTTGAAAGGGTATGCTGTCCAGAGGTGAATACCGGTCTGTTCGCGGCCATGCTGGAGCGGGGCGATGTGATGGGCACGTTCGCCGGACATGATCATATCAATGATTACTGGGGGGAGCTGCACGGCATCCGTCTTTGTTACGGCAGAGCAACCGGTTATGGTACGTATGGCCGGGAAGGCATGCTCCGTGGTGCGAGGGTTATTCGCCTGCATGAAGGACAGCGGCAGTTCGACACTTGGATTACGCTAAGCGACGGCTCGCAGATACGGGAACAGGAGAAGCATGAACCCGAGACGTCCCTCTGATATACGACAATAGTCAAAAACACACCTCTTATGAAATGTACGGAAAAGATCCGGATGTTTCATGGGAGGTGTGTTTGGTTTGCGTTATTATCCTTATCCGTTCCTAAGCAGTCGCAGCAGCAGCTCCGCCTTTGGGGGCGTATAGCTCGGGTCCACTTGATAAAGGTATTTATTGGATGTGTCAATCCTGATTTACGTATAAGAAGCGTGAATTGCCTATAACTCCCCTTGTGTTCACTTCGGAATTTTGGGACAATAAGGAGTGGACTATGAATAGAAAGAGGACCAATCAATGAACAAACCATCCATTTATGGATTAACATTAGATCAGTTGACGGCTTGGCTAGGCGAGCGTGGACATAAAAAGTTTCGGGCAACACAGGTATGGGAGTGGCTGTATCGGAAGCGGGTCACCGCTTTTTCCGATATGACGGATGTGCATCCGGAATGCTTGCAGCTGCTCGCGGAGCATTATACGATTCTGACCTTGGAGGAGCACACCAAGCAGGAGTCTCTGGACGGAACGGTTAAGTTCCTGTTCAAGCTGGTGGACGGAAATCTGATTGAGACTGTATTAATGCGGCATAAATTCGGTTTGTCGGTCTGTGTGACTACCCAGGTCGGCTGCAACATTGGCTGCAGCTTCTGCGCCAGCGGTTTGCTGAAGAAGAGCCGGGATTTGTCCGCAGCGGAAATTGTGGAGCAGGTCATGCAGGTACAGCTTCACTTGGATCAACAAGGCAACAGCGAGCGGGTCAGCCATCTCGTGGTGATGGGGATCGGGGAGCCGTTTGATAATTATGAGAACATGTCGGATTTCATTCGCGTGATCAAGGATCATAAGGGGCTTGCCATCGGTCCCCGTCATATTACGGTATCGACCAGCGGGCTGGCTAACAAAATCGTCGAGTTCGCGGACAGCGATCTGGGCGTGAATCTTGCCATCTCCTTGCATGCGCCGAATGATGAGATTCGAACCCGCATTATGAAGATTAACAAAGCGATTCCGATCGAGAAGCTGATGGCGGCGATTGATTATTATCTGGAAAAAACGAATCGCCGTATCACGCTGGAGTACATTCTGCTGAAGGATGTGAACGATCAGCGGGAGCATGCGCTTGAGCTGGCAGAGCTTATTGGCGAGCGACGCAATCTGGCAAATGTGAACCTCATTCCGTACAACCCGGTGGATGAGCACAGCCAATATCAGCGCAGCACAAAAGAATCGATTACCTCTTTTTACGATACTTTGAAAAAACAAGGCATCAGCTGCAGCGTTCGTCTGGAGCATGGAACCGACATCGATGCAGCCTGCGGGCAGCTGCGAAGCAAGCAGATCAAGAAAGCGCAGTAACAAGAATAACGCGCAATTCCAAGGGGATTTATCCGCCGTGTGGATTGACCAGCTGTAAGGGCGTACCCATTCATATGGGTATGCTCTTCTTAATAAAATCCGAAGCGTTATATAAAAATTGAATCGAGAGGAAGGATGCTTTAACATGCTGGAGACACATCCAACCGTCAAAAAGCTGCAATTCAAGGACCTCGGCCAACCGGTTCTGATGCTAAACGCACCACAGGCCTATCAAGAGGTCATCAATTCCCTGCAAGGGGAAGTTCATACGGAGCCTAAGCAAGTGCCTTACGATTTTGTGCAAGCCTTCGGGACAAGCAATGAGGAATTGCAGCGCTTAGCCAAGATCGCGGCCAGCTCTGTGTCTGACAACGGCCTGCTGTGGCTGTGTTACCCCAAGAAATCGTCCAAAACCTACAAGAACTCCGATTGCAGCCGGGAGAGCATTACGGGCATTCTTGCTGACGAAGGCTATGAGCCCGTCCGGCAAATCGCTATCGATGAGGATTGGTCCGCCTTGCGTTACCGCAAAGTGGAGTTGATCAAGTCCATGACCAGATCGTTCGCAGCAACCGCGAAGGGGAAAGAACGGACCGGTCAAGAGGACGATAAATAATTACAAGCTCGATAGGCATACGGGAGATATCAGAGTGATAGAAAGGATGGGAATATGCTGACAATCAAAGAATATAGCGTTGAGCTGGTGAAGGATCCATTTGGAATCCTGGCAGGCAAACGCTTTGAGTTTGTATGCGATTTGGACGTGCCGGAGGACGACGAGCTCTATTCGGAGCATGGCGTCTATCTGAGAGTGATTTATCTGGATGACGAAGAGTCTTCGCGCATTGTAAAATACGACTTCTATGAGCGGACAACGGACCAGTACCTGGACTTCGATATGGAGCCCGAGGAAGAGGAAGAACTCTTGACGTTTTGCAAAGAGCATTTGCAGGAAGCGTAAAGAGCCGGAAGATGAGAACAGGCACGTGCGGAGTGACTTGGTCATTTCTGTGCTGATCTAAACTTATGGAATATTATTCCAATGAAATGGGAAACATTGCCTAAATAGGCCTTGCAAACTACGAATGGTTTTGGTAAAGTTATACACAACTTATAAACGAACGGAGGGTTACGTATGTTGGATTATTCCCGATTGAGATCTTTTCGCGGCTAATGATATAGCGCTAAAGAGACCTGCGCAGATGCAGGGTAATCGGGATGGGTCCGTCTTTTTTACGTAACCCATTTTTATGATATGTCTATAAAAATACACTTTTTTTCATTTGCGGGATAACGGTGTTCTCACCTTCCTGTTTTATTTGAATGTGTATTTCGAGTAGGCATTTCAGGAACGGTGGACAGCTTAGACCCGTTCCGGTTACCCAGCACAGGCAGCTCGTTGCCTGTGCTTTTTTGTTGTAATGACGGCCATGATGCAATGTAAAATGGAAGGGGATTGATTCCTTATGACAATAGCAAAACCAAATGATGATTATACACAAGTGATCCAAGAGATGCTGGAGATTGCCGGAAAACACGGGGTGAATTTGATTCCGGAGGGAATAGAGATGAATGAATCCGGCATGGATTTCCTTGTTGGATTCGCAGAGGAGGCAGGGACTGGAGCACGGTGGATTCTGCGGAAACCGAGACGACCGGATGTGCTGGACAGAGCAGATAACGAAGCTCGGGTCCTGAAGCTGATTCAATCCCATCTTTCGGTTGATGTACCGGATTGGTGGATTTACACGCCGGAGCTCATCGCCTATCCGCTGCTTAGCGGGCAGCCTGCCGCTTCCGTCAGCATGGAAGGATATGCATGGAATATGGATCATGAGAATCCGGGCGACGGGTTTATCCGCTCACTGGCTGAAGCGCTGGTTGCCTTGCATGGCGTCGATCATGACGCAGCCCGAGCAGCAGGTCTGCGGGTAAAGAGTCCCCAAGAGGTTCGTGATGAGACGGCGCGAAATATGGAAGACATCAAGAGCCGTCTGGGCGTTTCCGATGCGCTGTGGGAGAGATGGCAAAAATGGCTGGAGGAGGATTCCTACTGGCCGACGCATTCTGCCCTCATCCATGGCGATCTTCATCCCCCGCATATCCTGATTGATGAGCGCGTGCAGGTGACCGGACTTTTGGATTGGACGGAGTCCGAGGTAGCAAGTCCCGCCAAAGACTTCGTGTTATACTACGCTATTTATGGCGAGCATAATCTCCGTGTCCTGTTGGACCGGTATGAACAAGCCGGAGGGAAGGTATGGCCGCGCATGTTCGATCATATTGTCGAACAGCATGCCGCGTATCCCGTGCTGATCGCCCAGTTCGCTCTCCTGACAGGTCAGGAAGAGTATATGACGATGGCGCGGAATGCCTTGGGTTTGACAGAGTAAGCCTCGCAGGAGGATGCGCCAAGGGGGGGTTATCCCCGTTTAATAAGACTGCAAAGGCACTGAATACAGTGCTGAGAAAACAAAGAGCCAACCGATGTATACATTCGGTTGGCTCTTTGCATGATATAAATTAACAGAATTCAACATTATTTTGGATGAGCTGTAGGACATATAATAAAATCATGGTGAAATAAGGAGTAGGGTTAACGGATTTTTATTACATTCGTAACGCAATTTACATACCTGTAAACCTCTTGGTAGGGTAAATATGTTATCCTAGACATACTAAACTTACATACATCATTCATTAGGGAGGGGATTGACCGTGAATATTGAGGTACGTTTATGCCCGAAGGAACAGTCATTTATTCTGCATAACATATATCCGCTGTACTTGCATGACATTGCTGAGATATGGGGGGTCCGTCCTAACCGGTTCGGTGTATTTGAAAAAGAGGATGTGCCGACCTTAAGCGAGCAGAGCAAGCAGCTCGATGTGTGGTGGGAGCAGCCATCGGTTCTTTTTCCTTATCTGATCTCCGTAGATGGTATTGCGGCAGGGCTGGCCCTGGTGGCGACCACGCCATACATTCCATCGCCGAATATCCAGTACTACTTGAATGATTTTTTTGTGCTTCGGACTTTTCGAAGACAAGGTGTAGCCCAACGAGCGGCTGAGCTTGTGTTCGATCATTTCCAAGGTGCATGGGAGCTGCAAACGAATCCGACCGAGCGCAATATGAGTACCCAGATTTTTTGGCGAAAAACGTTGAACACGTACACGGGCGGACGATATACGGAGCATGATGGCGTCCATCCGGAGAAGGGGGATATGCTGGTCTTCCGTTTTAATAACAAATGAGATGGAGTCTCCAGCATTTCTTCATAGGTGAAATCGGGCTTGACAGCTGGATGCCGCCGGGAGTAAACTGAGTTAAATTTTTCAAACATGCTAGGATGAGGACGCCAGAGTCGCAAAGGAAGCTGAGCCAGAGAACTGCTGGGTGGTGCGAAGCAGTCAGCGGCGATGCATGGCCATCACCTCGGAGCAGATCCGTCGATCGTTTATAACTTGAGGCGTATCCGGGTATTCCCTGCCGTTATCATGGGGCATCATTGATGGATGATGACGAGAGTGCGTATCGGCTTGTCCGGTGCGAATCAGGGTGGTAACGCGGAGACAAGGCTCCGTCCCTACAGGGGACGGAGCTTTTTTGTGTTTTTTGGGCTGACGGAAACGCTGAAGACGGCGGGTCCGTACGATCGGTCCACCACTTGGTCCGGGCAGGGAAAGATCATGTTAGAGAGAGGGAGGCTGAATCATGTTAACGAAGTTGATGCCTCAGGACGAGGTGCTGTACCAGGAAGATTTTATTCAGGATGAGGTGTCATACAATCTGATTCATCTCCTTGCCGGGTCGCCGCAGAACTTGGGGCTGAAATCGCCGGATGGACGCATGATCTTTGCGCAGTCTCCTCGTGGGAATGCATGGTTATGGATTTCCCGGAAGGTTTCCGAAGATAGGCGGCAGCACCTGCTCCAAGCGCTGGTTAGCGAGCTTAAGGAGGTGACCCTGCCTGGGGTGACCGGGGAGCCGGATGTGGCAGAGCAGTTTGCAAGCTGTTACGCAGAGGAACGTCGTGAGACCTACCGTCATCATATGACGATGGAGTCTTATCATGCCCCTGCCGTGAAGCCCCCTCACTTCGTCGAGGGCACCATCAGACAGGCCGCTGCTGAAGATACGCAGCAGGTGGCCCAGTTTCTGGTCGGATTCTCGGAGGATGCTTATGGGGTCCGCGCGAATGCGGCAAGCCAGGTCGAGACGGCGCAGCGACTCCTTCAGCAGGGTGGGTTATATTTATGGATAGCCGGCGGCAAAGCGGTCTCGATGGCTAATGTTGCACACCGGTCACCACGGCACGGTCGCATCAACGCTGTATACACGCCGAGGGCTGAACGGAAAAAAGGCTACGCCGGCGCCCTGGTTGCAGACCTCGGACTTCGCTTGCTGCAGGACGGTTTGGTACCCATGCTGTATGCCGATCAGGCCAACCCGGTCTCCAATCGATTGTATCAACATATCGGGTTTAGCCGCTGCGGGACGATTAGCGACTTCAAGTTTGTTAACAATGAATAAGGAATAATGAATCCGCTAAAGCGGCACGGCTTGGACAAAGCCGGGGAAGACGAAGGGCATCAACAAATGTTATTCTATAAAGGTAGCTAAAAAATGCATAGCCCGATTGGATAGTACATGATCCCGGAGCCAGACAATACCCACATCCGACTGGAAATCAGCGCTCGTAATGGACAGTGTCCGAATGTTGGGAATCGTAAATGAGGACATCACTGACTCGGGTAAAATGGTGGCGCCGATGCCTTCCGCTACCAATGCAACGATAATGGCAACGCTGGAGCATTCGCATATGACACGCGGTTCAAGCTCGCCGCGCTTAAATTCTTGTATTACCCGCTCGTGCATGCCGATTGTCTGATCGGTTTTTAAGGACAAGAACGGATATTCCGCGAGCTCGCGCATCGAGATTTCCGTATGGGAGGATACACTTTCCCAGCTGCTTGGAAGGACCGCGACGAACGGGTCGGAGGGCAAAGGCTGAACGGCATAACGCTCCGGCCCGAAGCTGGATTCGAAAGGGAGCCGGGTCACCGCAAGCTCGATATTGCGCTTGTCGAGCTGATCCGCCAACAGGGAGTGATCGCCTTCCCGGATCTTGAAGGTGACCTCAGGATATTGCTGCCGAAAGATATGGATGCGCTGCGGCAGGAGCGAAATACAGGAGACGACGGCACCGATGGAGAGCATGCCGCGGATTCCCGCGTGGATTTCCTTTACCTCGGTTAGCGTTTCATTGAACTGGTTCAGCAGGGAAGCGGCTCTGTTCTGAAGCAGCTCGCCTGCGTGGGTGAGCTGAAGCTGCTTGCCGCTGCGTTCAAACAGCAGAACCCCGAGCTCTTCCTCCATCAGTTTCAGCTGACGGCTTAATGGAGGCTGCTCCATATTGAGCTGTTTCGCTGCACGCGTGATCTGCCCTTCCTGTGCAATCGTCAGGAAATATCGCAGCTGTCGAATATCCATGTTCATACCCCCTGTCCATACCTTTAAGGTATGGTATCCCTATAAATCAGATACTTTTAATATAGGGTATCCATTGATATGATTCAACTAATAACGTTTGCAAAATAAGGAGATGTGTGCACATGACTTACACGATACCCGTGGAATTAACGATGACCCCGAAGACAAAGCCGAGCCACCATAAACAGGCTTTCGGCACGGTATTTACGGACCACATGTTTATTCTCGATTATGACGCAAGTCAAGGCTGGCACGATCCGCGCGTCGTTCCGTATCAGCCGATTGAACTGGACCCTGCCGCCAAGGTATTTCACTATGGGCAGACCGTATTTGAAGGCTTGAAGGCTTACTTGACGGAAGATGAGCGAATACTCATGTTCCGCCCGAACAAAAATATTCAGCGGCTTAACCTGTCCAACCAGCGACTGAGCATTCCGGCATTGGACGAGGAGCTCGTTATGGAAGCGCTCAAGCAGCTCGTGCTCGTGGATCGCGACTGGATTCCTTCCGAGCCGGGCACATCGCTCTATATCCGTCCATTTGTGATCGCCACAGAGCCTGTGCTTGGCGTAGCGCCATCGCTGCAATACAAGTTCATGATTATCCTATCGGTGGTCGGTTCGTATTATGCGGAAGGCATCAATCCGGTCAGCATTTACGTGGAGCCTAAATACGTGCGTGCCGTAGCCGGCGGCGTTGGCAATGCCAAGACAGCTGGCAACTATGCGGCAGGTTTGAAGGCACAGGATGAAGCAACGCTGAAGGGATACTCGCAGGTGCTGTGGCTCGATGGCGTACATCGCAAATATATCGAGGAAGTCGGCAGCATGAACGTGTTCTTCAAGCTGGGTGATACGGTCGTTACCCCAGCACTGAATGGCAGCATCCTGGATGGAGTTACCCGGAACTCCGTCATCCAGCTGCTTCAGCATTGGAACATCCCGGTAGAAGAACGGGCCATCTCCATTGATGAAATCGTGGAGGCCCATCGCAGCGGCTTGTTGACCGAAGCTTTTGGCACCGGCACGGCAGCGGTCATTTCACCGATTGGCTCCCTGGAATGGCAGGATGAGCAATTGAAGATTGGTGAGGGAGCAACGGGCGAACTCTCCAAACGCGTATATGACGCCATCACGGGCATTCAGCTCGGAACGGTTGAGGATCCGTTCGGCTGGACGGTGGAGCTTGCATTATCTTAATGAACCTTCCTATAAAGACTCTGTCTCAGGCATACTGAGGCAGGTCTTTTTTTAGTAATAGGAAGTATACCCTTCAAGTGACTTACCCTGCCTATTTTCGCAAGAGAACATCCGGGTGGGTGGAGTGCGGCCTGTGTTCTGAGGAAATACGTCGATAAACGTTTTAAGTATAATAAGCACTCATGTTACGATAAGGGTAAATTGTTGATACGTTGATGTCTGAAGGCATGGAGGTGCTTTTTTTAGTGAATCGTCCGCAGAGTGTCGTTCCTGATGCTATAGATTTTACGAACGCTGCTTTTCCTTTTACAGCGTCGACCACGCACGGCATATTTGCCGGAGCCCAGCGCCTGCATTGGCATCATGCTTTGGAGCTCAATTATATTCAGAGCGGGACCGGATTTATTCTGATCAACGGGATGAAACTCCAGTTTCAGCAGGGGGATATTATTTTCATCAACAGCAATGATCTTCACCGGGCGTATGAGACTGAGAACCTGGTGATGGATGTCATTATGTTCGAGCCTTCGTTATTATCCATTGACCTCAAGTTCGATCCGGATCTGATGGCTCCCTTCCGTTCGCTCGGAAACATGGAGAGGCAGTCCCCCGTGCACGATGAATTGGCTCACCTGCTGGGGCGCATGATGGAGGAGTATCAAGCCCGAGGTACAGCATATATGAGCCTGATCCGCTCGGATCTTATTCGTTTCCTGAGTTTGGCAAACCGCCATCTCTCGATTCCGGCTCAAGCGAACAGGCCGATCAAGGGCAGGGGAATGCATGCGTTAAAAGAAGTCCTTCGCACGATGGAGTTTCAGCTGGACTACAGCTGGACGCTGCAGGAACTGTCGGACTTAACGCATCTGAGCCCTTCCCGGTTCAGCGCTCTGTTCCAGCAGGCGGTCGGCACTTCACCGCACCATTATCTGATTCAGCTGCGCTTGACGCATGCCGTGCACTTGCTAGAGACGACGGACCAGAAAATTATCGAGATTGCGGAATCCTGCGGGTTTCGGAATCTGTCTAATTTCAATCGTCTGTTCAAGCAGCATGTCGGCGCATCGCCAAGCGAAATTCGGGAGCGTGCTTATGCCGGCACTCCTATAATCCCCTCCACTTCAAAAACCAAGAAACAGTAAGATAGTATCACTCCTTGATCGTATAACAGTAGATGGATGCCAGTGGAAGCGGTATCTTAAATATATACCACCACATGACGCCGCTGGATGGCGGGTAGGAGTGAAATGCATGAGTTTGTATCTGGGTGTAGATGCCGGCGGTAGTAAGACACACGCCGTGATCTGCGATGAACAAGGGAACATTCTTGGCAAGGGAGCGTCTGGGAACGGTAATCACCAGATTCACCGTGAACATGCTGCCCGTAATATTGAGGAAGCCTGCAATGCGGCTCTTCAAGAGGCTGGAGCTGCCAAAAAAGATATCAGTTATGCTTATTTCGGCTTGGCCGGAGCAGATCGGGAAGCCGATTATGAGATCCTGCGTCCAATGATTGGGGCTCTCGGTTATCCTAAGCATGATATCGCATGCGATACCATGATCGGGATGAGGGCTGGAACGAGCCGTCCATATGGCGCAGCATTGATCTGCGGTACGGGCTTCAACAGCGCGGCCCGAAATCGTGCGGGAGAAGAGCTGCAGTATGGAGGCTTTGGCTTCTTGTATGGAGACGGCTACGCGGGCGGTTCCGGATTTGCCACGCTGGCTTTCCGGGCAGTCATTCGGGCCTGGGATGAGCGGGGACCGGCAACCTTATTGACATCGCTCGTACTGGAGCAATTGGGATATACGTCTGTAGAACCGATGTATGAGGATGTCCTCTACGGCAAGACGAAGGTTCCGCCAAGCCTCGTGAAGACCCTGTTCCAGGCAGCTGAAGCAGGTGACGAGGTAGCCACCCGAATTCTTGAGAATGAAGGCGAAGAGCTGGCCAATGCGGTATGTACGCTGATCCGGCGGCTGGACATGACGGATGAAGCCTTTGACATTGTCTATATCGGCAGCGTGCTGAACAGGCCGAACAGCTCGATCCTGACGGATGCGATCGAGCGGATCGTTGCGGTCCGGGCACCGCATGCAACCTGTGTAAGACTGACATCCGATCCGGTTTCCGGCGCGCTTCTCTGCGCGATGGACGCTGACGGTCATGCCATTGATGCACAGACGGAGGCCAAACTGAAAGCATTTACGTTTGAGCAGGCAACCACAGCCTGATCAGTTTATCGTTGGATAAAAACCTGATAAATACGATTGATACCATACCTTGGAGGCGATTAACGTGGCAGCAGGATTAAAGATAGCGGTCATCGGGGGAGGTTCCTCCTATACCCCGGAAATTGTTGAAGGTTTCATTCGCAATTATGAGCAAATGCCAATTCGCGAACTATGGTTCGTTGACATTGAAGAAGGCAAGCATAAGCTGGAGATTGTAGGCAATCTGGCCAAACGCATGGTGAAAGAGTCGGGCCTGCCGATCGAGGTTCACCTGACGCTGGATCGCAGACAAGCGATTGCGGGTGCCGATTTTGTGACGACCCAGATGCGTGTCGGCCTGCTCGCGGCACGTAAACAGGATGAGCATATTCCGATTAAACACGGCGTCATCGGGCAGGAGACGACGGGCCCGGGCGGCATGCTGAAGGCGCTGCGCACGGTTCCGGTGATTCTGGACATTTGCCGCGATATCGAGGAGCTGGCACCGAATGCATGGATGCTGAATTTCACGAATCCGGCGGGTATCGTCACGGAGGCGGTTGCTAAGCACAGTAAGGTGAAATCGGTCGGTCTGTGCAACTCGCCGATTAACTTTCAGAAGTTCCTGGCGGCGGAGTATGGCGTGTCGGAGAAGGACGTACTGGCCGAGTTTGTCGGGATCAACCATCTGCACTGGGTGACGTCCGCTATCGTTAACGGGGAAGAGAAGATGCCGGAGTTGCTGGACGGCGGCAAATCGTATACGGCAAAGAACGTGCCGACCTTCGGCTGGGATGCGGACTTTATCCGCTCGCTTGGAGCGATCCCGACGTATTATCTTAAATATTTCTACATGACCGATACGATGTTTGCGGATATGAAGGCATCGCTGGAGAAGGACGGAACCCGAGCGGACGTGGTCAGCCGCGTTGAACAGGAGCTGTTTGAGCTTTACAAGGATGAGAATTTGGCCGTGAAACCGAAGCAGCTGGAGCAGCGGGGCGGCGCTTATTACTCTGAAGCGGCAGTCAACCTGATGACGTCCATCTACAATGACCGCCATGATATCCAGACATTGAATGTCGCAAACGGCAATATCTATGATTTCCTGCCTGCGGATGCCAGCATCGAGATCAACTGCGTGGTTACGGGCCAAGGGCCAATACCGCTGGCTCCGCAAAAGGTTCCTTCCCATGTGAAGGGACTGATGCATGCGGTGAAAGTGTACGAACAATTGACGATCGAAGCGGCCATTACCGGTGATCGCGGCATTGCGCTGCAGGCGCTGGTGCATCATCCGCTGGTGCCGTCCGTGACCGTAGCGAAGCAGCTGCTCGATGAAATGCTGGAGGCGAACAAAAAGTACTTGCCGGCTTTTTTTAAGCCGGAGGCTGTGCTGTAAGGCGGAATGAAGCCCAAACGTGCGATTATGATATAGAGCCATGCAAAGCCCCTCTTCGAAATTGAAGAGGGGTTTTGTCGATTGTACTACCGAAATCATGAATTGCATGAATTTTCGGTTTGGATCTTCATTCCTGTCACATCTCGATGCCCTCGCCCGTCATACCCGTATAAAACCGAAAGGGATGATGACGGATGCTAAAATATGATGTAGCCGTTGTAGGTGGAGGCGTAGCCGGTTTAACAGCTGCAATCTATGCGGCAAGAGCAGGGAAGCAAACGATACTCGTTGAAAAGCAGGAGCGTTTAGGTGGTCGGGCTATGACCCATAAGAAGAAGGGAGCCTACTTCAATCTGGGCGGGCATGCCTTATATCATGGAGATGCCCTTTCAACCTTTCGCGAATTAGGGCTCCAATTGCCGGGAGGCCAACCTTCGATTGACGGGTACGGGATTTGGAAAGGGAAATTAAGTCCGTTGCCCATGGGCGTGAAATCCCTATTCACCACCCCTCTATTATCCTGGAAGGGCAAGATGGAGCTCGGCGCCTGGCTTGCGAAATTAGGTAAACTGGATACGCAGCTGTACGACAACATGAGTCTGCGCGAATGGATTGAAGGTAACGTGCAGGATCCGATGGTACGAAATTTATTCTATTCGCTACTACGTACAGCGAGTTATGTGGTAGCCCCTGACCTGCAGGCTGCCGGTCCTGTACTGCAGCAGCTTAAGCATGCGCTTAAGGGAGTGCTGTATCTGGATCGGGGCTGGGGGGCCATGGTCGATGAATTAAAACAAAAGGCTCTGGAGCAGGGAGTTCAAATCATAACGAAGAATAAAGTCATTTCGGTTGAGCATCACGAGGGAAAGGTACGGCACGTCCTTTGCGGCGATGGCATGAAAATAGAAGCAAACCATATTATTCTTACCACACCGCCAGCTGTCGCTCATGAACTGGTGCCCCATGCAGAAGAAACCGCCCTTCATACTTGGAAGGAGCAGGCGGTCGAAGTGACAGCGGCTTGCTTGGATGTAGCCCTGCGTCGTCTTCCGGAACCGAAGCAGCAGTTTGTGTACGGCCTCGATCAAACCGTCTTTCTCTCGAATCAATCCCGAGCGGCTTACCTGAGTGATGATGGCGCACAAGTCATAACCTTGCTTAAGTATCAGGGCAAGGAGAAGGATGCAAGAAGGGATCTGCAGGAATTAGAAGAAACCTTAGACTTGGTGCAGCCCGGTTGGCGCAACGAGCTCGTGGAGAAACAATACCTTCCTAACATCACGGTTTGCCACGATTTTATGCATGTGAAACGCCAGGAGAACCCGGGTCCAGCCGTTCCTGAAATCATCGGGTTGTATGTAGCGGGAGAATGGGCAGCGCACGGCGAACTCTTGGTAGATGCTGCAACTGCAAGCGCCAAGCGGGCTGTACAGCATATACTCTCGCTTGAAAGTGAGGAAAGGACCCCGAATGAGCACAGAGTTATTGTATAAAAGCTATCGATCCGCTCTGTTCTCGTTAGCTTACCGGATGCTGGGAAGTGTGATGGATGCGGAAGATATCGTACAGGAGGCCTTCATCAGCTATAACCAATTGCCCCATCCGGAGGACATTCGCAATGAGAGAGCGTTTCTGTACAAAATCGTAACGAATCGCTGCTTGGATTTGCTGCGCTCTTCTGCCAAAAAGCGCGAGCTGTACGTCGGTCCCTGGCTGCCGGAACCCTTGATCGAGAATATGGCATCAGAGACGGACCCTTCGCTTATCGTAGAGCAGCAAGAGTCTATTTCTACAGCATACCTGCTGCTCCTTCAGCAGCTGAACGCGGTGGAAAGAGCCGTTTTTCTTCTCCGCGAGATTTTTCATTATTCCTATGACGAAATTGCTGAAATTCTGGGAAAAAGCAGTGCCAATTGCCGTCAAATCTTCCGCCGCGCTAAGAGCAGCATTCATTTTGAACCTGATCAGAGACCCTCGATCTCGGTGGCGGAGGTGCAAATCAAGGAATTTGTGGATTCCCTCTTGCAGGGGAACACGAATAAGCTGCTGGAGCTGTTAAGCGAAAATGTCGTGCTCTACTCGGATGGCGGCGGTAAAGTCAGAGCGGCGCAAATTCCTGTGGTTGGAGTTCATAAAGTGATCCAATTGCATCTGAACCTGCTTAAAATGTATGAAGGACAATATGCGTACTCTTATCTTACCGTCAATGGTCTGCCGGGAATGCGGATCCGGTTGAATAACGGTGTCCAATTTATTTATTCTTTTGCTTTTAAGAACCATCGGATCGAAACGATTTATACCGTGGCAAATCCGGATAAACTCAGGCATATACAGTTGCCGTGATGCAAAAAAACAGGGCCGGTTTAAGATCAAAGGATCTTAAGTCGGCCCTGCTGCATAGTAATCCGTTATACGCCGGAATAAGCCATGAAGCCGCCGTCCACGGGAATTACCGTTCCCGTAACGAAGCCGGAGGTCTGATCGTCCACGAGCCAGAGCAGGGTGCCCAGCAGATCCTCCGGCACGCCGAACCGCCTCATGGGGGTATGGGAGATGATTTTATGAGAGCGCTCGGTTAACGAACCGTCGGGATGAGTCAGCAGATTGCGGTTCTGCTCGGTTAGGAAGAAGCCCGGCGCAATCGCGTTCACGCGAATGCCCGATTCCGCGAGATGAACGGACAGCCACTGCGTGAAGTTGTTGATGGCCGCCTTGGCTGCACTGTATGCCGGCACCTTGGTCATCGGGCTGGGTGCGCTCATGGACGAGACATTCAGCACGACGGCCCCGGGACGTCCCAGCATCCCTTCCGCGAAGATTTGCGTCGGTATCAGCGTGCCGATGAAGTTCAAATCGAACACGCTGCGGAAGCCCGGCACGCTTAACCCGAAGAAGGTTGTCACATCGGGCTGCCCCACATCCTCCGGACGGAAAATCTCGTTGGTTGTATTCGCGTCTTTCCGGTTGCCGCCAGCTCCGTTAATCAGGATATCGCAGGGTCCGAAAGATTCCCGCACAGCTTTTTCCGCTTGCCGGACGCTTTCCACATCCGTTACATCGCAGGAAACGGCAATCGCCGTACCGCCGGCGGCCGTAATTTCATCCGCCACCTGCTGCCCTTTCTCGGCCGTACGATTCAAGACGGCGACCTTGGCACCTTGCCGGCCCAGCTCCAAAGCCATCGCCCGGCACAATACGCCGGAGCCGCCCGTAATGACAACCGTCTTCCCGTTTAATGACGGATGAATGGGAAGGGATGGCGTCGCTTGCGATGCGGACTCAACAGAAGCTTTGCTTGATCCGGGTTCGGCTGTACCCGCTGCATGGATATTTGCCTCACTCATTGTACGGCCTCCTTCAGCTCGGCTGGACTTCCCGCGCGCTCCCGGCTGTAAGCGTCCCACAGCCCCCAGAGATACATAATGCCCAAGGCGCGGTCATACAGGCCGTAACCCGGACGGCACTGCTCGCCCCAGATATGCCGACCGTGATCGGGCCTTACGTATCCGGTGAAACCGTTGTCATGATAGGCCTGCACAATGCCGGAAATATCAACGGTACCGTCCTCGGTACGGTGGGACGTTTCAATGAAGTCGCCGTTATCAAAGACGCGTACATTCCGGATGTGCGCAAACGGAATCCGGTCGTGGAACTCATGGATCATGGAGACGATGTCATTGTCCGGATTGGCGCCAAGCGATCCGCTGCACAGGGTCAAGCTGTTCGCCGGGCTATCATATAGCTTGAGAAATCTCCGCAGATTCTCCTGGCTGGTGATGACCCGCGGCAGACCGAAGATCGGCCAAGGCGGATCATCCGGGTGAATGGCCATTCGAATGCCGTTCTTCTCGGCAGTCGGGATGACGGCGCTTAGGAAATATTCGAGGTTACGCCACAGATCGTCCTCGGTAACGCCGCGGTATGCTTCGAACAGGGAGGTCAGATGCGCCAAACGCTCCGGTTCCCAACCTGGCATCGTAAGCTTGCTGTTTCGGTTGATCGTCTGTACCAGCTCCATCGGATCAATGCCGTGGATCTTGGCCTTCTCAAAGAAGAGAGCCGTCGATCCATCGGCAGTCTGCTTATGGAGATCGGTTCTAGCCCAGTCAAACACCGGCATGAAATTGTAGCAGATGACCTTGACGCCGACCTGGCCCAATTTCTCAATCGTCCGGATGTAGTTGGCTATGTACTGATCCCGCGAGGGCAGACCAAGCTTGATATCCTCATGCACATTCACGCTTTCGACGACGTCAATATGAAGGCCGTACGCTTTTGCCTGGTCCGCGATTTCTTCAATTCGCTCCATCGGCCATTCCTCGCCGACAGGAATATCGTGAAGTGCCCATACGATGCCCTCCACGCCGGGGATTTGTCTAATCTGATCAAGCGAGACCGTATCGTTGCCCTCGCCAAACCACCTGAATACCATGCGCATTTCTTCACCGCCTTTACAAGTTTAAGGAGTTAACGCAAAGCTGCTGGGAATTTTGCAAGTTACGAGTGCACCGCCAAGATGGAGAGTAGCGAGTCGGTTAAAGTCTCTCCACTGCCATAGGATTATTTAAAATAATCGGGATGCTTCTCTTTCAGCACGGCCAGATTGGAGATGATCAGGCTGAGATGCGCCTGCATTTCCCGTTCGGCATGATCGGCGTCATGACGTGCAATCGCGTCCACGATCTCCCGATGCTGCTCGTACAGGTTGGTCCAATTCGGATCGGCGGACAACCATAACATCCGGCTCCGGTTCAGATGAGCGTTCATCTGCTGCAGCACGTTCCATGTGCCGACCTTGCGGCAGCCTTCGAACAAAATACGATGAAAGGCCTCATCCAGTTCAAACATGTGCTTGCCGTCATGCTTCTCGATGCTCTCGCGCTGCTCGGACAGATTGTGCTCCAGCTCGGCCAATTTATCCTCGGGAAAGCTTTCGCAGGCAAGCCGGACGACGGCTTTCTCCAGCTGTTCACGCATGAAGCGCGCTTCCTCAACCAGCTCCGAATCAATGAGCGAGACACGCGTGCCGCGCTGGGGAAGCACAACAACCAGGTCCTCCTGGGCCAAACGGACAAAGCTTTCCCGTACCGGCGTCCGGCTGACCTCGAAGGATAGGGAAACCTCCTTCTCGGATAAAGCCGTTCCCGGCGGCAGCTCCAGACTGACAATTTGCTGTTTAAGCCGGGAGTACACGATATTTCCGGCCGATCCTGGCTGTAATCGCAAAGATTCTACCACTGCATCACCTCCTAATGTATTCCATACTACCATACTTGTATGGTAGTATGGAACTGAAAATCGAAATAAGAATCGGAGGGCGATCACATGAGTCGTTTGGACACGGAAAACCTGCTCCTAAACAGCAACAGCGCGAAGAAACTCTTTTATGATTATGCGGAAGGGATGCCGATATTCGATTACCACAATCATTTAAACCCGAAGGATATCGCCACCAACCGGCAGTTCGATAACCTGACGGAGCTATGGCTGGAGGGTGACCATTATAAATGGAGGGCGATGCGCTGGCTTGGCGTCGACGAAGAGCTGATTACAGGCAGTGCCAGCGCCGAAGCTAAGTTCATGGCCTGGGCGGAATGCGTTCCGCGCTTGGTGGGCAATCCGCTCTATCACTGGACCCATCTGGAGTTGACCCGTTATTTCGGGATTCAAGAGCGGTTGACCGCTGATAATGCTAAGGAGATCTGGGAAGCTTGCAATGAGCAGCTGAGGGCTCCTGCCTTGCGGGCAGGCGGAATTCTGGAGAAATTCAAGGTCAAAGTGGCCTGCACGACAGATGATCCCGTTGATTCGCTGGAGTATCATCGGGCCATTCGGGATCATGGGGAATTGTCGACCGTCGTTGCCCCGGCATTCCGGCCGGATCGGGTGCTGGATGTCACGAGCCCGGATTTTACCACCTATGCACAGAACCTGGGAACAACGGCTCGTATAGCCGTGGATAATTATCAGGGATTGCTGGATGCCCTGCAGGAGCGGATTCAATATTTCCACGACCATGGCTGCCGTCTGTCGGATCACGGCTTTGGCGCATTTCCTTTCGAACAAGCCGATGAACAAGAGGTTGCGGACATTTACGGCAAAGCGATCAGCGGGGGCAGCCTCACACCGCTTGAAGATCGGAAATATCGCACCTATACCCTGCTCAAGCTCGGAGAAATGTATCACGCCAAGGGCTGGACCATGCAGCTGCACATTGGGGCGATCCGGAACAATAATGCTCGCATGTTCGCGAAGATCGGCAAGGACAGCGGGTATGACTCGATTCTCGATTTCCATCTGGCAGAAAGCCTGAACGGTTTTCTAAGCAGGCTCGACAGGAACGATCAGCTGCCGAAAACCATTGTGTACAGCCTGTATTCCTCGCATTACGAAATGATCGCTACTACGATCGGGAATTTCCAGTCGGCTGGCGTCGAGGGTAAGCTTCAGCTCGGTTCCGCTTGGTGGTTCCACGATCAAAAGGAAGGGATGCTGAAGCAGCTCACCGCGTTGTCTTCCATGGGGCTGATCAGCACATTTGTCGGCATGCTGACCGATTCCAGGAGCTTTATGTCGTTCCCGAGGCATGAATATTTCCGCAGAGTGCTGTGCCGCCTGTTCGGCGATTGGATCAAGGAAGGGGAACTGCCCGCGGATTATGAATATATCGGTGCCATTATCCAGGATATTTGCTACCACAATGCCGAGCGTTATTTTCAAATTCATTGACAATTGCATGCGGAGCATGAACAATAGACTTACTATATGAAAGCGTTTGCTGATAGTCAGGTAGAAGATATGTGACAGCAGATGTGTTTGAACAGGCGAGGGGGACATACCGTGCAATGGAACCGGGCGATATTGGTGGATGACGAGGTGTTTACGCGCAAAGGGCTCCTGAAGCTGATTGATTGGGAAGCCTGCGGCTTTCAAATTGTAGATGAGGCGGATAACGGGGAAGATGCGCTGGAACTGATTGAACGGCTTCAACCGGATGTGGTCATCACCGATATCCGCATGCCGGTGCTGGATGGACTCGAGCTGATCAGGCATGTTGTCACGAAGGACATCGTCAAGCCGTATTTCATTATTGTAAGCGGATACGATGATTTCAATTATGCCCAGCAGGCCGTCCGCTATGGCGTGCATGATTTCATTCTGAAACCGATTGATGAGACGGAATTCAGCCATGCGCTGGTTCGGCTCAGCGAGCGGCTAAAGTCAGACCGCGAGGCTCGCTTGAGAGAAGAGAGGCTGTTGTCCGGGGCCTTGATGGAATCACTCATTATAGGGGAAGCCGATGAGGCGCTGCTGCACGAATGGGAGCAACGCCTCGAGCTTCAGCCGGAGAGTCGCCTGTTCTACGTCTTTGTCGAACGGAATGACTACCAGCAGGCTTCGGCGGCGAACAGCAATGACGATGGCAGAGCAGAATTCAAGGACAGGGTGGAGGCGGCTCTCCTTGCGATCTCGAATGGAGAACAGCCCTTCTACCTGCATGAGCATCGCAATCGAATCGGCATTATCGTTCCGGGCAGCATTCTGCACTCGTTCCAGGGGTGTCAGCGGGGATTTGCCAGACGCATTCAGCAATCGCTTGCCGATTCGGGCCACGAACGAATCTTTGTTTATTTTGGTCAACCGGTGTTGCAGCTGTCCCACATTCAGGAGGCATATGAAACGGCCAAAGAATCACTTCTTTACAAATATATCTATGATGAGAGCGGCATTGTGATCCATGAGGAGGCCTCCCAGCACGGCCTTCATTACATCGGGCTGGAAGAGGGGCTTTACGAGCAGTTTCTGGAGCAGATCGAGGAGCTGCATTTCGAGAAGTTGGAAGTGACGATTCGTCTACTGTTCGAATCCTTCCGGGAGAAGTTGTATGCACCCGAAGCGGTGAAGACGGCAATCAACCACTGCGTGCTGGGCGTGGTCCGGGTGCTCGGCAGCATGGACGGGAATCAGAGCCGGCTATCCAGTTTGGAGCCGATGACCGAATGGCATGACCGCAACTTGTCGCTTCAGGGGCTGAAGCGGTTGTTCACGGAATTCGCCATTGAGAGCGCGAACTATATCGCGGAGCTTCGCAAGGAGCAGCACAAGGGCGGAATCCAGAAGATCCGGGCTTATATCGAGGCCCATTATCGTGAGAATATCAGCCTGAAGGGCATCGCAGGGAAGTTCTATATGAATCCGGTGTATTTGGGACAGCTTTTCAAAAAGGCGTATGGCATATACTTTAATGACTTCCTGCTGCAGCTGCGCGTAAACGAAGCGAAGCGATTGCTGCGCCAAACGGATCTGCGCATCTATGAGGTGGCGGAGCGGGTCGGCTTCGGCAACCCGGACTATTTTGTCACGCAATTCGAGAAGCTGGAGCGAATGACGCCAAGCGAGTACCGGAGCCGCTTGATGAAGGAGGCCGCGTCCGAAGGGGCGAATCGATGAAGCCAAGCTTGAATAATGTCCGTCTGCGGGACAAGATGCTGCTGATGTATTTCCTGGCCGTATTTTTGCCAATTCTGGTCACCAACCTCATCTTCTACAACGTGACATCCGGCAGCGTGAGGGAGCAGCGGATCCAGGATATAACCGTGGCGCTTGAGCAGATGAAGAATGAGTTCCGTCGTGAAGTCGAGGATGCGCTGGAGATCTCCTCCGTCTTCTACACGGACATTCAGTTGAACGAGATTATGGAGACGGTGTACGATCATCCGGCCGATTATATCGAGGCTTATGATACCTATCTCCGCCGCATTTTGAATTCGGGCAGCGCCGTATACAATTCGGTCAGCGAGATTACGGTGTATGTGGACAATCCGACCCTGCTGTATTCCGGCGGCATTAATTATATCAGCGACCAGGTGAAGGAAGAGGCCTGGTACAACGCAATTGCGGGCAAAAACGTAACCCAGCCGATTGTGATGCGTACGGGCAAGAACGGCCAATTGGACAGCTTCAGCATCATCCGGAGCATGAATTATTTCAGTTCCCAGGATGATCATACCAAGTATCTCAAGATTGATATGCGGATGCCCTCGATTCGGCAGATCATGAGCAATCTGAATGTGCAGGGCAAAGTGTACCTGCTGAGCGGCGCCGGAAATATCGAATACACCACGGATCCGAAGGTTGATATTATGCAGGGTTCCGTTCCGTACAGCAGCATCGCGCATGACGACAGGTTTCTGGAGTTTCACACCGATACGTTTACGACCAACAATCTGAACACCTGGATGATCATGGCGGTGACGCCGGAGGATGTGGTGCTGCGCGACGTGCATCAGTCCTTGCGGTTCGTCATTGTGCTGACCTGCCTGAACTTTCTGCTTCCGACCTTGGTGATTGTCTGGATCAGCCGTTCCCTGAACGTGCGTCTGGTACGGATACTCAAGCATATGAAGAAGGTCAAGAACCAGAATTACGACACGATCCAAGAGGCTGAGGCATATGACGAGATCGGTCAGCTGACGGGTGAATTCAACCGGATGACCCTGCAGCTTAAGAGCTTGATCAATGACGTGTACGTGGCGGATATCCAGAAGAAGAATTTGGAGCTTCAGCGGCGGCATGCGCAATTGAACGCTCTTCAGAGCCAGATTAATCCGCACTTTCTCTTTAACGCCCTGGAGACCATCCGCATGCGCAGCCTGATGAAGGATGAGGATGAGACGGCAAAAATCATTCATAATATGGCTAAGATCTTCCGCAATTCCCTGGTTTGGAAAAAAGACATGGTGACGCTCAAGGAAGAGGTGGAGTTTATTCACTGTTTCCTTGAAATCCAGAAATACCGGTTTGGCGACAAAATTGATTACTCGGTTCGCGCCCCTGCAGAGGAAGGACATTTGCAAATACCGAAGATGGCCATCGTTACTTTTGTGGAGAATGCCAGCATTCATGGCATTGAGCCGCTCAAGCACGGGGGGCGAATTGAGGTTCGTGTTGCACGCGAGGGACAAGCCCTTATCTGCAGCATTCAGGATAACGGAGCAGGCATGTCCGCTGAGCAGGTGGAACGCATCTACCGCTACCTGGATACCGAGGACGAGATGGGCGAGCGGATCGGCATTCAGAACGTGATCTACCGGCTGAAGCTGTATTACGGGAGCCGGTTCCAGTTTGAAATCGACAGCTCGCCTAGACAAGGCACCCGGGTAAGACTGTCCATCCCCATCGAAACCTAACAGGGCAAATCCTGCTTGGCACTCCGGTTCGGAGTGACTACAGCAGGATTTGTTCGTTAATCAGGAGAAGTGGTGCGACGAAGGCCGCAGGGGCGCCATTTTTCACGACCGTGGATACGGTTCTATAGTTTTCAAAGTATCACCTAAAGATTGACGGGTGAAAATCGCTCCTGAGCTCTCTTATAATGAAAGTGCTTACAAATTAACGAGACCGAAAGGGGTAGGTCAAGAGCATGAACAAGAAATTTTGGGTAAGCTGTCTGACCGTGGTTATGATGGTATCGCTTCTGGCGGCTTGCGGCGGCGGTAAAGAGGCAGCGGATAACGCACCGGCTGCCGGCGGCGAAGGCGAGAAGAAAGAAGAGAAGGTCACCTTCACCTATTTCAACTCCGCAGCAGGTAAAGACAAAAATACGAACGAAACCACCATCGGTAAAATTTTCGAAGACCAAACCGGCGTGAATTTTAAAATGGAGCATTTGGTCGGAGACGAGAACACCAAGGTGGGAACATTCATTGCCAGCAATGATTATCCCGATGTGATTGTGCCGGGGAGCTCGATCGATAAGCTGGTCGGGGCGGGCGCCTTCATTCCGCTCAATGACCTGATCGATAAGTACGGCCCTAACATCAAGCGTGTGTACGAGCCGTATTACAATCTGATGAAAGCCGATGACGGCAACATTTACTTCCTCCCGTTAAGTGCGGTTGTAGGAGAGTACACGTCGGCTCCCAATATCGAGCAAGGAGCATTCTGGATTCAGCGCCGCGTCCTGAAGGAAGCGGGTTACCCGAAAATCAAGACTTTCGACGAGTACTTGAACCTGATTCGCGATTACGTGAAGAAGCATCCGGAGGAAGGCTTGACCGGATATCTGGCACTGACGACGCAGGATAAATTTTTTGCCCTGACCAATGCACCGATGCACTTGGCCGGTTATCCGAACGATGGCGGCATCATCATCGACATGGAGACTCACGTAGCGAATGATTACGCTGACGACGACATTACGAAGCGTTACCTGCAGGAGCTGAACAAGCTGAATGCGGAAGGCCTGTTCGATAAATCCTCTTTCGTGGACAACTATGATCAATACCTTGCCAAGCTGACTTCCGGTAAGGTGCTCGGCTTCTTCGACTATAGATGGCAGGTAGGCCAAGCGATGAACAACTTGCGCGAAACAGCCAATAAATCGGGTAACGACGATCTCGAATATATGGCGCTGCCGATCGTATACGATGAGAATACCAAGGATCAATATCTGGATCCGCCATCCTTTGTGAACAACCGCGGCGTAGGGATCTCCGTCAGCGCGAAGGATCCGGAACGCATTGTGAAGTATTTCAACAACCTGCTGACGGACGAGAACCAAATTCTGTCGAACTGGGGCATCAAGGACGAGACGTATTCCGTAGACGAGAACGGCCGCTTCTACCGTACGGAAGAGCAGATTGCACAGACCAATACGGAAGCCTTCCGCGAGTCCTTCGGCTTCAAGTACTTTGAATACAACTGGCCTCGTTACGGCAACGGTTCTACGCTTTCTGACGGTAATTCCGTGGGTGCGGGACGCCAGCCTGAGGTTGCGAAAATGTCTTACTCCGAACCGGACAAGAAATTGCTTGAAGCATACGACATTGATTCCTTCTCGCAGCTGTTTGCGGCACCGGACGACCGTCCATGGTATCCGGCTTGGAGCATTCCGATCGATCAGGGGTCACCAGCCCAAATCTTCACGCAGAAGAAAAGCGATTTGCAGCGTAAATACTTCCCGAAACTGGTTCTTGCCAACCCTGCGGAGTTTGACGGCATATGGAACGAGTACGTGGGTGAGTTCAGCAAGCTGGACGTGAAGGGATATGAGGATCTGATCACTGAGGAAGTAGCCAAGAAAATCGCAAATGCCCAAGGACAATAATAGTTGAAGAAGAGGAGATCAGGGGCGGACCACTCGATAAGTTTGTATTCGTCCCTCCTCCTCTATAACCATTGTCTGGGCTGGATAGGAAGGAGAAGAAACCGTGGATAAGGCGAACCCGATTGGACCTGCAGAGACGACGGCGCTACGTGAAACGCCGGCGGTATCGAAAGGTTTCTTCAATAAACAACGGAAAAACAATACTGGTTTGAACAATAAACCGCCATCAGGCGAAAAAAGCTTCTTCCAGAAGCTGCTGCAGCAGAAGGCGCTGGTCTTCATGTCGATCCCTTTTTTGATATGGTTGTTTGTCTTTAAGTACCTGCCGCTATGGGGCTGGACCATCGCGTTTCAGGATTTTAAACCGGCCAAGAAGATATTCGATCAGGAATGGGTAGGTTTGCAGCATTTTACCTTTCTGTTTCAAGACGAACACTTCCTCCGGGTCATGCGCAACACGCTTGCCATGAGTTTTATCAATCTTGTCTTAGGTTTTGTTACGGCGATTGTGTTAGCGATCCTGCTCAATGAGCTGCGTAATTTGATGTTCAAACGGGTCGTGCAGACGATCAGTTATTTACCTCATTTCATCTCTTGGGTTGTGGCAGCGAGCATTATTTCGACGGCTCTGTCCGCAGACGGCGGGATTATCAATGAACTCCTCATGTGGTTCGGGATTATTAAGGAACCGATCTTATGGCTTGGAGAAGGGGAATATTTCTGGGGAATACTCGGTGTTTCGGAAGTATGGAAGAATGTCGGCTGGAACACCATTATATATTTGGCAGCCATGACGATGATCGATCCCTCGCAGTACGAGGCGGCGGAAATCGATGGCGCCGGACGCTTTCAACGGATCTGGAACATCACCTTGCCGGGTCTAAAGCCAGTATTCATCATCCTGCTGATCATGAATATCGGCAACTTGCTCGAATCCGGCTTTGAACCGCAATATTTGCTTGGTAACGGCATGAACGTGGATTATTCCGAGAACCTGGATATTTTCGTGCTGAAATACGGTATTCAGATGGGCAACTTCTCGCTCTCGATTGCAGCCGGCATGTTCAAGACGGTCGTCAGCTTCATACTCTTGTTCACGGCCAACCATATCGCGAAGAGACTGGGCGAAGATCGATTGTTCTAAGCGAAAGCTTGCGAGGACCGTTCTCTATCAGAAAACGTACAGGAGGATTCATATGGCGAAGATTTCAGATTCACCACGGGCCCACGCCCGGTTCAAGTCTCCAGCGGACCGGTTATTCGATACCTTTAACATTGTGTTCATGATCTGTCTCATGATTGTCACGTTGTACCCGTTCATCAATACGCTCGCGGTTTCCTTCAACAATGCGACGGATTCGGTAAAAGGCGGCATTTATTTATGGCCGCGGGATTTCACGTGGGAGAATTATAAATATGTATTTAACGAGGCCACGATATTCCACGCTACCTTCATCTCGGTTTTGCGTACGTTGATCGGTACGATCACTTCCGTATTCTGCTGTGCTATGGTGGCCTATACCATCAGCCGTCCGGAATATGTGCTGCGCAAATTCGTATCGATTGCCTTCATCTTGACGATGTATTTCAGCGGCGGTTTGATTCCGAACTTCCTGTTGATTCGCGAATTGGGCATGCTGGGCACCTTCTCGGTATACATCATTCCGGGTCTGATCGGCGTGTTTAACGTTATCGTCATCCGTTCCTTCATTGAAGGACTGCCGGAGGGAATTCTGGAATCGGCCCGGATCGACGGCGCCGGTGAATTCACGACTTTCATGAAAATCGTGCTTCCGCTATGCGTGCCCGTACTTGCTACGGTATCGCTGTTTACGGCGGTATCCCAGTGGAACTCCTGGTTTGACGTATTCTTGTATAACTCTTCATACAGTGAGCTTAGCACCCTGCAGTATGAGTTGATGAAAATACTCCAGAATTCGAACTCCTCGCTGAATTCGGGCAACGACTATGCAAGCCAGTTTGCAAGCTCGGAAAGCGGCGCGAATCAGGTCACCCCAACCTCTATTCGGGCAACGATGACCATTGTGGCCAGCGTGCCGATCATTCTGGTGTATCCGTTCCTGCAAAAATACTTCGTGCAAGGGATGACGCTTGGCGGGGTGAAAGGGTAAACCTGCGGGAGCCACCAAATAAGTACATCGTGTGCACGGCTCCCTGTACGCACGGTGCATGGTCTGGAGCATGCTTGGATGGCTGCTATCGACCAACCGATGTCGTTGCATCATGATCATAAACCATCAATCTTGCTATGATCTCTAAATTCAAGGAGGGATTGCGTATGTCTAACACGCAACGAAGTGAACCCAGGCTGAAGGAAATGTTTGCGGATGACTTTCTCATTGGAGCAGCCGTGAACCCGCGGACGATTGAAACGCAGGAGGAATTGCTATCCTATCATTTCAACAGCATCACGGCGGAAAATGAAATGAAGTTTGTAAGCGTGCACCCGGCAGAGGATACGTATACGTTCGAGGATGCGGACCGGCTTGCCGCTTTCGCCCGTGAGCATGGGATGAAGATGCGCGGCCATACGCTGGTATGGCATAACCAAACAACCGACTGGCTGTTCGAAGACAAGAACGGGGACCTGGTGGATAAAGCCACGCTGTACGAACGGCTAAAGTCGCATACCGATACGGTCGTAAAGCGATACAAGGGCGATATTTACGCTTGGGACGTCGTGAACGAGGTAATTGCCGATGAAGGCGCCGAGCTGCTTCGTCCATCCAAGTGGCTGGACATTGCTGGCCCCGAGTTTATCTCCAAGGCATTCGAGTATGCACACGAAGCCGATCCGTCTGCGTTGTTATTCTATAACGATTACAATGAGTCCCACCCGAATAAACGAGACAAAATTTACACGCTGGTCAAGTCTTTGCTGGATCAAGGAACTCCTATTCATGGCGTTGGATTGCAGGCGCACTGGAATCTCTACGATCCGGATCTTGACGATATCCGGGCGGCGATCGAGAAGTATGCATCGCTCGGCTTGCAGCTTCAGCTCACCGAGCTCGATGTGTCGATGTTCTCGTTTGAAGACAAGCGGAAGGATCTGACCGAAGCGCCGGAAGAACTTCTGGAAGCTCAAGCCAAGAGGTATGAGGCGATGTTTGGCATTCTGAAGGAGTACCGGGATCATATTACGTGCGTTACCTTCTGGGGAGCTGCCGACGATTACACTTGGCTGGACAATTTCCCGGTACGGGGGCGGAAGAATTGGCCCTTCCTGTTCGATGAGCGGCATCAGCCGAAACCGGCATTTCATCGCTTGGTGGAGCGTACGGTCAAGGTGTAATCTGTCTTGGCGCGGAGCAAGCCTTCATCCTAATCCAATAAGAAGCAATATAAGCGATTAAGGCTCCCATCAGCTTGTCATGTTGCCGGTCCTTGTGGCCGGCATCTGTATTTTGGCTTTGACGGAAAGCGGGGGTTTAAGACAACGGCAATCCGAAGAGATGGCACTGACTATTAGCCTGAGAAGGAGGAACTGATATTGAACAGCACTTTATATAAAGCGTGGTTGCAGTATGCGCCCATAAAGGACCGGGAGCTTGCCTCCGGATACAGCAGGCTGCTCGGCACGATTGTAGCGGACCTGCAGCAGTCGCGGGTTGCGAACGCCGCCATTGAGGAACTGAAGAGGGCGTGCCAATCCATGTTGGGTATTGTCCCGGTCATCACGTCCGAGGCCCAGGCTTCATCTTACTTCGAGGTGCGCATTTCGACATCAGCCGAACCCGGCATGGGAGAACTAGATGGGGTCGGCTCAGGCGAGGATAGGAGCCGGATGGCAGACCAGCTAGGCGCAGAAGGCTTTCAGCTGGAGCATTCAATCCAAGGGCAGCAGGAAAAGCTGGTACTGACCGGTGGATCGGGCAAAGGCGTATTATATGGCGTGTTTCATTTATTGAGATTGCTGGCCTCCCACCAACCGTTAACCGGATTGAAGGTGACCGAGCAGCCAGTGAACGGACTGCGGATGATCAATCAATGGGACAATGCCGACGGCTCGGTGGAGCGCGGGTACTCTGGCCACTCGATTTTTTACGAAAACGGACGGTTCACCGAAAATCTGGATCGCGTAAGAGACTACGCCCGCTTATTGGCTTCCGTGGGACTGAATGCCATCTCCATTAATAACGTCAATGTGCATGAAATCGAGACGAAGTTCATTACCGCGGAATATTTGCCGACGATTGCGAAGGTCGCGGATATCTTCCGGGAATATGGCATTTCATTGTACTTGAGCATTAACTTTGCGGCTCCGCTGCATATCGGCGGCGTATCGACCTCCGATCCGCTGAGCGAAGAGGTTCGGCAGTGGTGGAAGGATACGGCGAATGAAATTTATGATTATATCCCGGACTTCGGCGGCTTCCTGGTGAAGGCGGATTCGGAGCATCGCCCCGGCCCGTTTGCCTATGGAAGGGACCATGCCGATGGCGCCAATATGCTCGCTGAGGCCTTGGAGCCGCATGGCGGGCTCGTCATCTGGCGCTGCTTCGTATACAACTGCATGCAGGATTGGCGCGATCGCAGCACAGACCGGGCGCGGGCGGCCTATGATCATTTTACCCCGCTGGACGGCAGGTTTAAGGACAATGTGCTGCTGCAGATTAAGAACGGGCCCATGGACTTTCAAGTGCGGGAACCGGTGTCGCCGCTGTTCGGCAGCATGAAAGAGACCAATCAAGTGCTGGAGTTTCAGGTCGCCCAGGAATATACGGGGCAGCAGCGTCACGTATGCTATTTGGTGCCGCAGTGGAAAGAGGTGCTGGATTTCGATACCTATGCGAATGGGTCGGGGTCCGAGGTGAAGAAGATCGTGAACGGTTCCCTGCACGGTATGAAATACAGCGGGATCGCCGCCGTTTCCAACATCGGAAATGATGAGAACTGGACGGGGCACACCTTGGCACAGGCGAATCTGTATGGCTTCGGACGTCTGATCTGGGATCCGGAATTGTCCTCCGAGGGGATCGCGGAAGAATGGACGAGGCTGACCTTCGGCAATGACGACACGGTGGTCAACACGGTATGCGACATGCTGATGCAATCGTGGCCGATCTATGAAAGCTATACCGCCCCGCTCGGGGTGGGCTGGATGATTACGCCGCATACGCATTACGGTCCGGATGTGGACGGCTATGAATATTCAAGGTGGGGCACGTACCATTTCGCCGATCGGGACGGGATGGGCGTCGATCGCACGGTGACATCGGGCACAGGCTATACCGCGCAGTATTTCGGGCCGAATAGGGCCCGATATGATTCGCTGGCGGATTGTCCTGACGAGCTGCTGCTGTTCTTCCATCATGTGCCGTATTCCCATGTGCTGAAATCCGGCAAAACGGTGATTCAGCATATCTATGACTCACATTTTGGCGGGGCGGAAGCAGCGGCAGGACTGCTTGAGGCCTGGACCTCATTGGAAGGAAAGGTCGATCCGGAGCGCTTCGTTCAAGTGACGGAGCGGCTCACGGATCAAGCAGAGCATGCTAAGCATTGGCGGGATGTGATCAACACGTATTTCTTCCGTAAATCCGGCGTGCCGGATGAACAGGGGCGGACGATTTATTAAGTTTATTTAATAACTGAATACGAAAATATAGGGGGGTGCCCCATCAGATTTCGGATCTGATGGGGCATCTTTTTTTCATGGCTGAATACTGTTCGAATGCTGAACCTTTTGTGAGCATGTACTTTTGATGACATACTTGCCAGGTAAAAAATAATGCCCTGTGCAAAGTTTTATATGGTAAAATCCTGTAAAAAACTTCAAAGGAGGAGGATTACATGATTAGATACTTCTGCTTGTTGATATTGTTGATCCTGGTCTTGGGAGGCTGCAGTGGCAGCGATGAGCCCAAGGAAAAGTTTACCGCAGAAGATATGGGAATCGTGCGGTTAGACAATGGCCAGAAGGTATACTACGGCATGAATCGTGCGGAAGCTGAAGAAGTGCTTGGGAAAGGCCAAGAGCATGCCAGGGGCGTATTTGATTACGATTCCGGCATCGCGGTGTTCTACAGAGATGATGCCGTTGTCGCGATCAGGATGGAGGAAGAATCGAAAGGTCATTATCAAACAACGCGCGGTGCTGAAATAGGAATGCAAATAGACGAGATCAAACAACGATATGGGGAGCAATATGAGCCATCACAGTCCGATGATATCCTGGATTACTTCTATGACTATAAAAAAGGAAAGTTCCTCGAGAAAAATGCGCCCGAAACAGAAGAAGAGGCGCGGAATATTTTTATCTTTTCATCCATGTTTCATGATGGGTACGCGGACACCCTTTTGTTTCTTGATAGTTACTACGCGTCCTCTGGCAAGTGATTCAGGACAGGGCGATAATCTTTGTGTGCAAAAACCAGGATCTACAGAACGGCATGCTTTTAAAGAGATGGACTTCATTTCAGAAGCTGGGCTTTATAGGGTGGGGGGCTATATGATATACTGAGAATAGGGTTAGAATAAGATGAAGTAGTGATCAAGGGGGGAATGGGTATGACAGTCGAGAAACATGTACATGATGCATGCGCAGTAACCAGTGAACGGAAGAGCCATCATTCCGATAAAACAAAAAGCAACCTCGTCAGCCGGTTGAACCGAATTGAAGGACAGATTCGCGGCGTGAAAGGCTTAATTGAGAAGGATACGTACTGTGACGATGTATTAAACCAGATCTCCTCGATTCAGTCGGCCTTGAACGGCGTCAGCAAATTGCTGCTTGAGCATCATATGAAGAGCTGTGTGGTGGAGCGCCTGCAGGAAGGCGATGATGAGGTTATAACCGAGTTGTTAACAACCATGAACAAGTTAATGAAATAATGGAATTCTGACTGGAGACGGTCTGGTTATGATGAGTTTCCATGGAGCTGCCACCTTCTAAAGGTGGCAGTAAGTGTTTATTCAGGGTGAAGAATACCGCACGGTTATGCGGTTAAATCATAGCGACGACTTATTTTTTCAAAAAAAATGAGAAAACCCATTGACTATATATAGGGTAGGGGGGTATACTAACATCAAGAAACGAGAACAACCCGTTCAAAACTAATTCCGGGCACGCTTTTAGAAGGGCTGCTCAAAATAATTCATAACCCAAAGGAGAGATTGAACATGGAACAGGTAACAATAAAAGTTGAAGGTATGTCTTGCATGCATTGCGTGAATTCCATTGAGGGAGCTTTAAAGAATGAGAACATCGAGGGACATGTGGATTTGAAGGCAGGCACGGTCTCCGTGAAATATGACGCAGGCAAAGTCAATTTGGATAAAATCAAAGAAATTATCGAGGAACAAGGATATAACGTAGTTTAATCAAACGGCACGAGGATGAAGAGGGGTGAGGGAAGATGGGAGCAGGAACGATGGAACAGAAGAAAACGTCGCTGCAGTTAACGGGTATGACATGTGCCGCCTGTGCGAATCGGATTGAGAAGGGTCTAAATAAAATGGAAGGCGTCCAGGAAGCGAATGTGAATTTTGCGCTGGAAAAAGCGTCGGTTACATTTGATCCGAACGTGGTTTCCGTCCAGCAGATGGAAGAAAAAATTGAAAAGCTGGGTTACGGAACGGCAAAGGAAACCGTGGACCTGCAGCTGATTGGCATGTACTGCGCCGCCTGTGCTACGAAAATCGAGAAAGTGGTAAGCAAGATGCCAGGTGTTAATCAGGCCAACGTCAATTTTGCGCTGGAGACGGCCCGGGTGGAATTCAATCCCGCAGAGGTAAGCCTTAGCGATATTCAACAGCGTGTGGAGAAGCTTGGGTACCAGGCGGTTTCCAAACAGGAGACGCTTGATCAGGAAGGTCACCGCAAGGAGGCCATCACCAAGCAAAAGCGGAAGCTGCTCCTGTCGGCGATTCTGTCGCTGCCGCTGCTCTGGGCCATGGTGAGCCATTTCTCCTTCACCTCCTGGATCTGGATGCCGGATCTGTTCATGAACCCTTGGTTCCAGCTGATCTTGGCCACACCGGTACAGTTTTTTATCGGAAAACAGTTTTACGTGGGAGCCTATAAGGCTCTCCGCAACAAAAGCGCCAATATGGACGTTCTGGTCGCACTCGGTACCTCAGCAGCCTATTTCTACAGTCTGTATTTAACGATCGATTGGGCCGCTGCCGGAGCAAATGCACACCACGGGCCTGAAATGTACTATGAAACGAGTGCCGTGCTGATCACGCTGGTCATTATGGGGAAACTGTTCGAATCCCTGGCCAAAGGCCGTACATCGGAGGCCATCAAAACCCTGATGGGGCTTCAAGCCAAAACGGCGCTGGTCGTTCGTGACGGTCAGGAGATGACCATCCCGGTGGAACAGGTCCTGGTGGGTGATCTTGTATTGGTGAAGCCGGGTGAGAAAATCCCGGTGGACGGTAAAGTGGTCGAGGGCACGTCGGCGGTAGATGAGTCGATGCTGACAGGTGAAAGCATTCCGGTTGAGAAAAAAGCGGGCGACGCCGTCATCGGCGCCACCATAAACAAGAACGGGCGCTTGACGCTTGAAGCGACGAAAGTGGGTAAAGAGACCGCTCTAGCCCAAATTATCAAGGTGGTTGAGGAAGCCCAAGGCTCCAAAGCTCCGATTCAGCGGGTCGCTGACGTCATCTCCGGCATCTTCGTTCCGATCGTGGTGGGCATTGCGATTGTTGCCTTCCTCGTATGGTACTTCTGGGTAACGCCTGGTGATTTCGCGCAATCGTTAGAAATTGCCATCGCGATTCTGGTTATTGCTTGTCCGTGTGCGTTGGGTCTGGCTACACCGACCTCGATCATGGCCGGGTCGGGCCGCGCTGCAGAACTTGGCGTTCTGTTTAAGGGCGGGGAGCATCTGGAGTCTACCCATAAAATCAACACGATTATTCTGGATAAAACAGGAACGGTCACGAAAGGGAAACCTGAGTTAACCGATGTGGAGGTTCATAACTTTGATCAAGAGCTGTTCCTTCGTCTGGTCGGATCAGCTGAGAAGAGCTCCGAGCATCCGCTTGCCGAAGCGATTGTGGCCGGGATTGAAGCAAAAGGAACGCGGCTTCCGGCTGCGGAGCATTTTGAAGCCATTCCAGGCTACGGCATCCGTGCCAGCGTGGAAGGACATGAGGTGCTGGTCGGCACACGCAAGCTGATGGCACAGCATAACGTGCCGATTGATTCGATCCTCGGCAGAATGTCGGAGCTTGAAACCGAGGGCAAGACTGCTATGCTGACGGCTGTAGATGGCCGATATGCAGGTCTTGTGGCTGTGGCAGATACGATCAAGGAGACGTCCCGTGCTGCCGTAGCGAGATTGAAAGAAATGGGCATTGAGGTCATTATGATTACCGGGGACAATGAACGCACGGCACAGGCCATCGCGAAGCAGGTTGGCATCGACCATGTGCGTGCCGAGGTTCTGCCGGAAGGCAAAGCGGATGAAGTGAAAAAGCTCCAGCAGCAGGGCAAGAAGGTCGCCATGGTCGGCGACGGCATTAACGATGCGCCGGCCCTTGCGGTTGCCGATATCGGCATGGCCATCGGCACAGGCACGGATGTGGCAATGGAAGCCGCTGACGTGACGCTGATGAAGGGCGACCTGAACAGCATTCCGGATGCCATCTACATGAGCCGCAAGACGATGAGCAACATCCGTCAGAACCTGTTCTGGGCGCTGGGCTATAACTCGCTTGGCATTCCGATTGCCGCCATCGGGCTTCTGGCACCTTGGGTGGCCGGGGCGGCCATGGCACTGAGCTCTGTATCGGTCGTGCTGAATGCCCTTCGCCTGCAGCGGATGAAGATATAACGAAAGCTGGCAGATCTTTTATATAGAGTATGATTGGTAACCGAGCAAGAGAACGATATTTGGGTAACTTGATGGGAGTGTAGACATTTGGCCATGCAAAAATTTGCAGTGACACCCGGCTTTGAAGTGGGCGGAACGCTGTTCCGCCCGGATCAGCTGGCCGTATTGGGCTCCATCGTGGGCGAGGACGCCCGCATTGAGATGACTACCTTTAAGCAGCTCTACGTGGAGATGGATGCAGAGCGGGTGGAAGAAGCCAAGGTGAAGCTGGAAGCTGCCGGACTTCAGGTTCATCCCGCCGGCTTTGTCTCCAAGAGCCTGATCACCTGCAACTTTTGCCGGGGGGCGGAGGATTCGGGACTGGATGTTGCAAAGATGCTGGATGAAGCGATCGCCGATCATCCTGTACCCAATCCGCTAAAGATCGGTTACGCAGGATGCGCGCTTGGCACCAGCGAACCGCTGCTGAAAGATATTGCCGTGATGAAGATGAGGAATACCTATGATATCTATGTTGGTGGAGAGCCGAGAGGGTTGAAGGCTGCACTGGCGAAGCCGCTGCACACGGATTTAGCGCCGGATCAGCTGGCTCCGATCATCCTGAAGCTGATCGCCGTCTATCAGGAGAACGGGAAGAAGAAAGAGAAGTTCTCCCGCTTCGTGGATCGCATGACGCTCGAGCAGCTGCGTCAACTCACGCTGGATGCGCGGATGGATACGGCAGGATAAATGAAAGGCTTAACAGGCATCACCTTTTGGGTGAATAGGATACGCCGAAACGAGGATGGATATACTTTCAAGAGCACCAGAGGGTGCTCTTTTTTTCTATAGATTAGAACACGCTATCCACTGGAATCCTTGCGTGGATCGATCAAGCGAGATCAACTCCGAAGGTATTTTGTCTTCTCTAATTGCGACATGGGAGCTTTTTTTATGTTGTTCTTTTATGGATGAGGACAGTGGGAATAACAACCATATTGGGCATTTTATCGTGGTTGACGATCGATGTGAAAGGGTATACAATTTATATTGTTAAAAGCTTTTAACTATTTAAATTTGTAATATATTTGTAAGGACTTCGTTGTGCATCGAGGTGATGAAACTGGATAAGAGGGAACAATTATCTAACATGGTTGCCCGTCAGATGATGACGCTTGTGGCGAACTATGCCAAGATTCTGGACAATGATTTGACCGGCCCGCAGTACTACGTGCTTCAGACCTTGGCGTATGAGGGGCAGCAGACCAGCTCATATTTTGCCAATGCCTTGAATGTTACGCTTTCGGCTGTGACCAACTTGAGCAACAAGCTGGTCAGTAAGGGTTATATCGAACGGGTGGCGTCAAGCGAGGACAGGCGTCAGGTCTATCTTAAGATTACGGAGCAGGGCCGTGAAGTTGAAGCCCGGATGATTACGAAGTACCGTGAATTAAATGAAGGCTTATGGTCGGATTTCTCGGATCAGGAGATGGATGTGTTAATCGCTTCATACGAGAAGATGATTGAACATTTGCAGCTTAAGATCGGGCAGTCCAAAGAAGATAGCCGAACCAACGACTAAATATTCAGGAGGGTTTCCCATGGGGAGATTAGACAATAAAGTAGCCATCATTACAGGTGCAGCAGGTGGGATGGGTAAAGCTGACGCTCTTTTGTTTGTGCAGGAGGGAGCCAAGGTTGCGATTACGGACCTACAGGAAGACAAGATCAAAGACGTCGTAGCCGAGATTGAAGCCCTTGGCGGCGAAGCGATTGGATTCAAGCACAATGTAGCTTCCGAGGAAGACTGGGTTCGTGTCGTGGACGAGACCGTTCAAAAATTCGGCAAGATCGACATTCTGGTCAACAATGCCGGTGTCTCCAATGCAACGCCGTTCATGGATTTGACGGTAGAGGGCTGGGAGAAGACGATGTCGATTAACGTTACGAGCATATTCCTCGGTCAAAAATATGTCATTCCGCACATGATCGAAGCCGGCGGCGGTTCCATTGTCAACATCTCCTCCATTGCCGGCCTGACAGGGGGCAGCGGCGCCGGTCCTTACACGGCAAGCAAAGGCGCGGTACGCATGCTGACCAAAGCCACGGCCGTGGACTTTGCGAAGCATAACATCCGCTGCAATTCGGTTCACCCCGGCTACATCGAAACGCCAATGACCGTGGATCTGTTCAAGGATGAGCAAATGATGCAGTGGTTCCAATCCCAGACTCCGCTTCCACGCCTGGGCAAAGCGGAAGATATCGCACGCGGCGTATTGTTCCTTGCTTCGGATGAGTCTTCCTATATTACAGGCGTTGAGCTGCCGATTGACGGCGGATATTTCGCGAAGTAAGTCATGCTTTCCATTGACCTGTATTTATGAGCTATAGACAACAGAAACGATAGGGATACAAACTCGGTTAGAACTAATTTTATATTTTCATCAAGGGGAGTGTTGTTTCATGTCCGATAACAAACAGATCGCTGTCATTACCGGCGCAGCCAGCGGGATCGGCAGAGCCAGCAGCTTGAAACTGGCAGAGAACGGTGCAGCGGTAGTACTCGTTGATTTCAACAAGGAAGCCGGCGAAGAAACGCTGCGTTTGATCAAGGAGCAGGGCGGAGAGGGCATCTTCGTGCAAGCGGACGTGACGAAGACTGAAGATGTCCAGAACTACGTGAACAGGGCGGTCGAAGCTTACGGCCGAATCGATTTCTTCTTCAACAATGCAGGCATCGTGCAGAAGTTTTCGATGCTGGATGATATCGACGAGGACGAATTTGACCGTCAAATGTCCGTGAACGTCAAGGGTGCTTTCCTCGGCATGAAGTATGTGTTGAAAGTCATGAAGGAGCAGGGCAGCGGACATATCGTGAACACCGCTTCCACGGCAGGTATCCGCAGCGAGCACAGTGCAGCTGCCTATTCGGCAAGCAAGCATGCGGTGGTGGGCTTGACGAAGGGAGCAGCGCTGGAATACGTGAAGCAGGGCATTCGCGTGAACGCGATTTGTCCGGGCGGCGTTCAGACGCCGCTTACGGCAGCGGTAGCCAAGTCCTTCATGGAAGGGGGCTACGTGCCTGAGGAAGTGGGCAACATGCGGATGGGACGCCCGGCTGAGGCGGATGAAATCGCGAACGTGGTGGCTTTCTTGGCTTCCCCAGGCTCCAGCTACATGACAGGCTCGCTGGTTACAATTGATGGCGGATTGACGCTGTAAGATATAAAAAAAGACCAGTCAAGCACCGGAATACCGGGTTTGACTGGTCTTTTTGGTTTACCATTTATTTGATGCCGACGACATCCGCCAGCAGCTCATAAGAACGCAGGCGTGCCTCATGATCGTAGATGGCGGCCGCGACAATGATTTCGTCCGCATTCGTTGACTGCTGGAACTGCTCCAGCTGCGCGCGGACAGTTGCGGGGCTGCCGATGGCAGAGAAGCTCAGCTGGCGCTTCACGATGGCCTGCTCCTGCAGGTTCCATAGATCATCCATGCTGTCCACCGGCGGGCTCAGCTGGCCAGTGCGGCCGCGTATGATATTCAGGAACTGTTGGTACGGAGAGGTAGCCAGGCGCTGTGCTTCCTCATCGGTATCGGCACAGATCACGTTCACGCCGATCATGGCATAAGGCTTGCTCAGCTCGGATGAAGGACGGAAGCTGGTGCGGTACAGGTCGAGCGCGGCCATCAGGTAATCGGGGGCAAAGTGGCTCGCAAAAGAGAACGGAAGCCCCAGCTGTCCTGCCAGCTGTGCGCTGAAACCGCTGGAGCCGAGCAGCCAGATCGGTACATGCAGACCTTCGCCGGGAATTGCCCTGACGCGCATGGACGAGCCCGAAGTGGGCTGGAAGTAATTCCGCAGCTCGCCGAGGCGGTCCGGGAAGTCCTGGCCGTCGCTGCCGGGACCGCGGCGAAGCGCCCGGGATGTAAGCTGATCCGATCCCGGCGCACGACCTAAGCCGAGATCGATCCGGCCGGGATAGAGCGATTCCAGGGTGCCGAACTGCTCGGCTATGACCAAGGGAGCGTGGTTCGGCAGCATAATGCCCCCGGCTCCGACGCGGATCTTGCTCGTGCCCCCGGCGACATGGCCAATGACGACCGAAGTGGCCGAACTGGCGATTCCCGGCATATTGTGGTGTTCGGCAAGCCAGTAGCGGTTATACCCCCACTTCTCGGCATGCTGGGCCAGATCGAGCGTATTTTGCAGCGACTGTCCAGCGGTGCTGCCCGCTGTAATCGGGGCGAGATCCAGAATGGAAATAGGGATATCGCGAAGCGTTTTGGGCGCTGTATGATCAAGATGGGGTTCTGTCATATGGAATGACCTCCTTATTCGTGCACTGCACGGTAAGTTGTTATATAGGGAGAAGACAACCGTCTGATTGGATGCCGAAAAATATGAAACCTATTTATCGATAGTTGGTATCCCTATATAACGAACATTATATACCTACTTAATCCATAAGAAAAATATACATCGCTGAACCTCCACAGAAGCCAGACCGCACTAAGAGGAAATTTTTCTTGCGATTATCGAATGGTTCAGCTTCGCTGAAAACATATGGGCATCGATAATCTAAAGAAAAATATACATCGAAGAACCTTCAGAGAAGCCGGACACACCTCCGTCTAATATATGCTTTCCGAGCCTATCTAAGTAAAAAAAGATTGCCATCATCGTTCGCGAATATTCTTATCGTGCGAAGACAGCATAACGGACCATAGAACCTAACCAAGAGGAAAGGCAGCCGGAGCCCCGGCTGCCTTTATATGTCGATACGAATGGATGTTCTCGAATGACAGGCTATAGAATCGCACCCTATTCGTGTACTGCAGCTTTCTCTACTCCATGACTGCATCGGCTGGCGGCTCTATTCGCTCCATCCCGTTCATGTAAGGTCGGAGCGCCTTCGGTATGAGAATCGAGCCATCGGCCTGCTGATGGTTCTCCAGCAGCGGGATAAGAATTCGCGGCGAAGCCACGGCCGTATTGTTCAGGGTGTGGCAGTAGCGCAGCTTGCCTTCCGCGTCCCGGTAGCGGATGTTCGAGCGACGCGCCTGAAAGTCGAGCAGATTCGACGACGAGTGAGTCTCCCCATAAGCCCCGCGGCTTGGCATCCATGTCTCGATGTCGTATTGCTTGTACGTTTTCTGCGACATATCCCCGGTACAGACGGCAACGACACGGTAAGGCAATTCGAGCTTCTGCAGCAGCTCCTCGGCATTGGCCGTGATTTCTTGTAGAAGCTGCTCCGAGGCTTCCTCGCTGGCTTCGCAGAGAACGACCTGTTCCACCTTCGCGAACTGATGCACCCGATACAGGCCCTGGACGTCCCGGCCGCCCGAGCCGACCTCGCTCCGGAAGCACAGCGATGCTGCTGCTAAGCGAATCGGCTGCGCCACATCGACGACTTCACCGCTATAGAACGATACGAGCGGCACCTCCGAGGTACCGACGAGCCACTTATCTTGCTCCGTAATTTGAAAAGCTTGATCCTGACCAAGCGGGAAAAAGGCGGTATTCTCCATGGCCTCCGTCCTTACGGTTAACGGTACGTCCATAAGGGTGAAACCCTTGGCGACCAGCATATCCACCGCAAGCTGCTGAACGGCCCGATGCAGCATTGCGCCGATGCCGGTCAGATAGTAGCTGCGCGTGCCGGCGGTTTTGACGCCGCGGGGGATGTCGATCATCCGGTGTTGCTCGCCGAGCGTGACATGATCCCTGTATTCATAATCAAACACGGGCGGCTCGCCAACACGTCTGATCTCCACATTGTCCTCATCCGAAGCTCCGACCGGCGTATCCGGCGAAACGATATTGGGCACAAGGATGAGCAGCTGGGCGTAATCCGCATCGACCTTCCGGTACAACGCTTCCTGCTCGTCTAGCTCCACATTGATGTCCTTGACCTGCTGTTTCGTCCGCTCGGCTTCTTCCTGTTTGCCTTGCCGCACGAGCGTGCTGATCTTCTGCGAGATGGCATTGCGCCGCTGCCGCAATCCCTCCACGGTCAGCAGCAGCGCCCGACGCTGGTCATCCAGCCGGACAAGTTCAGCAACCGACAGGGCAATGCCTTTCTGGTCAGCTACTCGCTGCAGTTCTTCCTGATTCTCTGTGCTTTCCCGGATCCATTTCATATCTAGCATGATCACCGCGCTCCTTTTTGTTGAAAAAAATAAAAAAGCGTCCTAGTCCATATGGGACGAGGGACGCTTATGCGCTCGCGGTGCCACCCAAATTGATTGAACCGTAACCTTATCACGAAACAGGCGGGTCCGTGTTCAATCCACTTTGATTCCGCGGTAACGGGCGGGTCCGGTTAACTTAGGGGGATGGCTGATCGGTTGAAGGATCGGATCCCCTTGACGAGAACGCCTCGGAGTTGGAAGCTCTTCATCGGCCTGATGTTGATATTGTTGTTCAGTATACCGCATGAGATGTCTTTTATACAAGGGGCTCTTCGGATTTTTGTGCTTCTGTTACATCGAGGCCGCTTTGTTCGCACTTCCCTGCTTCCATCCGGCAGGATGCTCCGAATCCCAGCGGAAGGTCCATGCGGCTGCGCCGAGGATAAGGATCGTGAAGCCTACGAGGATCAGCAGGGGCATCCAGATGCCGGAGATATTGCCTTGCGGAGAAACGGCAGTGGACATGGCATCGACCAGGTAGTGGAACGGCTGCAGTTTCCCCAGGATGACCACCCATGCAGGCGCATGTTCTAAAGAATAGAAGGCTTCACTTGTCAGCAGCATGGGAAAACTCATCAGGTTCGAGATCATGTTGACATTGCCCTCATCCCTGGACAGGTTGGCTGCCAGAAAACCGAGTGCGGTAAAACAAACGGTGCCGATCAGAAGGACAAGCAGCATCAGCGTAAGCCCAGTCAGGCTTAGCTTCACTCCGAGCATAAATAGACTCATGAGAATGACACACACACTGACGAGCAGTGCCAGCACGGTTCGCGCCCCCGTCATTGCGGTAATGAACGAGACGGTGCGAAAAGGTGTCACCCGCAGCAGCTTATAGATGCCGCGGTTGCGCTGGGCCATGACGTTAAACGCGGTAACCATCGTGGCCCCAAACAAAATGTTGGTTGTCAGCACGCCCGCGAGGAGTCGGTGAGAATAGGCGGCGTCGTTGAAATATAGTCCCAATCCGATCAGCATGGCAATGGGAAACACGATGTTCCAGACCAGGGTATGGGTGTCGCGGAACATGCTCCGCAGCATGGTGGTCATTATGATTCGCATAGATATTCCTCCTAAGGTTTTGATTCCAATCGGTCGTTATTCCTGTTCATCAGTCAGTTGGATATACAGTTGTTCGAGGCTATCTGTTTGGTAATAGCCGAGGAGCTCATCCGGCGTGCCGGAAGCTTTCACCCGCCCATCACAGATGAGCACCAGCCGGGAAGCGAGTTTATGAACCTCCTCCATGTCATGCGAAGTGAAGACGATCGAGGTGCCCTTGTCTGCCAGGGAACGGATCAGCTCCCGGATATCCCGGCGTGCCCGCGGATCCAGTGCAGCGGTGGGCTCATCAAGGAACAGCAGCTTGGGTGTATGGACTAGCGCGATGGCAATGGCGAGTCGTTTCTGTTGGCCTCCCGAGAGCCGAAGCGCATCGGTTTTGGCAGCATCTGCAAGCCCGCAGCTGCTAAGGTGCTCGATGAGCACCGCATCCTTGAGCCGTTTTCCATAGAAAGCAGCGAACATTCGCATATTCTCAAGGGCCGTAAATCCTGGAAAGAAGGGAGTGGATTGCAGCTGAAGCCCGATATGCGGGGCGGGATCTTTGGTCCAGTAGGTGACCGTGCCGATATCGGGTCGGCGCAAGCCCAGCACCAAATCCAGTGTCGTTGATTTCCCCGCGCCGTTCGGCCCGATGATCGCAAGCACTTCACCTTCCCGTATATCCAGAGCCACATCATGTACGACCGTTCGCTGACCATAGGTTTTTCTTAAACCTTTCGCTTGAATGAGAGTGGGTAACATCATCTCGTGTTCACGCTCCTTATTAACCAATATTATATATCCAACGTTGGATATTGATCGGAAATGAAAGCCGCAGCTGATGCTGAGGCTTATTCCTGAACGAGTGTTATGATTTTGTTGAGAAAAGCGATGTCCTGTTCCAGGATCGAGATCGCATTGTCGAAGGTGGCCAGGGCGATTTTGGATAAGCCGTACTGTCCCTTGATTTCTTTACCTGAACGCCATTGTGCCAGCGATTCTTCCACCTGCTTGAGGTTCTGCTGCAGCAATTCAACCGCTTCCTGCTTCGGAACGCTCTCGATCCAGACCAAACCGAGAGAGAAGTCGGATTTGACGGTGTGGGGAGGAAGCGTCAAGGTTTCACGGATCATCTTCTGGAATAACTTCTCGCCATCATCCGTAATACTGTAAATTTTACGAAGTCTCGCACCGGTCCGCTCTTCAGCAGTGGCTGCAATCAGACCGTCGCTTTCCATCTTGTTAAGTGCATAATAGATGGAGCCGGACAGTATATTCGTCCATATGTCCATACGGCTGGCCTGAATAAGCTGCTGAATTTCGTAGCCGTGCATCGGACGCTGGCGCAGGAATGAGAGCAGGATGAGGTTGGTCATGTTGGGTCACTTCCTTAGGATGTGTATGTAAAGAAGAAGTTCATAACTGGATATCCAACGTTGGATATATTGATAGTAATTATAGAGTCGATGGAATCAATTGTCAATAACCTGCGGAAAAATAGGTAAATGTCCCAAATGGATTGAATGAAAGCGATTTAACGTTTAGTCTAGTAGTGTGAACTAGTATGGCAGTTGGATGAGGAGGCTATAACGTCGATGAATTACAGACAATTGGGAAATACGGAGCTTCACATTAGCGAGGTCAGCTTCGGCACATGGGCGATCGGAGGCTCATGGGGGCAAACCGATGATCAGGAAGCCTTGAAGGGATTGGACCGCGCCATCGGCGAGGGCGTGAACTTCTTCGATACCGCCGACGTGTATGGCGATGGGCATGCCGAGGATTTGCTCGCTCGAGCAACCAAAGGGAAGGAAGATTCCGTGCATGTCGCCACCAAGTTTTGCCGAGCGGGTGATATTCACGATCTTCAGACCTATTCCGAAGCGTCGATCCGTCGTTATTGCGAGAACAGCCTGAAGCGGCTGCAGCGTGAACGGATTGATCTCTATCAGGTTCACTGCCCTCCCTTCGAGGTGTTGAAGGAAGGGCGAGTGTTTGAAGTGCTGGACAAGCTGCAGGCTGAGGGGAAAATCCGGCATTACGGCGTCAGCGTGGAGACGGTGGAGGAAGGTTTGTTTTGCTTGGGGGTACCTGGCGTAAGGTCGCTGCAGGTTATCTTCAATCTGTTCCGCCAAAAACCGCTGGCCCAGCTGCTCCCGAAAGCCAAAGCGTCGGGCGTCGGCATTTTGGTGCGCTTGCCGCTTGCCAGCGGTCTGTTAACCGGAAAATTTACGGAGACCACCACCTTCAGCGAAGGGGATCACCGGAATTTCAATGCGAACGGGGAGCAGTTTAACGTGGGCGAGACCTTTGCCGGCCTGCGGTTCGAAAAAGGGGTTGAGCTCGCCAGAGAGCTTGCTTGGATTGCCGAGGGCCGAGGCGACATGGCCCGTGCATCCATGCGATGGATTCTGGACTGTCCCGAGGTCACCGCCGTGATTCCCGGCTTCCGCAACGTCCGCCAGATCGAAGACAATCTGGGCACGCTGGACGTGCCTTCGTTCAGTATGGAGGAGAAAGAGCGCCTTGCGCTTTTTTATCAGGAGCAGGTAGCGATGCACATCCGCGGTGCCTATTAAGCCGAAATCCGAAGTACATCGTAGAGAAGCTCCCCGATCATTCGGGGGGCTTTTTGTGTAGGAGGAGAGCCTTGTACAGGACGATTGCAGCTGCCACAGTGCTGCTTTAAAGCATATCCTATGCTTGATCATGGTAATGATACTATAATATAGGCAAGATTCTGAATCGGAATGTGTTCAGCAGGAGGATTGCCGTTTTGAATGACTTGTTGAAGCGGGAGCATGACATCATCAAGGTTTGCTTGTTAGCAGGAAAAATTATGTTGCAAAGCGGTGCGGAAACCTATCGGGTCGAGGATACGATGATGCGGATCGCTGCGGCTTTCGGCGTAGAGAACAGCCACAGCTATATGACTCCGACCGGGATTATCTTCTCAGTGGAGGAGCCTCAGCATATTACGCGGCTCATTCGTATTTCGGATCGGACAACCAATCTCGATAAGATCCATCAGGTCAACAGCGTGTCCCGGAGCATAAGCCTCGGTGAGCTGACGATTGAAGAGGCACACAGGGCGCTTGAGAAAATCGAGCATGAACAGGCGATTTATCCGACATGGCTGTTGATTCTCCTGTCCGCGATCGCAAGCGGCTGCTTTCTCATTATGTTTCGCGGCATCTGGCCGGATTTCGTACCGGCGGCCATAGCGGGCGGTCTTGGCTTCTCCTGCTTTGTATTCATGCATCGGGTCATACCGGTGCGATTCTTCGCCGAATTCTCTGGAGCCCTGGTCATCGGCATAACCTCCGTATGGATGGTCAGATACGGACTCGGCCATCAGCTGGATACGATCATTATCAGTTCCGTGATGCCGCTGGTACCGGGCTTGCTGATCACGAATGCTATCCGCGATCTGATGGCGGGGCATTTGATATCCGGCTTGTCCAAAGGCGCGGAGGCATTTGTTACGTCCTTTGCCATCGGTGCAGGGATTGCGTTTACGTTGTCATTCTAAGAGATGAGTGAGTGGAGGTGAAGATGGTGGCAACCTTTTATATACAGCAGCTCATCACGAGTTTTGTTGCTTCGGCGGCCTTCGGGATCCTATTTAACGTACCCAAAAAAGCACTGCTGCAGTGCGGGTTTGCGGGCATGGTGGGCTGGCTGCTCTACATTCTGCTGCAGAACATGATGGTTGAGCCGGTGACGGCTACCGTGTTTGCGGCTTTTTGCGTGACGATGATCAGCCATTTTTTCGCCAAAAAATACAAGACTCCCATTATCGTGTTCAGCGTGTCTGGGATTATTCCGCTGGTACCGGGCGGTGTTGCATATAATGCCCTTCGCCATGTGGCCCAGAATCAATTCGATCAGGCCGTCCAGCTGGGGGCGCAAGCATTCATGATTTCAGGCGCCATCGCGCTGGGTTTGCTGCTATCTGAGGTGACCAACCAGGTCATCCGGAAATGGTCGATAACCCGGAGAAGAGCCGGAAAATCCAATTCGACCGGCTCATCGTAGGATCTCGCGATTTAGAGAGACCTAACTAACACATCAGGATGCTGACCATGTTCGGATGTTTTGGCTTGCAGCTGCTTACTGACCGTATCTTTCGCTTAACTGCGAGGGATATGGTTTTTTCGAGTGTGTTGAGAGACATGATCTCTGCGTGAATATTTTTACATAAGTTTCATGTTATTCCTTTTTATTGTCCAAATCCTCGCTGTGCTATATAATCTTTACTGCATGAAATGAAACCGCATTCACATCTATCCTATCTATCGATATCGTCTACTGACCGACAGTTGAAGATTCCTAGTCTACCAAAGAAGAGGGATGTCCATGCAGGAGTTGACGCTGCATCTGTTCGAACGGATGGGCATGCTGCTCATCCTGACGTTTATACTGACGAGAATTCCGCTGTTCCGCCAATTGCTGGACCGCAAAGAGATGTCCGGCACGCGGATGTTCATCTATTCTTGTCTGTTTGGCCTCTTCGGCATCCTCGGGGCATACGCAGGCGTTGTCGTGGAGAATGGCGAATCGAGCTCCTCCTTCTGGCTGATGCGGCTGACGGAGGAGCAGGCTCTGGCCCATTCCGCCCTGGTCGGCGTTGTCATTGGCGGGCTAATCGGCGGGCCCCGCGTTGGCATCGGGGGCGGGCTTCTGGCAGGAGCCCATCTCCTGTATATCGGCGGCTACACGGGGCTGGCAGGAGCGATCGCCGTACCGCTTACGGGTGCCCTGGCGGGGGGCGTGGCCCGATTCTTCTCGCAGGAGCGGGTGATCTCGCCGGCAAAAGCGTTATTCGTCGGCATGTTCGCCCCGATCCTGCACATGGGAGTTATTTTGATCTGTGCGGATGAGCCGGACCGCGCGGTGGAGCTGGTCAACCTGATCGGTCTGCCGATGGTGCTGACCAACAGCATATCGATTGCGATCTTCACGACGATGCTTCGAGTCGCGCTCACCGAGGAAGAGCGGGCAGCGGCGTATGAGACGGAGAAGGCATTCCATATCGCGGAAGCGGCGCTGCCGCATCTGAAGCAGGGCTTGACGTACCGAACGGCTCAAGCCGTGGCCACCTTGCTGCTGCGCGAGCTGAAAACAACGGCAGTCGCCATTACGGATACGGAGCGGTTCCTGGCTCATGCCGGGGCCGCCAGCCGTACCATTGATCCCGGAGAAGAGATCGCATCCGACTTAACCAAGAAAGTCATTGCGACCGGCGAGCTTCGGATCATAGAGAATGCGGAAGATATTCAGCCCCGTCATCCGGCGCTCGGCGCCGCCATTCTTGTTCCGATGATCGAGGGTCGCCAAATCGTAGGTGTCATTCAGTTCTACTTCAAGCGGCCGCAGGATATTCGGCGCGTCGAACTGGTGATGGCCCAAGGCCTTGGACAGCTCATTTCCTATCAGCTCGGGGCCACGGCCCACGAGAAGATGAGCCATTTAATGAAAGAGGCGGAGCTGAAGCTTCTGCAGGCGCAGATCAATCCGCATTTTCTGTTCAATACGCTCAACGCGATCCATTCGTTGATTCGGAGCGATCCGCTGCTGGCAAGGCATGCCACGATGCAGCTGGGGGCGTTCATGCGCTTGAACGTCAAGGTCATGGCCTCCCGCAGAACGACCATTCGTGAGGAAATGGAGCTGTTGAATGCTTATCTGGACATTATCCAAATCCGGTTTGAGGATCAGTTCACGTTTGAATGCCAGCTGGATCCGGTGCTTGGCGAGCTTATGATTCCGCCTGCAACGCTGCAAATGCTGGTGGAGAACAGCATTAAGCACGGCTTGCGCGATAAGGCGAGCGGGGGCATCATCCAGCTGACCCTAAAGCGTGCGGGCGATCTGGCGGTTGTACAACTGCGGGACAACGGGGCAGGTATCTCGCCTAAGGTGCTGGACACTCTCGGCGAACAGCCGATCATCGGCAGCGAGGGGACGGGAAACGGCATTTACAATATCAATCAGCGTTTAATCAGCATGTTTGGCAAGGAGGCCAGACTCATCGTAGAAAATCTTGCAGAGGGCGGATGCAGCATATCCTTCAGCATCCCCTACAGTCTATCGGAAGGGAGCCGGTACCGTGAAGCGAATTAAAGCGATGATAGCCGAAGACGAACGATTGGCAAGGGAGGAGCTGGCTTACCTGCTGGAACAGGAGCCTGATATCGAGCTGCTTCCTCATGCCGCGAACGGCCGGGAACTGCTTGAGCTGGTTCCCTTACGGCAGCCGGATGTCGTCTTTCTCGACGTTCATATGCCGGAACTGGAAGGATTGCAGGCTGCGCGAATGCTGAATGCCGTCCCGATCTCCCCCTTCATTGTGTTTACGACAGCCTATGACGAGTATGCTGTCGAGGCGTTTGGTCTGAATGCGATTGATTATCTGCTGAAGCCTTACAGCCATATGCGATTAAAGGAAACCCTGCAGCGAATACGCAGCAGGGTTCATGAAGGGCAAACCCCGAAAAAGCAGGAAGCTTATGATGTCGCCCCACAGGCAGCCTCGTATCCTTCCACTGATGCTGCTCCCCGCAGCATGCGCGGCAAGCTGCTGTTCGATGATGGGGACAAACATGTGCTCGTCGATCCCGAGATGATACTGTACGCGGTTCGCGAGGAACGGGTCATTCGGATCTGGACGGCGGAAGGTCAGCGGATTACGAGCAAGAGCACGCTGCAGGAGCTGGAGGAGAAGCTCGCGGGGTACTCGTTCTTTCGTCCTCATCGCAGTTACCTGGTTAACGTGAACCGGATCGCGGAGCTGTCCCCTTGGCAGAATGGTGCTTACAATATTGTGCTGAAGGATGAGCAGCGGACAATGATTCCTTTGTCGCGTGAAGCCGCAAGGGATTTGTTCCGGTTGTTAAGAGAGGCATAGGGAGGAGTGCGGAAGGACGGTGATGGTCTCCCGGTTCAGGCGGCATATCCGCCCTTTCGCACACCCTATCGGACGTTTCGCGCAGGAGATGTGGTCGCGGGCAATCCTCCTGTATATAATCATTCTAAAGCGCTTTCATTCATGGGAGACGCCATAGAATCCTGATCGTTAATGGAGGGAAAGGCAATGGAAGAAAAAAGCTATACCGAAGTATGGCATTCTGAAAAATTCAAAACGCTGCTCTCCCGCAAGAAACGGTTCATTATTCCGATGACCGTCTTTTTTCTTCTGTTTTACTTTGCGCTGCCGATTCTCACTTCGTACACCGACGTGTTGAACCACCCTGCGATCGGCCCGATCACGTGGGCATGGGTATTTGCATTCGCGCAGTTCATCATGACATGGGTCTTGTGTATCCTGTACTCCCGCAAGGCGGCCCAGTTCGATCGTATGGTAGACGATATTAAAAAGGATATGGGGGCGTAATCGACTATGGCTATCGCGTTGTTTTGCGGAATTGTATTGCTCACGCTGATCATAACGTATTACGCTGCCAAGAAAACAACCAACACCAGCGACTTCTATACGGCAGGCGGAGGGCTCAAGGGCTGGCAGAATGGGACAGCCATTGCCGGCGACTATATGTCTGCTGCCTCCTTCCTTGGCATCGCAGGCTCGATCGCGTTAGTTGGCTTTGACGGCTTCTTTTATAGCATCGGTTTCCTTGTAGCTTACCTGGTGGTGCTGTACCTTGTCGCCGAGCCGCTTCGGAACCTCGGGAAGTATACAGTGGCGGATATGATTGCCGCTCGTTTCTCCGACAAGAAAGTGCGCGGCGTTGCAGCGCTGAACACGATTTCCATCTCCATCTTCTACATGATCGCGCAGCTGGTTGGGGCAGGCGCACTGATTAAGCTTTTGCTGGGACTGGACTATGTCACATCGGTTCTGATTGTCGGCGTGCTCATGACGATCTATGTTGTCTTTGGCGGCATGCATGCCACCAGCTGGGTTCAAATCTCGAAAGCTGTGCTGCTCATGGCCGGCACGTTCATCATCTCGCTGATCGTATTCGCCAAATTCGATTTCAGCCTGACCCAGATGTTCCATCATATGAAGACGGCTACGCCGCTGCAGGAGGCATTCCTGAACCCGGGGAATAAATACAAAATCCCGCTGGAGACGCTGTCGCTCAACCTTGCGCTCGTACTCGGCACGGCAGGTCTGCCGCATATTTTGACCCGTTTCTTTACCGTTAAGGACGCCAAGACGGCACGCAGCTCCGTGGTATACGCTACCTGGATTATCGGCATCTTCTATGTCATGACGATCTTTCTCGGTTTTGGGGCTGCCGCCTTTGTAGGCGCGGCGGATATTACCGAGGTCGATAAAGCGGGTAACATGGCTGCCCCGCTCCTGGCCAAAGCGATTGGCGGCGATTTCCTGTTCGCGCTCATCTCGGCGGTTGCGTTCGCGACAATCCTCGCCGTGGTGACGGGTCTTGTGCTGTCCGCGGCATCCGCCTTCGCCCATGATTTCTACGGCCAAATCGTGCGCCGCGGCGAATCGTCGGAGAAGGAGCAGCTGAAGATGGCACGGTACGCATCGATTGGCGTATCCATAGTCTCCATTCTGCTCGCGTTGTTCGCCCAGAAGATGAACGTGGCATTCCTTGTTTCGCTCGCTTTCGCCGTTGCGGCCAGCGCGAATTTACCGGTCATCCTGTTCACGGTGTTCTGGAAGAGGTTTAATACGACAGGCGCCGTGACCGGGATGCTGACCGGGCTGATCAGCACGGTGATTCTTGTGGCGCTTAGTCCGAATATATGGGATCCGGCCGGAAAAGCCATTTTGATTGGCGATCCGATCTTTCCAATGAGCAATCCGGGCATCATCTCTATTCCGCTTGGCTTTCTGGCAGCTTATATCGGCACGCTGTTATCCTCCTCCAAGGATGAAGCGAAGTATGCCGAAGTGCTGGTCAAGGCCAATACGGGCGCGTAATCCGGATTCGATTCTTTGACCAAAAAGGGTGTATCCAGCTGCTTGGCAGCATGGGAGATCGCCCTTTTTTTGTCATTTTATCGTAAAATAAAGATATAACATGACTTTCAGGCTGAAGTGGAAGGAGGCATGCAAATGAACATATCCGGCATCGTTTTTTTTCTGGCGATTGTGGTCGGCACGTTAATGATTACGTATTATGCTGCCAGGCGGACAACGAGCACGAATGATTTCTATGCAGCGGGCAATCGTCTGAGCGGGCTGCAAAACGGCTTGGCCATTTCCGGTGACTATATGAGCGCGGCGTCCTTCCTTGGCATCGCGGGCTCCATTGCGGTGTACGGCTTCGACGGCTTTTTCTATTCGATCGGCTTTCTTGCCTCCTATGTGATCGTGCAGTACATCATAGCCGAGCCGCTTCATAACCTGGGCAGGTATACGATGGCGGATGCGGTGGCGGTCCGGTTCAGCGAGAAACGGCTGCGCGGATGTATCGCCGTCAACAACATGATGATTACGGTGTTCTACATGATTGCCCAGCTGGTCGGTGCCGGGTGGCTCGTGCATTTGCTGTTCGGGCTGGAAACGTCGCTCGCCATCGTGCTGGTCGGAGGCTTAATGACCATTTACGTCACGTTCGGCGGCATGCTCGCGACTTCCTGGGTGCAGATCGTCAAGTCCATATTGCTGGTCAGCAGCACTTTTATCGTGAGTCTCATCGTGCTGGCAAGATTCGATTGGGATCTGCTTGGTTTATTCGAATCCATGAAGCGGGCGACCCCGTTGCAGGAGCAGTTTCTGATGGCGGGTAATATGTTCGACCACCCGCTCGACATGCTGTCGTTTAATATGGCGCTGGTGTTAGGGACAGCGGGACTTCCGCATATTATTGCGCGCTTCTACACGGTAAAAGACCCGCGTACGGTCCGTTCTTCGGTCAAAACGGCAACGTTTACGATCGGCATCTTTTATGCCATGACCATTTTTCTTGGATTTGGGGCGGCTGCCTTCGTCGATTGGTCCGTTTTGTCGGAGCGGGTTGAGCTGGCGGCGCCGCTCCTCGCAAGCGCATTGGGTGGCGAATTCTTAATGGCCTTTGTATCGGCTGTTGCTTTCGCAACCATATTGGCCGTGATCTCGGGGCTTGTGCTGACGGCATCCTCCGCATTTGCTCATGACGTCTATAGCAGCATTTTCCGCAGAGGACGGGCGACCGAGGCGCAGCAGATGAGAGTGGCCAAGCTTTCGGCCATTGGGGTTGGCACCGCTTCGATTGTGCTCGCCCTCGGCGCGCAGAAGCTGAATGTGGCATTTCTTGTTTCGTTTGCGTTCGCGGTTGCGGCCTCGGCTAATCTGCCGGTGCTGCTGTTCACGCTATTTTGGCGGAGATTTAATACGTATGGGGCCATGTCGAGCATTGCGGCCGGATTGGTATCCTCCTTGCTGCTTATGGCCGTGGGGCCTAACGTGATGGATCCCGGGGCCGGCTGGATCCGGGCGGAAGCGATTTTCCCGCTCAAGCATCCGGGTATCGTGTCCATTCCGATTGGTTTCGCTGGCGGTATTCTCGGTACCCTGCTATCCGGCAAAGTCGGCTCAAGCGGCCGATTCGAGACGATGCAGGCCATTGCCCATGTGGCCCCAGATGAGATTCGTACCCGCGAGCCGGGATGACGTTTCGCACATAAGAATGATGAAGGTTGAAAAAGGCGCTTCTTGCTTTATTTAATGCCAAGCCGCATGCGGTAGCTGAGCATAACGGGAAGTGTCCGCCCTTGGAAGTGCTCCTCGACCAGCGCATGGAATTGTGCGATTTTATCGTTCAATTCGGTTTGTTTCAGCTTGAACACGGTCTGGATACCGCCTTGGCTGACGGCAAGGCCGGTATATCGTTCAGCGGTGAACGGCTCTATATGATGGAATACGATCTCCTTGGAAAACCGGAACACTCCGCTTTCTCGGATATGCTTCAGATGCTCGTTCTTATTCCCTTTATAGGCCTTTTCCTGTGCCTCCACATGGCGGTCGATGATGGTCTCTGCCCATTCGATCAGCTCATGGTAGGATTGCTCGACCTTCCAGGTCAGGCTCGGCGGCCAATCACAATCATATACCGCGAATATCCCTTCTTCACGCAGAACGCGGGAAACCTCCTTCAACGTGCTGGCGGGGTCCATCCAGTGAAAGGATTGGGAACAGGTAATGATATCCGCGGACTGATCCGGGAGCGCCAATTGGTTCGAATAGCCGGAGACAAACTTGATATCGGCAAGCTGCGCACCGTGGCTGCCGTTAGCCTCTTCCTGCAGCGACTGCAGTTTGGCGATCGCCTTGCCCCGCATATCGTCATTCGGCTCAACGCCGATGATCTGGTCCGCTGCGTCTTTCCATGCAAACGAGGATAGTCCCGTTCCGCATCCCAAGTCGACAACGAGAGAGGGCTTGCGCTCCAAATAGCCTGTCAGCAGGGCGACAACCTCCTGGGGAGCTTCGGGGCGATGCTGGTCATAGGTATCCTCAAAGCCGGTGAAACGGTCCACGTTGCTGGCACGGTTGCCCTCGGGAACGAAATCCTTACTCCACACTTCGGTCATATCCTTGGTCATCATTATTCATCTCCTTATCCGGGTACATAAATCGGGCCTTGCAATTGGAGGTCTTGGCTGCTGCGACTCAGGATTCATGCTCCAGTTGATGTATCCTGCCGCTCTAATTCCATCATATCATAGGAAAGGAACTTATTAACAGATAGGCTTGACCCGGGTAGTGCCGATGCGGGTACAATAGAAAGATCGAATGAGGAAGAGGGATGCGTATGAAGACACCAATATCACCGAAGGGAATCTTCTTCGATGTGGATGATACATTGTATGACCATCTGGCGCCTTTTCGCGATGCCGTTCAGAAGGTTGCCCGCCCTGATGGCATGTTTCCATATGAAGCCGCTTATCACCGGATGCGTTATTACAGCGACAAGCTGTCTGTAGAGCTCGGAGGGGCTGGCACGGCGGCATACGGGGAAGCGGTTGAGGATATGCGCAGACGCCGGTTCCAGTTAGCGCTGGCTGAATTCGGCGTAGGGCTGACCCTTGAGGAGGCGGGAACGGTACAGCAAACCTACCTGGACCGGCAGTATAACATCACGATGTTTGAAGGCGCCCGGGAGCTTCTTAAGAAATTGACGGATGCCGGGCATGTCGTTGGCTTGATCACCAATGGTCCGGCAGAACACCAGATGAACAAAATCGCGGCTATGCAGCTGGGTGACCTCATACCGGAGGAGCGGTTGTTCGTATCCGGAGCTGTGGGCTGGGACAAGCCTGATCCGCGGATATTCCATCATGTGAACCGGCTGACCGGCACGGAGCCGATGAGCTCCTATTACATCGGCGATTCGTGGCGCAATGATGTGGTTGGCGCACTGGCTGCAGGCTGGCATGTGATTTGGTTCAATCACCGGAGCGTTGGGCCGGAATCGGAGCATCAACCGCAGCATACCGTGGCGAGTTATGGCGAGCTGGAGCAGCTGCTGGATGAGGTTATCGGATAAAACATGCAGCGGAGAGCGTAAAGTGTTACCGGAGCAGGACTAAGTTACAGAATTATCGCGGCCAGGCCCTTTAAGTTGAGGGTTTGGCTTTGTTTATTGCTTAATATTCAACCGGTTGGTTGACTTTATAAGTTCCATCCATTATATTTAACCATATGGTTGAACATAATAACGAAGAGCAACTGGATCACATCTTCCACGCATTGGCTGATCCGACCCGAAGAGAGATGGTGCGCATGATCGCGGCGCAAGAGATGACCGTATCCGAGCTGGCTGAGCCGTTTGACATGTCGCTTGCGGCAGCCTCCAAACATATCAAGGTGCTGGAGCGTTCTGGCCTTCTCGATCGATCCATTCAGGGGCGGACACATACCTGTCGTCTCAATCCGGGCGTCATGAGCAGGGCGCTGGAATGGCTGCAATTCTACGAGCGATTCTGGACCCGGCAATTTGATGCATTGGAACGCGAGCTGAACAAAGCGAAGAAGGAGGAGCATTAACAGGAATACGGCTGAACATACTGGATAACGATGAGAACGTAGGGAAACAGATCGAACCTAATACCAATTTCAATATGAGAAGGATGATTTACATTGGAGAATGCCTCTACAACCACGCTGGTCATGAAACGCTTGTTTGAGGTAGCGCCGGAACGAGTATTTGATGCCTGGTTAAACCCTGACATGATGCGCAAATGGTTGTTTACGCTGGAAACGACGAATAAGATCGCCCGTAATGATCCTCGCGTGGGCGGAACCTGGGAGATTGTTGACGTTCGGGAAGGCAAGGAGTACCGGGCCATTGGGGAGTACCTTGTAATAGACCGGCCCCACAAGCTGGTGCTTACCTTCAGGATGCCCCAGTTCAGCGAAACCGTGGACCAAATCACGGTGGAGTTCAAAGCCGTGGATGCGGGATGCGAAATGACATTCACGCAAGAGATCGTTGTCCCTCACGAGGAAGATTGGTCCGCAGAAGATATCGAGAAGGCGCTCACGGAGTATCATACCCAAACCGAACATGGATGGGGTTATATGTTTGAGGGCTTGAAGCAGCTGCTTGAGACAGGAAAGATGAAATATCCATCCTAATCCGATGAACAAGGGAGAGTGTATTTATCCATGAAGAGTGCAACCCCGTTTTTAATGTTCCAAGGTCATGCCGAAGAAGCCATGAACCATTACATTTCCATAATTGAGGATTCCGAAATAACCAGCATCACCCGTTATGGCCCCAATCAGCCGGGAGCCGAGGGAAGCGTCATGCATGCCACCTTTTCGTTGAAGGGGCAAACGTTCATGTGTATCGACAGCAATGTGAAGCATGATTTCACGTTCACGCCTTCCTTCTCCATCTACCTGACTTGCGAATCGGAAGCAGAGATCGAGAAGGTGTATGGGGCATTAATTGATGGCGGAGGTGCGATGATGCCGCTGGACAACTATGGGTTTAGTCAAAAATTCGGCTGGATCGCGGACAAGTTCGGCGTATCATGGCAGCTTAATCTGCCGAATGAAGCGTAATTACGCAATCGATTCATTAGAGACGGGCCCGTGAGCGGTCCGTCTTTTTTTGCGCGGACAACGGATCGTCAGCTCGATGCTCCGTTATCAAGACCTCGCGGATACAACAGCTAATCTGAACGGCAGAATTTTGTGCTGCCCGGCGATTCTTATGATCCACAGCCATCCAAGCATACTACTTCTTACTCCGTGTACTGCTTTCGGAATTGCAGCGGCGATAGGCCGAAACGTGCGGAGAAGCGGCGAGAGAAATAGGGCGGATATTGAAACCCCACATGTTCCGCGATTCGAGCCATGGACCACTGGGTGGTCAGCAGCAGCCGCTTGGCCTGGTCCAGGCGGTATTGAAGCAGGTATTCCGTAGGCGTTACGCCGTGTGATTCCTTCATGCAGCGCGTCAGGTAGTTGTAGTGGAAATGCAAGTCGGACGATAAACGTGCGTTGCTGATGGGCTCACGATAATGCATTTTGATATAGGACTCCACCTGCTCCGCGACTTTGCGTACCCGCGATTGTTCCTGGTCCGATCTCGATGGGTCCAGCAGCTCCAGCAGCTCGATAAACAGCGTTTGTTCGCGCCAAAATGCCGTGGACCTCGGTTCCGTTGCCAGCAGGTGCAGAGAATCGAACAGCTGATAGGCTTGCTCCGGATAAGGGATCGGGCCATGCTTTGGCAGCTTTATGTTGTGTGAGATCGAATCATCGCCGGCTGCGCTTGATGGTGCGGTCTGAAAATGCAACCAATAAAAGGAGGTTTCCTCCTGGCACTCCTGTACGGCGTAATGGTATGCATCCGGTAATAATACAACGCAATCCCCTGCGCCAAGCGCCCACTGCATATCCTCCTCGCCCAGGAACAAGCAGCCGCATTGAACCAGGATGAGATCGTAGACGCCAAGGTTTCTCCGGTTGGGATGCGACTCGCCCGGCAGATAATGCGTTTTTCCGGATTCAAGGAAGTAGGGGAGCGGCGGTGAAGGAATGGAAAGAACGCTCCGTTCTGTCATGGTAACACCTCCAGGGAAGTGTGAAATCGTATAAGAAATTAGGTCATTTCTGTTATCGTTTTCATCCTATCATAGAACGTAGAATGGGAAGTGTCGAGGCTTTATCATTCGAATCCCAAAGGAGTGTATATCCAAGATGATAACTCTTACTTCGCGTTCAGCTGCCGTCCCTCTCAAGCAAGTGAAACTGACGGACCCCTTCTGGTCCCGTTACATAGAGCTGGTAAGGGAAGTGGTGATCCCATACCAGTATGAAGCCCTCCATGATCGAATTCCGGGCGTGGAACCGAGTTATGGCGTGTCCAATTTTCGAATTGCTGCCGGCAGGGAAGAGGGGGAATATGGCGGTATGGTGTTTCAGGACAGCGATGTCGCCAAATGGCTTGAGGCTGCGGCTTATTCGCTTGCTATTCATCCGGATCCGAAGCTGGAGGAGCAGGTGGATGAGCTGATCGATCTTGTGGCCGCTGCCCAGCAGCCGGATGGCTATCTGAATACATATTTTACGGTAAAGGAGCCGGAGAAGCGCTGGACCAATCTGACGGATTGCCATGAGCTGTACTGCGCCGGCCATATGATCGAAGCCGGAGTTGCACATTACCGGGCGACGGGCAAGCGGAAACTGCTGGACGTGGTATGCCGTTTGGCGGATTACATCGATACCGTCTTTGGACCCGAGGATGGCAAAATCCATGGGTTCGACGGTCATCAGGAGATTGAGCTGGCACTGGTCAAATTGTACGAGGTAACCCAGGAGCCGAGATATTTGCGTCTGAGTCAGTATTTTATAGATGAGCGCGGGACGGAACCCCACTTCTTCATTCAGGAGTGGGAACAGCGAGGGAAGAAGTCATTCTACCGCTCTGTACTGCATCCGCCGCATTTGGCTTATCATCAGAGCCATCTGCCGGTGAGGGAACAGAAGGAGGCAGTCGGGCATTCGGTCCGCGCGGTTTACATGTATACGGCGATGGCCGATTTAGCTGCCAGAACGAAAGACCCTGCTCTGCTTGAGGCTTGCGTTAATCTGTGGCATAACATGGTCCGTAAACAGATGTACATTACCGGGGGGATCGGCTCCACCCATCACGGCGAGGCGTTCACCACGGATTATGACTTGCCGAACGATACCGTATACTCGGAGACCTGCGCATCCATCGGGCTGATCTTTTTTGCCCAGCGCATGCTGCAGCTGTCACCCAAATCGGAGTATGCGGACGTGATGGAGCGCGCGCTGTTCAACACGGTCATTGGCAGCATGGCTCAGGACGGGCGTCATTTCTTCTATGTGAATCCGCTTGAGGTATGGCCTACGGCCTGCCGTCATAATCCGGGCAAGTTCCATGTGAAGCCGGTTCGGCCGGGCTGGTTCGCCTGCGCATGCTGCCCGCCGAACGTGGCGAGACTGCTGTCGTCGCTGGGTGAATACGTGTATACGATGAATGACGATACGCTGTATACCCATCTGTACATCGGAGGCGAAGCCGAGGTCCGTCTCGGGAACGTGCCGGTGAAGGTAACCCAGACCAGCGCGCTGCCATGGGATGGGAATGTTACGCTTACGATTCAGCCTGAGCAGGCAGCCGAGTGGACCGTCGCTCTTCGCATTCCGGACTGGTCGCGCGGCAAAGCCGTTATGCGGGTGAACGGGCAAGAGGTGGCCGTGGAGGATATTACCCAAGACGGCTATGCCTACGTCAAGAGAGTGTGGGCACCGGGGGATACCGTGGAATTGGCATTCTCCATGGAGATCCATCAAGTAAGAGCCAATCCCAACATACGGGGGAATGCCGGCAAGGCCGCGATTCAGCGCGGGCCGTTGGTATACTGCTTGGAGAGCGTCGATCATGGAGCGCCGGTATCCTCGCTGTCGCTCGCAGGCGATCCGAAGCTTCATTCCCGATTCGATGCGGATCTTCTTGGCGGAGCCGTTGTCATTGAAGGGGAGGGATGGCTTGAGGAGTCTGATGATTGGGGCGATGAACTGTATCGTTCCTCTCCGAAGAAGAGGCTTCCCGCATCATTAAAGGCTATTCCGTACTATTTATGGGGCAACCGCGGCGAGAATGAAATGGCCGTCTGGGTGCGCGAGCTGCCGCACACGGTATAAGATCGTACAGCCCGGCTCTCCCGAATAGGGAGTTGACCGGGGAGCCGGCATACAAAGGGATGCAATGGCAAAGCATGGACGATGCCGGACCACATAACATAAAGGGCTTGCCCAAGGTCGATGGACCTCGGGCAAGCCCTTTTTTTCGGAATCGGCTGCCTGCATTTATAACAGCTTCTTGATATCTTCTTCTATTTTTTCCGGAGTATCCGTTGGCGCAAAGCGCTTGACCACCTTGCCGCTGCGGTCCACAAGAAACTTGGTGAAGTTCCATTTAATCGCTTTAATGCCGAGTGCGCCGGGCGCTTCACTCGTCAGATGTCGGTAGAGCGGATGGGCACTCGTTCCGTTCACATCAATTTTGGAGAATAAGGGGAAGGTGACGCCATGATTGAGCTTGCAGGCCTCCTCGATCGCGGAGTCCTCCTCCAGCTCTTGATTCATGAACTGACTGCTGGGGAAACCGAGAACGGCCAATCCTTGATCGCGGTAGGTTTGGTGCAGCTTCTCCAGACCGTCGAATTGAGGGGCAAAGCCGCATTTGGTTGCTGTATTGACAATGAGCATGACGTCGCCTTTATAAGACTCCAGCGTTTGGGACTCGCCGCGTATCGTTTTTACTTCATATTCATAGATGGACATCACCGTAGAACCTCCTCCAATGAGATGTATATACAATCAGAGTATATTCTTTCGCTGTAGATTGCAATTTGCTAGAAACGGCAGCGGCAATTATATGCTATTTGTATGACAAAAGCTGGAGTGTAATACATGATGCGGAAATATAAAAAGTAAAATTTTGTATTTTCATCTGGACTTATTTAGGAGATGTATGATAGTAGTAGAATAAGTGCTTATCGAATGAACCAAAAGGGGTACTGCTGAAATCATGTGTGGGAGGACGGTATGAGATTAAAAACACAAATGCTCAAAACGACGGTGACCAGCCTGCTGGCTTTTATGTTCATCGTCCTCATTGTTCTGGTTCCGAGGGATTTGAATCTGTCGCTGGACAGCAATTTGTGGGTGACGAATTATTCCTTTGATCTGGGTGAGTATGTTACGTATATTCGCGATTTTTTTGCTGCCGCCATTCAGAACGGGACGCTGGGAGAAACGCGGTATATCGGCCAGTCCTCGGAAGCGGCCGCTTTTGGGGCCGTCGGCAAAAGCCTGCTGGTTATTGTATCCGCTTTAATCCTTGGATTTGTGTTCGGCATTCTGAAGGGAGTCCTCGACTATAAATTGTCCAAGACCAAATTCAGTGTGCTGGGGCACTGGACCACATGGCTGTTCCAATCCGTTCCGGATTTTTTCCTGATGCTGATTGCCCAGTGGGTGCTTATTAAGCATGTACCGGCTGTCCGTTATTTTGCGGTTGACGGCTGGGAGGCCTTCGTGCTGCCTTCGCTGCTCGTGTCGATTTACCCGATTTTCTTCATTGCCCGAATCACGTCGGCTTCTTTGCTCGCACAGGAAGGCAAGATGTACATACTGCTGGCAAAAGCCAAGGGATTGAGTGACCGAAAGATCGTATACAAACATATGCTGCGCAATGGCGTCGCGAGCATCCTGACCCATCTTCCGGGCCTGCTTGTCTTCATCTTGTCCAATCTGCTCGTGGTGGAATATTACCGCAACTATCCAGGGGCGGCGTGGAGGTTGTTTCTGGCACTGGATTTCAATACGTTTAGCGGCACCGGCGGCAATTATGAACCGGGAGTCATTATTTATATCGCATTTTCCTTCATGGTGCTGTTCATGATCGTTCAATGGATCAGTCAATCGGCACGCAAATACTTTGATCCACGATCAGAAATGAGGTGAGTCGATTTGAAGAATGTCCCTTTATGGATTGGCGGCACGCTGCTTGCCTTCTTTGTTTTTGTTATGCTGGCGGGGCCTTACATGCCCTTCATTGATAAGGATTTGAATAAGGAACCCTCCAGATGGGTGATGAAGGACGGGAAGCAGAAGCTGACGCTTCCGCCCTATAAGCCGTCCCCGAAGAACTGGCTCGGATCGGACAAGCGGGGTGTCGATAACCTGAGTAAACTGGTGGTAACCGCCAAAGATACGATTCTGCTCGTGCTCACGATCACGTCCGTCCGATATGCGATCGGGGTGCCCCTCGGATTGATCGCCCGTAAGAAAAAAGGCTTCATCCACCGGCTCATTACCTTCTGGAACCAGTTGTGCTCCTATTTGCCGCCAGTATTCGCTTCGGCTCTGCTGCTTGCGCTTCCATTCTTTCTCTTCTCCCAGCAGCGGATGGGCTGGGCCATTCTGATTCTGGCCGGCGTTGAGGCCGGCCGGGTTGCCATTACGATTCAGCAGCAGGCCCACAAGATGGCAAGCGAGCCTTACATGGAGGCCGGAACCGCGTTAGGACTTCGCACGAGGACATTGACGAAAAATTACTATATCCCGGTCATGTTCCCCGAGGTGATTGTCAACTTCTGTTTGGATATGGGAAAGGTCATGCTCCTGCTCGGCCAGCTTGCGATCGTGAACATTTTTCTTGGTCATGAGTGGAAGGAAGTTAACTATTATGTCATGGAATTCGTGGAGACCGGGTATAACTGGGCGACCATTCTGTCCAAGCATCGAGCGGATATATGGTTAGGAAAGTTCCAATTCGTTGTGTATCCCGCATTTGCCATGATGCTGTTAATCATCACCTTCAACCTGTTAGGCGAAGGTCTGCGCCGTCGTTTTCAGGTTAAAGGCTGATCGGTGCGTAGCCGTTAACGTGAATAACCGGAAGGATCAGGGTATGCGGCAAGTAATTTCCTATCCAATAGGAGTGCCTGACGAAACCGATCCTTCCGGTTTTTTTGATGTGTAAAATGCTGCTGCTTACGTTTCTACGGGAATATCCGGGTGAGCCCAGACGGACACACTGCCGCCGTTCACCGGAAAAAGAGCGAAGCCATCCTCGCCGATTGTAATGCGATCCTTCCGGGTGCGTGTCAGATCTACCCATACCTCTTCGGCTCGATGCTCGCCGACAAACATCCGCTTATCCCCGGCTTCGCCATTGGAGATAACTACCGCGCAGCCGGAAAACTCGATTTCCGGGATGCCGCGGCGGACCCAGCCGATCGTATTCGGGTGGTCAAAATAATCGTCCTGCTGGCCATACGCCCGATTCGCTCTGGCATACAGAAGCGGGTCAATCGCTTCCTTTTTGCCGGGAATGGGTTTCTCGCCGCCGATTCCGTAATAATCGCCATAGAAGACGGAAGGATAACCGTCCTTTCGCAGCAGGATCAACGCATAAGCGCTCTGCTTGAACCAATCTTCCACCCAGGATTCCAGCGATTCCTGCGGCTGCGAGTCATGATTGTCCACAAACGTGACGGCATTCATCGGGTGTGATTGGACAAGCGTATCGTCAAAGATCGTACGGAGATCGAAGGATCGGCCGGCTTTGGAAGCCGCCTGGAGTTTATAATGAAGAGACACGTCAAACAGATCGATCTTGTAATCCACCGTATCCAGAAAGTTTCGACAGTCTTGAAGCTCGGGATTCCAGAACTCCCCTACGATGTAAAAATCATCTCCGCGCTTTTTCTTCATGGCGGTGGCAAATTCTTTAATGAAGTCATGGTTGATATGTTTGATCGCATCCAGCCGGAATCCGCTGCATTGCAGCGTATCCACCAGCCACTTGCCCCATGCGAGCATTTCCTTGCGAACATCCGGATGGCTGTAATCAATGTTGGCAAACATCAGGTAGTCGTAATTGCCGAATTCATTGTCAACGTTATCGCTCCATGATTTGTTCTCGCCGACGATCCGGAAAATGCCGGAACGTTTGCTGATTTCGTCGTAATCGGTACCGTTAAAATGAGTGAAATTCCACTGAAACGAAGAGTATTGATCTCCCCTGCCAGAGAAGGTGAATTTGGTCCAACCCTCAATCTCGAATGGCTTCGATATATCCTTGGTCCGATCCATCTCGTCGACCTGTACCACCCGAAACCGCTCGGTTTCATCTGCGCCCGCCTTATGGTTCATGACCAGATCCACATAGACGGCAATTCCGTGCTTGTGGCAGGCCGCGATGGCATCGATCAATTCCTGCTTGGTTCCATATTTCGTGCGAACCGTTCCTTTCTGATCGAACTCTCCCAGATCATAGAGATCGTATACGCCGTAGCCATTGTCCTCTGCGGACGTAGCTTTTGTCACCGGAGGAATCCATACCGCATCGATTCCCGCCTTGCTCAGCTCCGGGGCTGCGTTCTTGAGTCGGTTCCAGTGCGAGCCATCGGCTGCAACATGCCATTCGAAGAATTGCATAATCGTATGATTTCGTTGCATACTTCCATCTCCTCTATCATGATAGCTCTGCATGTTTACTGCATATTAAGCTCAAATACCCAAGAAAGCAGGGGAGCTAAACCTTCCACCCGAAATGGGCGGGATGCCTACATTTAGTTTTACCCTAAAATGGAAAGAAAAAGACGGGGGTTGTCGTATTGCGGCCATCCTAATATGGCTTGAATCCAGCATTATAGGATAGGAATGGAGTATGGGGCTATTCACCACAAAAAAACCATCCCCTGCCGGGAATCTGCCGCAGGGGATGGTTTTCCGTTTTGTACACATTGGCTGCCTTCCGCTTACTTATGCCATGGCATAAGTAAGCAGAATCAGCAGCACGGTGGTGATGGACATGGCCAGCAGCGGCCGCCAGGCGCCGCGCACATCCTTCAAGTGGACATTCAGGCCAAGTCCCACCATCGCCATGGCAAGAATGAAGGAGGCTGCCTGAGAAATCCAATCTTTGATCGGCAGGGGAATGATCGGTTGTCCGGTAAATTCCCAGCTTCCCAGTACACTCGCTGCCATGAAGCCCAGCAGAAACCAGGGAAACTCCATCCGTGTATGACTCTGCATACGCCCGGTGCGCTTCATCCAGACCATTAGCGCGATACTGAGCGGTACGAGCAAGAATACGCGTCCCAGCTTCGCGAGCAGGCTAATCGCAAGGGCGTCCTCACCTGCTGGAGCAGCTGCCAATGCTACATGGGCGATTTCATGAAGACTGACACCCGACCACACGCCGTATTGGGTATCTGTTAAGGGAAGCAGCGGCTGGACGAGGGTATAACCGATAGCAACAATGGTTCCAAGAAAGGCAATCAGCCCCGCACCTAGCGCAGTGTCCTTCTCCTTCGCCTTGAGGATCGGGGACACGGCGGCAATGGCCGCCGCACCGCATACACCGGTTCCAATGCCAAGCAGAAGGGACAAGGACATATCGGCCTTCAGCCATTTGGCGATCAGCAGGGTGAGCGCGATGGCAAATATGACGCTGATAACATCCCTCATCATTAAACCCAGGCCTTGCTGGAACACGATGCCGATATTCAACTTAAGGCCATATAGAATAATTGCTAGTCGCAGCAGCCGCTTGGCCGTGAATTGGATTCCTATGCGCAGTCTCTCCGGATAACCTCGCAGCTGTCGATATACTGCGGCGATGAGAATCGCCCAGGCGAGCTGGCCAAGGTAGCCAAGGCCCGGCATGCTTGCTAATACGTAACCGATGAGAGCGATGACAAAGGTAAAGGCAATGCCGCCTGCAGCGGCGGGCAGCGTATGCTGTGTCCATCGAACCAGACGATGGGTGTGTTCTTGTGATTTGGAATAGGCTGGCTCTGTCATAAGATGTAACCTCCGATTCGTTCGGTTGGTCTGAACCCATCGTATCCCATTCCAATAGATAAGAAAAATAAATCATTATAATGATCATCATAAGTATTATGTTATGGTAATATAACTCATAAGCATTCGTGGACATTGCGAACGAAGGAGGCCAAAAGCGTGGATCAACCATTGGAGGTATTCGTTACGGTGGTAGAGAAGGGGAATTTTACCCGTGCGGCGGAGGAGCTGCTGATGACACAGCCCGCGGTAAGCCAATATATCCAAGCGCTCGAGCGGTCTGTGGGCACCAAGCTGCTGGAGCGAAGCAATAAATATGTCCGGCTAACCAAAGCCGGAGAGATCGTATACCATCATGCGAAGGACATTCTGGGCCTGTACACCCGCATGAACACGCTCGTGGACGATTTGATGCATCGGGCGAGCGGCAATCTGTCCATTGGCTCCAGCTATACCTTCGGGGAATATATGCTGCCGCATTTGATCGCTTATATGAGGGAACATTATCCCTTGATCCGCCCATCGATTATGATCGGGAACACCACGGAGGTGGCGGAGATGATACTGCGCCATGAGGCGGATATCGGCATCGTGGAGGGAGATTATCAGGATGATAAGCTGCATATCGAGGCCTTTGCCGAGGATGAGATGCTGGTGATGGTTCCCCGGGACGGGCGGTATGATCATCTGCAGGAGCTATCGCTCTCCGAGCTTGCGGATGAGACCTGGATTGTCAGGGAAGCCGGATCGGGCACCCGCGAGGCAACGGAGCGGATGTTCTCACGGTATCATATTCGCCCTCAGCATATCGTGGAGTTCGGTAGCACCCAGCTGATCAAGGAATCCGTGGAGGCAGGCCTTGGCGTCACGCTGCTGTCGCGATGGGCGGTGCGCAAGGAGGTGCAGCTCGGAACGCTGCATATGCTAGTACCGAATGGCAGACCGGTGGCACGGCAGTTCTCATGGATTACACAGAAAACACCTTATCATACCAAGGCCGTAGAGGTGTTTCTCGAGCTTTTGCATCATAAGCGCGGTTTCCCCAAGGGGGTCTAAAGGAAGAGTGTGATCCCGGTGCAGGAGCATCCCCGTTAAGGGGATGTTTTTTGTTCGGACATGATTACATACGCCATAATTGGTTAAAAATAGATACTAAAATCATAGATGAACAAACATGTATCGAATGATGCAAAAATCGGACGTAAGGAGGGTTAAACGATGAGAACATTTAATATAATAGCTTTGCTGTTATTGATTGTTGGAGGCATTAACTGGCTTCTGGTCGGTCTGTTTCAATACGACCTGGTAGCTGCATTGTTTGGTGGACAGAGCTCCATCGGCTCCCGCATCATCTATACGATTGTCGGTCTGTGTGCATTGTACTCGATCCGCTTCTTTGGTGATGTTACGAATGACGACCGAAATACAGCCAGATAAGTTAGATTTAATCACATAAAAATGACATAGTATTTGAGAAATATCCATACCCTCATAGATAAAAAAAGCCTTTCCGTCCTCAGGAATGGCTTTTTTTCTGTCCAAAATCCAAGATTGTCAGTGAATTGCAATCCTCGTGTCAGGTGCAAGATCAACATATACAGTATGAAATTTCCAGTGTTTATGAGGCTTTGCATGCTCTATAGTTAAAGATAAAAACGACATATTTACGGAGTTCGGAAGGAACTCCTAGAATAAAGCCAAGACATTGCAGCGCAGCAATGCGGAGTTAGTAATATGATAGAAAACATAACGTGTTATCTGTCGACATCCTCCGGTTTGCGTAAGCAATGATATGAAAAGGACTCCTTCACCATTAGGAAAGAGTCCGAACGAATAGCGACATAAAGACACCTGGAGGGGAGTGAAACTGTTACAACTTAGGCGGTCCCCACTCTGTTCTATGAGTGGAATGCCTTATACATGGCATCCAGCAGGCTGTGTGTCGCATCACAGCTGTATTCCCAGAACATAATACCAGCCAAGCCTTGATCCTGTATGTATTTGCATTTATGAGTCAGAGATTCAGCATCATCGTAAGTAATGAAGCTGCTGCCATCGAATAAATAAGGCGCTTTGGCTTCGTCGTCCCAGTACCTTTTATAGGAAGGATTATTGAAATATTCGGCTGCGAGCTGGGTATAGGTCGGACCGTAATCACCGGAGGATGGAGCGACCTGGAGGTATCCGTTGTTTACGTCCGGCACATCGTTCCACTTCCTAGAGTAGAATCCGGCGCCGATCACGATTTTTTCGCGCGGCACACCAGCCTGGGTAAACAGACGAACGGATGCATCAACGCTGATTCGGAACAGATCGCCAGTTGAGGTGTACAGGTTGGTGTGATGGCCCGTCAGCGTCTGGAATCCGCCGCGCATGTCGTACGTCATCAGCTGAATGAAGTCGAGATAGGGGTGGATATCACGGATATCAGTGCCATCTATATAATATTGATCGGCTCCGGCCGCGATCGTGAGCAGATAGTGTGTCTCGCCCCTCCCGAACTGATCCAGCGTTTCCCGAAGCTCCTTCAGGAGCAGCGTGAAGTTCTCCTTGTCACTTGGCGATGCGGCCGTCCCGGCAATCGAGTAGCATGGATACTCCCAGTCCAGGTCAATGCCGTCGAATGGAAATTCTTGCAGCAGCTTGATCGCCGATTCGCACAAGCTTTGTCTTCCTTCGGGCGTGGCTGCAGCTTTCGAGAATCCATCGGAGCCCCAGCCGCCAACGGACAGCAGAACGGTTAACCGGGGATTGACAGCTTTCAGGCGCTGGATCTCGTGAATGGTCTTTGTATCGGTATACGTAATCTTGTTTTCTTGGATATGGGCGAATGCGATATTCAAGTGAGTGAGCCGCTTGGCATCTTCGGTCGTGATCGTGGATAAGACCTTGCGCCCTGCGTAACCGGCTAAAATCCAGGAGGATGGCTGCATGCGTAATCCCTCATTTCTTTTAGAATATGTCAGTTTTGCTTTTGCGGTTTATTTTTCCAACTTACGGTCAGATATGACATCTGTCAAGGCTCATCCCGTTAGTCTGGATGACTATTTACCGGAGGGGAAGGGGTCAAAAACCACATGTTTTCCTGCTTGAAAACGACAATGACAGAAGTGGGTGGGACGTGAAATGCCCGTCATACCAGCACATTGAGCTGTTTTGAACAGACAATAGAAATGACATATTTACGGATCATGCGGCAGTCCATACACTTGGGATGTAAGCGTTAACAATTTCTGAAGCGGGCAAAGCCGCACGCTAAGGATGTGTGGTCAGGAAGGCTCTTTCTTTTACATTGAACAGGGGTGCTTTTCCGAAAAAAAATGGCCGGATTTTCATTAGAAAAGGAGGGGGCAACCTATGCAGCAAGATGGTCAATCCGCCCTGACGCAAAGCTTATCGGTTAACACGATGCCGAATCGTAAGAAAAATACATTATGGAGGAGGATGATTCGAAACTGGGAGCTGTATTTGTTTATCGCTCCGGCATTTCTGTATTTTGTCATTTTCCATTATGGCCCGATGTACGGGATCCAAATCGCCTTCAAAAATTTCATCCCGACGTTGGGAATAACGGGAAGCCCGTGGGTCGGATTCGACCATTTCGAACGCTTCTTTAACTCTTATTACTTCTGGGACTTGCTCTGGAATACCTTGAGCATCAGCTTGTATGAGCTGGCCATCGGGTTTCCGCTGCCCATCATTCTGGCATTGGCTTTCAATGAAGTGAAGGATTCATTCTTCAAGCGTACGGTACAGACCGTCACGTATGCGCCGCATTTCATTTCAGTCGTTGTTATGTCCGGTATGATCATTACCTTCCTGTCGCCTTCGTCCGGCATGATCGTAAATTTTGTGGAAATGCTGGGCTTTCAGCCGCCGCAATTCCTGACAGATCCCGCTTGGTTTAAGACTGTGTACGTGCTGTCTGGCGTCTGGCAGAGCGCAGGCTGGGGTACCATTATCTATCTGGCTGCATTGTCGGGTGTCGATCCGCAGCTGCATGAAGCTGCCGTCGTGGACGGTGCGAGCCGATTCAAACGCATTCTGCATATTAACATTCCGGCGATTGTACCTACGATCACCATCCTGTTGATCCTGAACATGGGCAGCATTTTGGGCGTCGGATTCGAGAAAATCCTGCTGCTGCAGAACCCGCTGAATATGAGCTCTTCCGATGTCATCTCGACTTTTGTTTATCGTTCCGGTCTGGTTGACGCACAGTACAGCTTCTCTACCGCCGTCGGATTGTTCAATTCGGTCATTAATGCGATTCTGCTGATTGCGGTGAACCAAATCGCTCGTCGCACCAGCGAAAACAGCCTGTGGTAGAAGGGGGAATAACATATGTCATCCACGGTAAGGGAAAGCAAAGGGGATAAATTATTCCTGCTATGCAACTACATCTATCTGACGATTGCACTGATCATCGTACTGTACCCGTTGCTGTACATTGTCAGCGCCTCCATCAGTGATCCGAAGTACGTAAGCTCAGGTGAAATGTGGCTGATTCCGAAAGGGATAACGTTTGATGGATATGCCCGGGTGTTTGAGAATGCCAACATTTGGATTGGCTACAAGAACACGATTATTTATACAGTGATAGGTACGATTGTGAATCTGATTGTCACGCTGCCTGCAGCCTATGCGCTAAGCCGCTCAGATTTTGTGGGCAGAGGATTTTTCATGGCGGTGTTCCTGGTTACGATGTTTTTCGGCGGGGGACTGATTCCGAGTTACCTGCTCGTGAAAGATCTTGGCATGGTCAACAGCATGTGGGCACTTATTCTGCCGGGAGCTGCGTCCATATGGAATATCATTGTGTCCCGGACGTTCTTCCAATCGACCATTCCGAAGGAGCTTCAGGAAGCGGCCCATATCGACGGCTGTACGAACTTCCGGTTATTCATCAAAATCGTATTGCCGCTCTCGATGCCGATTATTGCCGTCATGGCACTTTTCTACGGCGTCGGACATTGGAACAGTTACTTCAGTGCCATGATTTATCTGAATGATGCCGCGAAGTACCCGCTGCAGCTCTTCCTGCGTCAAATCCTGGTTCTTCAGGAGATGGCGGCACAGGGCGGCGGGGCGATTGACGCCTCATCCGCAGCAGCGATGAATTCCAAAGCGGAAATTGCCGCACTGGTCAAATATGCGGTCATTATCGTTGCGACACTTCCGGTTATTGCGGTTTATCCGTTCCTTCAACGTTATTTTGTGCAGGGTGTTATGATTGGTTCCGTTAAGGGCTGATCTTAAACCATACAATCCACACCAAAAAAGGGGAGTTGTTGTCATGAAAAAGCTTCGCAAGGCATCATCTATTTTACTCTGCCTCACCCTCTCAGCAACAATGCTTGCAGCCTGTGGTTCACCTAAAGGAGATGGCGCTGCTACAGCACCGTCCGGGACGGCCAGCACGGAAGGGGTAAAGAAGGAAGGTTTCCCGATTGTGGATGAGCCGATCACGCTGACGGTCATGTCGCAGGATGCCGGTGTAGCCGATTGGAATACGATGCCCGTACTACAAGAGATGGAGAAATTGTCAGGCATCAAGCTGGAGTATCAGCTTTCTCCGATTGACAGCTTTGAAACGAAGAAAAATCTGGTGTTTGCGAGCGGCGATTTGCCCGATATGTTCTATGCGGCGGATCTGAAGCCGGCTGAACAGGTGACTTATGGCAGCCAAGGCATCCTCATTCCGCTGGAGAAGTACATTGACGAAGGTTATGCACCGAACATCAAAAAGATATTGGATGAGAACCCGGATGTCCGCAAGTCTTTTACGACTCCGGACGGACATATCTATGCCCTGCCGTTCGTCGACAAGGCTGCCGTATGGTATAGAGGCCCAATGTGGTATAACGGCAAATTCCTAAAAGCGCTCAATGTGTCCGAACCAAAGACTACTGAGGAATTATATACATTCTTGAAACGCGTCAAGGAAGAAGACCCTAACGGAAACGGAAAGAAAGACGAGATTCCGCTGACTTCCGTCAAGCTGGATGACCTGCGCATGTACTTCTTCGGCTTCTGGGGCATGTACAACGAAGGAATCTATTCCGACAAGGATGGGAAAGTACACTACCCTTACCAGGAAGAAGGCTACAAAGGCTATCTGACGTTCATGAACCGTCTGTGGAAGGAAGAACTGCTGGATCATGAAACCTTCTCGCAAACAGGCGATCAGAAAAAAGCCAAGGGAGAAAACAATCAGCTGGCTCTGTTTAACGACTACCATGCGTACTTCACGCTCGGCGGCGAGCCTAGCAGCGAGCATCCGCTCATGACGCCGGTGAAGAGTGAAATCGCCGACTCTCCGGTATACGGCATGCATCCTGGTATGTCGGCAAGAGGCACATTCGCCATTTCGAGCAGCAACCCGGCTCCGGAAGCGACCATGCGCTGGATCGATTACCTGTACAGCTATGAAGGCGCTACGCTGTTTAACCAAGGACCGGAAGGCACCCTGTGGAAATTCAAGGATGAGGCTAACCGCGTAAAAGAATGGCTCCCAGTGCCAGGCGGTGGTGATCGTGAGGAGTATCGCGGCAAAATCACGCCGAACTACGGCATTTTGACACCTGGCGTCAATGATCCGGATGTTGCGAAAGGTCTTCGCACCGAATTCGATGAGTGGATCGATCAGCAGAATCAAGAGAAACTGGTGCCGATCGGTAAATCGCCGTTCCCTAACGTGTATTTGACGAATGAAGAGCAGAGCGAGGCAACTGCGCTGTTGTCCGATTTGGAAACGTACGTGAAACAGATGGAAGCCAAATTCGTAACAGGTCAAGAGCCGCTTGAGAATTGGGATAAATACGTTGCACAAGTCAAGAAAATGGGCAGCGACCGTCTCGTCGAGCTTTACCAAGGCGCATATGATCGCTGGAATGCCGAGCAATAATCAGATGCATATATGAAAAACAAAGAGCCAACGTATCCCGGTCGCTTCATGACCGGGGGTTGGCTATTGTTTTTAAGGGGCAGGCGAAGCCCGTTCCAATGATCTACAAAGATATCGTTATCAACAAATGACTATTGGAGGTACACCATGTCGGAGAACAAGCTGGTTGAGGAAGAGCAAGCGGTAGTGGAGCAGGGCGTGCACAATTTCAGCAGTGAGGACAAATGGGTCAAGCCGGAGGATCCGCTGCTTCTGGAACGCTTGGAATGGTTTAAGGACCAGAAGCTGGGCTTGATGATGCACTGGGGGCCGTATTCCCAGCTGGGCCTAGTTGAATCGTGGGCGCTGAGCGATAAAGACGCGGACTGGTCGCGTGACGGCATTGACTGGGACATCGATGCGGAGGAGCTTAAACGGCAGTATTTTGATCTGAACAAGACCTTCAACCCGCTTCGCTTTCAGCCTGATCTGTGGGCTGACCTTGCAGCCGATAACGGCTTCAAATATTTGAACTTTACCACCAAGCATCATGACGGATTCTGCATGTGGGATACGCATACGACCGATTACCGGGTTACGGGACCGGAATGTCCGTTCCATAGGCATAAACATGCCGATATCACGAAGGAGCTGTTCGATGCATTCCGCGCCAAGGGGCTCGGCATCTCCGCCTATTTCTCCAAGGCTGATTGGCATACTCCGTACTACTGGGCTCCGGGAATGGAAGCGGGGAGCTTCACTTCTCGCGGTCCTAGCTACGATCCGAAGAAATATCCTTGGCTGTGGGAACAGTTTGTCCAGTTTACCCATGAGCAGATCATGGAGCTGATGACCCGTTATGGCCGCATCGATGTGCTGTGGCTGGATGCAGGCTGGGTGAACGATTACCGGGACCAGAATATCCGATTGGGCGAAGTGGTAGAGAAGGCGCGTGAGATTCAGCCTTGGCTCCTCTCGGCGGACCGCACGGTCGGCGGGCCTTACGAGAATCTGATCACGCCGGAGCAGACTCTTCCTGAGCGTGCCCTTCATGTGCCTTGGGAGAGCTGCATCACGATGGGAACTTCCTTCTCCTTCCGGTACGAGGATCGTTACAAAACGGTGCGTCAGCTCATTCACCTGCTGGCCGAGATCGTGGCCAAAGGCGGAAATCTAGCGCTCAATGTGGGCCCGCAACCGGACGGAAGGCTGCCCGAGACGGCCATTTCACGAATGAAGGGCATGGGAGAGTGGCTGAAAGTCTATGGGGAGGCCATCTATGGCACACGCGTCTGCGAGCCGTATTCCTCCGGCGCGGTCCAGTTTACCCAAAAAGGCGATACGACCTACGCCATCTATCTGTATCGAAATGAGCAAGAAGCCGTTCCTGAGGAGCTGCACATTCCGATTCAGACGGCGTTCAGCCGCATAGATCTGGTCGGGGGTCAGGAGGCGCTGGATTACCGCCGCACGGACGATGGCGTCGCGGTCCGACTTCCGGATCAGGAGCGTCAGGGGCTGGCGCCGATCGCGCATGTATTGCGGTTTCGTTAAGAGGCGGGTTATATAAACGTATTTTTCACGTACAAGGACTTAAGAAGAGGTGTGGACAGATATGCAGAAATGGTTCGAAGAAGCCAAGCTGGGCATCTTCATTCACTATGGCATCTATGCCGTGGACGGAGTCTCGGAATCTTGGTCCTTCTATAACGGGAGAATCACGTACGACGAGTACATGAAGCAGCTGGACGGTTTTACGGCATCGAAATTCAATGCGGAGAAATGGGCGGATTTGATCGAGAAATCCGGCGCCCGGTATGCCGTGCTGACAACGAAGCACCATGATGGCGTTGCGCTGTGGGATACGCAGTACAGCGATCTCAACGTGGTCAAGCGGACGCCGGCTAATCGGGATATCGTGCGGGAGTATGCGGAAGCGATCAGGGAGAAGGGCATTCACCTGGGCATGTACTTCTCTCTAATCGATTGGTCGCATCCGGATTATCCAAGCGTGTTTGAAGGAGGCCGGGTACCGGAGGATCTCAGCAGCGTCAACCCGCACACCAGTCCCGTGGACGGTGTTCAGGATCAGGAGAAGTGGCAGAAATTCCTGGAGTTTAATAACAACCAGCTGCGGGAGATCCTGACGAATTACGGGAAGGTGGATCTGCTGTGGTTCGATGGCGACTGGGAACGGAGTGCCGAGCAGTGGAATCTGCCGGAATTCAAGCATTACCTGCAATCCTTTAATCCGGATATCATCATCAACTCGCGGCTTCAGGGCCACGGTGATTATAAAACGCCGGAGCAGGGCATCCCGATCACGAGACCGGAGGGACCGTGGGAATTCTGCACAACGATCAACAGTTCGTGGGGCTATGTGCCGACCGATCATAAATATAAATCATTGAACCAGATCATTCGGATGTTCTGCGACTGCATCTCGATGGGCGGCAATATGCTGCTGGATATCGGTCCGCGCGAGGACGGCACCATCGATCCAAGGCAGGAGGACATTCTGCTTGGGCTGGGCGCGTGGATCCGGACCCACGAGGAGGCCGTATTCGGAACGGGCGAAGGCATTATGACCCGCTATTATCTGGGGGGAAGCACGATTTCCGAGGACAGAAAGACATTGTACCTGTTTGTCTATGACGATCCGAAAGAGAATGTGTGCATCAAGGGGCTGTGCAACCCGATCAAGAAAATTACCGTGCTGCATTCGGGCAAGGAGCTTACCCACGAGATCCATGGGGGCGTGCCTTGGTTCAATATCCCGGGGACGACGTGGATTAAAATGACTCCTGAAGACGCGCATGAGCAGGTGACGGTTCTTAAGCTGGAGTTTGACGAAGAGTTGGAGATGTACGGCGGCTCGGGAGCCGTTGTCACGCATAACTAACCATCACGGGAAGGGACGCGCTTAATAGGTGCTAAGCCTCCCTCATGAAGCGGAGAGAATGACATGAACAGAAGTGGTGTGCCGGAGCCAAGGATAGAGTATGCTCCCAAGCATTATATATGCAAGCGTGCGGGGCAGCCGCTTGTGCTGGACGGCCGCGTGGATAAGGCGTTCTGGGATGCGGCGGAGTGGACCGATGATTTTGTTGATATCGAGGGGGATCTAAGGCCGAAGCCGGGGAAACGGACCCGGGTCAAAATGCTGTGGGACGACGAGTATTTTTATTTTGCCGCGGAGCTGATCGAGGATCAGATATGGGCGACGCTGACGGAACGCGATTCGGTTATTTTCTATGATAATGACTTTGAAATATTCATCGATCCGGACGGAGACAGCCATCAATATTATGAATTCGAGATCAATGCCTTGAACACGGTGTGGGACTTGCTGCTCGTGAAACCGTACCGGGATGGCGGACCTCCGGTCAACGGCTGGGACATCAGCGGTATTAAGACGGCGGTGTATATCGAGGGGGAGCTGAACCGTCCGGGCGCCGATAACCGGAAATGGAGTGTGGAGGTGGCAATTCCTTGGGCTAGTCTCAAGGAGTGTGCCGAAGGTGGGCGCCGTCCGGCGCCGGGTGAGTTCTGGCGCGTCAACTTCTCGCGCGTGGAATGGCAGACTGAGGTGCAAGACGGCGAGTATCGTAAGATGCTGAATCCGGAGACAGGCAAGCCTTATCCGGAGGACAATTGGGTATGGTCGCCGATGGGCATCATCAATATGCATTACCCGGAGCTGTGGGGTTACGTCGTATTCGCCGATGGCGAGGAACGCCAGCCGTTCACGCTCCCCGAAGACGAACGAATCAAGTGGGAGCTGCGGAGACTCTATTACCGGCAGCGAAATTACTATGAAGCCCATGGTGAATTTACGAAGGATGCAAAGCAGCTCATGGGCGAGGATTCATGGAGCATCCAGCCTGTGATCGAAACGACCCGCAGCCTGTTCCAGATTAGCGCCCCTTCGTCGGACGGCACGGCTCTAATCTGCATTCGGGAAGACGGAAAGCTATGGAAGGAGTGAGCTTAAGGATGACCAGCCAAACCGCGGTGTTTTCACTAGATTCGCAGACACAAGAGCGGATCGAGCAAAAGTTCCAGGAGAAGGTAGTCTTTGCTAAAGCCCGCAAAGATCAGCTGTTTCATGTTTTTGCGCAGGAGCTGACTGAAGAAGAAACTTGGGCCCTGAAATATTTGTTTGCCTACATGCCGGTGAACGATATGGCCGACTATGATGGGGAATTGTTCTTGAGTCATGTGCGTCAAGCATTGGACATCCGTAAGCGCGTGCCTTGGGGCGAGCGTGTGCCGGATCATTTGTTCCTGCATTTTGTGCTTCCTTACCGGGTCAATACGGAGAATATTGAAAATTTCCGTGGTATTCTCTACAACGAACTGGCAGAACGGACGGCGAAGTTATCGATGGCGGATGCCATTTTGGAAACCAATTATTGGTGTCATGAGAAGGCGACCTACATCGGCAGCGATCTGCGGACGATTTCGCCGCTGACGATGATCCGGAACGCACGCGGACGCTGCGGCGAGGAGTCCACACTGGCGGTGGCCGCTCTTCGAAGCATCGGAATCCCCGCGCGTCAGGTCTATACGCCGCGCTGGGCACATTGCGACAGCAACCATGCCTGGGTGGAAGCATGGGCGGACGGCCAGTGGTATTACATCGGGGCATGCGAACCGGAAGCCCGCCTGAATCAAGGCTGGTTCAGTCCGCCGGCCCGCAGGGCGATGCTGATCAATACGCGGATTTTTGCCGATTATCCCGGACCGGAGGATATAACCCTCAATGAAAAGGGATTTACAGAGATTAATTTACTGGAGAACTATGCGCCGGCCCGCACCCTTTACGTCAGCGTGAAGGATAAGCAGGGAGAGCCCGTATCCGGCGCAAGCGTTCGATTTGAGCTGTATAATATGGCTGAATTTTACCCGATTGCCGAAATCAAGACCGATGAGGAAGGGAAGGCTTCCTTTAAAACCGGTTATGGCGACCTCTTGGTTCGCGCGGTCAGCGGCGGGAAATGGAGTGAAGTCCTGTTCAAGACCCAGGACGGCGAACATATCGAATTTGTGCTTGATTCATCCGAACAGCCGTCAGGGATCGTGGATTTCGATATGGTTCCTCCGCCGGAGGGAGAAGGAGATGCCGCGTCGTCGCTGCCGGAAGAGAAGATTCAGGCTCATAACCGCCGTCTGGAGGAAGGGACGAAGGTCCGGACCGAATATGAGGGTACATTCCTGAGCGAAGAAGAGGCATTCACACTGGCCCAGTCACTAGGACTGCCTCCGGAGCGGGTATGGGATGTTCTTCAAAAAGCCAGGGGCAACAGCAGGGAAATCGCCGCGTTCCTGGAGGAGCGTACCGGCGATTATGGCGAGTGGCAGCTGCGGCTGCTGGAGTCGCTGAACGAAAAGGATTTGATTGATACCTTCCGGCAGACGCTGGATGATCATCTGATGGGTGCGCTCGCTCAGCGTGGAGAGTGGGATGAGGATACCTTCGTGAAGTACATTCTGTGCCCGCGGGTTTCTTATGAAATGCTGGTTCCGTATCGACGCGTATTCGGCGATGCCTTTACGGCTGCGGAGGCAGCGGCATTCAGGAAGGATCCTTCTGCGCTTGCCGGGCGTTTGGAGAAGGGGTATGCATATGCAGACGATCTTCCTAACCTGAAGGGTAAGGGAAATCCGGCAGGCACTTACAGTCTCATGAAGGGAGACGAGCAGTCGCTGGACATCCTGTTTGTGGCGGTATGCCGCAGTCTGGGGATTCCTGCCCGACTGCACCCGAGCGAGCAGAAGCCGCAGTACTTATGTGCTGAAGGCTGGAAAGATGCAATCTTCCGTCTGAACTCGCCGCGGAATCGGGAGAGCTCAAGCTGGGGGATGCTGCAGCTCCTCAGGGACCTGAAAGGCTCGCAGGACACGCCGGCTGCATCCTATGCCGAGAACTTTACCTTCGCCCGCCTGGAAGACGGCGTGTACAAAACACTGGTGTATCCTTATGGCAGCACCGATGTTTACGATGAGCCATATGAGGTTGAACCGGGTTCGTACCGCCTAACGTCAGGCATCCGGCTGAAGGACGGAACGGTAAGAGCGCGCTTCACGTACTTTACCGTGCGTGCCGGAGACACCGCGCGCGTGGCGCTGACCTATCGTGAGACGGCGGTCGATATTCCGGTGCTGGGCACACTGTCTCCGGGCAGTACGCTTACCCGATTGGACGAAACGGGAGCCAATCTTAAGGATCTTCTGGGATCCGAGGGTGCTCTTGCTGCCTGGATCGAACCGGAGCGGGAGCCGACCAAGCATCTGCTCCGCGAGCTCAGCGAGCTGGCCGAGCCGCTGGATAAGCTGGGCTTGCCGATTGTGCTGATGATCGGGAATGCGGAGTGGACGGCTTCCTTTGATCCGGCAAGCTATCCGAAGCTGCCGGCACGCACCGTTTTTGTACGGGACTCCAGTTATGCTTCTTTGTCGGGCTTCATCCCGAATCCAGCAACCCATGAAGCCGGTTATCCTCATCTGTTCGTCCTAGACAGTCAGGATCAAATCCGTTATTCGGCTTCCGGATATAAGATCGGCACCGGGAAGGAAGCCCTGCAGATTGCGACCGCGATATTACAACCCTAGAAGGGATCGGAGTGAAGAGTAATGACGAAGTATATTGTGGCGGGTTACGCCGTCGATTCGGTTCTTCCCGACATGACGCATGAGGATCTGCTGAAGTTAACGCATCTGAACGTAGCCTTTGGTCATGTCAAGAATGATGAGATCACCACCGAGCATTTGAAGAATGGCGAAGCTGTCCGGAACATCAAACGGGATCATCCGAATCTTACGGTGCTTCTGTCGGTTGGCGGCTGGAGCGCCGGTGGGTTCTCTGAAGCCGCCTCAACCGAAGGCGGAAGGGAGCACATGGCCGCATCCGCCGTACGGGTGCTGGAGGAATACCCTTTTGACGGGATCGATCTGGACTGGGAGTATCCTTGTTACGGTGAGGCCGGCATAGGGTCGAGTCCTGATGATAAACGGAATTTCACGCTGCTGCTGAAGACGATCCGGGAGGCGCTGGATGCCAAGGGCTCACGGGATGGCCGTCATTATCTGCTCACGATAGCGGCAGGGGCTGATCAGTACTATGTAGACGGAACAGAGATGGCTGAGGTGCAGCAGTACCTCGATTTCGTCCAGCTGATGACCTATGATATGCGCGGCGGGTTCCAGGTTCTGACCGGACATCATACGAATCTGTACACGCCAACCGGTGATCTGTTCCGCATCAGCACGGATGCTTCCGTGAACCTGTTCGTTCGCGCCGGTGTTCCGAAGGAGAAGATCGTCATCGGTGCCGCATTCTATTCCCGTGTATGGAACGAGGTACCTGACCGGAACCACGGCCTTCACCAAATGGCCGGCAGCACGGGCGGTTATGGTCCGGCCTTTGCCGAGCTGGCTGCGGATTATATCAACAAGAACGGCTACATTCGTTATTGGGATGAGGAAGCCTGTGCACCGTACCTCTTTAATGGCTCCAGCCTGATTTCATATGACGATGAGGAATCGATTCAGTGCAAATGCGATTATGTGAAGGAACAAGGCTTGGCTGGGATCATGTTCTGGGAATACGGGTGTGATTCGACCCATCGCCTGCTTGGTGCTATGCATCAAGGACTTCAAGACAATTTGGCTGGGAAATAAGCTGGCGCGGTGCGCGATGGATCGGATCGCTCGATAGTGGACTTACAAACTTAAAACATACGAAAATCTCCCCTGAACGATACCGCTCAGGGGAGATTTCTATTTATATGGCGAAACCGCTACCGAATGCACTCTTCTTGGCTATCGTCCTAAATCATTTCCGATGCACTCTCGAGACCATCGTCCGAAACCGTTATCCAATGTACTCCATCAGGCCAATCGTCCAAATCGGTTACCCGATGTACTCCTCGTCTTCGTCATCCGTGGAAACGGCGGCGCTGTCGGGGCTGTGCATTTTGCGGTATTGACCGGGCGTGTATCCCGTCTCTTTCTTGAATTTGCGGATGAAGTTCGGTGTGTCCAGGTAACCGACCCGGGTGATGATATCCTTTAATGGATCGGTGGTGTGCAGCAGCAGCCGGATCACCTCGTCCATCCGTTTCTGCCAGATGTACTGGGTAAAGTTCATGCCGATTTTCTCTTTGAAGGAGCGGCTGAAATACGATGAAGAGATGGAGAATTTAGACGAGATCGTACCCAGACTGAGGTCATAATCCGTGAAATTGGCGTCGATATAAGCGACGATTTCGTCCATCAGGGTACTCTCTTCCGTCTCGCTCTTCGCCTCGACATGGGCACAGATTTCCGCGGCCAAACCTGCCAGCTTCTTCTCCAAATCCTCCAGCGAGTCGTAGGAGGTGACACGCGGCAGCTGATTGACCACATGATGGATACCAAGCTCCGAGGCCGTCTTCAGCATCGTATTCAGAATATCGAAGCAGATGCAGCGCAGCAGCGGGACGGACGGCATTTCCGTCTTCAGGTTATTTAATGCGGTGGATACCATCTGAACCGCCACGTCGTAACTGCCTTGCTTCAAGCTCTGAACCAGCTTCAGCAGAACATCCTTAGGGACCCAGAAGGATGAATCCTGTGCGCCGGAACCGGAAAGTGCGTTAAAAAAGGTGCTGCTGCCCTGTCCGTGCAGCATGGATGCCTCCAAGGCGGTTGATGCTTCAATGAAGGATTGATTGAGCTGCTCCGGATAACTGTAGCGGTTGCCTACCCCGATCGCAGGAGAGACGCCTGTGTGCTTTGCCGCCATCGATTGCAGGGCAAGGGCGATCGGCTCCATACGGGCGTTAAGGCTCGCTTCATGCCCGGTTTCCGCATCGAATCCGACAATGAGGGCCAGCTGATCGGGCTGTGGGAGCTCAACTCCAAAGGCATAGGCGGAGAAGGCCGGCAGGTCCACATCGTTCATGAGCTGCATGACGGGCCGCCGCTCCGGATTGTCGCCAATGGGAAGGCCGTGCGACTCCCACCCCATCGTTACGACAAAATAATGGGATCGGCTGAAGCGGATACCAAGCTTCTCCGTGTACTCGGAGGGGAATTCTCCCGTATGACCGTGCTTAAGCAGCATGAGCAGAATATGATTGCGGGCGTAGGGCTCTTGAAGATCCACACGCTGGCTGTAATCATGCAGCGTTTTCTTGATCCATTCCAGCTCGTTGCTGGATGTGGACGGTTCCGGTTCATTTTTCAACCGGATGAACTCCATTAAATCTGAAATCGGATGGTATTGTCTGCGAGCCAGCATTATCGCCAGAATGGTGCCCATCACAACCACGAAGGAGAATACCAAAACGACAAAAGTACGAATATGAACGATGCGGCTGAAAAACTGGTTGCTTGGCATCGCGGTGACATAGGTCCAGCCTGCATCGGATTTGACGGATACAACCGAATGCGGCTCTTGGTTCAGGGATAGGCTGTGCGTTCCGGGCTCAAGCGCGAACAGTGCGCTGACTTCCTGCTCGGTAATGGTTTCGCCTTGGTAGTTGGCGGCCAGCACTTGCCCGTAATTATCGAATATATAAGTCATCCCATGGTAGTCGCTGAGGATGGAGTCGATCAATCCGGTCAGATTGGACTCATGAATCAGGTACATGACGGTTCCGTGGGCAGGCGTGTTGTTAGGTGCGATCGGCACAAGGTATGCCAGCATGGAATTTTGGATTTTGGTTCCCTGAACCACTTGCTCCGCCGGACGCATGGTTGGAATCGGGACGGAGTTTAAATCACGCACCATCTCCGTTTCGTTCCAGCTGTTGAATTTGTAGCGGTCGGTGAAGACGTTCAGATTCTCAAAGCCCTGTGACGAATAAATGCTGTTATCTCCGCGGAAGAACAGGAACAGCTCATCAATAATGGAGCTGGTGGCTTTGTATTTGACCAAGGCCCCGATAGATTCGCGGCTGTAATAAGGATGGTGAGTCCAATAACGGGTCAACTGCTCATCGTAGGCGATTCGAAAGGCAATGTCCTGCAGTTCTTTCATGCGCTCATCAATGACCGTTTTAGCCTGGGTCAATTGATTGACGTTGGTCTGCTCGATCTCGGAACGGAGTGTATTCACGGCATTGTGATAAATAATGATAGTTAATATAACAAGAGGTATCAGAAAAATGGAGATGTAGGACAGTGTGTATTTAAGCAGAAGCTTGGACTTGAAGTGATTCCATTTCATATCTGCAACCTCCCGGTATTTTAAGATTATGGAATGATAAGTTTACAGCGTTGCTGAACCATTCGATAATCGATAAGAAAATCTCCTCTGGGCATAAGTCTATCATCTGTGAAGGTACGCCGATAGACGTTTGACTATTTCCATCTTCTGATAGCGCTATCATAAATAAAGGCAAGGCTGTAGCTTTCATGAATAGCCGCCGGATGTTCCTAATGAAAATACTAGGAGAACTTGACTAATAAATCAATGGATCATTTCTAAAATTAATTGGGAACATGCCGATAATTCAAAATAGGAATGTAAATAACGTAGGGTAAAGGATCCTTATAGGCCGTTGCCGTGCTTCTATGGACGGGCTTGTCTTATCATTGCATACGTTGCTTGAAAAAACCGGAGCCGCTGCGGCTCCGGTTGAATTGGGTTAGCTGATCAGGCAGGTATTAAGGCTTGGCGACAAGCGTTGGGGCGACGCGATGCTTCGTCGACTGCTCGTAATCGTAGGCCATGCCGAGCAAGTCAGCTTCGCTCCACATTTTGCCGACAAAAGCGATGGAGAACGGAGAACCGCTTTTATAATATCCAGCCGGCACCGTGACGAGAGGAACGCCCGCGATGTTGATCTCGGGAACGGTAGTGTCAGCGATTTTGTCCTCGCTGTGAAGCAGCGGCGTTTCCTTATACATCTGAGGGAATACAAGTGCGTCCAGTTTGTGTTGATCCATCACGTCGTTAAAAATATGGAGATATTTCGTTCGGATTTCCGTGAATTTTGAGAGATCAGGGACGGAGCCAGGATTCTTCAGGGCTTCCGGATACCTAGCGAGCGCCGATGGAGTCTCGCCCGTCTTCTTGATCAGTTCATCCACCGACTGAATAGCTGCATTCGGACCCAGGCGCTTCAGATACTGCTCCATATCGTACACAATCGATTCAATACCGATGGAGCCTGACGACTTGGCGAAATCGGCAAATTCCGTATTGGCGAACGGATCGGTAACCACGATGGCTCCCTGGCTCTCCAGTTCCTTCACGGCTCGGTCATATAGCTTTTGGGTTTCCGCCGTCAGTTCTTCGCCAAGCCACCCCGGACCATAAAGACCGATGCGTTTGTTCTTGAGGGTCAACGGATTCAGCTTGGAGGTGTAGCCTTTTTTGGGAATGTTGCCGATCGATGCAACGGTCTTGGCATCCTCGGCCGTGTAGCCTGCGATGACGTCCAACATGACGGCGGCGTCGTGAACCGTACGGGCATGCGGGCCGACAACGTCTCTGGTGCTCCCGGCGAGAGGGACAACCCCGGCATTCGGAACCAATCCGAAGGTTGACTTGATGCCGACCAGAGCCTGCGCTGCCGCCGGATTCTGGATCGATCCGCCGGTTTCTTCGGCAATGCCGAGCACGGCAAAATTGCCTGATATGGACATCGCCGTGCCGGAGCTGCTGGCGCCCGGGACTAGCTTCCGGTCGATGGCGTTATAGGTGTCGCCGGCCCAGCTGGAGCTGGCGCGCGTACCGTCGGAGCTGAATGCCGGGATATTGGTCTTGCCCAGTATAATGGCGCCGGCCGCCTTCAAGCGGGCAACGACGGGGGCGTCCTTCTCCGGGATCAGCTCGATTCCGCCGAGCTCTTTGCTGAGCGGGGCCCAGCCGAAGGTGGACGGGAAGCCGGCGACGTCGACGGCTTCCTTGATGACAATCGGCACACCTGCAAGGGGGCCGAGTTTCTCGCCGGCCGCCCGACGCCGGTCAATCTCGCGGGCTTCCTGAAGTGCGCCCGCATTCATCATGGTGAACGCATTGTAATTGGATTCATAGATGCCGATCCGGTCGAGGTATGCCTTCACAACCTCTTCGGTCTTGAGTGTTCCCTCCGCGTAACCCTTCTCAAGCTCCTTTAATGTAATTTCCTCATAGGCAAACCGTTCAGCTGCCGCAGCGGTTATGCTGTTCATGGCCAATCCAAGCAGGAGCGCCATGGACAACACGCGTTTGAACATCTTGGTTTGTTTTTTCATCATTCATCATCTCCCCCATTCGTTGTTTTTTCGCATCTCCCATGCGATCTTAGAGACTATCAAGGAACTGAACGTATAAATGTTAGTATTAATAACATTGATATTACAGTAACTGAGTGGTTTAGAGCATTTCACCTCCTGGTTCATAATGTTTTAGTGACAAGATAGTGTTGGATTCTTTGTTATTTAGTAAAGTTAAGGTTTTTTTTGGAAGGTGTCAATCATTTTATGAAATTTTAATGAAAAACAATGTAAGATAATATAACATAAAAAAAGAACCCGCAGCCAGAACAACCTGCTTGCTTAGGTTGTGAGTCACGGGTTCTTCAAGGTTCCGTCCTACTTCGGGGGAAACGGACGTGTATTAGGTTGCGCTGCCCTCTGCTTGAGAGAGCTGCAGCTGCTTGCGATAGATGAATCTGGAGATCGAAACGCTGATTTCGTACAGCAGGAACAGCGGGACGATCACGATCAAATCGGACATGATATCCGGCGGCGTGATCGTGACGGCCACGATGCAGAGCAGGAAGTAGGCTGATTTGCGCATCTTCGCCAGCCGATGCGGATTCACGATGCCGAGCTTCGTCAGAAAAACGACGATGGCGGGCATTTCGAACAGGAATCCGAATGGAACGGTCATATGAATCATGAACGTGAAGTATTTTTGCGCGGTGTACATCGTTTGGAATGCCCCTTCGGCCATACGCTGCATGAACTCCAGCACCATCGGGAACAGCACGAAGTATCCAAAGCAGATGCCGGCAACGAATAATACGCTGATCACGGGAATGAGCAGCACGGCCGAGCGGTGAGTCCCATCCGGCAGCGCCGGCTGCACGAACCGCCATATTTGATAAGCGGCAATGGGAAGTGTGACGGTGACGGCCACAACGCCCGCAATGATCATATACACCCACATGACTTCGGAGGGACCGAGCAGAACGAGCTGCTTGTCCATACCTCGTACCAGCCAGTGATAGATCTTCTCGACGTAGATGAAGGCAGCCACCATTGCGACGAGAAACGCAATCAGCGTGCGGATCAGGCGCTTCCGCATTTCTTCCAGATGCTCGATCGCGCTCTGATCGTTCGGATTAGCTGTTCTGCTTATTGACCGCTGCAGCAGGTTGCGGAGCATCGTCTTTTTTTCCATTCTCGTCGTCTCCGTTCATCAAGCCACGGGTTGCGCCCTTGAATTCGCTTAAGGTCCGCCCGAATGCGCGACCGAGCTCAGGAAGCTTGGATGGACCGAATATGATGAGTGCGATAATCAAGATAAGAATTAAACCGCCAATTCCGATATTGCCAAACGGCATGATCCTCGCTCCTTTCGATTGGTATTATTCCAGTTTGAAGCCGCTAATTGCCACGACAGCGCAGCGCGCCATGTTTTCGCCGGAGCGGTGAGGCCATGTGCTGGTTGGTTTGCTGAGGTCCTCCGTATTCTCGCCCGGGTGCTGAACGGACAGGAAGAGCGTCTGCTCGTCGGGGGTGAAGAATGGGCCGGTAAGCTCGGACTCTACCGGACCGGAGGCGAATTGAAGCGCGACTCCTTGATCCGGCCCGCTTGTTGGAATTACAAACAGTCCGTTGTTCATAAAGGATTTGTGAACCCCTTTGTTCTGGCTGCTGCTGGAGATATCCGTTACGACCCACAGATCGCCGTTTGAATCGAACGCCAGGTTGTCCGGCGAGCTGAAGCCGGATTGGCGTCCACCGGCCGCAAAGATTTCAAAGTCGAACTCCATCGCGGCCAGATCGTTGCCCGCTTCAAAAATGCGTGTAATATGGCCATGAATGTTGCCGTGATTGTCGTTGTTCGTATGGCAGACAAACACCGTGTTATCAAACGGCGAGATTTCGATGTCCTCTGGACGGTCCGTCGGTGTTCCGCCGACAAGACGTGCAGCTTCCTGACAGTAAGTGACCACATCGCCTTGGGATTTGAATTTAGCTTTGGCCTCTTTATCTTCTGCGGCGGCCTTGTTTACAGCTTCCAAGGTGACCGGCATCCATTTGCCTGACTTCAGGTTGGCAACGTACAGGGTTCCGTCTTCCAGAAGCGCGGAATTGGCACGGCCTTTGCTCTTGTCATATTTGTTCTTGCTGATGAATTTATAGACGCAGGCATCCTTCTTGTCGTCGCCCATATAGACAACGACCCGGCCGTCTGCGGCAAGTCCCATGGCGGTATTCTCATGATTGAATCTGCCGAGGGCGGTGTGTTTCTTCAGGAAGGATTTATCGAACGGGTCAATCTCAACCACCCAGCCGTAATGCGTATCCGGCAGGTTCGAAACCGCCGCGGTGTCCTCAAAGTTCTCTTCGCAGGACAAGACCGTGTTCCACAGCGTCACGCCGCCGGAGCAGTTGGCAAACGTGCCGGTAGCCGTCGTTGCGCCTTTCAGGGCAGGGATGCCTTTTGCCGGGCCGGTGATATCGAATTTGCTGAAGCCGTTGATACGGCGGGCATGGGTGGAGGTGGTGTCCATTTTCCATACACCCTTTTCGTCACGGTATACTTCAATGACCGACATGCCTTGGTAATACAGGTTTTTATGGATTTGATCTGCCGTCATCTTCCCGTCCTTCACAGGGCCGATCGAGAAGATGGTGGAGTACTCGTGATTGTTGACCAGGAGGCCGCGGACATTGGAGCCCTTAATCGGGAAAAATGCGTTGTAATCGCATCCGGAGCCAAATTTTTCGCCAGCGGGATTGATCACGTCATCGAAAGCCGCAATGACATCATATTTAAAGTTTTTAGGCAGGACGAGCTGGTCTGCTTTGGTTGGTTCGATTGGCTCGAAGTAGCCGCTGACCCGATTCGTTTTGAATCCGAACAGATGATTTGCGGTTCCGGACATGGCGGAAGCCTTCCCTTCCAGTACACCTAGGCCTGCGGAAGCGGCTGCCAATGCGGTTGCGCCCGTACCCAGATAAGACAGAAACGTTTTGCGGTCCATCGTTTTATTCAAGCTTATCCACCCCTAATGTATAAATTGCCATCAGGACAAGTTTATAGGGGAAGTGTTAAGGGAATATCATCGGTGAATGGTGGAATTGTAAAAATAAAGTAATCTAGGTATGATACACGGTTCTAATTTTAATAACTTGGCCTAACTGTCAGGTGATGGTGCCAAAATGAAAGATTCAGATATTTGGATCCCAGGGTGAATTGATTATTGGATTGAATTGATGGATGGATGGATGGATTGTGTGGATCGACCCGAACGGCTGATTCGTTACGATCAACCTGCTGTGTCGGACGGATAGAATGAATCGAAGGACGCGATTGGATTGATGGACGGATTGTATCAATAGGGCGAGGTTTGTTGACCCGCGGAATACCAGACACTGCATGAGTGTGTTAACTGTTGCGATGATTTGAGGACAGAGGTTCCGCTATTACGCCAGAATTGGTGGGTTGAGGGTTAAATGAGGACACTAGATCCGCTATTACATAGAATATGGCTGTTATTCGTGGTATTTATAGTAGATAGCGGATTCTGAGTCCGGAAGTACGGGGAAAGTTGCTGTTTTTTTTGAAATAACGGATCTAGTGTCCATTAGTTTGTTTATTCGTCTCTTGGATATCCGCAAGAACAGCAAGAACTGTTGCATGCTCCTGTCAGTACCGCAAAATGAAAGAATATAAAGAACCATATAGAACTGATTATCAGCCTCTATGGTTCTTTATGATGTTTAATTAAGGTTATACCGCTGCCGCATTTGCTCAGCCATATTACGAATCTCCTCCGAGCCTGGCATCGTAAACCTGGAAGCGGCCTCTGTCAGCTCCTTGCCTGACTGCCAGCTGCGGATGACCTCTTTTACCGCGGCTATAAACGCGTGCACGGCGTTCTGGCCGGTGCCGATGCTCGTAAGCTCTTCAAGACTGGCGGTGCTGTTAGCTTCTACCAGAGGATACCGCTTGGGGTCTGCTCCCGCAGCGGCAATATCATAGAAGGAACGAACCAGCCGGGCGCGCGCGCTGCCCGACCCTTCGGCGATGATAAAAGCCTGGATAATGAACGCTTTCCGTTGCCGCCGCTGGGCAATACCGCAGAATTTAAGGCCGCCTATGCTTAAATCGAACGTTCCCGGACAGAAGGCACCGGCAATTTCGCCGGTATCTACGTTCTGTCCGGTGCCGCGGAGGGCTTCCCGGATCAGCTCCACCATGATTTCAAAGTCCTGATGAAAGTCAGGCGCCGGTCCCGCAGAGGAAAAGGGGAGGATGAGGGACAGGTTCACCACGCCAGCATCCAAGGGTACGGCAGCACCGCCCGAATGGCGGACGGCAGTGTCATAGCCGAGAGAGCGAAGCATGGTTTCCCCTTGCGGCGCATAAGGGAGGCGGCTGTCGCGCACGCCCATCACAAAAGCGCGCGGATGCCGCCACAGATGACAGATGGCTGGCCCGCCATCTCCGGTCAGCCTGCATAGGAGCTCGTCCAGAGCAAAATGGTACAGTACGTCCTGGTGCGATAAATCATGGGTCCGGTCGAGCAGCAGAACGGGTTGATCTTCAGGTAGTGACAGCGGAATATTCACGCTTTCTTGCGCCTCCTCTAACATGCGGATCGTGCACAAGACCATGGAAGAATTTTGTCTTCCGAGGGGGAGCCCGACCGTTATTCTCTTTGGATAGCATACCATAAATTCATACGGAAGCGGCGAGCCTGGCCCGGCTTAACGCGGTCTGTCTTCTGGGAATGTACGTCGAATGACGTTTTTGTTAAGATATCAGAAAGCATAAACTTCGAAGCTTGTAGCTTCCTGATATCGCAAGAAAAACTTCCTCTAAACGCGGTCTGTCATCTGAGAATGTACGCCGATCGACGTTTTTGTTAAGATATCAGAAAGCATAAGCTTCCAAGTTTGTAACTTCCTGATATCGCAAGAAAAACTTCCTCTAAACGCGGTCTGTCATCTGGAAATGTACGTCGGAGAACGTTTTTGTTATAATCCGAGTAAGCTTATTTTCTTTATAGTAATTCGGTTTGGTGGAGGATGATTTCACTTCATATATAAAGGAGAGTTTCAACATCGTGAAGATTTATAACAGTGTGGTGGATATGATCGGTCAGACGCCCATGGTGAAACTTCAGCGCCTAGTGCCTTCAGGCGCTGCCGATGTCTATGTAAAGCTTGAGAGATTCAATCCTTCCGGCAGCGTGAAGGACCGCGCGGCGTATAACCTGATTCATACCGCCGAGGAACAAGGACTCCTCCAGCCGGGCGGTACCATTATTGAGCCGACAAGCGGGAATACCGGCATTGGCCTGGCGATGATTGCGGCCGCCAAGGGTTACCGGGCTATCCTGATTATGCCGGACAATATGTCCAAGGAACGGATCAATATATTGAAGGCGTACGGCGCGGAGGTCGTGCTGACACCGAGCAGCGAACGCATGCCGGGTTCGATTGCCAAGGCGCTGGAGCTCAAGGAGCAGATTCCCGGAGGCTTCATTCCGCAGCAGTTCGAGAATGCGGCCAACCCGGATATTCATCGGGTGACTACGGCGCCGGAAATATTGGAGCAGATGGAAGGTCGGCTTGACGCCTTCGTGGCGACGGCGGGAACGGGCGGTACCGTAACCGGAACCGGGGAAGAGCTGAGGAAGTCCTTGCCGAACCTGCACATCGCGGTAGTCGAGCCGAAGGGCTCGCCCGTGCTCTCCGGCGGACAGCCTGGACCGCACAAGCTGGTGGGCACGAGCCCGGGCTTTGTACCTAAGATTCTGAATACGGGCGTATATGATGAGATCATCCAGATCGCCGACGAGGATGCGTTGCAGACGGTGCGGGACTTGGCCCGCAGGGAAGGCATTCTGGTAGGACCGTCCTCCGGCGCATCGGTATTCGCTGCTCTTCGCGTAGCGAAGCGGCTGGGGGAAGGGAATCGGGTAGTCTGCATTGCCCCGGATACGGGGGAGCGGTATTTGAGCATGGATATTTTCTAAGTGAGAAGGACCTCCGGTTAACCGGAGGTCCTCAGAGTGTCGAGAAACCCTGTACTTTTTTCAAAGTACAGGGTTTCTCCCTTTCTAAGTAGTCACTTCAAGAGGGGAAATGGGGGGATTACCCCCTGTTTTCCAAGCGATCCAGATGGATCGCCATCTTCTTCATGTTTTGCACGGCTGCTGTCATCAGAGCTTGTTCCCTGACGTTTTGCAACCCGCGCAACCGGCAATAGCGAAACCCATGGAGCTCTTTGGCATCCGCGAAGCTTCGCTCAATCGTTTCTTTTCGCTTTCGGTATAAATACTTGCCGGATCGGCTGAGCCGGTTGTTTCGCACCCATTCCTTGCTGTCTTCCCAGACATGGCGCGTGACAATCTTGCGGTGATTCCGTGAACGGGTACATTGCTCCAGCATCGGGCAAGTCTTGCAGTGCCTCGGATCCGAGGCATATTGCCGGTATCCTTCTCGATTCGTGGTGCGGTACAACAATTCATGCTGAGCCGGACAAATATACCGGTTGCGCTCGGCATCATAGGTAAACTTCCACTTCGGAAACAAGCCTTGGGTCGGATGAAATCTCCGGTGAGCAATCACGCCAAAGATCCCCCGTTCCTGCAATCCTTTGCAGATGGGGGTTGTTAAATAACCTGAATCCAGGGCAACGGCTTCAACTTCAAAACCAAATCGCTCTCGTTGGCGATCCAAACGCGACAAATACGGTACAGAATCATGAACGTTTCCCGGCGTGACGTGGACATCGGTAATCAGATTGTATTTTAGATCAACGGTCCGGTGATCTAAATAAAAGAATCCTTCCGGTTTGCCATCGCGAATCATATAACCGCTATCCGGGTCGGTTTTGCTCACCTTGATTTCTTTCTTCTCGACCACATCCTCTCTGGGTTTTAAAGCTTTTTTCCATGCGTCTTCCGGTCGGCTTCTACCGCACCATTGAGTTCGTCCATGTATTCTCGTGTGTTTTGTAAAACCTGCTGCTTGGTGTACTGGTGCTTGTTCGCATTGGCCTTCACATGCGTGGAATCCGAAACCAGGACTCGTCCGCCGACCATGCGATGCTGGATTGCCTGCAGCACAATCTCATCGAAGATATCTTGAAAGATATGGGTGTCTTTGAAACGAGTCCGTCGGTTCCAGCTAATGGTGGTATGGTCCGGAACTTTGTCGGTCAATCCCAGACCAAGAAACCAACGGTATGCCAGATTCGTCTGAATCTCGCGTTCCAGTTGACGCTCCGAACGGATGCCGTAAAAATAACCGAGGAAAATCATCTTAAATAACACGACAGGATCGATGGCTGGTCGCCCATTATCAGCACAGTAAAGCGGACGGACCTTTTCGTCGATGAACGAGAAATCGATATACTTGTCTACTTTACGGAGCAGATGATCTTGAGGGACCAGTTCTTCAATCGAAACAAACTCGTAAGCCTGCTGTTTTTCTCGGTTAGAACGCAACATGTTTAACACCCTTCCGAACGGTTTATTTACTAATATTATATAATATTAACGCGGTGTCGTGTTGAATTAAATGTATAAAAAATAGCTGTCGAGACTTTCTCGACAGCCTGAGAGCGTTGATAGAATCAACGCTCTGTTTTTTTCTAACATTATTTTTTAAAAGTCACCTTCTTAGATAATCCATCTTCCAGGTTCATTTCACCTTTATGGCGAACGAATACATTTTGGTTTCCTTCAAATTTCGGAGAGTTCTTTGGATCATAGTCAACCCAGCGACCATTCCCATTCACAGAGTATTCCATGTATTGGGTAGCACCAATGAGTTCATTTTTTTCATCATCAGCTTGAACATTAGGTGGTAATTGAGCAACCGTACCATGATGCACACCCAGCTCTTTAATGACTTTATCTGTTTTATAATCATACGCTTTTATTTTCACATCATTTCCGTTCACTTCAACCTGAAGTCCCTGTTTAAAATCATTGCCCGTCGACACTTCACCACCATTAGGCCCTGCCGATGCCCAGCCCGCTTGAATCCCAGCTGTGTTCACAACAGTAAAACCACGTTGATCTCCACCTTCTACTACCTTTTTACCTGCCCAATCCGGAAGATTCAGATCCCAGTGACTGTGGCTTGTAAAAAGAATGACTTGCGGATAGTCCTTTAATATAGCTTCTAATTTAGCCTGGTCTAAGTAATCACCTGTATACGGCGATTGATTGGAGCCTGAGATACTGTCCTTGAGGATATGATGACTAAAGAGGAAGATCGGTTTATTTGGATCGTTCTTGGAATATTCCTCAAGATTCTGCTTTAACCAATCAAGCTGCTCATCGCTAAGATAAACCTCATCCCACAAAGACGCATCATGATAGTGCATATATTTTTCGGTTCCTAAGAAAAGGAACGGATATCCGTCTAGCTCTTTTTTATGGTAGACTTTCTCCTCGCCAGTAAAGTTATAAAAATTTTGGAGCATTTCGGATTCCGGCGTATGATTCGGCCACGTGTTTTGCGCTAATTTATTTGGTGTTGCCCATTTCGGTTTATAAAACTCATGATTTCCTATGCTGTACCAAACATGTTCTGGATGAGGATTATGATTTAACACCTGTTGTACGGCTTGATATTCAAAATCCCAACCTCGGTCCGTAATATCACCGTTCACGATTAATGCTTTTGAAGCAGGGTTTACCTGTTTCATATCGTTAAGTACATGCTTAAAGTCATTGAGATCCCCTTGAATGTCACTGATGACATCAAAAGTAAGACCTGGATCTTTGGAGAATAGGTGTTCATCCAGTTTTGCTTGAGCTGATCCTGAAAAAGCACCTGCATTGAAAACAATAGATGCTGCCATAATACTTGTTAGTAGCTTTTTCACCATGATTCCTCCTAGTTATCATCATTTTCAGAATATGGTCCGCAAAACGATATAAGTTTCTATTTTATACTAAACCGGAAATATTAAGGTAATATTCTCCTAGAGTAAATATTGCACAAAAAAATGTAAATAAACGAGAGTTGCAACCATATCTATAGAAAATAAAAAACACATTCGATTAATCATATCCAATCCCTTAGCCGCTTTATCTTCATAGAAAATACCGTTATCCAAGTCTATCTCATCTAATTCACCAATTGGTGTCCGGTATGATCAACAATTTCAACTTCTTTTATTGCATGCAAAAAAAAGAGTGCAGGTTCAGCCGACACTCGCTAGTCTTGCGCACTGTACGTCAAACTGTAGGCGTTGTTTAACTCTCGCCATTCAAACAGTTCACGAGCTTAATCTTTTTATTGTTTTTCTTCCTTCTTATTTCCTAAGGAGATTAAAAATCGCCTCCAGCCGTACGCTGTGATTGCATGACTCGCAGGAATATTTCCCTTTCTGGTTTTCCTTGAAATTTTTATATCCCACGCTTCCTTCGTACAGCCGAAATGTCTTCTTGCAGCAAAAGCATTCCACCTCATAATAAATCAATATGCTTTCACCTCCCTGGGAGCGTTCTTATTTGCGCGTGGCGTGATCAAAGATCGTAATCAGCTCCTGCACATAAGCCTTTACATGAAGATCGGGGTTTCTCATCAATTCCAGGCTGAATCCATCGATGGCATGCCGGATAGCGAGCGCCATGACTCGGGAGGATAACGGGGTGAATTCTCGAAAGGTTCCTTCTTTCGCCCCTGCATGCAGAATCGCCTCAATCGGTTGAACCACACCTTCATCCGTATCCGCCGAAAAACGAGGTTTCCCCTCCTTTGTCCACATGCCCGTCACGATTTCCACAACGGCAAAAACCATCTTCCGATGCTCCACGATAAACTCCAAATTCGCTTCAATATACTTCTTGAGCCTGTTTCTGGGAGAAGCTTCGCTACGCAGAATCGGCTGCATAAAGGACTCATAGGCGATATAATACTCCGTCACCACCTGCTCCAGGAGCTCATCCTTGCCCGCAAAATGATAGGAAATCACTCCTTTGCTAACGTTGGCGCGCTTGGCGATTTGACCTATCGAAGCTTGGGCATAACCGACATCGGCAATGGTTTCGATCGCGCATGCCACGATCTGCGCACGGCGAGCCTTCTCAATAAACGACATTTCCTTTTGGTCATCCGTTTTATTTTTAGTATTCATGATTATATTTTAGTACGATCGTACAGAAAAAATCAATAAGAAGCCTGCCCATCTCTTAGGAAATGGGCAGGCTTCTCCTGAACTCTTATAGGGTGCTGGGTTCTGATCATTCGCGATGTAAATGTGCTCACGTTATTCACGCAGGCTCAGATTTACTCACGCGGTCCGTAATCACGGCGATAGCTCCATCTCCGGTTACATTACAAGCCGTTCCGAAGCTGTCTTGCGCAATATAGAGGGCGATCATGAGCGACGTTAGCGTCGTATCGAAGCCCAGCATGGACTCCAACAAGCCGAGTGCCGCCATGACGGCGCCTCCGGGAACTCCGGGAGCAGCAACCATCGTAATGCCCAGCATCAGAATGAAAGGGAACATCATGCCAAGAGAGGTCGGCATCCCTGTCAGCAGCATGACGGCCATCGAGCAGCTTACCAGCGTAATCGTGCTGCCGGATAGATGTATAGTTGCGCATAGAGGGATGACAAAATCAGCGACCTTCCCACTGACTCCGTTCAGCTTGGTTTGGCGCAGCGTAACCGGGATGGCAGCGGCAGAAGACTGCGTACCTATCGCCGTAAAATAAGCTGGCAGCATATTCTTCAGCATGGCAAACGGATTCTTATGCGCGACTTGACCAGCAACCAAGTATTGTATGATCAGGAACAGCACATGCAGGACAATGATCATAATAAATACTTTGGCGAATACCGACAGGATCATGGTCACTTGCCCGCCATAGGTTAAGTTAGCAAACACGCAGAGGATATGATATGGCAGCAGCGGAATGATGATCGAGGCAATCAGCTTCTCAACAATCTCGCGGAAATCAACCATGACCTTCTGCAAGGCTTGCCCCTTGATTACAGCCGCTCCCAGCCCCAGCGTAAAGGCAAGGAGCAGGGCAGTCATCACCCCGAATACAGGCGGCATGTCAACTTTAAAAAAGGGTTCCAGCAGCGCCTCTTCCGGATTGGTGTAGGAATTAACCAGCCCGCCAACCTCCAACATATACGGATACAATAGCGTCGCTGCCAAGAATGCCAGCAGTCCCGCGATTATGGTGGAGAGATAAGCAAGGCCCGTGGTTACGCCCAGCAGGCGACCGGCTCCTCTTCCCAGCTCCCCGATCCCGGGAGCAATGAATCCGATGATAATTAAAGGTATGGCAAACCCAAGAAAGTTTCCAAATAACCCGCTAAAGGTAGCTAATCCGGCAACCAGCCATTCCGGTGAGAACGATCCGATCGCAATGCCGAGCAAAATGGCTATAAGGATTTTCGGAAGTAAGCCAAGTTTTTTCATGTTCATGCTGTTATCACCCACAGATGTTATTTTCGTTTATTGTCCACTCTAAACGGACAAAATCCATTGGACACGGAATGAACAAACTTTATCATATTCTGGATATCATTGTCATTATGCAAAATATGACAGCAAAACATACCCTTAATAGATCAGATGACAGATATACAGATATGAGTACCAAATACATGGAAAGGCGAAATGCCTACTTCGGTTCAAGTATGTGCAAAATTGAAGCCAGCCCCGCTCATTTCTGTGCGGGGCTGGCTTCATTGGAATGGCTTCATAAAACCCTAATATGATGAGATAACGGCAGGATTATCTCCAATAGATCAGCCATCATCCTTCTGCGATAAGCCAAGCTCCTTGGCTACTTTTGCCCACCCAACCAATGGCTAGGTGGAATCACTTTAGCATCTTGAATCAATGCACCTGATCGAGCAATTGATAGGCCTCTTCCTTCGTTGTCACCGCCAAGAGCGCTTCTCTGAAATCATCGTCCATCAGCTTGCGGGACAACATTTGCAGCACTTTTAAATGCGCATTCTGTTTGCTATTACGCGGCACGGCAATCATAAAGATCAGTTTGGCTTCGCTGCCGTCAAGACTCTTCCAGTCTACACCATCCTGCTGGATACCAAAGACCACGCTTGGTTTCAGGACAGCATCCGATTTACCGTGAGGAATCGCAATATTCATGCCGATGCCTGTGGAGCTTTCTTGTTCCCGGGCTAATATGGCCTGTTTAAAATCTCCGTCAGCTCTTACCGCCCCATTCCGCTCCAATACACCGATCATTTCGTCGATAACCGCATCCTGTGTCGTTCCGACCAGATTCAGGTTAATGAGATCCGGTGTAACAATATCCGTCAATTTCTCAACGCGGATAGCAGAAACTTCCGTTGCTGTACCGTTATTCATTACGGTTGGAACCGCTTCGGCTGAGTCCGCAGCCAAAGGTGCATCCACATTTACTACGGACGCTCCACCTGCTTCGGCAGGATCCTCTATCGCTCCTTCTCCAACAACTGCCGGAGTCACAGCTGAAACGTCTTTCTTGAGCAGGCTCACCATGATAACCGATACGGCTGCGCCGACAATGACAGCGAGGAAGAACATCAACACATGATCAACGGCACCGAGCACGGCTACAATCGGACCGCCATGGGCTACGCTGTCACCTACACTTCCAAACATGGCAATCACTGAACCGGTCATCGAACCGACCATGATACTCGGAATGACGCGTAGAGGATCTTGCGCAGCGAATGGAATCGCTCCTTCGGTAATACCGAACAGTCCCATCGTAAATGTTGCTTTACCTGCTTCACGTTCCGCAGGTGTAAACTTCTTTTTGTTAATCATTGCTGCCAGTCCCATAGCAATCGGAGGAACACAGATGGCAACGGCAATTTGGCCCATAATCTCATAGTTTCCTTCACCGATCATGGCCGAGCCGAACAGGAACGCAACCTTATTCACGGGCCCCCCCATGTCAAAAGAAATCATCGCGCCCAGAATAAGCGCGAGCAGAATCGAACTTGTACCCTGCATTCCTGCGAGCCAAACGGTTAACGCCTCAAACAGATCCGCAACCGGAGCACCGATCACAAAGACGAAGATTAACCCTACAACTAGCGAAGCCAGTACCGGGATAACGATAATGGGCATAATCGGCTGCAGCGAGCGAGGAACCTTGATCCTTTTAATAGCAAGTGCAACATAACCCGCCAGGAAACCGGCAATAATCCCCCCGATGAATCCAGCTCCCGCTTCACTTCCATAAAAGCTGCCGTTGGCAGCAATGAACCCACCGACCATACCTGGTGCAAGACCCGGCCTGTCCGCAATACTCATTGCGATAAAACCGGCAAGGATCGGAACCATGAAGGTAAACGCAGCCGCGCCGATACTCTCAATCGTTTTCCAGATCGAACCTTCCGGTATAACCAGCCCACCCGGCGTCTTTACGCCGCCCATCGTCAGTGCGATTGCAATGAGCAGTCCACCGATTACGATAAACGGTACCATATAGGATACGCCGTTCATCAAGTGACGGTAGATCGGATTTTGTTTAGGTTTGTTCTCTCCTGTCATATCTTCCGCAGCAGACTTGGACTGTGCTTGATAGACGGGCACATCCCCTTTCATCATCCGTTGGATCAGCTCTTCTGGACGACGGATACCATCCTGCACACCAACGACAAGCAGTTTTTTACCGACAAACCGGTCCTTCACCACCGTCTTATCCGCCGCGATAATAATGCCATCGGCTTCGTGGATATCCTGCTCCGTGAATTGGTTCTCCACGCCAATGGAGCCTTGGGTCTCCACTTTCATCTCAACGCCAAGCTTCGCGCCTGCCTTCTGCAGATTCTCAGCGGCCATATACGTATGTGCAATTCCGTTAGGACATGAAGTAATCGCTAATATTTTCATGTTCGTCATTCTCCTTTGCTGTCATGTTCCCGCTTACATTTATAGTGTACACGCTGAAAACGCTGTTATCGGATGAACTTTTTACCGGAACTTCCGGAAAAACAGGTTTATTTCGCAATAAAATATCCCACATAGCGGAGCCTATGCTGCGATGTTTTCCAAATACTTTGTAAGTACCCCGAAAAATGTAAAAAACAGGACGTATACCGCCCTGCTTCATCTTCACAGTTTCTAATACTAATCACGGTTTCTAATACTAATGTTACCCTTTCAACGTACTCAGCAATCGCATCACATCCGTCTCCTTAGTCAACGCACTGACTAAAGCCGGCTGCTCACTGATCAGCGACAATTCTCTGAACAGCTGCCGCATCTCTTTCCGCTCATCATGTTTAACCGCAAGCAAGAACACAAGCTCTACCTTCTCGGTTCCCCAGGGAATCGGCTGCTTCAAAGTCACAACAACGATGCAGGACTGTTTAACCCGCTCCGAGCTGCCATGAGGGATGGCAATGCCACCCCCAATCGTCGTAGCAGACATATGCTCACGATCCAGCACACTTTCCGTATACCCTGCCTCGACATACCCTTTGTCCTCCAGCATTTGAGCAAACTTGGCGATTAACTGTTCTGGACGCTTTACCTCCTGCTGAGGAAAGACCAGAAAAGGAGTCGTGTATTTCAAAAAGACCGATTCCTCAGCCGTCCTGCTGTCCGGCTCATCGATCCGCCGGATCGCTTGCTCCAGCTTCCGCTCGTCACTGGCCTCGAGCAGAGGGGAGACGAGGATATGTGGTGATTTTAGCTTGGGCAGATCAACGGTCGTAATGACAAGATCCACCTCATGAGCAGCCAAATAATCCTGCACTTCCGCTTTCGACATCGTTGCCTCTACATGCACGGACGGGAATCTCCGTTCCACCTTCGCGAGAAGCAATTGGGACATCCCAACGCCCATGTGACACACAATAATGACCTTCTGAGGGTGGCTTTCATTCTGGTGAAGCCGTTCCACAGACGCCTGAAAATGCAGCGTCAAATATGCGGCTTCCTCTTCGGGAAAGTACAGATGGAGCGCTCCCCCTACTTCTTCAAGTGCCATGATGACCCGATCGAACATATAGGGATACATCTTTTTGATCTCAGCCAGCATCGGATTGGACACAGCCAGACCGTAATGGAGACGGTTCATGGTCGTGTACAAATGCACTTTCAACCCGTTCAATAATACCTGGTCCTTGGAAAAAGGGATCATATTCAGCTCCGACATCCGCCGAATCAGTTGTTCAACCAATTGGGGCAGAAGGGGGTGGCTGTCTGCCAGATCGCTCCGCCCAGCGCCTCCGTCCTCCTGCGTGTATCGGAACTTCCCGCCAAGCAGGTGCAGGGTTAGATAAGCGGTTTCTTCCTTGGAAAAAGGTACAGCGAACAGCTTTTGCAGCTGCTTCAAAAAGCCTATCGCCCATTCAAATTCCGCTTTGTTCTCCAAAAAGGCCATGTCCTGCTCGGAGAGCGAAATCGGCTGTCCCAGCTTGGTCCGTTTGACCATGAGCAGAATATGCAGCATCAGGCTTTCAAAGGTTTCATCGGTGAAGCGGAGCTGATGCTGCTTTTGCAACGCCTTCAATTCATTGTATACGGTTGCAATCTCATGCGGTTCATACTGATTACGCATCATCTGTCCCGTCAACTCCGGACGGTTGATCAATTGGTTCAACCGCGCCAGCGCCATCCGTTTGTTCTTCTCCGTGCCCTCAATCATGAAACCTACACGCTGTTTCGTCATTAAGCTCAGATCAAAGCTGCGCAGCCAGTCCTCAATCTTTTCCATATCCCGACGGATAATTGCCTTGTTCACATAAAACGGTGAAGCCAGGTTCTGCAGGGTTACGGGCTTCGCGTTCATCAAGAGCCGATAGGCCAGGTGCAGCACCCTTTCCTCATCGGTTTCATTCTCGGTGGTACTCTCGTTGGAATACAAGCGGTGGAATAAATTAGCCTGATCCGCTTCTCCGATCTCCAGATATACGCCAAGTCCCGGCCTTTTCACCAGATGGCCACTGGAGTGCTGAACTATATATTCTTCAATCACCTTCAGATCGTTTCGGATCGTCTTCTCCGAGCACTCGGTCTGATCCGCCAGATCCTGAACGAGCCACAGCCGGTTCGGTTCCATTAACAAATTACGAAAAATCACTTTTTGCCTATTATTCATTCCGATCTCCTATTCAACTTATTTGGAGAGCTCACTATTCGTGGAGCAGGTACATTGTCCTACGTATATCATATCCGGGTCGCTATGGCAATCTGATCTGAGATGAAACGCGAGAATGGACCCAAAGAATGGCATGTTGAGGGATAAGCTGAACATATACAGTAATATAAAATCTGACGTAAACAAAAAAAGAGTGCCGAAGAAATTCGACACTCTTGTTCATGATCCTTTATCATGATCCTTATCATGATCCTCTTACATTTTAAAAAATTCGTTCGGTTGCACAGCGTATCTTTCCTATAAAAGCCTCCACAGCCTCTCGCGCCGACTTCGCTCCCGTCACGGCGGATATCACGGCGACGCCATCCGCACCCGCTCCCATCACTTCCTCCACGCGATCCACGGTAATCCCGCCAATTCCTACAATCGGCAGATGGATTCCAGCTTCGCGCATTTCTCGAAGAATCGCCGGGCCTTGCGCAGCCTTGGCATCATCCTTCGAGCGGGTCGGATAGATCGGCCCGATGCCAAGATAATCGGCACCGTGGAGAATGGCGCGCCTGGCTTCCTCAACAGAATGGGCCGAGACGCCCAGAATCCGATTGCCGATCCGTTCACGTACCGAAGCCGCAGATTCATCGTCCTGGCCGATGTGCACGCCGTCGGCGTTCAGCTTCAGTGCCAGTTCCACATCATCATTGACGATGAAGGGCACGCCTGCTTTGCGGCACTCGGCCTGGATACGGCGGGCCAGCCGAATCATCGGCTCGCCAACAAGTGCGCCCTGTCCCTTCTCGCGGAACTGGACCATGGTCGTGCCGCCAGCCAATGCATCCTGCACGACCCGGCTTGGCTCGACGCTGCAATTCACGCTGCCAAGTACGAGGTACATCCGTAGATGCTGCCTCATCATCTCGGGTGTCACTCTGCTCGTCATCGCAGCACCTCCTGATGCCGGCGACGATACGCCCAATGATTTGTTGGGCCGTGTCCCTGTCCCAGGTTTAAGCCGTCCTCAATGGCCGCCTGGATGAATATGCGCCCGTTCTGAATGGCATCGAATGCCCTCAAGCCTTGGGCCAGGCCTGCGGTAATGGCCGCAGAGAAAGTACAGCCGGTACCATGCGTATGAACGGTATGAATTCTTTGTCCATATAATTCTGTAAAGGCGATACCATCGTATACAAGGTCCATCACCGGAGGACTGTCGGAGTTACCGAATCTGTCATCATTCTTGATCATGGGGGAGCGTCCCTCATTAAACTCCCCGTTATCGCTGGCGGTTCTTGTTTGGCCATACGTACTTTCGGACTGAGACAACTCTTCCTGCTGCGTACCCGCCGCCATAGCTGATCCCCTGTCTCTTTCGTGATCCGCAATTTCACCGCTGCCGGTCATTCCCTCGTCATGGCCGCCTTTGATCACAACGATCTTGGGCCCCAGATCCTGGATACGTCTCGCCGCTTCCTTCCGATCTTCCTTCGTGCGGATACGCATCCCCGCCAATACTTCGGCCTCCGGTATATTGGGGGTGACAATTAACGCCAGCGGCAGCAAATCCTCTTTTAAAGCCTGCACCGCTTCGCTTTGCAGCAGCTCTGCTCCGCCCTTGGCGATCATCACGGGATCCACAACGACCTTCTCCCAGCCGAATGCCCGGATCCGGTCAGCAGCCAGGCGAATGATCTCGGCATTGAACAGCATGCCTGTCTTCAATGCATCGACTCCGAGGTCCGAGCCAACCGCTTCAATCTGCTCAGCAGCTGCTTCGGGAGGCAGCGGATAAACGCCTTGAACCCCCAATGTATTCTGCACCGTGATCGCCGTAATCGCTGACATGCCGTATACCCCAAGCTCCTGGAAGGTTTTCAGATCGGCTTGAATGCCGGCACCGCCGCCGCTGTCAGACCCCGCAATCGTCAGTGCCCGAGGAACGTGAGACTTGCTCATCGTGCGCCACCTGCAGCGGACGCTTCCGCTTCCCGGACAGCGGCATAGCCCTCCAGCGAGCCTGGTTGAAGCTTTGCCAGCTCATCCAGGAAAGCAATCTGGAAGCTTCCCGGTCCCTGGTCCGCGGTTCGCTCTGCAGCTCTCGCCGCCGCGGCCCCGTAGAAGGCCAGGCCCGCCGTACCGGCAAGCAGCAGGTTTGCTTCTACTGCGGCAAAGGCACCCAGCACCGAGGTCAGCAGGCACCCTGCCCCGGTCACCTTCGTGAGCAGAACATCCCCGCCGGTAATGATACGTACCTCGTTTCCATCGGTAATCACGTCCTCTTCACCGGTAATGGCCACGATCGTGCCTAATTCGCGCGCAGCCCGCACGGCCAGCTCGGCATGATCACTGCCCGTGCTGTTGCCAGCGTCTACGCCTTTGATCTCGCGGGCCTCCCCGACAAGGTGAGCGACTTCAGCCGCATTCCCGCGCACGAACGATACCTTCACCTCGCTTAGGATCCGCAGCGCCGACTCCGTTCGAAAACGGGTCGCTCCCGCACCGACCGGGTCCAGCAGGACCGGCACGCCGTGTGCGTTCGCCGATTGTCCGGCTATGATCATCGCATCCACAAGCTCGCGGTTCAGCGTGCCGATGTTCAATACGAGCGCGCCCGCGATGGCGGCCATATCCGCCACTTCCTCCGGCGCGTAAGCCATGACCGGCGACGCGCCCAGCGCGTACAAGCCGTTAGCCGTAAAATTCGTAACCACCACGTTCGTCATGTTGTGAACGAGGGGGCTCGTCTGCCGCACTTTTGTTAAAAGCGCCGAAACCTCTTTTTCCCATGTATGCATATGAATCAGCCTCTCTTCGCTATATTGGAATTTATGAGCTAGTTAGGTCTCCTTACAGCACCGCAGCCTGCAGCGGCACCGGCCATTCCTCCTGCTTATAAGCCATATCCCAAAACATATACTCCAGCTGGCAGCTCAGCATAAAATGCTCCTTCATCCGTTCTCGCTCGGCTGCCGTCGCATGCTCCGCCCATTCATCGACACGGCTGCAGAACTTGGCTGTCGCGTCTTCCCCCCGGTTGCCGTAGAAATAAATCCAATCGTAGAACGGATGGGATTCATCCGGCTTCACTTCATCCAGCAGCTTGCGGCCAATCTCCAGGTAGGTCCACGGGCAAGGCAGCAGTACGGCCATAATCTCGCCCAGACTGCCCTCATGCGCAACCGTGAGCATATGACGGATATAATGATGTGCGGACGGAGCCAGCGGATACCCCTGGAGCTCTTCGTAAGTCACCCCTGCGGCTGTGCAGAAATTTTGATGCGGATGCACCTCGCTGTGCAGGATAAATGAGATTTGTTCGTTAAAGGTTGCAATCTCTTCCCGGCTGCTCGATTTGGATATGGCAATTCCATAGATCCGCATGTAGGCATTCAAATACTCAAAATCCTGCTTCACGTAGTGAATCAGCTGTTCCCGCTCCAGTTTCCCCTCGGCAATGCCTTTTACAAAGGGATGGTCGAAGATTGCTTGAAAAATGTCTCCCGCCTGCTGACGGAGCTCTTGCGTAAAACTCATTTTTGTCCCCACCTCCAACATATTGAAGAGCAGGAAGTCCATAAGACACGACTTTCCAGGCAACGCTAAAAAGCCGCCCCGAAAACTGGAGCGGCTTCGTCAACAAGCCCGAGTGCGCCAAAAACGCACCAAGACCTTATATACGAAGGCTCCACTTTCCTACGCTAGTACGAACTAGATCAGGTTCAAAGGGTCCAAGATACGCTCCTGTCTCAGCCGCTAACGGCTCCCCTAGTGGACTTCCTATTCTTTTGTCTAATACTGTACATAGGTTTGTAGATGCTGTCAAACGTTAACGGTTCGCGGACAGAACCCCACTTGCGGAATCTTCCCGTAACCGGTTGATCATGATGTTGTACGGTGGCAGTATTCTTTTCGCGAGATAAAATCGCCGGCTGCCCCAAACTTGTTTCAGAATCACTGACGCTCGGCTGTCATGTATTCCCCTACATAATGAGTACATAAACGTTATTCAAATAAATGAAGTTTAAAGGAGCGAGCTTATTTATGACGAACCCATCAAAAGCGGTTAAACCCATTCCGGAGGGCTACACCTCCGTGACACCATGGATTATCTCAAGAAACTCCGCAGCGCTGATTGAATTCCTGGAGCAGGCTTTTCAAGCCGAAGAGTTAGCCCGCGTCTATGTTGGCGATAGTGTCATCGGCCATGCCGAGGTGCGAATCGGAGATGCCGTCGTGATGATGTTTGATGCGAAGCCGGAATGGCCGGATAGCCCGGCGTACCTCCGCTTATATGTTGAGGATTGCGACGCCGCTTACCAGCAAGCGCTCGCCGCAGGAGCCGTCTCGGTGACGGAGCCAACGAGTTTGTTCTTCGGCGACCGGGTGGGACGGGTACGGGACCCGTTCGGCAACTTATGGTGGATTCAGACGCGAATGGAGGACCTGACGCCCGAGGAGATGGAACGACGAGCCCAGGACCCGGATTACATGAAGGCAATGACCTATGTTGCCGGAGCTGAAATCGTGGTGAAGATTTCGTAACAAGGTGAAGTGAAGCAAAAGCGTTATTTCAGGGAGAACATCATGGGTGGTTCGGTTCCAAGGGGTATGCTTGGATGGCTGTCGATTATAATCGATGTAGGGACCGGGTAACTCAGAGTAGCTATGGTTTAGAGGTAGAAACCGAGGGAACACAGAGTATGTAGCTGAGGCTACTGCTGGGCTTGGTGTTACTGCTGGGCTGGGTGCTACTGCTGGGATTGGAGTTACTGCTGGGCTTGGAGTTACTGCTGGGCTTGGACTGCTGGGATTGAGGCTACTGCTGGGCTTGATGCGACTGCTGGGATTGAGGCTACTGCTGGGCTTGGTGCGACTGCTGTCTTGTTGCTACTGCTGTGATTGGTGCTATTACTGATCTTGATGCGGCTACTAGTCTTAATGCGACTTGCTCGAGGCAAACGGACTTAGGATCCGTTATTTAGCCAAATGGGTGTTATTTTCGAGTGCTAGCGGACACCAGATACGCTATTCATAGAATATGATGGCAAATAGGCACCTTATTGAGGTAATAAGAGATCCTGTGTCCGTTAGTTGTAAGAATTGGGACCGAATCAGGCAAATAAAGGAACTGGTGTCCGTTAACAGGTGGCCTTGGTGCTAACTGCTGGGATTGAGGCACTGCTGGACTTGGTGCTACTTCTAGGCTACTGCTGATCTTGGTGCGACTACTGATCTTGGTGAGACTAACTGGTCTTGGTGCAACTGATGGGATTGGTGCTACTGCTGTATTGGTGCGACTGCTGATCTTGGGCTACTGCTGGTATTGGTACTACAGCAGTGATTGATGCTACTGCTCGAGGGCAAGCGGACTGAGGATACGTTATTTAGCCAAATGGGTGTTATTTTCGAGTGCTAGCGGACAACAGATACGCTATTCATAGAATATAGGCGCAAAAAGGCAGTTTATTGCGGTAATAAGGGATCCTGTGTCCGTTAGTTGTAAGAATTGGGACCGAATCAGGCAAATAAAGGAACTGGTGTCCGTTAACAGGTGGCCTTGGTGCTAACTACAGGTGTTGAGGCTACTATTTGTATTGGTGCTACTACTGATCTTGGTACTACTGCTGGGATTGGTGTTACTGCTGATCTTGGGCTACTGCTGGTATTGGTACTACAGCAGTGATTGATGCTACTGCTCGAGGGCAAGCGGACTGAGGATACGTTATTTAGCTGAAAAGGCGTAATTTTCGAGAGCTAACGGACACCAGATACGTTATTTCTAGAATATGATGGCAAATAGGCACCTTTTTGCGGTAATAAGGGATCCTATGTCCGTTAGTTTTAAGAATTGGGACCGAATCAGGCAAATAAGGGAACTGGTGTCCGTTAACAGGTCAGGGGAAGCGGTACGAAGAACGGAGCTGGCAAAGCTGTGCCGGTGAGTGGTGTGCACGTAGCTACATAAGCGGTGAGGCGGTGGTGCTGCACACGCAGTGATACTGGCCACGCAGCATAGCGGCGATGCTGCCGACGCTGTTATGCGGTCGGCGATGTTGGCTATGCTGACCACGCTGCAATGCGACGATGTTGGCTAGGCTGTGATTGCCAACGTAGTGGTACTACCTACGCGTGTCGCTAGCGACGCTGCGTTGCTGCCGACGCTGCGATACTGCCGACGCTGTGATACTGCCTACACGCGATACTACCTACGCGCGTCGCTAGCGACGCTGCGTTGCTGCCGACGCTGCGATACTGCCGACGCTGCGATACAAAAAAGGAGGCGTCCCTCAAGATCTAAGATCTTTTGGAATGCCTCCTTTTTTGCTTTTTCCTAGCATCATCCGCTATACGACAATACTAGCCTGCTGCATTCGTCTTCATTCATTACTGAATGCCGTAAAACTCCTGAAGCTGGTCAATCATCAGATTCGCTGCCAGGATGCCGCCTGCTGTATTCCAGATGGCATCGTCCACTTTGTGGGCCTGGCCGTTCTTAACGACGTTCAGGTTTTTCCACAGCGGATCGTTGATCCATTCCTGCTCGGTTTGGTTGGCTCCGCCATCCCCGGTTTCATAAGTGAAGTAGAACAGTCTGTCGGCTTCAACCTCAGGTAAACGCTCCTTCGTGATCTCGTCAACGAAAGCGTCCTTGGCGTTCTTGGTCATGTCGTTGCGAGCGATGCCGATTTTATCGAAAATAACGCCCGAGAACGTATTGGTGTGGTATACACGTGTCTTGCCAGCCATGAAACGGACCACGGAGACGGTCTCGTCCAGCTTGCTTCCGGCCTTCTCTTTGAAATCCTGAATCCGCTTGTCGTATGCAGCCAATAGCTCTTCGCCTTCGGATACCTTGTTCAGCGCTTTGGCATACAGCTCAAAATTGTTCTGCCACTCGCCGCGCAGATCCTCAGCAAAAACAGTCGGCGCGATCGCCTTCAATTGCTCGTATACTTTCTCCTGACGCATCTTGTTGCCGATAATCAGGTCCGGCTGCAGGCCGGCGATCAGCTCGATGTTCGGCTGGCTCTCTTCCCCGACAACGGTAACGCCTTCCATCTGGTCTTTAATATGCGGATACCAAGGGTCCCCTGTCCAGGATCTAACGGCACCTACAGGCTTCACGCCCAATGCGAGAAGCGCCTCGGTTCCTTCGTTCGTAAGGACAACAACCTTTTGAGGCGTTCCTTTGATCGTCTCCGTCCCCATGGCATGCGTAACTTCATACGATTCGCCGCCGGCTGCAGCGCCGCTGTTGCCCTCTGCGGTTTTCGTTGTGTCGCTGCCCGCGTTGTTTGCATTTTCTTTTGCTGGGCTTGCTCCGCACCCGGCAAGAATCACAATCATGATGAGAGCCAGCAAGCTAAATTTGGGGCCTCTCGTTGGTTTATGCGCCACTTTTTTTCCCATTCCTATCTAAATCCCCCTTGTGTCATATCCCTCTACTTGAAAATCATTATCAATCACTGATTCAAAACTATAAAGGGTTTCATGAAAAATATCAAGATATTTATGAGAATGATTATCAAGCTCATTGACAGATGGGGTCCCTTCACCTAAAATTCATATGAACTTAATTATTCATGGACTTAAGAAAGTGAGTATATATGCGCGTATTCGGACTATTCATATCGCTGTTGGCGCTGGCTGCTGCCGTCATGGGCAGCATCGCATTTGGAGTAACGAACATACCTCTTCATCAGGTATGGGAATCGTTCACTCACTTCAACGGGAGCAACGATCATCTGATCATTCTCACAGCAAGACTGCCCCGGGCGCTCATTGCACTTGCCGTAGGAGCATCCCTGGCTGTTGCGGGTGCGCTCATGCAAGTCATCACGCGCAATCCGATTGCATCGCCCAGCACACTGGGCGTAAACTCCGGTGCGGCCTTCTTCATTATTATGTCGGCGGGTTGGCTGGGTATCAGCGGACTTCAATCCCTTACCTGGGTCGCGCTGATCGGAGCCGCGGTAAGCGGCGGTATTGTGTTTTTCCTGGGCAGCATCGGCAGGGACGGCATGACGCCGGTAAAAATCACCCTCGCAGGTGCCTCCATAGCCGCCTTCTTCCATTCCCTGACGCAGGGATTGATGCTCTCCGACGGCAAAATGTTCGACCAGGTGCTGGTATGGCTGGTCGGTTCGGTAGCCGGACGCGATTTGAACCAACTCGCAGCCGTGTGGCCGTACATGACCGTTGGCATGCTGGCTGCACTCCTGCTGGGCCGTCATCTGAACGCCCTCTCCATGGGTGACGACATCGCCCAGAGCCTTGGGCAAAAAACAGCCCTCATTAAGCTGTTAGCGGCAGCGGCCGTTATATTGCTGGCTGGAGGTTCCGTTGCCGCTGCGGGACCCATCGCATTCGTCGGAATCATCATCCCGCATATCGTTCGGTATTTAATAGGAAATGATTATCGCTGGATTCTGCCTTACAGCGCGGTGCTGGGCGCACTTCTGCTGGTGACGGCCGATCTCGGTTCCCGATATATTGCCATGCCGAAGGAAGTCCCGGTTGGCGTGATGACCGCAATCATCGGCGTGCCGTTCTTCGTGTACATAGCCAGGAAAGGAAGACGAGCACAATGAGTAAACACCGCATATTCCGCTCCAGGAACGCGAAAGTATCGTTTATGCTGGAGAGAAGAACACTATGGGTATGCCTGATCCTATTCGTGCTTTGCATCGCCGCCATGATTATTAGCACAGGAACGGGAAGCCAGGTTGTTTCACCGCTTCATGTCATAAGGGCATTGTTCGGCAATGCTCCGCCCATGGAGCAGGTCATCGTCATGCAGCTGAGGCTGCCCCGAATTATTATCGCCGTGCTGATCGGCGCCGCTCTCGCGGTGGCGGGGGCTATTCTGCAGGGCGTCATCCGCAATCCCCTGGCCTCCCCCGATGTCATCGGCATAACGGAGGGAGCATCGCTTGGAGCGGTTCTCTTCATCTTCATATTCACAGGCACCGTATCGATCCATTGGATGCCGCTATTCGCCATCCTCGGTGCTTTTTTCATTACCGGACTGCTGTATATGCTTGCGTGGAAGAATGGCGTATCGCCGCTGCGGCTTGTCTTGATCGGTATCGGAGTATCGGCTGCCATCAAATCAATCTCCTATATGCTGATCATATCCGGACCGCTGCAGTTGGCCGACCGCTCTCTTACCTTCATGGCAGGCAGCATTTACGGCATGTCCTGGGATAAGGACGTTATGACTCTGCTGCCTTGGATTGCGGTACTTCTACCGCTTACTTGGCTGCAAGCCCGCAATGTGAACATTCAAGCCTTAGGAGACGACGTTGCCAGCAGCACAGGCGCCCAGGTTCAGAAGCAGCGTCTGATTCTAATCGGACTTAGTGTAGCTCTGGCCGGAGCTGCCATCTCGATCGGCGGCGCCATCGCCTTCATCGGTCTGATGGCACCGCACATGGCTCGCAGGCTGGTGGGGCCCAACTTCGGAAGCGTACTGCCGGTCAGCGCACTGATCGGTGCGATTCTACTGCTTGTCGCCGACCTGGTAGCACGGACGGCATTTCTGCCGCGCGACGTGCCGGCAGGTGTATTCACCGCCGCGATCGGCGCGCCGTTCTTCCTCTACTTGCTGTATCGTAACCGCAATCGATTCTAGAACCGAAAGGAGCTGGCGTCATGAATACGCTGGAAGCAAAGGGATTGGGTCTGTCCTATGGGGGAGACTTTATATTCGAAAATCTGGATTTAACCGTGCCAATAGGTAAAATCACCGTGTTTATCGGCAGCAACGGCTGCGGCAAGTCCACTTTGCTGCGCTCCATGGCCAGGCTGCTGAAACCGCAGCGTGGCTCGGTTGTACTAAACGGAGCCGATATCGCAAGCTTGTCCACGAAGGACGTGGCGCGTAAGCTCGCTATTTTGCCTCAGGGACCTACCGCCCCGGAAGGATTGACAGTGATGCAGCTGGTAAAGCAAGGACGCTATCCATACCAGAGCTGGCTTCGTCAATGGTCACGCGAGGATGAGGAAGCCGTCACGGCGGCGCTGGCATCTACAGGTTTGACTGAACTGGCTGACCGTACGGTTGACTCGTTATCCGGCGGCCAACGCCAGCGGGCTTGGATCGCGATGACGCTGGCACAAGAGACGCCGCTCATTTTGCTTGATGAACCAACCACCTATCTGGATTTAACCCACCAGATCGAAGTACTGGATCTGCTGTATGAATTAAATGTTCAAGAACAACGGACCATTATCATGGTGCTGCATGATATCAATCTGGCCTGCCGCTATGCCGATCATATCGTCGCCATTCGCGATGGAAGCATCAAGGCCAAGGGCGCACCGGGAGAAATCATTAATTCCGAGCTGATGCAAACCGTGTTCCAACTGCCGTGCGAGATTATTCCGGACCCGTTGTACGGGACCCCGATGTGCGTCCCGCGCGGAAAAGGCATGCGCCGGCCTTCAGCCGTCAAGCAAGAAGCAGCGGAACCAAAACAACCAACAACACCGCCCACCCCTGAACTGGCACCGGTGTAGCATACATGTAATAGAGTCGGCTCCCTTCCGCATTCAAGCGGGAGGGGCCGTTTTTTTAATTTGGGCTTTTCTCGCAGTATAGGTGCTATTATCTAAAACAGGTTTTCGCAAACCAAGACATATGGCAGCCGGAACGGCAGCACATCATCTGTTAAACGAATCGGCTAGCCACCCGTCCATCATTTTGGAAACAACAACCGACAAGTGCGTTCTGGAAACATGCCGACCCAAAGAAAAACCACCCTAGCCATCAGGGCAGTCACTGTATTTGGAATAAGTCTAAAACATGGATCTGTCTGCCATTGCTCACTACTGCTCCGTTATCGATACATCATGACCATTTGCCTACACGCAGGACTTTTTTCCTTTGGCGATGCGGGAGTACTTTGAACAGCTTGGACTTTTCACGTTTTCGTTGTTCAAGCAGGTTCTTTACCCCTCGCATCAATATCCGGTACCTCATCTCATCCTCGTGGCCGAACTTGCGCATCTCGTCAAAATACTCGTCTGTCATCCTATCACTCCACTGTATAAGTCTATAGAACTAGAATATAGGACCGAACTATACAATTTCTAAACAAGATTGGGTTGTACGCTAAGCCGATGACTCTTGCATAGCTGAGCTGCCGGCAGCCTTCAAGGTTTGCTTTCTTCGCCGGAGGAGAGCCAGCTCTTCCTCACCTCGCCAGGCGGCTTCAGGAAGAGCGGAAAGGGGGATTCACCTTTATCTGCCTGCCCTCGTACTCGCTCGATTCGTTCCAATGTTGTACAGCGAATGTTCGTTTCACATCGGATCGACAGGTATTATACAATGAACAAAAAAAGGGGGCGTTGTTCATGTGGAGTATATTCAGGTTGAACGGGCCGGTCTGGGCAGGCATCGCGGCGGGCATTCTTCTCGGGCTGTTCCTCAAGATTATCGAGCATATCACCACGCTGAAGATCTATACGCTGCTCCTGAACGTCGATTACGTGCCCGTTCTGAAGGAGCTGAAGCTTCCTGAACTGATCGAGTTTGCGCTGCACCTCGTCATCTCCGTCCTGCTGAGCATTCTTCTAGCCATCTTTCTGAAATCAAAGAACTGGCCTCGGGGGAGAAGCTTGTCTTGGGTTTCCTTGGTATGTCTGGCCGTAGGACTGCTCCTGTATCCGACTACCGTTTTGTCTAACCGTACGCCGGAGTTAACTGACCTCGCTGCCCTCCTATTCTGGCTGGCAGGTCATCTGTTATACGGCATTGCATTGGGCTGGCTGCTGACGGGTTCACGCAAAGCTTCAGCCTAGGTCGGATAGCAGCCTTACGGAAACGCCGGTTTATGGATTAACGCAAAATGACCGCTCCGTTTGAATGGGAGCGGCTTGAGCGTATGGTATTTGTTTAGTACAATTTTTTTGATTTAATTTTCCAACGCTTTCAGTTGATTAACGATAGGTAAAACCCAATTCGGCAAATTAATTTCCCTATGCTTAATTATCCCGAATTCTGCTTCCAGAACAATTTCTCCACTTAGTGCGCTATTATCTATCACTAGTAGATGATCAACCAGGCCCAAGTATTGGAGAAGATTTTGCATAGAAGAATGATGCCGATGCATGATATCTTTGGCAGGGATGTGATGACCCCCATTACGAACTCTGCCGGCTACTCGTTCAACATTAAGATCGTTTCTATGGAGAAATCCCGTTGAAATTGTAGGCATTCTCGAGCTAATTTTATTGCCTCTTTTCCTGCTGAAACGCGGGCTGATTCAGGTTGCTCCGGGCTCAGACGCCTAGCCAGTGCATCGGGATCAATATTTACACTCACCCCAATTCGGTCGATGATGAGATTACGAATCGTACTCTTCCCACTCCCGTTGTTTCCGGCAAAAACAAACATCGTTGTTGGTTCAACTGTCTTTTCCCGAGACATATTCCTTCTCCCCATTAGAATACTCCCTTACCAGTTTGCCAAAATCATCTTTATATACAACATAAGATTCATTTACTTTGGCCTCAAGTCTTGCTCTTTCGCCAGTCAGCCTAATAAGTTTGGTTAATTGTTTATCCTTTGTCATAGCCACAACCTCCAACTTATTGTCGTTGAATACCGTTTCTCTTTTAAATCATATCACAAACTGATTAATCCACCACATAGGATTAACTTGTATAAACATCTTTGAATTCGACTGGGTGATTAACGCAAAATGACCGCCACACTTGGGGGCGGTCACAGCTATGAAACCGAATGCGCAAATGCCGCACTCAATACTATGAAGCTTCACTTTGGCAGTGCTAGCGTCCCAAGGACAAGTCCTTGTCCACTTCGCTATCGGATTCCTCATCCTCGACGTTCGCGTCGTCACCGGATGCAGCTACGCCATCCATGAAATCTTGAATCTGACCGCTGTTGCGGGTCAATGTAGCAACGGAAACCTCATGCTTCTTCGCGATATCAGACTTCGTTGTTGAAATGTTAAGCGATGAAGTTACTATATATTCTAACGCACTTGCATATCCGCCCTGTTTGCGGTACTTCGGATTGGCTTCTCGGGAGAAGCTGTTCCAGACCATCAGAAGGCTGAACACTTGAAACAGCTGCTGATCATCCTGCAATTCGTAATCCCGGCAGATTTGAGGAAACACAGACTCTGCAAGCTCACGATGCTCATCAGCGTTCCAGTCCATCCATCCCAGCTTGTCGTTAATCATCTGCCGCAATTGATCGACCTGTAGCTTAGGCTCTGCTGCTCTCGCACCAGGGAACTGGATGACTTTACCGTATACCGTGCGTTCATCTCTTTCAAGACAACATCTTTTGTACTTTTTCCCGCTTCCGCAGTGACATAGATCGTTTCTTCCTAGCTTTTTCATTTCCTAGCTCCTATTTGAATGATTTCTTCTATTATACATGGAAAATATGAAAATGCGCATCCCAAGCCTGTAGACCCTTAAGGCATGCCGGCCTTCCGCGTCATAACACTCTCTTACAGGGGGGGCTTCCGATAAGAAGGTGTCCAGGCAAGTTAGATAGCAAAAAAGCGCGGGTCCCCTCTATGAAAGCCGCGCCCCTTCATATTATTCTATAATATCGTCATAACGCAAGTAGGATGTAACAAATTTGTTAGAACCTATAATAGACTTATGCCATTTTTGGTAAAGATTCCATAGATTCGCGCCTTAAGGCTCATTGGCCTGGCCCAAACGTCACAAATAGCGACCGAGCATCTCCACCACCGAGTCGGCGCACATCCGGTATCCTTCCTGATTCAAGTGAAGGCGGTCATCCGACAAATAACCGCTCAGATCCTCTTTGACCCTGGCATTCAGATCATGAATCGTAATGCCCATCGGCACAAGCGCCTCCACCGCTGCCTGATTGTAGGCGTCAATCTCTTCATTGCTTCTGCCCTCGGATTTCGGATGCACCGGCGTCGTCGTGGCAAATACAATATGCGCATCTGTCCGCTGCAGCTCGTGGGCAATCCGCTTCAAATTGGTTACATAATCGATGATCGGCGTCAGTAATTCACCCCTCGGAGCCTCGCGGTGCACATCCCACAGGCAATTGTTCCAGTTGACGATATCAGGCGTCCCCAGCTCCTTCATCCAGAGATTGACGCCCCACAGCGTATAAAACGAGAAGCGCCCGTTCTCCCCCGGTGCCACGACCTCTGCAAGGCCTGCCAGCCTTTCTCTAACGTAAGGCTCATATCCCTCCCGGATGGAATCGCCCAGCAACAATATCCTCTTCATATATCCGCCTCCTCTTCGATCCATCTATACTCGTAACCGAAACGGCCTTATCCTGATCACCTCAGGATAAGGCCGTTCGAGCAGCACTACGGCTGAACCTGTTGGTTCCTCCAGATTAATAGCCCAGTGCGGTTTTGGCTTCCTTCCACTTCGCGTTCAGCTTGTCGAACGCAGCCTGCAGATCGTCTGCTACAATATATTCCTGAACATAATCGCCAGTACCGATACCGATTTGCGCTTTATTGGCGATTTCGTTAAACTTCGGATCGGTTGCTTCACTCTCGATCAACGTCGGATTGAACGATTGGAATTCGGCAAGCTGCGATATGGAGGACTCTGCCGACTTGATGATCGGCATGAAGCCGGAATCTTCCACATAGCCGGATTCCTTCACGAAGAAATCGACCCAAGCCGTGGCAAGCTCTTTGTTCTTGCTATCTTTGCTGACGGCGATGAAATAATCCGAACCGAGCGGTGCGTTGTACTTGCCGCTATTATCATACGGGAGCGGGAAGAAGCCGATATCCTCCGAAGCTGCTCCTGCGCCGATCACCTGCGGGATTACCCAGTTGCCCAGGAAGTACATCGCCGCTTTGCCGGAGGCCACTTCGCCCTTTGAAATCTCCCAGTTGTTCGTGTACAGGTCTTTCTCTACCCATTCGTTCTGCACGAAGGTGCGTCCGATATTCGCAAGGATGCCCCAAGCATTATCCACCTGGAACGGCGCTTCCTCGGCTACCTGCTTCGAGGCGAACTGCGGATCCCCGTTCACGTACCATGCGGAGTTATCCGCCCAGTTGCCCATTGTCCATTGAGCCCCGAAGTTCATGTACAGCGGAATGATGTCCGCCGCTTTCAGCTTCTCCGCAGCCCCGTAGAGCTCATCCAGCGTGGTTGGCACTTTGTCGACGCCTGCTGCCTCGAACGCTTTCTTGTTATACACAATCCCTTGCGTATTCACGCCAGTGGAGATCCCATAGCGTTTCCCTTCGAAGAGGGTATTGTCCGCAAAATAGACATCCTCGAACATCGCATCCGGCAGCGGTTCAAAATACTTGCTGTACTCCGAGGTGGCAAGGCCGGTCGGAATCATCAGCACGTCGCCGGCTTCTCCCGTGGTCAGACGGACCTGAATATCCGTCGCATAGTTCGTCAATCCTTCGAATTCAATTTCGGCCTTCGGATATTTTGCTTTGAAGGCCTCCACGTATTTGTCCAGGGTGCCGTCATTCACCAGGTCGGTTCGGTGCGTCAGCACCTTCAGCTTGCCGCCAAGCTCCGTTTTGTCTGATGCCTCGGTCGCCTCGCTGCCTGCGTTATTGCTCGGCGGCGTCTCGGTGCCTGCATTATTCGTTTTATTTCCTCCGCAGGCGGCCAAAATGGATGATACGGTTAAGAGCAGAAGCAGTGCCATCGTGAATCTTTTTTTCATTTCGTCTTCCCCCTGTACGTTGAATGTATTACGCTTCCTGTTTTCTCATGAAGCGCTTACTGATATCGCTTACATTCCAAATAATAATCGCTAACACGCCCAAAACAAATGAAGTGTTTTTGTTTTTATTGTCATAAATTATGCTAACATATCATTTTCTTGTTAGGTTCCAGAATATCTCCTTAACTATAGCAAAATCGCACCGCGCGTCTAAAGAAGCAAGCGGTGCGATACCAACCCTATATTCTTAAGCTCAGCTACCTAGCGAACCCGGTAAGTCCAGCCGGTAACAATCTAAACACGAATTCCGGCAGCATAAAATGTCTTCACCGTCTCCTCGGCCAACTTGCCGTACATGCAATAATCATCATTCAGGGCCGCTTCCTCCAGACCGTACAGCCGTGCCGGCCAATCCCACAGCATGTACCCCTGCATCCATTCCCGCTTGGCGCAGGCGGCGAACATCACTTCATAATACCGCCGCTGCTCCTCCTCCGACGGGCCGCCGGGCAGCGACCAATCGTTCGGGCGGGCTGCAGAGCCCTCGCGGCTCGGACAGCCGGCTTCCATGAAGAAGAACGGCTTGTTCCATCGGCGGACCGTGCCTTCAATCCGGTCCAGCTGCTCTTCCCACTGGTCGATCGGATAATAGCCGCTGGAGGAGATGATGTCCACCGCATCCCACCAACGCACCCGTTCTTCCTGATATTTATCGCAGTTATACGTAACCAGCCCACCGTAGACGCTTCTTACGTCCCCGATCAGGGCCCGCCACTCCGCATCCCGCTTGTCGGCCTGCACCATCTCGCAGCCCACGCACAGCATCTCGCAGTGCTCTTCCTCCGCGATTTCGGCATAATAGCGAATGAATTCCCCATAGGAGCGGAACCATTCGGCCCAGCTCGGTTCACCCGGAACCTCTTCATCGAAGAAGTTAATATGGGCCCGCCACGTTCCGTTCGCGACGTTCACGACCGGCTTCAAGCACACCTTGAGGCCCAGGCTCTTTGCCTTGCGGATAGCCCATCGCACCTCATCATCCGTCACCGTCGGTTCCTCCCGGAACGGAATTTCCGTCGACTGCGGCGTTGCCTGCACGGCAGACAGCGCAATGGCCACCCAATTTACGTTCATGTCCGCCATGCGTTCCATGGAGAATTCCGCCTCGGGTCCCGACCAGGAGCCCCGTACGCCGGTCCATCCCCAAGTCATGCCGCATACTTTTTCCGTCCACGTGTTTGTCGAGTTCATATATCGAGTCTCCTCTTCTACATCGTCTAGTGTTCGTTATTTGACTGCTCCGTTCGTAACCCCCGCAAAAATATACCGCTGCATGAACAAGAACAACACGACCGTCGGAATGAAAATAATGAGAATGCCTGCCGAGATCACGTTCAGCTGCGCCGCGTTCGGACCGATGAAGGAATAAATCGCGGTAGACACCACCTTCAGGTCTTGGCTCGGCATATATAGATACGGCGTGTAAAAATCGTTGTAAATCGAGATGCTCTTCAGAATGACCAAGGTGGCCGTAGCCGGCGCAAGCAGCGGGAAGATGATGGAACGGTAGATTTTGAACAGGGACGCCCCCTCCAGCATGGCGCTCTCATCCAGATCCCGCGGGATGCTGTTGACGAATTGCAGATAGATGACGATCTGGAGCACATCAGCCCCCAGGTACAGCAGAATCGGCGCAAACATCGTGTTGTAAGCCCCCAGGCTCTGGATGACGCTGAAGGTAGCCACTTGTGTCGTGACCATCGGGATGACCTGAGCGACCAGATACATGCCCATGATGGCTTTTTTCATCTTGAACTCAAACCGTCCGACGGCATAAGCGACCATGGTGCCAAACAGGATATTGCCGACAACCGAAATGACCAGCACGATCAGGATATTGCGAAAGCCAAGTCCCAAATCCCCGATATCGATTACCCGCTTAAAGTTCTCGAAGTTAAAGAAATTATCCGGTAGACTAAGGCCTGATTGATAATACTCCACCTGGGTCTTGAACGCCCCTACAAAGATGGAGTAAATCGGGAAAAACACCACGAACAAAGCGACAACTAGCGTGAAATAGTTGAACATCGTAAAGCCGAGCGAGCGTTCCCTTCTCATGATTGCTTCTCCTCCCTGAACAGCAGCTTCCGCTGGATGACAATGAACAGCAACACGATGATCAGCAGCACGACCGCCATCGCCGAGGCCAGTCCAAAGTTCTGATACTTGAACGCCGTATCCACCGTCTTAATGACGAAGGTCGACGTATCGTTCGCCCCGAGCAGCATCACAAACGGAATATCGAACGCTTCGAGCGCGCCCGTCAAGGTAAGGATGAGCATCAGCTCCAGCACGCCCCGGATGCTAGGCAGTGTGATGTAACGGAACTTCTGCCAACCCGATGCCCCGTCAATCGAGGCTGCCTCATACAGGTCACCCGGAATCGATTGGAGCGCCCCGATAAAAATAACCATGTTCAGCCCCATGTACTTCCACATCGAGATGAACGCCAGGGCAAAATTCACGATCCCCTTATCGCCCAGCCAGCTCTGCTGCAAGGATTCGAGCCCCAGTGCGCCGAGCAGAGTATTCAAAGAACCATACTCCATGTGGTATACGTTCTTGAACATGATGACCGTGGCCACGCTGTGCAGCACGTAAGGCAGGAACAAAGCAACCCGGAAGCCGTTCCTCCCCTTCAGCTTGCTTGTCAGAATGACGGCAAAATAGAGGGCAAACACGACCTGGATGAGGCCCCCGACCAGATAATACAGATTGTTCTTGAGTGAACTGAACACTTCAGGCTTCGTAAAAATTTCGACGTAGTTGTCAAAGCCGATAAAGTTCATATCCCAGCCGAGACCCGACCAGTCCGTCAAGCTGTAATACAACAGCGATAGTGCCGGATAATAAGAGAAGGTCAGTGACAAGAGCACCGGAATGGCAAGGAAACCGAACAGAATAAGATAGCGCTGCGTTTTATAACTGAAATTGAACAATTCCCTTCCTCGCTTTCTGGATGAAATGGTACCGTTTTCAATCATTATAAAAGACAGCGCCCCGAAAAATAATAGACTTTGTTTGCTTTTATTGTCCTCAGTTTAGATAACAGTCACCTAACAAAATCACGGTACTCCTTTGGAGTTTTCCCGGTCATTTTTTTGAATACTTTATTAAAATAAGCCGGGTCCGGGTAACCCACGCGTTCGCCGACCATATATGTCTTGAGCCCGTGATCCTCCTTCAGCAGCCGCTTGGCATGCTCGATTCGCACGGCGATACAATAGTCGGTAATCGTCTCCCCCGTCTCGCTCTTGAACAGCTTGCTCAAGTAACTCGGGGTCAAATAGACCAGATCGGCGAGGTGCTGCAGCTCTATTTCCTCGGTATAATGCTGCTGAATATAGGCTTTGATCGTCTCCACAGCCCGGTGCTCGCTCTTCCCTTGATCCAGAAGCCCGGCGGCCTGCTCCACAGCAGTCTTCAGCTGGCCCGCGAAGGAGCGCCAATTCTCGCTGTTTCCCGGCTCCAGGTTCCAATCCACATCCCCGACTGGAATGCCGCGCTGCTTCATCTCTTCCGCCATATATGACTCCAGGGAAAAACAAACCTCTCTCAGCTCGGCCCAGCCCGGCTGCAGGGAAGCCGTCTCATCCAGCCATGTCCGCAGCGCCGCCGGCAAGCGCGCATACTCGCCGGCACGCAGTGCCGGAAGCAGCAGCTTATCCAGCGAACGGACAAGCCGGTAGCGCTCTTCCTTCTGAACCGGCTGTCTGCCTTCACCCCCACAGCAGCGCCTTTCGTCGCTGTACCAAGCCTGCTCCAGCACGCGCGCGGCTTCCCTATAGGCCTGCGGCAGCCATCGGCTTCCACTGAACACGCCGCTGATGCCTGCCTTCGCCGATGTGCCCGCGGGAAGCTGCTGCAGGAGCATCGCAGCCCATTCCCTTACGATATTCGCATGGCTGGACTCTGCAATGGACACCAGGATCGCCTGCCGTTCCCCTTCGCAGTCGATAATTTTCTGCTCAGCCCCCCAAGCCGATGTCCATTCAAGCAGCCTCTCTTCCACGATTTCCGGGAATGTGCGAAGCAGGATGACCGCATAATATCCGTGGAACAGCGTCTGCTGATCCAGTCGGTCGCAGACTTCCTCGAACAAATGCCCCGGCATTTTTCGCTGATCCGCGCCTAACAGGAAGCTCACCAGATCGTCCGACTCCAGCTTGCGCTCGTTCTGCTCGCCCTTGACCAGCTCGTCGACGTTCTCCAGCATGCGAAGCAGCTCTTTCATGTTGACCGGCTTGAGCAAATACTCCAGGGCTCCCTGCCGCATGGCGGTCCGGGCATATTCGAAATCGTTATAACCGCTCAGCACGGCGAATTTGGTATGGAAGGCCATCTGCTTGATATTCGCCATCAGCTGGAGCCCGTTCATTTGCGGCATTTTGATATCGGTAATAACCAGATCGGGCTGCAGCTCATGCCATTGATCCAGCAGCTCCTGACCGCTTGCGAACGTCCCCACGACGCGGTACTGCTCACCTGCATCCTGTATGAGCTTGCCCAGCCCTAACCTGATCCGTTCCTCATCATCCACCACTGCAATGTTAAGCATTCGCAAGTCCTCCTGTTCTCGGTTCTTCTATATGGTCCGCGGGAAAGGTAATCCGAACGGAAGTGCCCTGCCCTTCCTCGCTGTCTACGGCAAGGCCGTAAGGTCTGCCGTATCGGAGCTGAAGTCTCTCATGCACATTGCGCAGCCCGACCCCCCGGCCGTCCGTACCTTGAGGCTGCGCCTGATCCAGCAAGTGGCGCAGCCTGTCAAGCGCTTCTGTCGACATGCCCAGCCCGTCATCCGTTACGGTGAAAACATGGTCCGTACCATCCATGGCATAGGTAATGGTCAGATGGAGCACGGGTTTGTTCTCGTCAAAGCCATGATTGACGGCATTCTCGATAATCGGCTGAAACAGCAGCTTCATCACCTTAATCGAATTAGCTGCCGGATCATCCGGCAATGTCAGCATGAACCGCTCGCCGTAACGGTAATTGAGCAGCTCGATGTAGGCTTTGACATGCTCCCACTCGTGCTTCACCTCCACGACCTCGCTGCCGGCATGAATGCTGTAACGGAGCTGCTGGCCTAACAGCTGAACCATATCCCCCACCTCATGATCATCGTGAAGGACGGCCGTCATCCGGATCGTCTCCAGCGTGTTGTAGATAAAATGCGGATTGATCTGGTGCTGTAGGCGCTCCAGCTCCGCCTCCTTCTTCCGCTTCTCGATCGTGTAAATATCATCAATAAGCTGTTTGATGCGTGCCATCATCCGGTTGAACGAAACCCCGATCAGCGATGCCTCGTCACGCCTTCGGACCGGGAACACCACATCCAGCTTGCCGGCCTGCACCTGCTTCATCAGATGGACGATGGACCGCAGTGGTCTTGTCAGTGCATAAATCAGAATCAGGGAAATGATGAGGGCAAAGCTGGTAACGCCGACAGCCGCAGCGATCGTAATTTTGCGGGTCTTAAGCGCATCCTGCATCAGCTGACGCTCCGGCACCGTAATCAGGATCAGCCAGCCCGTCTGCTCGGATTTCCGGTAAACGACCAGCTGCTGCTCCCCGCCGACCTCAAGCCGAAAGCTTCCTTCGTTACCGGTGGCCTGGGCAAGCGCCTCATTATCGGTCATGCTGCGGGACAAATATTTCTTCTCGCTGTCATAGATCACGGTCCCGTTGTCATCCAGGATGAAGGTGGTGCCGTGCGTCGTTTCCTCCAGGTCGGTGACGATGTTCTCGATCACGCCGATGTTGGCATCCACCACGATGGTGCCGATAGAATGGTACGATTTGTCAATAATGTCGCGGACGACCGTGAACATATACTGCTTGCTGCCGGCGGACACGGCGATCTCCTGCGTGCTGACCAGCACGGGCCGGCCGCCGGCCGCCGTGGCGAGCTTGCGCCAGTTGTCATAGTACTGCTGCAGATTCGAGCGGTTCCCGCCGCTTTTGACCACGTAATACGGGTTGCCGAAAAGGTCGAACAGATACACGTTACTCGTGCCTTCCTTTATGTTGTTCATGAAATAGATGCTCCGCTCGACCTTGCGCGTGATCTGGAGCTTCAGCTCGCTCTCGTTCAGGCTCGCCGATTTCTTCGGCTGTCCTTCCGCCTGGTAATGCCGATTCGACAGCTCAAGCCCTGACTGAATTTCATTGAGGTACGAGGGAATGATCGAAATTTTCATCATATCGGTCACGTAATCGTCCAGCTTGCCCATCATTTGGCTCGACAGCTGGGACACGTAGGCGACCGTATTGTTCTCGATGGTGGCCGAATAGCGTTCTGCCGCAAAATACGTGATGAGCCCGATCGGGAGGATGATCAGAAACAAAAAGACCACAAACAGCTTCCGGTCCAGACGCCCGGCCGGCCGCTCCTTCCATAGACGGGCAATGCAGCCGCGCATATTCATCTCAATCGACCTTCTTGGCATAAGCCGTGGATTCGCGGAGGATGAAGTCGCCGGCCAGCAGTATTTTTTCCAGCGGACTGTCCGGCTGCTCCACCCGTCTCATCAACATCTCCACCGCCCTGCGTCCGAACGCCTCCTTGTTGACATGGATGGTGCTCAGCGACGGTGTCGCAAAAGCCGCATCCTCAATGTTGTCAAAGCCGGTAACCGAGCAATCTGCGGGCACTTTGGTACCCAGCTTGCCAAGGACCGTCATAACGCAGATGGCAATGGAGTCGTTCGCGCACACAAAGGCGGTCGGCAGCTCATCCATCCGACTTAGTATCATCTCCAGCACCTCCGTCATTTCGGAGCGGTTGTCCCCTTCGAAGTTAAGCAGCTCCTCGTTCTGATTCAGCGGGATCCCCTGCTCGCCGAGAACGGAGCGGTACCCTTGATAACGATCAGTGAAGCTGCGCGAAAACCGGACGTTGCCTACGAACTGAAGCTTTCGATGCCCGCACCCCGTCAAGTAATTGGTTACCCGTCTCGTGCACTCCACATTGTTCATGAACAGGGAGTCTGACGGAATCAGCGGATCTTCATGATCAATCAATACGAAGGGGATATCCAGGCTCCGAATTTCGAGGAGCAGCTGCGACGAGATGAATCCGACGCCGATGATGCCTCTCACCCCGCTCGGATTAATCAGGTTCGCAAAGCTGTCCTTGAATTGGTCGGTCACGATGACCATTCCCGTCTCCCTCAGCTCAAGCTCGTTAGTGATTCCATCGATAATTCGTCCCCAATACAGGGAATCACGTGTCTGATAACGGACATTCGGAACGAGCACGATTACGGTCTCCCTCGCGGCAAGGGTGCCGCTGGCGTTAGTTTCGTTCTTCTTGCCTCCGGCCTTCGGGGGCTTGTTGGCAAAATAGCCGAGTTGGGTCGCGACGTTCACGATTTTCTCCCTTGTCTCCAGACTGACGCCGGATTTACCTGAAAGCGCTTTAGAAACTGCGAACTTTGAAAGTCCGAGATGATCGGCAATTTGCTGCATCGTGACTTTTCCCGCCATAAGCTGCACACATCCTTTAGCATAATCGGTTAGTTATTAGTTATTTGTTATCATAACATCCCATTTATTAGGCAAACAATCAAAAGTTTTTGAATTAGGCGAGGGCACAGACAAAAGCCCGTTCCAACCGGGAACGGACTTTGTAACCTAATGATTCACCTTATTTACGTCTCATTGCGATAATGAAACTCCATACATACACCTTCATACACCGATACGCTAACATTTGGACGGTTAACTGCCCTATCGCCCTGCTGCAGCGGCTCTATCACCAATCACTTGCCTTAGCACAGGCTCAAGCCCATCCGCCATCAGCTTGAAGCCAAGGTCGGTCGGATGAACCCCATCAACGGTCATCTCCCCGGGATCGTCACCTAACCAATCCGATCCATCCATAAACGTTAGGTTATGGTCTCCGGCTTCTGTCAGTTCCTGAATGAGCTCCATCTGAAACTTTTTCCGCGCGAGCCGTCCTTCGCGAAACTCCGGCATAAACGACTCGGCTCCATGAGGGATGCGGGATACCAGGATGATGGGAACCTGGGGATGGAACTTCCGGTAAGTCTCGATATACTGCGGCAAGGTCTGCCGATAAGCTTCGGTCCCCCCGCAATTCGCCTCATAATCAATCACGAGGCAGGCCGGCGCAGAGATTTGGGCGGCCAGCTCGGCAAGCTCCGGCTCACCCTTGCCGTTCCCCGAGAAGCCCAGGTTGACAAACTCCAGATGCAGCCTGCGGCTTAAGATATTCGTGTACGACATGCCGGGACGCGACGCGCATCCGCCTTGGGTAATGGAGGTTCCGTATACAATCACTTTTTGGGAAGAATCATAGGATTCCGGTGCCCAGACCTCCGCTTCTGGTTCAAGTCCAATCCACATCTCCTCGACGCCCTGGTATAAAGGCATGTTGAGCAGGAACGAGCGTACTTTGCGGTCCTCAACAGTGAAAAGGCTGCTCTCATACTCTACCTGACCTGGCTGGAAACGGGCCGTTCCTGCATGTTTCCACTCGCCTGGGCCGCCGATATACGCATCCACGCCGCACTCCCCCGTTGGCGGCATGTGATACATGCCGGATCCTGCGGTCAGCCGCACGCGGACCGAGACGCTTCGGGAATTCGTGCGGAAGCGGATCTGACCACCTGATGTGCAGTTCGCTAATGCATCCACCTCTGGCCCTATGGGAACATCAGGTACGGTAGGCAGCCTGCGATATTTATGTTCAACGTTGAGCCAGGCAAAGCCCGATACTCGGAACGGCTCCTCCAATGGGGAATACCATAACAGTTCGTCCGCTCCGGCGTTACCAATCTTCATGTTCTGATCCAACTGAAACGGAGACACCTTATCAGTTTCAGGGCTATTGTTCTGCACAATGTATCGCCTCCCTATGTAAGCTCGGGTCGACTTTTCGTTTCATTGGCATGGAGTGCATTGCCTTAGAACGGCTTACCGGTCCCAGGCCGTGGCAACCTCTGCCTTCAGCTCCTTCAGCAGCTCTTCCTTGTCATCCCGGTAGAACATGTTGTAGGTATCGAACGGGATCATCCGTCCGTCGGGATGCATGATGTGGACGCAGGATTTCTTGACGGAGCGGACATCGAAGTTATGGGCATCCAGGAACTGCATGATAATGACCCGGAAGACGTTGTCATAGGTAATCTGCTCCGGTACGGCGGCCAGCGGCAGACAGCAGAGCAGGCTCTTCAGGGAGAGCGCCGAGGATTGCGGCGAATGGCCCGTTGACAGCAGCTCAAACATTTTGCTCCGGATCACCGGATCCTGCTCAAACACAATCGTGTTGCTGTCGCCCTCGAGCAGGATTTCCGGGTCGATCATCCGCGTCAACGGCAGCACTTCCCCGCCCAGTTTCAAGGCGTAGCCCATAGCCAGGCAATCCGGATGGCAAGGCACCGGCAGAATGTCCGCATCCGTAAACACCTCGGACTGATCGATGATCATACGCCGGACTTCGCTCACGGTCAGCCGGTCGGTTGCCGGATCATACCCCTCCAGCCGGCCTGCTGCCTGAATCGGCTGAATCGTCACGCCGCGCACCGCTTTTTGCTGAAGTCCGTACTGAATAATGTCTCCGATCTCGCCGTCATTGAGGCCTTTCTTCAGCGTGACGACCAGCGTCGTGGATATGTTGAATTCATTCAGATGGTCAATGGCCTGCTGGCGGATGCGCCGCAGGTCGGCCCCTCTCAGCTCCTTCAGCACATGCGCCTCAAAGCTGTCGAACTGCAGGTAGATTTCGAAGCCGGGCATATATTCGGCGAGCCTCCGCGCAAAATCGCGGTCCTGGGCAATGCGGATACCGTTCGTGTTCACCATAATATGCTTGATGGGGCGGCTCTTGCACATGTCCAGGATGTCAAAAAAATCCGGATGCGTCGTCGGCTCGCCGCCGCTGATCTGCACGATGTCGGGCTCCCCCTCGTTCTCGACGATCCGGTCTAGCATGAATTCGATCTGTGCAAGCGACCTGTAGGATGTGCGATGCGGCGACGATTCCGCGAAGCAGATCGGGCACTGCAGGTTGCAGTGGTCCGTGATCTCCAGCAGCGTGAGACAGCTGTGCTGCTCATGGTCCGGACAGAGTCCGCAGTCGTAAGGACAGCCGTAACGGATCGGCGTATTCCAGACGAGCGGCATTTCGGACGGCTTGATGAACTTCCGCGTCTGATGGTAATAATCGGCCTCGGTTGCGATCAGCACTTTTTCCGGACCGTGAACGAGGCATCTTTTGAGCATATAGATCATGCCGTTCTCCTCGATGATCTTGGCTTCCACTTTGCGGTAACAGGTCGTGCATATGCTATTGGTCAGTTCATGATACAGATAAGGCCGGTTTTTTGGCATAATCAAGACTCCTTTGGTCAGCTTGGAAGTTGGGAACCCGGCATCGAACGGCGAAGCCTATTTCTGCCGCCGATCAGCCACGCATAATAGATGAGGCCCGCGATGCAGGCTAATTGAATATTGTTCAGTCCCAGGTAAGGATGCGGCGTCGGCTTGATCCAGTCGATCACCAGGCGGAACAGCAGATACCCGGCCATAAACCATTGAAACATCCGCCCGGACACGTAGCCCTCGCGAGTGGATCTGCCCCGGCTTTGGCGGTACAGCGGAAGCAGCAGCAAGGCCAGCACGATCAGGAACAGGATCTCATACAGCTGAGTCGGATGGCGATAAACCCCGTCACCAAAATCCACACCCGTGAACCAGGTCGTCGGCGTACCGTAGGTATGGTCATCCAGACCGGTCAGAAAACAGCCGATCCGTCCGAGTCCCAGGCCCAGCATCAGCGGATAAACAAAATCATCGCCCGTGGAATGCTTCCATCTCACCAAGCGCTTCGTCAGCTCAACGCCGATCAATCCGCCCAGAAGACCGCCTACAATCGTCTTGCCTCCCCACAGCAGATGGAATTGGCGCAGCTGTTCCCAGGTGGCGGCCGGATCCTCCAGCCAGAATAGCAGCTTGGAGCCAATGGCCGCGCCGGCAATGATTCCAGCCAGAATCTGCAGGCTCATCAGCTTTGTCATGCCGCTCGGCCTGCGGGTCCATAAATACACGCGGAAGCCGATAAAGTAGGCCAGCGATTCAAACAGCACGTGCGGATGAATCCGCCAGGAACCCAGGTACACATAAACAGGAAACTCCATCTGTCCACTCCTTGATATCAAAACTTGAATTGGAAAAGCAATCTAACCGGAAATAGGCACGCGTTATTTTAATAAGAAAACAAGATTGCGCCGCAAATCGTTAGCAGCAGCAGCGCAAGGCCGCCCAAGATGGCCAGTATGGAGATGATCACGGTCACCCATACGTTCCTTTGCCGTCCCGGCATGCCGGGAGGGGGGTTCATCTCACCGCAGCGGTAGCGACAGCGGCCTGTTTCCGGATTATGGCATTCCTGACACACTGGCTTCCCGCAGCGAGTGCACTGAGCGACGGCCTCCCTCTCGGGATGGTTCATGCAGCGGTAGACTTCCATCCAATCACCTCACTTGGCATTTAATCCCTATATCCCCCATTGTAAACGTTACCGGTGAATTAGACTACCACCTACATTTACGACGCTTGTCCCAGGATTATGAGTAACATTGGGAGGCGCCAGACCCAGCAGCAAAGATGGGCCCGGCGCTTTAACAACAAAAAAAGGCAAGCCTCTGCCTTATGAAAGCCAGCGCTTGCCTATCCATTCCCGTCTTCTATCCGTCAGCTCGTGGGTGCATCCTGCCAAACATTAAACTTGTTGCCGTCCATATCCTTGAATTTGAACTGCAAGCCGCAGGCACCGTGATCAACCAGCGGCTCGACCTCTGCTCCGTTCTCCCGCAGCCGTTTGTGCAGCTCGGTAATATTCTCGACCTCGAAGGTTAACGAGAACATCTCATAGTTCTCCCCATCCCATTGGTTGGTTACAAAATTGGCTGTTCGGTTATCGAGCGTTTCCAGCAGGAATAGCCACTGTCCGTCCCCTAGGATCAGGATAGCGCCCGTATCGTCGCATTTTCTCACAGTAAGGCCAAATAGCTCAGAGTACCATTTTACCGCCAGCGGAAGATTCCTTACCGGGAGATAATTGCAATGAACCCTCTTTAGCAAAGGCTTGTTCACGGATTGGAGCTTGGGCACTTCGTTTAATTGGTTGTCTGTCGTCATCCTATTCACCTCTTGTTTAATGTGGTTACAATATATAGACGATGGAGCCGGATCAATTCCGTCACGAAGTCACTATTTTTTATCCATGTTTTTCAATCGCAAGATACTTATTGCCATCGGGATCATAAAATGCCATCCATTTGCCGAATACATCATCCTCCCGGATCGTCTCGCTTCTAACCCCTTGCTGATGCAGCTGGTGCCCTAACTGCCCAACGCTCGCTACTTCGAACGTGAGTACTGGCAAGCTGGCCGGTGAGTGATGCTGACATTCGAGCAAATACAATTCCTGTCCGGATTCCAGTACCGGATTTCCGTGCCTGCTGGTTTCCAGATGAAAATGCAGGATAAACCATGCGGTCGCCTGAATTTTATCCGTGACTGGAATATAGAAATGACCGGCTCGCTTAAGGACTTGCTCCGAAACCTGCTGCTCGAAATCCCTCCCCAGACGATGGGTATGGAAATAATGCTCGAAATCACGGGCAAGATGCTGTTTCAAAACTTCTCTGGCACGTCGTATACGGCTTTCAACCGCAGATACCGACATATTAAGGAACTGTCCGATCTCTTTCATGGACCACTCGCTTAAGTAATGCGCACGACAACGGATCTACTCTTCTCCTCCAATTCCTGCAAGGCTCCCCAGACGGAATCATGGATCACATATTGTTCCAGCCATGGCGTGATATTGTCCGATGATAGAGCCGTTTCATCCAGCGGGAGCGTTCGCCTGCTTCTTTTGGCAAAATCGAGGCTGGTCCGGTGCGCAATCGCATATAGCCAGCTGCCAAGCTTGGCAGGATCGTTCAGCGTATGCAGGTTGCGATAGCACTTCAGAAATGCTTCCTGCACCGCATCCTGTGCCTCGTGGAAATCTCCCAGCACGCTGTATGCAACGGATAACAGGGCGTTGGAATACTCGTTGACGATCATCCGGTAGGCATCGAAATCCCCCGCTTTGGCATCCTCGATCCGTTGATAGGATAGCGGCGAATGTTCTTTCATTAGGACAGATCCTCCCACCTTGCCCACATCTCCTGCGGATTGAGCTCATATACCCCATTATCCCTGAACATGAAATGATGCATGATGAACTCCCGACGAAGAGTCGCAAAGTCCTCATGGTAACCCTGAATAAACTCGTTGATTTCCTTCTCGGTGTACTTACGTCCCTTCTCAAGTCGGGATACCATATGCGTTAGCACGATGAGTTTCTTCTTCAGCTGGGCAGGGATGCTCTTCAGCTTTCCATCGGAAGTGAAAAAATTGTTCACGACAGCGTCCTTCGTCCGCTGATCATCTTCCTCCAAGCGCTCCGGAACGCCTGCGGGCCTTACTCTCTGATAGATCAATTTCTCCGTCGCTCTCGCACTATTTTCGATAAAATAATCATTTAACGAAAAATAGATCGTGTTCTTATCCCTGCGCTCTTTAATCAGGCTCGCTTCCCGCAGCTTCGCTGCATGGTGCGTAATCGTTGCCGGGGTGACGCCGATCTTCTCAGCCAGCACCTGTCCGTTCAATTCGCCTTCGGCTAACAGGATCAGCATTTTGATTCGCGTCGGGTCTGCAAGCGCCTTATGATAACTAACCACCTTATCCAATTGCATGGATATGTTCACTCCCTAAACAATTTGACGAACATCTAATTTACGTTTCATTAAATCAGATATTATCCCATCCGAAATTCAAAGTAAACCTTCAGTAACGCCCGAACTTCACAGAACATGAAAATAGCCCGCTCCATTGTTATAAAGGAGCGGGCTGCTGCATGACTATCGTTTCTCAAGTTTCGTATTCACATGCAGTTAACCGACGAACCGCGTCTTACACGACAGCAGCGTCGACTCTGGACTGATCGGCATTCTGGCATCTCTTGCATACCTTCAGCGCCGTGCCGTCCGACTTGTTGGCGACGTAGAGGAGCTTGATGCGAGAAGTACTGCATACCGGGCATGTGCCGCGGCCACGTGATGGCATACTCCAGAGTGCGCGGCCCCGTTTTGTTTTGGCCATGTTTCGTATCCCCTTTATTTCATAATCTCTCTAATGTTGTTGCGAACCCATGCAATGCACACAGTTTGTCCTTATTGCGTTTATTCTTTGTTATGAGAATTGAAATCCTCAAGGCGAGCAAGCTGAATATCTGTGCAACTCCATTATAGGGGACGACCTGTCGTCAAATATAGGGAATAAATGCTTATGAATTCTTTTTTACATAAGTTGTTTCAAGCCTTCATGAGGTCCATATTCGTTGTATGCCAGGTACATCTTGCAGAAAGCTAAGACGGTATACATCAGGATTGGACAAGCCCTCCCACTCCCTGAATCCAATTCGGTTGTCGTAATGCTTCAGCAGAAGCGAGATCAGGTTGCCGTGCGACACGATGACAGCATTCTGGCTGGAGCTCTGCTGGATCTCCTCCACCACACGAACGGCGCGGTGCATGGCTGTACGACTTGATTCCCCGCCTTCATAACACATATCCAAATCATCGTAAGTTCGGCGAAGCATCTCCCGCCAAGCAGGCTCATTGCGACCCGATAGAATTCTCTCCGTTAATCTCTCATCCATCACGACTTCCACGCCAATGAGATTCGCTAAGGGTTTTATCGTATCGCAGGCTCTACGGTAAGGGCTCGAAACAATATAATCAATCCCTTTATCCGAGAGAAACTCCGCAAGTTCAAGCGCTTGCTGAATACCCTGCCCGGTTAACGGAGCGTCGGCAGCTTGTCCCTCCGCTTTGCAATGCCGCACAATAAATACGTTTTTCATGAAACAGTGCCTCCTTTACAATCCAATATTACCCTTGAGCCCTTGATAGCTTCCGGACTCCGGAAATCCGTGCTGAACGATCGTCATAAACTTCTCGGTGAACCCGTAGCTTGTTAAATCTGCGATTGGGATCAAAACCACATCACCTATGGGATTGGAATCAAACTCGTTCGATGGGAGTCGGATCTCACCCTCTAAGCGTTCCAGCAAAAAAGTAATATGTAACAGGGAGGGCGATGAATCTGGTTTATCACATAGGTACAGGAGTTTCTTCACTTTGGTGGTCAGTCCGGTTTCCTCTACCATTTCCCGAACCATGGCTTCTTCCAGGGTCTCCCCCTGCTCTACCCTTCCTCCGGGAAGCGACCAGCCACGTTCTGCCGAAACGCTCTGTTTGACCAGCAAAATACGTTCGTCTTCAATCAAAATTCCGGTGACTCTGACCTGCAACAGGTTGCTCATTACCACACCGCCAATTCGTTGGATTCTTCATTCCATAGAAAAATACTTAAGTTAGCTTGGGCCGTGCCTCCTCCGCTCTTTGCACACTCTCCTTCGTCCACGGCGGTGCCTTCGGATGATTCATGATTTCGGACAGCGTCATCCACTGTACCGACTCAACCTCGTCCGGGCTCTTGCTGTAAGGCGTCCCCTTATCGTACTCGCACAAAAACACCATGTTGATGACAGGACAGCCATCGTCCGTTACAAAAGAGGAGCTGTAGACGTACGTGACGTTCTCCTTCACCTCGACGTCAACTTCTTCGTAAAGCTCCCGCTTCACCGTGCGCTCCAGAATATCCAGCGTGTGCCCCTCCCTGTCGACTTTGCCTCCCGGCAACGAGAGTGTTCCGCCCGCATGCTCTTCCTTCATGCTGCGCGTGATCATCAGCCATTGCCCGTCCTTGCAGACGGCCCCTTCCACGTTGACGATAAACATGAAATCCCTCCTCTAACAGCCTATTTCTTACTTTACACGATACTGGTGTCGGTTGACCATTGACTCTCACCTTACAGGAGACCGCAAAATAGGTTCCAGCAATTGATTCTGTAAGGAGGACTATCACCATGCCAAGCTCCATCCGTATACTACGCAACGGATTCGTCCGAGCGATCTTGATTTCCAATGTATGCTCCCAGCTCGGAATATGGATCCGAAATTTTGCCGTTCTGCTGTATGTCATGGACATGACAGGCGGGGATGCTTTTGCCATTTCCATGATTTCCGTCGCCGAATATGGACCGATCTTTCTGTTTGCGTTCATAGGCGGTGTATTCGCCGACCGTTGGCGTCCCAAAGCAACCATCGTCTGGTGTGAGATACTCAGTGCCTGCTCCGTCTTCATCGTGTTTCTGATGCTGGAATCCGGCTCGTGGGGCGCCGTATTCTTCGCCACCTTATGCTCCTCCATTCTGTCGCAGTTCGCCCAGCCCTCCGGCATGAAGCTGTTCAAAATCCATGTACCGGACGAGGATGCTTCCATTGGCATGTCGCTGCTGCAAACGCTGTTCTCTCTCTTCATGATCATCGGTCCGATTCTGGGCACATGGGTATTTCAGCAATGGGGCATATCGTCTGCCCTCGTGTTAACGAGCGGATTGTTTATGTTATCCGCCCTATCCATGCTGTTTGTGCCTAAAGACCAAGAGACATCCATAAACACAGTAGCAGCTCCCTCCATCATTCAAGATATGGCCGACGGCGTTCGTTATGTTCTATTCAAAAGAGACCTGCTGCGGCTAAGCCTCTGCTTCATGGTTGTGGGTCTTGGGGTGGGGTTGATCTCCCCGCTCAGCGTATTTTTGGTGACCGAACGCTTAGGCTTGTCCGCTCAGGACTTGCAGTGGATTACTATCCCTTACGGTGTAGGCGAAATCCTGGGTGGAATCGTAACGTTTATGCTCGCATCCCGAATCGCTCCCGGAAGGTTACTGATCATGGGGCTGATCGTGAACGGCGCAGGTATTCTCCTGCTGGGTCTTTCGACGATCCTCTGGCTGACCATGCTCTCGCAATTCCTGATTGCGCTGCTGCAGCCGGCTATTTTTATCGGGAACCACGCCTTGGTCATGCAGCAAACGGAACAAGCCTATATCGGTCGGGTTACCGGCTTGCGCACGCCACTCATGACCGGAGCCATGCTGATCACAATGGGATGCTCCGGTCTATTGAAGCAGGCCATGTCCCTAACCTCCATATACGCTTTGGCTGGCGCATGTTTTCTCGTTGGATTCTTAATGATCATCCCACTTCTCCATGATGGAAATCACGCGATGTCAGGACGTGGTGAAGCAACCGAAACTTAACATCCCACAGATAAAAAACCGAGCGAAACGAGGGCTTCTCCATGTCTCACTCGGTTATTTGCTTTTTCCAGCCTAATACAACCTTAATCCGCGTCGTCTTCTTCCTCCACCTTTAAGATTCTTCCCGATTTTGCGAGAATTTCGACTTCAAACAATCTGTTGTCGGATGTCAGAATAAATATTTCATAAACCAATACGCCGTGCTCCAGATCCATATCGATATGAACGATTTGACCAGGCACACGGGCAAGTGCGATTTCTTGAGCTTGCTGCATGGAGACTCTCTGCCTGGTCATCGGCCCTGATACTTGATAGTAATTTCCGTACATTCGGAAGTAACCCCCTCAATAAAAATGTCCGCTCATGTACCATATGAGAGAGGCTGCTCCTTGGTGCCCATTGACGTCGTCTGATAATTACATTCTTCGCGTGGATTCATATCGGCACGATATTTTATATCTTAAATCATGGCCTGAGTATTATTCCGGGAGGAACGTTCCGTTATAATGAACCATAAGGAAAAACATCCCTATTATCCAAAATAACGGATTGAGGTGAGTCATGTGACCGGAAAAACCCTTGTTCATCCTGATGGTCGAACCGTATCTTTACTCGACAGCGGCACAGACGACCAAGGAGACTATCTCTTGGTACAACATACGATTGTTAAGCAAGGTCCGATGAACGGCCCGCATTGGCATCCGGTTCTGCAAGAAACATTTACTGTACAAGAGGGGCTTATGCGATTTGTGATTGACGGAGAAGAGACGATCGTTGAGCAAGGGGGGCAGGCCCGCATCCTTCCGACTCAGATTCACCAATTCTGGAATGTTAGCAAAGACCGACTGATTGCCCTGCATGAGATTCGCCCTCCGGGACAACATTGGAACATGTTTGAGCTTGTTCACAAATTGGAATGTGAAGGCAAACTTAACAACAAGGGGATTCCGTCGAACCCCTTATGGCTTGGTGCCGCTTGGAGAGTTATGGATGGGTACCTCGCGGGACCGCCCCGGATTTTGCAGACGGCTGTGTTAGGTGGATTAGCACGGTTGGCTGATCTTCTGAAATATCGAGTGTAAGGATCATTCCAAGCAGGAGGTGCCTATGAGCTATAACGGATCCGATTTTTATGACAACGATACGAATTTCGAGAACTACATGCAGCGACGGCAAGGGCAGGAGAACGCCAACGATACATTGGAGAAGCCCGTCATCTGGCAGCTGCTGGGAGATGTCTCAGACCAGCTTGTATTAGACCTGGGTTGCGGCGATGCTGGCTTTGGGGTGGAATTGCTGGAAAAGGGATGTGCATCATATGTAGGAATCGAGGGTTCCCGTAATATGGTGAAAGCCGCTTCGAACAATCTCGCCGGCTGCAACGGAACCGTTGTACACACGAGGCTCGAAGACTTTACATATCCCCGCGATTCCTATGATCTGGTGCTCTCCAGGCTCGCTATTCATTATCTGCAGGATATCGAGCCCGTCTTTCAGTGCATTTATCAGAGCTTGAAGCCAAGCGGCAGGTTTGTCTTCTCCGTCGAGCATCCCGTCATTACCTCCACGCTTCAACCGTCCGGTACCAGAACGAATTGGGTGGTGGACAACTACTTCATCGAAGGCTACCGGGAGCAGCAATGGCTCGGCGGTACCGTTCACAAGTACCATCGAACCGTCGAGGATTATTTCAGGGCGATGCAGAAAGCCGGCTTTATCGTGGAGCAGCTTAGGGAATCCAGTCCCGTGCGAGAACATTTCATAAACGAGGAAACCTATGAGCGCAGGCGCAGAATTCCACTGTTCCTGTTTCTGGCAGGGAGAAAGAGCACGTAACTCCCATTCCATTCCGAAAAAAAAGCACCCTTCCACATCACGAGTGGAACAGGGTGCTTCTTAAGTTTAGGATGATTGTCAGGGATGCAGGGAACGCCTACGCATCCTTTCCTCTTACTGGGGTCTGCCGGTCTTGCTTCCCTTATTGAATCCACCGGACTTGCGCTTACGGGCTTGACCATCCTTAGGGTTATGAACCGCTTCCGCTTTGAACTTACGTGCCATCTCTGAATACGGATTAAGAACAGCTTCCGCCTTCGGGTTACGTGCCGAATTCGCGCTCGAATGGCGAGCCGCGTCTGATTTCGGTTTACGAGCCATGTCGGTCTTTGGCTTACGGGTGGCATCGGCCTTCGGTTTAGCAGTTGGTCTAACTGCTGCTGATTTGGCTCTGCCGGGCTTGGCCGAGCCCGATTTCGGCGATCTGTCTACCTTGGCGGCTCTTAATGATCCCGACATCGGGAAGGCATGATCCTTCACTTCGGGAATGGACTTGCCGATTAACTTCTCGATATCCCGGAGAAAAGGCACCTCGTCCACTTCGCAGAACGATATCGCCGTTCCGCTCAGTCCCGCACGCCCCGTCCGGCCAATCCGGTGAACGTACGTTTCCGGAATGTTCGGAAGGTTAAAGTTAATGACATGCGACAGCTCGTCGATATCAATGCCTCGCGCCGCAATATCCGTAGCCACCAGAACCCGGGTCTCCCCGCTTTTGAAATTTTTGAGTGCCGTCTGGCGGCTGACCTGCGATTTATTCCCGTGAATGGCTTGTGCCGAGATGTTCACCTTCGTCAGGTCACGCACAACCCGGTCAGCCCCGCGCTTTGTACGTGTGAAGACCAGGGCCGACACGATGGATGGGTCCTTCATCAGCTCATTCAGCTGCTTCTGCTTATTTCCTGTTTCCAGCAGGTACACCGATTGCTTGATCCGTTCGGCCGTTGATGAAACCGGCGTAATCTCTACTTTTATAGGGTTTTGCAATAAGGTTTTGACAAGCTGGGTAATCTCCGCAGGCATCGTAGCCGAGAAGAACAGCGTTTGTCTTTTGCTCGGCATTTTGGCGATAATTCGTTTTACGTCATGAATAAAGCCCATATCAAGCATCCGGTCGGCCTCATCCAGCACCAGAATCTCCACATGCTGCAGATCGACACGCTTCTGATTCATGAGATCCAGAAGTCTGCCTGGCGTAGCAATGAGGATGTCCGCTCCTTGCTGAAGCGCCCGCTCCTGTGTTTTTTGCGAAACGCCGCCAACAATGGCCGTCGAACGCAGCTTTGTGAACTGACTGTAGGCTTTCACGTTATCCGAAATTTGCAGGGCAAGCTCCCGTGTCGGCGACAATACCAACGCGCGAATACGGCGCGCCATCCCCGGTTTAGGGGGCTGTTCGTTCAACAGCTGAATCATCGGCACCGAAAAAGCGGCGGTCTTCCCTGTTCCGGTCTGCGCGCAGCCCAGCAAATCTCTGCCGGCCAACACAGCCGGGATCGCCTGAGCCTGAATAGGCGTTGGCGTCTTGTAATTCTCCTTTGCTAAAGCCTTGAGAATCACGGGGGATATATTTAAATCTTGAAATGTCATGGGGTCTCCTTTAAGGTGAATACCTATATTGTCTCATCACGTAACATGGGGCATCTCATATAGAGTCTCCACAAGCCGTTCCTTTACGTCATAACATATAACGATACCATACATTAGTATAAAAAAAGAAGCGGAATTTTTCTCCGCCTCTTGTTTCGGCTATTATCTACCGCAAAATTTCATTCAACTCACCTTCCTTTGGACATTGATTTTACTTATTCAAGAAGAAAATTAGGAATATGATAAATATTGCTATCATCGTAGTTAAGCATCCTGTTTGATGACCAATCAATGTTTTTCCAATGGATTGTGAGAAATTTAAAAGTGCATTTTTTTCATACTCTTTCCTTAGTTTGTTCTCAAGTTCTTCCCGTTCATGATCACGGTTGTTATTCATATATATTGCCTCCCCGAATTCCGCTATTAAGTAATTCAAAGGGTAACTCCAGCTTGAAAAATCATGTTTATCCAATTATAAGGTGAATATGCGAAAAACCCATAATAAACTAAATAATTACACAAAAAACGATCCAATTATATTATGGATCGTTTTTTATGACGGCACTGTTCCTATTTTCTAAACTTACACTACGTCTTTATATCCAGTTCCAGTTATGCCCCAAACCGCTGCCGATACCCGCATTTTCTGCATAGCTCCTCAACAGCTTCCCGGCGTGAAAATCCATCTACAAGATTGTTCGCCCGCTCCCCGTCAACGATCTCCGAGAATGACTTCTGATGGATATTGCCCAAGTTGATGACCCCTTCCCCATCCAGGCAGCACGGCACGACCGTCCCGTCTACCAGAATGGCCGCCTGGCTGCGAAGCGCATGGCAGAAGCCTTTGCCTTCATCCTCCGGGGCTGTCAGACTTGGCCACTGAAACTCATAATCCTGGTTCAGGTAGACGCGTTCGGCTACCCTTACGCCACCGCCGGGTTCAACCTTTTCCTCGATGCGGTAGTCCAAATTGAATTCCTGCTCCAAAATTTCGAGTGTCTGGCGATTGCGGCTCTTCTCTAGGTTCGTTTGGTTGTCCTGGGTCAGATTCCACAAACGGAACGAGAAGATGACTTTATGCTCCTCGGCAGCACGAACAAAGGAAAGAATCTCCCGCAAATATCCCTCCCGATTCGTGGAGCCCTCGTGACCGTCAAAACTGTGAAGCGAGAAGTTCATCTGTCTCAAAGCCGGCTTGCCCAGCAGCTTATGCCGGTTCTTCGCGATCAACGTTCCGTTGGTCGTAATGTTGACCTTGAACCCTTTTTCATGGCTGATATCCAGCAGCTCATCGATCTTCGGATGAAGCAGCGGTTCTCCCTTCACATGCAGATAAATGTAACTCGTATGCGGCTTGATCTCATCCAATCTTCTCGCAAAGTCTCCCACCTTAATGAAGTTGGCCTTACGCTCTGTCGGCGGGCAGAACGTGCAGGCCAGATTACAGATGCTCGTGATTTCTATGTAAACTTTCTTAAACGTCTTCAAGATGTTATCCCCAATCCCTTGTCTATGATCGCATGATTTGCTAGCTAGGTCGCTTGCGAATCCTTCATATCGTACCATAGGCGGGCTTATACAGCTACAACTACTGATGCTATCAGATGCCATTATGTATGAAGTGAACAAGAGGGTTCGCCTCTTCTTTAGTTTTATCAACCCATCTTATTGATAAGTAGTGTACAAACCACAAAAAAAGCACTGCCCTAATGACAGTGCTTTTTGTAAAAAATGACGGTTTCTTATTTATCAAAAATTATACTCGGCAAGTTCTTCAGGCGTTATAAATCTTACCGTGATGGAACTACCTGGGGGAGCTCGTGTGGATCATCTACAAGACGAGCTTCTTGTGGAGGAGTTACAATGTTGTTTCCTTCATGCTCAACAACAGGTACAGGACGAGCTTCTGTTGGAGGAGCTACAACAGTGCTTCCTTCATTCTTAACTTCAGCCACAGGACGAGCTTCTGTTGGATAATCAACAACATCATTTCCTTCATTCTCAACGACAGCTACAGGACGAGCCTCTTGGGGATAATCCACGACATTGCTTCCTTCAGCGACAGCCACGAGACGAGCTTCTTCTGCCTGAGCTACAACATGGTTTCCTTCATTCTCAACGACGGCTTCAGAAGGTACCGGCCTAGGGGCCGCTTCTTGTGGTTGAGCTTCAGCATGACTCTCCTCATTTCCAATGACTTTGGGCGTATGGTTAGAAGCCCATGCCGCTGCGGATGTGCTAATTGCAGCAACCAAAAACACCGCTGTTATCGTGAGATACATCGTTTTCTTTTTTTGTTTCTTTACATTCAGCATCATCATTAGTCTCCTCTTTAATTGTTTGCCGTCACCGGATAAGGAGGCACAAAATTGCACGGGTAAATTCCTTGATCCTGCCATGACGCTTAAAATCGTCTCCCCATAGCGTTTTCGCTCGGCATGGGACATCTCTTTTACGACTTCTTCATCACAAGACAGCTCGCTCCATATATGAATGTCCTTGCGAAGAATGTGCACCAAAGGGTTAAACCAATGTAAGGCGCTTGCTCCGAGCGTGAATGCTTTGACCCATAAATCTTTCCGTTTCAGATGGATCAACTCATGTCGGATCACCATGTCCACGTTAACGGTATTCTCTATAGGGAGATAAATGGTTGGTTTCCATAGGCCGACAAGAACAGGACTCCGAATGATGGAGCTGTAGGCAAGCCTGACATTGCTTTTCACACCAAGGGCTTCCTTGATGAAGGAGAGCTGTTTGGCAGCTTCGCTGCTTGTCGGAACGGTGGTACGTGTATGTTCTAGTTTCTTTAAAAATCTGCGATAACAATACATCTGCCATGCAGCAAAAGCTATAGCGCCGACTGCCCATAGGACAATCAGGGGAAGTGCTATGTTTGCTGATATGGTCTGATCTCGGATGAGCGGCTCCGGATGAATCCCTAAGTATGAACCGGGCAGCGCATGCTGCACAGTAGAAGGCAACTCGTTCACGATGGGAACGGTTGCTGTTGCATTGAATGTAAAAAGCGGCGAGATCCACTGAATACCAAGGACTACGGGTAAAAGATAAAAGCCTATTGCCATTTTGTTCATTCCATAACGCCACTTTGTAGGAAAGGCATTGACGGATACGATCCGCAGGACAAGCATGCTGGCTACGACGGCACTTCCAGCAGCGGTAAGGGTAAACAGCACTTCAAGAATCGTATTCATAAGCCCCCCTACTTTTGCGAAAACCATTGCTTCAGCTCTGCAATATCTTTATCTGAAAGCTTTTCGCCGTCATACAAAGCTGAAATTAGATTTTTAACCGAGCCTTGATATAATCCGTCCAGAACATGCTGCGTTTCCATAAGCTTATAATCTTCAGGCGAAATACGAGGCGTATATCTATTGGTCCGCCCATCCCTCGTAGCCGTGAGTGCCCCTTTGTCCACCAAACGCGATAGGAAGGTGGAAATGGTCTGTGCCTTCCATTCTCTTCCTCTCTGGGCAAACAGAGCGAGTAATTCGGTGGATGTTACAGGCGGCGTACACTCCCAAATCACCTCCATTAGCTCCATTTCGGTATCCGATAATTTTTGAACCTGGTTCACGGTGAACACCTCTTTACGTCGTTATGCGTCCATAACGAACTTAATCACTACACGATGTAGTGATTATAACCTACTACATCGTGTAGTGATATGTCAAGTAAAGGAAGTTGAAATTTTCCACTACATTGAACCTATACGTAAAATTAAAGAACCGCGCGAGAGCGCGGTTCTTATCTACAAAACAGCTCAAATTATCGAGGGCACCTATTTTCCTTGGGTCCTCTTATTTTGTATTCGTACAGATGGTAGTGTTAACGCCGTTTATTTTGAATCGTTGTCGTCATTGTCTACAGCGTCGCCAGCTTTGTTTCCCAATGCTGCGCCTGCGATACCGCCGGCAATCGTGCCGATTGGACCCAGAACGGAACCTACAGCAGCACCCACGACGCCGCCGCCAGCTGTTCCTAAAGCTTCTCCAGCTTCAATATCCATGTTGGTCGTGTCGCGGTCAGAATCAACCTTTTGATTACGATCGTTTTTATTAGCCATCCATCTCACTCCCTCAACATTGTGATAGGAACAGCTCCATCTTGCCAGACGTTGTTCCAAACCATATCTTGCCCTAAAGAGTCTAAAAGAATTCTTTAAAAGTATATCGACCCAGATCTCTTTCTACTCCAAAATAGGTTGCGTATTTTAGACGATGTTTGCGGATTATGGGATTATGTAAACGGTACCAAGCTTGCTACAATGAACATGCAATTACGAAATGAACTTTGTTCAAGGGGGATTATACATGAAAAAGCTGTCGATTTTACTGTTAACCTGCGTGTTGATTATGGGGACGCTAAGCGGTTGCGGAAGCAGCGAGTCCGACTCGGCTTCGTCTAATAAACTCGTCATCTACAGTCCGAATAGCGAGGAGATCATCAAGACCATCATCCCGATGTTCGAGAAGCAGACCGGGATTACGGTTGAGCTTGTAACGGCTGGTACCGGCGAAATTATTAAGCGCTTACAGTCCGAGAAGCAAAACCCTTACGCTGACGTGATGTTCGGCGGTTCTATGGCCGGTTTCCGTGAAAATGAAGCTTTATACGAGCCTTACGTATCACCTGAAGACAAGAACTTAATGGAAGGTCACCGCAATACGTCGGGCTTCGCTACTCCTTATATCTCGGATGGCAGCGTGCTGCTCGTGAACAAAAATCTGATCGGCGACATCAAAATCGAAGGTTATGCGGATTTGTTGAACCCGCAGCTCAAAGGGAAGATTGCTTCCGCTGATCCGGCAAGCTCAAGCTCCGCTTTCGCCCAGTTATCCAATATGCTGAAAGCGATGGGTGGCGATTATGAGAATGAACAAGGCTGGAACTACGTCGGTCAACTGATCGAGAACCTGGACGGCAAAATCGCGAGCGGTTCCGGTGCTGTTCACAAAAGCGTGGCAGACGGTGAATATGTGGTCGGGCTTACCTATGAAGACCCTTCCAGCACCTATGTAAAGAACGGCGCTCCGGTAGAAATCGTATATCCAAAAGAAGGCGCTGTATTCCTGGATGCGGGATCTGCCATTATCAAAGATGCGCCGCATATGGACAACGCCAAGAAATTCATCGACTTCATTCTGTCTCAGGAAGCGCAGGATGCATTCGGCACGCAATTAACGAACCGTCCGCTCCGCCAGGGTACGAAGCTTGGGGATCACATGAAGCCTTATGAAGAGATCCACATGATTGATGAAGACACAGACTATGTCAGCGAGCATAAATCCGAGATCGTTGAGCGTTATGTCGATTTGTTCACTAGCGTTAAATAAACTATAGAATCAGGTGACAACCATGAGCGTAACCATAACCATTCAAGACTTAATCAAAAAATACGGCGACACAACCGTCATTCCCGAGCTGTCCCTGGAGATTAAAAAGGGTGAATTCTTCACCCTTCTCGGGCCTTCCGGGTGCGGCAAGACGACCCTGCTGCGCATGATCGCCGGCTTCAACAGCATTGAAGGCGGAACCATTCATTTTAACGAGCGCGTTATTAACCAGGTGGAACCGGGCAAGCGGAATATCGGGATGGTCTTTCAGAGCTATGCGATCTTCCCTCACTTAACCGTCAAAGGAAACATCGCGTTCGGACTGGAGAATCGAAAATTATCCAAAGCGGAGATTAACGCCAAAGTGGATGACATCTTAAAGGTCGTTCAGATTGAGCCTTATAAAGATCGTATGCCGAAGAATCTGTCCGGCGGCCAGCAGCAGCGCGTTGCGCTAGCCAGAGCGATCGTTATCCGCCCGGATGTCCTGCTGATGGATGAGCCTCTATCCAACCTGGATGCCAAGCTTCGGGTCGACATGCGTAACGCCATTAAAGACATTCAGCGAGAAGTCGGGATTACCACCGTCTACGTTACGCACGATCAGGAGGAAGCCATGGCGGTATCCGACCGCATCGCGGTCATGAAATCCGGCGTGATTCAGCATCTCGGAACGCCACAGGAGATTTACCAGCGTCCTGCAAACGTATTCGTTGCAACCTTTATCGGCCGTACCAACATTCTTGGCGGTACATTAACCAAATTGGCAGACAGCTATGTCCTGCACTTCGGCTCCGGTTATATGGAAGAGCTGTCTAACATCGAGGTTCCGAAATCCGATGCCAAGGCTGATACACTTAACGTTCAAACCTCGGTTCGGCCGGAAGAGTTCATTCTAACCGAGGACCAAACCGGCATGAAAGCAACCATTGTGCACAGCGTATTTTTGGGGCAGAACACCCATTATTTTGTGGACTTGTCGTCCGGTCAACGCGTGGAGATCACGCAGGAATCGAAAACGTCACAGATCCTCGAGCCTGGCCAAGTCATCTATCTTAAAGTGAAAAAAGAGAAGATCAATGTGTATGATGCGGCAGGCGAACTGAACTATACTAGGGGCGCTCGGCTATGAGAGAGTCGCGCAAACGATTTGACGTCTGGACCAACATTTCGTTACTGATCTTTGTGTTCTACATTCTTTTTCTCGCTCTGCCTTTGTTTACGATGCTGTTCAAGAGTGTGTACAACGGAACGACAGGCGATTTTTCCCTCGCCTATTTCACGAAGTTTTTCAGTAAGCCCTATTATTTAAACGCGCTGTTCAACAGCGTGAAAGTCACCGTCAGCGTAACCTTGCTTGCCGCCATTATCGCAACGCCGCTGGCCTACATCATGGCAACGGTGAAGATTAAAGGCAGTTCGGCCATCCGGGTCATGATTCTGATCTCCTCGATGTCGGCTCCTTTCATTGGCGCTTACTCCTGGATCCTGCTGCTGGGCAGAAGCGGCGTCATTACGAAATTCGTTAGCAGCACATTCGGCATTACGATGCCGGATATCTACGGATTTACGGGGATCTTGGTGGTCCTAACCTTGCAGATGGTTCCTCTGATCTTCATGTATGTATCAGGCGCACTGAAGAATATGGATCAATCGTTGATGGAAGCAGCCGAGAGCATGGGTTATACAGGCTTAGGCAAAATGCGCAAAGTGCTCCTCCCGCTCATTACGCCAACCCTGCTGGCAGGCGGCCTGCTCGTCTTCATGCGTGCGCTTGCCGATTTTGGTACGCCGATGCTGATCGGTGAGGGATACAAGACCGTGCCTGTGCTGATCTTTAACGAGTTCATCAGCGAGGTCGGCGGCGATGACGGCTTTGCGGCGGCAATCAGCGTCATTGTCGTTCTGTTCGCCACCACGATATTCCTGCTGCAAAAATTCGTAGCCAATCGCAAATCCTTTACGATGAGTGCACTGCATCCGATCGAAGCCAAGAAGAAGAAGGGCATTGGCAATATCGCGGCTCATGCGGTTATCTATCTGTATACGTTAATCGCGCTGCTGCCGCAGCTCTATGTCATCTATACTTCGTTCCTGAAATCCAACGGCAGAATCTTCGTTGAAGGGTTCTCGCTCCAAAGCTATCAAGATGCTTTCAGTAATATTGGCGGCGTCATTCTGAACACGTTCTTTCTGGCCATCGTGTCGCTGGTCGCCATCATTCTGTTAGCGATACTGATTGCTTACGTAACCGTTCGAAGAAAGAATGCATTAACGAATACGCTGGATATCTTCACCATGTTCCCGTATATCGTTCCGGGCTCCATACTCGGGATTGCTCTATTGATCACGTTCAACAATAAGCCGCTTGCGCTAAGCGGAACAGCCGTCATCATGATCATTTCGTTTGTCATCCGGCGGCTGCCTTATACGATTCGATCCAGCGCGGCCATTCTGCATCAGATTAACGATGGGATCGAGGAAGCGGCGATCAGTCTGGGCGCTTCCCAGATGAAGACGTTCTTCAAGATCACGCTTCCAATGATGCTGGCAGGCGTCGTCTCAGGCGCGATCTTAAGCTGGATTACCATCATAACCGAACTAAGCACTTCGATCATTCTGTATACAGGCAAAACCAAGACCGTAACGGTTGCCATCTACACCGAGGTCATCCGCGGGAACTACGGCGTAGCGGCAGCGCTGTCAACCATTCTTACCGTCATTACGGTCGTGTCGCTGCTCGTCTTCCTGAAGCTCTCCGGACAAAAGGAAGTTTCCATGTAATGTGAAGAATTCATAACAAAAGACTACATCCAAGTCGGCACCTGCAGCATGAAGGCCGGCTTGGATGTATTTGGATTATCTGCGGTTACCACCAGTCAGTATAATAGGATCGAGGGCCTTAACGCAGATGGAGGGCAGCATGAAACCAACACATTATCGCAACTTCAAGGAATCAACCCGTCATTTATTTCGAATCTATACGATGATCCCGTTCTCCATCTTAATCATATTGTTTTTGGTGTTCACGATTATTAACGGCAGAATGAACCTAACCCAAAAAACGACCGAAGCCGCCCAGTCCATCAGTCAGTCCATATCCGGCATGTATCAGCAGTACGACGAGGAGATTCACCGGATGGCCGGTTCTCCCACCGTGATCAATTATGTAAGCTCGCATCTGGGCAGCGAACAAGTGTACTCTGCCTTCTATGATTTCAACAACCGGCAGAAGGTCAAGAGTATTTTTCATATCGTCAATACGGACGGGGTCTTTCTGGCAAGCTCCGCCCCGGCGGATGCACTGTATTCCAATTTTGCCTTCGGCAATCTCATTCATCGGATCGATCAGCGGCCCGGCGACACGCTTACCGAAATGAACAGCTTCCGCTATTCGCATGACCGCGATACGAGCTACACGTTTGGCAAAGCCATCGTGAAGGACAAGCGAACGATAGGCTATATCATCTATCAGCTGTACGAATCCGACATTCAGAAGATGATTTTCGAACAAAATAATGAGATTGCCATGATCACGGATGAACATAACACCATCATTGCCACGACCAGCAATGTAACCAAAGGCGTTCTCAACAAATTTAGTCCCAAGCTCGATAACAGGGGACATGTTCTGCTGAACGAAGGCAAGTATTATATGTATGCCAAACGAATCCCTGACACACCGATTCAAGTCATTACGCTGAACTCCTATAAATCGGAGCAATACACCTATTATACGGTGTCTTTCTTTGTCCTTGCGGCCAGCCTGCTGCTGTGGGTGTTGATCCAGTTCCTGGCGAACAAAATGTCGACACGAAATTCCGAATCCATCGATAAATTAATTCATGCCTTGGCACAGCTGCGCGAAGGAAACTTCAATGGCTATGTCGATATTCAGACGAATGACGAGTTTCAAATTCTGGGCGATGAGTACAATGTGATGCTGGATCGGTTGAAAGAATTGATCGAGAAAAATAAAGAGCTGTCGGAGCTTCGCACCATTATTGAGGTGAAGCAGCTGCAATCGCAGTTCCATCCGCATTTTATTTTTAATGTTCTGGAAACCCTGCGCTATGCCATTAAGATCGACGCCAATCAGGCTCAGGACATCGTGCTGATTCTATCCCGCTTGCTAAGGTACAGCATCGGACATGATCGCAATGTTCAACTGAAGAATGACATGAATTATGTGCGGGATTATCTAAAGCTGCAGCAAATTCGGTTCAATGATCGGCTGGAATATCGGATTACCGTAGCGGAGGAAACACTGGATGTATACGTCCCCAAGCTTCTGCTGCAGCCGATTATCGAAAACGCTATCAAATATGGCTATGAGAATCAAAGTGATGTGCTGATCGAGATTAACATCTACACCTCTACCGGCAAGCTCATTCTCGAGGTTCGCGACAACGGGCAAGGCATGAGTAAAGAGAGACTGCAGGAAGTGAATCAGATTTTGCAAAGCCAGACCAACACGACGCAGCATATCGGGCTGTATAACGTTCACCGTCGTTTAGTTCTCCTATATGGTGAAGAATCCGGCATCCACATTGACAGCGCGCAAGGAAAAGGCACCTGCGTGGCACTAACAATTCCTTACGAATGGAGTGGATATCATGTTTAAAGTACTGCTGGTCGAAGATGAGGATATGATTCGCAGGGGCATCCGGTTCAGCATCGATTGGGTTCAATACGATTGCATCGTCATTGAGGAAGGGCTGAATGGTCAGGATGGTTACGAGAAGATCTGCGAGCTCAAGCCGGATATCGTTATAACCGACATCACCATGCCGATCATGGATGGCATCTCGATGATTCGGGAAGGCCTCAAGCAGCATACCTTCAGCAGCATTATTATCTCCGGTTATAATGAATTCCACCTTGCGCAGCAGGCGCTCCAGTTAGGCGTGAGCGAGTTTCTGGTAAAGCCCCTAGAGGACGAGCAGCTGGTCGCGGCACTCGAATCGGCCAAAGCTAAAGTGGATTTAATCCGCAAATATGAAGTGATCTCGAACCATCCGCAGGAAAAAGAAGAGATTCTAAACAGCAAGTTTCTGGAGAAGGAAACCAAAACCTCGAAATACGTGGCCAAAATGATCGCCTATGTACAGGAGAATTATGCCAAGAAAATCAGCATTCATGATCTCGTGGAGGAGATCGGCTTAAGCGCCTATTACCTGAACCAGAAATTCAAGGCAGAGACCAGCTATACGTTTAATGAATTTCTCAATCGTTATCGGATCCAGAAATCGATCGAATTACTGAAGTCAGGCAATAACAAAGTTTATACCATCGCGCAGGATATCGGATTTAGCGACTACAAGTATTTTATAAGCATCTTCAAAAAATACGCCCACGTCACGCCAAGTCAGTATCAGGAGTATTTCGAGGAGAAGAATGGATAGAACGGGTAATCCAGATACTAGAGGTGGTCGATCGTACTTATACTTGCACACACCCCTGCTAGACATGAGCAGGGGTGTGGAATCTTTATCTATGACTGCTATCGTTCATACAAACGGTACATCGATAGTTCATCACTCATCGCTACAGCTTGCGCAAAGGCTTCCTTTACGTCCCTGCCCTGCTGAACGATCTCATAGAACAGCCGCAGAACGAACATCAGCGCATCGTTGCCGTCCGGATAGTCATCCGGCCCGATATACATCTTGCAGCCCCGCTCCAGGAAAGCTTCAGCCAGTGCTGGGTCCCCCAACGAGCAGCCATTCGCGATCACCGTCTTCCCGTCCAGCTTCGCATAACGCCGAATCTCATCGGCCCCGAAGTCGCCCTTTGGCTCCTCTTCCTCATATACCTCTTCGCCGAGCTCCGGCATGATCAAGCTGCCTTCATCCCCGTGAAAATTCAACAGGATCATATCGGTGCCATCATATACATCGTCACCTGACAAGACGGGGATCAGATCATTCGACCTCCCGATCCAGTATGTAAAAACGCGCACCCCGAAACACTCCAGAGCCGCCCTTACCGCTTGGCTCTCCATATCGCAATCCGGTCCGACGACCAGAGCGACCTGCATAACCGGCTTACTCACTTCTGTATCAACTCCTGACAATTAGATAGATTTGGAATTGGATCCCCATTCTATTATTGCCGGCAGCATTTCCTTTTTCAACCAGGCGCGGTTCATCACACTTTTCTCAGTATCATCCACCATTGCTTATCATACGAATCGACTTCGATCTCTTCCAGACCTAAATTCGCTTCGCTGATCCAACTTCTAGCCAGTTGTATATAGTCGTTGTGAAATTCGGAGGAATAACCCATTTCATCATATCCTGCATAAGTAATGTTATCGAATATCATGTATCCTCCTCTCTTTAACTGTTTACAGCTTGTGTCCATGAGTTGGATAAACGCTTGATATGCTGCATCCTTTAATATGCCTTTTCGGTGATAATCCATAACAGCTTGCAGCATTAAAGGTTCTATTGTCCACCAATCTTGATTTACGGTATCCATGCCCTCACGATCAGCGATAATGGTCTGGATGATATCGTTAATAGCGTGATGAAAAGCGACAACGTCAAAAGAAGACTCAGGATAATATAGACCAATATTTGCTGCATCGTCCTCAACAACCTGTATGTTTATGTCCATCCCTTTCGTTTTCTCCTGAAAGTTTTGTGTCAAATCCTTGTTGAGATTGGCAGTCACATAGGACCCCGCTTCACGGGAATAGGCGTCTACAGCCTTGGGAATGTAAATGACATCGCCTGCACCGACTTCCAAAAGACTTAAAGCACGGGGCATGTTCAGCTCCTTGAAGAGATTCTGCCAAGATGCCGAATAATACAATTGAAGATATTCGAATACCCTCTCCTTGGATATATCTATTGGTACTGCTAATATGTCTTTCAATTTGTTTTCCAATTGGTCTACGTTCATCTGTTCTAATTCAGAAATCATGTCCTGTGAAAAGTCACGTTTCAGAATATCGTTAAACACGCCGGCACTCATTTTCTCTGCTAGTGTCTGCATATCCATTAGCGTATCCCTCTCTTCGTATAGTTTCTAGAGTATATTCGAATTCATGGTGTTTTTTCCTCTTTATATTATTGAAAAGAAGAATCTTTCATGTACGTGATGATGGCTGTTTATATGAGGGAAATTAAAGATGCCGTCTGATGATGGCGTCTTTCTGTTTACACTACGCTCAGCAGCATAATCGAGGTCTGGAATCTACCGCTTTCGGGAACGATGCACAATACCTGCTCTCCCTCAGCGAGATGCCCTTCATTCATCAGCTCCTCAAGCATAATATAGATCGATGCTGCGCCCGTGTTCCCTTTCGTATATAAATTCGTAAACCATTTTTCTTCCGGAATCCTCACTCCGCCAAGTTCCAGTAACCGGAAGATTTCATCTCTGAAAAAATGCGATGAATAATGGCACACCATCCAGTCAATTCTCTCAGGGTCAATTCTCCCTTCCTCCACTAACTCCAATAATCGATTGGTGCCTACCTTTGTTATTTCATTGACAAGCCTTACATCCTGCTTTAGATTTAGAGCTCCTTGATCGGCTGCTTCATGAATGGAAGGATAGTCCAGCCAGGAAGGAATTCCATTCTCTTTACTCATGCCTGAATACATACAGACCTCATATTGGTTCGCATAAGACTGGTTATCGATCCATTCAATACGCAGTGATGGTCCATTGGAGGAAGGCTCATTTTGCAATACGGTTGCTCCTGCCCCATCCGAAAGCATAAACCGTAAGAAATCCGTGTCAAAAGGCACCCGGTTATTGCTATAAATCCCCTGTGCTTCAAATTTCGTATGTTTAAATTCGCGACTCAAAAACTCGCTGGAACAGGCAATGGCTGCTCGATGCTCACCAGCTTTTATATGTACATACGCATTCTTGAGTGCATGCATCCCGCTGGCGCATAAACCGGAATGAGATGCAATTTCCATAGGGGGTAAACAAGTCTCTGCATGCACCATACTCGCAAACCCTGGCAGGAGCAAATCTGCTCTTGTTGTACCTGTCGCAAGGAAATCGATATCTTGATCGGTAACGTTACCGTTTCGTTCCAAAGCATCCTGAATGGCCAGAGAAGCCATCTCAGCGTTGGTATATAAACTCTTTTGCTCTTTATCCATGGCATAATATCGGGACCGAATTTGATTCTTCTCCAGAATAAGTCGTTTGGTTTTGGAAGACTTTCCTCCAATCTTGCCAAGATAATCTTCCATCTCATCGTTACTAACCGGAGAACCAGGGAGAAATTTTCCCACACTTGTGATATAAACGGAATTCATAGCACACCTCGCAAATATAGAATTTGGTTAATACTGGTATATTATATTGATATAAATACAAGATATGACCCAGTGTTAAGAGAATATATCGGTGCCTGATGACCATCGATATCCATAGATAAATTCGAATATCATCGCAAAGAAACCCGAGAGAGGCACTTTTTTCAAAGTATCCTCTCTCGGGCCATGTTCAACCAAGTAGATATAGCTGTTCTGGCGGTTCTTTGGCCACCAGCTTGCGCCATTAACTCACAATATGAGTGCCCGCCTGTTTCCTGATGGCATCGCTTAAGCTTTCCGGGTTCGTAATGATGACTCGGCGTCCGGGTTTCTTTAGAAAATTAAGACTCGCCTCAATTTTGGGGAGCATGCTGCCTTTCGGGAAATGCCCCTCTTTCACATACTGTTTAATCTCTTCAACGGTGACCTCCTCCAGTGCCTTCTGATCCGGCGTACCGAAATTCACGAATACTTGGGGCACGCCCGTTGTAATGATCAGCGTTTTGGCATCTACCTGCTCTGCCAATAAGCTTGTGGCGAAGTCCTTATCAATCACCGCATCGATGCCTTCATAGGTATGGTCCTTCGTCTTGATGACAGGAATACCTCCTCCGCCGACGGCAATCACGATACAGCCGGACTCGATCAGCGAACGGATGGCATCCTTCTCGACAATATCAATGGGAGCCGGTGAAGGAACAACCCTTCGATATCCGCGGCCCGAATCCTCAATCATCACCCACTCGGGATGCTCGCGTTTTAATTCCTCGGCTTGCTCCAGGGAGAAGAAAGAACCCACCGGTTTGGATGGATCCCGGAAATTACGGTCGGCTTCGCTAACCTCAACCTGTGTAATGATGGTCGCTACTTTTTTCGTGATGTTACGCTGGATAAACTCATTCGTTAACGCCTGTTGAATTTGGTAGCCGATGCCGCCCTGCGTGTCCGCCACGCAGTTCACCAGCGGAACGGCATTCATGCCGATGACCTCGGAAGCAACCTCGCTCCTTCGCAGCTCGAATCCAACCTGCGGCCCGTTTCCGTGGGTAACGACCACGTTGACGCCTGCTTGCACCATGTCCGCAATGTTGGCTGCAATTTCACATACCGCTTCGTATTGATCCTTAATCGACTCGCGGCCATTATCCTTGACTAACGAATTACCGCCAATGGCTACAACTACAAATTTATCCATGACTACCTCCTGGTCGATCAACCGATGACTCTGGCTGAGTGATCCTCTATAAACGAGCCATAAGGCGCGCCGATAATAACGAGTCCTATATGAAGAATCCCAGCTTTCTTGGCACGCCAGAGACCTTAGATGTTTCGTAAAGACGTGTTAACATTTGAATGGAATTATGGCATTGCAGCAATTATGGTCTCTTTCAAGCTCTTGGCTCTACCATGATCCGGATGAATAGCTTGTGCTTGTTCAATCAACCTCATGGCCTGATCCGGCTGATTAAGCGCTAACAGGCTACTGGCTTTTTCGCAGTAATAATCCGCATGAGCCGGACCGCATTGAATAGCTTGATCCATCGCTTCGATCGCTGCCGCATAGTTACCAAGCAAATTCAGAGATTGCCCCTTATGATAATGATATAGCGCATTGGTGCGGTCATACGTAATTGCATTGTCTATCGTATCCGCAGCCTCTTGGTGCTTACCCAGCGATCTCAAGCTGTTCGCCTTGTGGAAGTAAAAATCATAACGCCAAGGCTGCTGGGCTAACAGCTGATCCATCACGATGACGGCTTCCTCGTGCCTGCCCAGTTCTCTTAAATAATTGGATTTATGATAGCGGTAGAACGTCTCCTCCGGCTTCCGCTCAATCGCTTTGTCATATTCGGCAATGGCTTCTTCCGGATGTTTCATCATCCGATAAGCATTGGCGGTATAGAAATAGAAGTCGAGATCGCCGGGATCAAGCGACAGGGCTTGATTGTAAGCAGCCAGAGCCTCATCATAACGTCCTAATTCTCCGGAACAGTAACCTTTGTAGTAGTAGAGGTCATTAGGATTCCCCTCTTGCCCCAGCGCATTGTCTATGATCGTGATGGCTTCCTCGTACTTCTCTGCCTTCACCAGCTCTTTCGCTCGTTGGATGCTGTCCGTGATAATTACGCTTTGTTTATTCAGAATCTTTATTACCTTATGCTGCTTCATCTCTGCGGCATGCTGGAGAGATGACTTTCCGTCCCGATCCTTCAGGTGCACGTCGGCCCCTGCTCCAACCAGAAGCTGAATGATTTCGGAGTACAGCCGGCCCCCGTTTCCAAGAATGACAGCCTCCAGCAGGGCGGACCAACCCAGATTATTCACATGATTAACGGCAACGCCTGCTTCCAGGCAAATCTGAACGGTTCTTAAATATCCCTTTTCGCTTGACGGCAGCAACGTTGTACCACCAAACCGGTTCACGCTCGTGATATCCGCTCCTGCTTGAATAGTCAGGCGCAGGATTTCATGAAAGCCGTTAGCTCCTGCACATAGGTATGGGGTTAACATGGTGATGTCTCTTGCATTCACGTCGCTGCCGGCTTCAATTAACTTTTTGGCAAGGGAGACCTGATTTTTCTGAGTTGCAGCCATTAGTGCCGTCCGGCCCTGGCTGTCCTTGTGATGAACATCGGCACCACGCTTCAATAACTGCTCTACTGCAGCCAAATCTCCCCGGTCGCATGCCAGAATGAGTTCGTCATTCATCGCTTCAGCATTCATGGAGTGACCTCCTCATTTTAATGTTTTCAATCTTGTCGTTCAGATCTGCATATTCAGACCAGCGCGTGCCGGCATTAATCTGACTGCAATTGGTTTGCCGGATCGCGAAGATCGGTAAAGTGCTTATACACAAACAACGCCGCAACCATCAGGTAAGCATATACGAACGGCATCAGTGCATCCTGGGCAAATCCGACCGTCGGCGCATGGATGATGCCGAATAAGGACAGGACGGCAGCGATGGCCGCGAACACGGCAGCCCGCAGCGGCTTATTCAGTATGGCAAAGATGGCGATCGATCCCCAGATCAAGCTGCTAAGCGGCGCACCGTTCCCCAGATGGTTCAGACCGTTATAATACACGCCTTTGCTTAACAATAAATCGATGCCCACCTTGGAAGCCGTCGTTTCAGCAGCACTAAAGATGTTATTGGCCAAGGTTAAGGCCCAATTGGCGATCCAAGGAAATAAGGTGATGAAGATGACGGGCACTTCAATCTTCGGCGTCTCCCGGACGACCTGATTGGCCGTGACCACGCCAACATAGACCAGGATCGGTACAATCGCGACAACCGGAATGATGGACAGGAGCAGCGCTCCTATTCCAAAGAGCGAAATGATTAGCATGGCAAAGCCGGATGCAATCGTATACCCAAGACCCGCACCGATGGATTTCCAGCCAGCATGCCCGATGTACACGGTAACCGGGAACGGGTTGCCCGTGAATGCGCCGATGCTGGAAGCCACGCCGTTTGTCAGCATGACGTTCCGGGTGTTGTAATGATCACCCGCTGCATGCGCGCTTTCGATGTTCTCCAGGTCGAAAATATAATTGGCGAGCCCCAAAGGTATAGCCGATGCCAAGTACGGCAGCGCATGAGGAATTCCCTGGAACAGGCTTGTAATGTGCACTTCAGGCGGATTAAAGCCGAGCGTGGACAGCGCAGCCGTAATCGCCTCCGGATTTTGCAATCCGAATACCCAGGCCAGTACGGTGCCAGCAATGAGCAGCAGAAAGCCGGTCGGGATTTTTTTGAATATCGGGGATTTACCGAACCAGTTGATAAAGATGATGACCAGTACGATAAAAGCAACGATCGGTGTTTCGAATGATTGCAGCATCGGGTTCATGGCAAGCAGCAGCAATCCAAGCCCGGACAAACAGGATAAGAGAACGGTTCTTGGAATGACCTTTCTGAGCAAATCCCCCAAGAAGGAACCCACAACGAGGATCAAGGCTTCGAAGAAGCACCATACCAGACCGATCTGGAGCGCAAACGTTGCATCATTGGTCTGTCTGAATACCGGAATCAGCACCAGAAAAGTAACGGTAAATATTGATGGGGCGCTCGGACCCGAAGGCAACGCGGTAATGTCACTTCGGCCCGTCTTCTTTGCCAGCTTGTATCCAAACCAACCGTAAGCCATGCTTGCGATAAAGATAGCGAATCCGAAGGCAGGGACTACTCTCCCGTAGACCATATCTTCCGGAAAACCTACAACGAATATCAAAAGTGAAATCATGGTCAGCAGATTGGTTAGATTATTGGCAAGCAAGCCGAAAAACGCAGCCCAATCTCCTTTTTTCCATAACATTTTCATGAGTACCTGATCCATATAAAAGCCTCCTTAGATCAATACGCTTATAGATCTAGCATTTCAGGTGCCCCTCGACGTGAGCGCATGTCTGAGGGGCTGCCAATCTAGGACTGGATGCGCTGGCTTAGAGCCTGCAGCGCCTGTTCAAAGCAGTCCACCGGAGGATGCGTGATGCCCGCTCCAATCATTCCGATTCCCGGGTCTTTATGCGCGATGGCCGTGTTGATCACAGGCATGATTCCGGTTTGGGCCACTTTGCGAATATCAATGCCCGTTGGAATGCCGCTGAAGTTCAGCAAAGGAATCGTGACGTTCGGATTTTCCGTGGTCGTAATCTCCTTCATCTTGACTGAATAATTCATGGCTTCATCCACGGTGCCGCCGACAAGCGCCACAATCGCCGGAGCAGTAGCCATTGCGAATCCGCCAATTCCGTAGGTTTCCGTGATTGCACTATCGCCGATATCAAGGCCTGCATCCTCCGGCTTATAACCTGCGAACATGGGGCCAACCACCTTTTGTGCCGGTCCGGTGAACCAGGTGTTGCCTGGCATGCCGCTGACGCGAATGCCGAATTCAACCCCATTGCGGGCCATGGTGGTCACGATAGTGCTGTATTCAATCCCATGCGCCGCATCCAACGCACATTTACAGAGCGCCATCCAGGTCGGGCCGGAGAAGTAATCGCTGCTTGCCACAAAATCAAACACCTCGATTTGCTGCTCGGTAGGGAAGTCCGTCCGCAGAATCAGCGGCGTTAATGCTTGGATTAACAGCGTTGTACCGGCATTGTTGCGGTTATGGCATTCATCCCCCATATGAAGCGCCTGCGACAGCATCAATCGGAGGTCAATGCCATTCTCAGAGAACTTCATCGCATCCCGGAGCATCGGGCCCAGCACGTCTCTCATCCAATTGAGGCGGGCGATGACCGTTTCGTCATTGGCGCCCATCCGCAGTATTTTGGACAGCTGCTCGCTCAGGTTCGTGTACGCGATGTTGCCGTATGTCCGATTCTCCACGATGTGCATGAACATGGAGGCTGAGGTTACCCCAGCCATCGAGCCTACGCAGTTATGCTCATGGCATGGGGAGAACGTGATTTCACCCGATGCCGCAAGTTCCGCCGCTTCATCCAGATTGCTGGCCAAGCCTTCGAAGACCAGTGCGCCCGTAACCGCGCCCTTCATCGGTCCGCTCATTCGCTCCCATGTTATTGGCGGACCTGCGTGCAGGATCGTCTTTTTGGTCATGCCCGGCACAACATGAATCGCCTGATCGAATCCGATCAATACCGGCTGGGAGTTGATGATCCGCTCCACGGCCTGCTTATTCGCCGCTTCGATTTTCTCCTGAATGTCCGGCTGATCCAGCTTGTCAAGCAGTGCGATCACCTCAGGCTTACCGCCGCCCGGGGGTTTCCACTCCAGGTGGGAAACCTTCCCTTCTTGCTTCAAAATATCATCTTTAAACATTTCCAGACCCACATTGATTACATGAAGCTCGCTGTTAAATAGCTCGTTGATTCTACTCATGTCATACTCCTTTCTCGACGAAGCCTCTGGCAAGAAGCCCTGTATTCGTACTGCTGCTGGCATACGTAACTCCCGCAGATACCAGTTTATTTAACTGCTCTTCCACAGACGGTGTATCGAGATCCGTGCCCAGCACATAGCCGATGATCTCCAAATGCCTTCCTTCTTGTTCAACGGCCTGCTTGGCTTCCATAATCGCCGGAAGCATGACCCCGACTGGATCCTCGTGAGCTCCGTATCCAAGAACGAAGTCCATCACGATAACGCCAACCGATGGATCTTTAGCTTCCTGCTTGAATCTGGCAATCCGGGAAGAAGGATCGATCATCGGATGAGGCTTGCCGTCGGTGAACTCGTCGTCCCCGAAATCGATAAATGTGTGACCCTGACTGACGTGAATATCCTGCAGCCGGTACTTCGGATCCTTCGGAATATTGCTGTATACATCCTCGTATTGCTCCATCGCCAGGTACATGGCTTCGTCGCACAGCGTTCCGCCGCAGAACAATCCACGGATATATTGTTGCTCCGGCTTTAGCTTGGCCTTGATCTCCTCGATGAGAGGCAGATTCAGCGGATGTTTATCGATGGTGCTCTCGTCGACGCCCGACAGGATAACGGCTTTCAACGCCGCTTCTTTCGTCGTTTTGGCGAAATGTCCGCCAGCGTTTACCACGGCTTCTTCCGTTCCGCCGATAAAGCACACCACAACTGGCTTGCTCATGTTCTTGATCTCGGCGAGCACCTTCTCCTCCACGCTCTTGGCCGGCGGCTTCGAGACCAGGACAATAACCTTGGTCGCTTCATCTGCATTAAGCGCTCTCATGCCGTCCAGCATCATGATGCCGCCAACGCGTTCGCTTAAATCGCGTCCCCCCGTGCCGATCAGCTGGGAGATCCCGCCGCCAAAGTCATGAACCCGAACGCTGACCTCCTGGCTTCCCGTTCCGGATGCGCCTACGATGCCGATGCTTCCCGGGCGCACTTTATTGGCAAAGCAGAGCCCTACACCTCCAATGATGGCCGTCCCGCAGTCCGGTCCCATCATGAGCAAACCGCGCTCATGCGCCATGTTCTTGAGCTCGATCTCCTCTTCCACGCTGACGTTATCGCTGAACAGCATGACGTGGAGATCATTCTCCAGCGCCTTTCTGGCTTCTCTGGCTGCGAACAGTCCGTTTACAGAAATGACGGCCAACTTGGCCGAAGGAAGATTTCTTGCAGCTGAGTCGATCGTCGGGAACGTGAGCTCACTGTTTCCTGCCTCGCTACCCTTGCTGTTAAATAGGGCCTCCACACCTTCGTAAGCGCTTTCTACGAACTCTTCAGAGACCGCTTTAATGACGATCATCAGATCGCTTCCCTTGGCTTCCTCCAGCTCGGGGGTCATGAGTCCGACATTAGCCAGCACTTCCTTGTTCATCTGCGTCCCCATTGCGATAAAGGCCTGATCGACGCCATCTAATTGATTCGCTTTGGTTGACAGTGACATCAGTGAGACGGAATCAAAGTACGTATTCTTTTTAATCACAACTTTAGTCGACATGCTTTACCTCCCATTTCTTTCTATGCTAAGCTTCAAACCATTCACCAGCCCAAGCGCGATATCCGTTCCTGATGTAGAACCGGTACCGAGTACCCTGGATAATCTCGAAATAACCTCAGTCTTACTGCCATGGATCATATGATGCATGAACTCTCCTATGGATTCCCTTACCTGGCCGCTTGCAGCTTTCTTTAAAGCCATATAGCTAATCGGATTGCTCCTATCAGCCGATGCTGCCACAACCCGCTCGCACATATGGCGGATCTTGAACAACGGACCATTCGTTAGATTCATAACGGCAAACAATCCGACCAAGAAGTCGTCGCCCGACGGAGTCAGACCAGGGCCCAAGCCTATTAGTTGAATTGCATAATGAGATGCAAGACTGACTTCGCCTTTGGATAACGCTTCAAGGAGCCCCGCAGAGCGCTCTCTCAGCAATCTATCCATTTCCTGATCGAAAGAATTTCCGGTCTCTGCCGATCGCTTCATCCCACCGGCCTTGCCGTGAGCTTCAATCCATAACTGCGCTTCAGCTACATGGTTTCTTAAGATATCTTCGTCTTCGGGATAGGATGGGAGCTTGCTCCGCCATACATGGACTTGCTGAAGCATAACGGCTGCATTCTTCCCTACGTATAACCGCTCTCCCTCCGCATAGACCTCATCTCCAATCACCAGCCCCCGTTTGGAAAAGCTGTCGATGTCCGTGACCAGCGTATTGGGCGCATTGTCCACGCTGTCAGTGGCAATCGTATATAATTCACCGTTCGTCCGGCACTTCAGGTTCACCGTTCGATCAAAGATGCTGTGTACCGTCCCATTAAATTTCAAGCTCCTTATTTGTTGGAGGAATCCCGCGTCGCAAGAGATGGCGGCGCTTACAACACAAACGGCTTCTGTACTTGTTGTCTTCCCGCAGCTTCCCGTTATATCGCCTCCTTAACTTACAGATGGACAAGTGCTGTCTTTTGTCAGGTTATCCTTTTGAATGCGTCATTCACCTTGGATCGGCCCTACCTTAGTTGTGGATAAATGACCTTAGATGCTATACTGAATTCAAAATTAGCCAGCATATAAACGTCGAACATATAACAGATGAATGACCTTCCATAGCTAAAAGGATATTTTGTGAATTATATCACACTTAAAATTCGAAGCCCTCCTGACACCCTTATTGTAATCCAGGGTTAAGCTGCGGTCATTGTACAGCGATACTAAAAACAAAGCGTATTCGCTGTGCATATTGCACAATGAAGAACAATAACAAAGGTGTGTGTTAAGAATGCTAACCATCAGGGACATCCTTCAGATCAAAGCGATCGAAGGCATTAAGCTCGTTGCAGGGGCGGCAGGAATCGATCACCAGATATCCATTGTGAATATTATTGAAAATCCGGATGTATTCGATTGGCTGGCATCGAATGAGCTGCTCCTGTCCACCGGATATATTTTTAAAGATAGCGAAGAGCTGCAGAATCGGGTCATTCATGAATTGGCCGAGAACAACTGCGCGGGACTGTGCATCAAAATGAAACGTTATTTTGACCGGATTCCGCAAAACATGATCGATCTGGCGAACAAGTATGGACTTCCACTGCTGGAGCTCCCTTTTGAATACACCTTGTCCAGGGTGATCGCGATCATTAATGAGAAGACCAATGCCGACTATGACGCGCTAAATCGCAGATCACTCGACCTGCATAACGCGCTGTTCAAAATCCCGCTGGAAGGAGGCGGCATCGAACAAATTTCGGCCGAATTGGCTGACATCATCCATAATCCGCTCCTGATTCTCGACTGGGACTGGAATCTGCTCTGTTATACGGACCATCCGGATAATAAGACACCGCTGGAGGAGTTCTTGTCGCTCCAGAAGAACAGACCCATCTTCCCTTCCGAATTTACTGAAGCCATCCCGCAATATGTAAGCGAAATCAAGAAATCGATCCAGCGCGACTACGATCATAAGGGGCAATCGTTCAAATGCCGTATCATGCCGATCTCGGTGTCCAGCCATGTGTACGGATACATCGTCGTCTTCCAAACCGTTCGCAAGCTGACGGAATTGGATAATTTGGCGTTAGAGCACGGATCAACCATCCTTGCCATGGATCGCATGAAGGCCAAAGAGCTGGAGGAAGTGAAGCTCAAAATCCGGCACGACTTCTTTGACGACTTATTGTCCGGCAACATCACCTCGACCGAGACGCTGCACTCGCAGTCGGATCTGCATGGGCTGAATATCAACTATACCTACTACTGCATGGTCGTTCATATTGAACCGACCCTTCTGGAAAGCTACAAGGATATCGTATACCGCAAATACGAGCTGGAGCATATGGTGAAGAAGTGTGTCAACCTGATCCACGGCTTGTCCAGTAAAGCCAACGGGGAGCTCACATGTTACTACCGAAGCCAGCAGATCATCATATTGGTTGGGAAGAATGAGAATAAACCGCCGGTTACCGTCAACGAAACGAAGGCTTTCGCCCATGAGCTGGTCGAGCTGTTGACCCGAGAAATGAAGAAAACTCAGTTTCTTATCGGTATTGGCAGTCAGTATAAGACGTTCTCTTCACTTCATCGAAGCTTCTTCGAAGCCCAGGAAGCCATGCGATTGATGCAGCGATTCAAAGACAATCGGATCATCTCCCATTTTGAAGATTATGCCGTCTATCATTTTCTCGATTCCAATATCAAGCCTGCCGAGATGGAAGAGTTCTTCTACAACACACTTGGCGTCATCTATCATCATGATCAAACGTTCAACACCAGCTTTATCTCTACGCTGGAATACTATTTCATGCATAATCAGAATGTAACGGAGGCCGCCAAAGCGATGTTCATCCACCGCAACACCTTCATCTATCGCATCGACAAAATCAAGGAGCTGCTGAATTCCAACTTAAAAAACGCTGACGAGTTATTCCAGATTCAATTGGCACTCAATCTCTATCGGCTGCTGAATAAAGGATAGTCCACGGCAAAAAGATGTGATTGGAAGGATCGCTAGGTAGCGGTCAGTTCCATGTCACGTCTTTTTGACCGATCATAAGTCCGGTAAATTTCCCGATTTTGTTCCGACCCGAAATGGCGTCGAAATACCTTCATAATTGAACATCATGCTCATCCCCATAGATGCGTGCATCAGATTGTGGCAATGCATCATCCATAAACCCGGGTTGTCCGCCTTAACGTACACCTCGTAAGTATCACCTTCTTGTGTTAATAATGTATCAAGATAAACGGGACTTCCGCTCAAAGCCTGACCGTTATGGCTTAGCACCTGAAATATGTGCCCATGCAAATGAAAAGGGTGGTCACCTCCGCCAGCATTCGTAATCGTCATTTTTACACGCTGGCCTTCCTTGACCATCAGAGGTGGTATTTCATGAAAACTTTTTCCGTTAATGGAGTTGATGAACAGATTCTGATCGAGCTTTAAAGTATAGGACTGATCGTAGGTTAATTTGTCTACAGGAGCATTCGGATCTGGTTCTCCATAGTCGGTCCATCTGAATAAGCTGTAATCCGAACGGATCTCCGGTTCGCTACCGGTCCCCAATGCCACCTTCAAACCTGATTCACTCGTGACGACAACTTTACCTTGCTGCGGCATCTCAAAAAGAAGATCATAGCGCTGGCCCGCTCCCATTAGAAATTTATGATGCTCCAGCATCTCCGGTTCGTGGAGGTCATGGCCATCCATCGCAATTATTCGGTAAGAGGCCCCGTCGACGCGAATCGTTTCCGTTTCGTTCGCAGCATTGATCATCCTCAGTCTGACTCTCTTTCCGGGAGCCGCCTCGATATGCGTTCCCTTTGTTGAACCGTTCATGAGATAAGTTCCATTTAACTGTTGGATAAGTATCGTTTCCTCCTGATCGTATTCGAACCGATCCTGCTGAGGATCGACAATGAAATTCCCCAGCAAGCCTTTTTCAACCTGAATGGAGCTAGCCTGATGAGAGTGATACCAATACGTTCCGGGAGAGTCTGCAATAAATTCGTACGTATACTGCTCTCCGGGCTTTACGGCATCCTGCGTCACACCGGCTACTCCATCCTGCGAACAAGGAAGGACAATCCCGTGCCAATGGATGGTAACCCCTTCTTGAATGTCCTTGTTGTCTAGCACGACACGGACTCTTTCGCCTTCGGCAACTCGAATTTCTGGTCCTGGCGTGAGGCCGTTGAATGTCCAAACCTTCTCGGTGCCTCCATTATCTAATTTTTTCTCGCTCTGTAAGGCCGTGAGCCGAAACTCGCGTATGGGCGCATCGTTCTCCCCCTCTGTAATTGCTTCGCATGACCGTGTCGCCAGTGAAGCCTGGTGGGTTGCCGCAGAGGCGGTTCCATGCTGATGGCCCGCCATGCCTTCCATGTGATGCATTTCGCCCATATTTACTTCATATGGTTTTTGCATGCGAATTTGCCAAAAGTACGTGCCAACCAATGCACCCAGCAGGATCGCCACTCCCAACCCCGCTATACCGACCTTCCCTTTCCAAGTTAGCTTTCGCATAAGCTTTCACTCTCCAATCTTGATTGATTAATCAATTATTGATTCATAAAATGTTACCGTTTTTTCTGCAGTTCCCGTATCGTTGCGGCAATTCCATCCGCCGGCTTCGTAGCCGGAATTGGGCCGATAAAACCCTTATATTTATCCCCGCTTAGGCGCAGCGGCTCCTTCGTTAAGTAAAGCATTTCGACAATCTCCTTCATGACGGGGACGAATAGACCGAGCAGCGACAATCCAGCCTTGCCAAGAGCAATAACAGGCTTCTTCATACCGGAGGCTTGCTGGGCGATGCGGACAATCTCATGACCGGAAATAATATCCGCCCCAGGAATATTCCAATTTTGACCATATGCCTGATCCTGTCTCGCAAGCTCTACAATCATAACTGCCGCATCAGGTAAGTACACATATTCGCGAGGAACCTTCATGTTTCCGATGAAAAATGCCATCTTGCCTGCCGCGATCGCTTCGAGTGTCCCTCCCAGATAGGAAGCTTGATTTGCAGTCGGTCCGTAATAGTCCGGCAAACGAACAATCATGGCAGACACATTCTTCCATCTGCTGCTAAAGATCATCTGCTCAAAAGCAAGGCGCACTTTACCCTTTTTTGTATGAGGTTTTTTGGGATGCTCCTCGGTTACCCAATCCATCTGTCTTCTTCCATAAGGGTAAATTCCGTCTATTGCGACAACCTTCAAGCTTAATCGATTGGCAGCCTCCATGATGGCTTCGCCGAGCGGAATCAATTTACTCTCCATTTCGTGGTATGGGACGTTCGCACAATGGAACAATACCTCGGCTTCTTTCGCCGCTGTTACAATGTCATCCGGCCGGTATGCATCCCCGATTGCTAACGTAAGATGTGAAGGATTGCCGAGTTCTCTTGCAAGCTCCTCCAGCTTTTGCCGCGACCGTCCAAATGCAATCACAGGCAACCCCCTTTTTACCAACTCAGCCGTAATAACAGCACCAGTACCACCCGTTGCACCCACTACAATTGCTTTTTTCATGTTCATCAACACTCCTCTTATTTGTGATTGATCAATCACTAACTTATGATCACACTATAGCAATTTGTGATTGATTAGTCAATAACCAAATTTCAAATTTATGGCACCGGCATTTTGAAATGGGATACACCTATTTGAATAAGGTTTTACAGTTCTATGGGATATCGACTGAGGCGATTTTGGTTGAAGGAACGGCATCATCGGAGCAAGCTCCGGCTATTAAAGAAAAAGCAATTGCACATGCTAAGGAAGTCGCCCAACGATTCTAATTTAGGAAAGTAAAGTCAGGCTTCAAAAGCTGGTTCTGATTTACTTTAAGGGGAGCCTCAATCTGCAGGAAATCAATTCGCATCGATCTCTAAATAATAAGATAAACGTCGATCGACGTACTTTCACAGAAGATAGACCGCTTTTGAATGTCGTTTTTCTAGCGATTACAGAATCCAGCTTCGCTGAAATTTATATATTTTATAATTTAAAAAAAGCCTGTTGAAGTTTTTCAACAGGCTGACCGCTTCCTACCAGAAGCGGTCGCGTTTTTTGCGGAACGGTAGGTTCTATATTGCCAAGAAGGCGTCGACCTGATTCTGCAGCTCATTCTGGATTTTCTTGAGCACCGTTTCGCCTTCCATTTTGAATCTGGCAAAGTATTCGTCCGGATCAAGCGCGCCGTTAAATAATCCGCTATAATATTTGGCTTGAATGGTCGCGAACTGGGCCACTTCGTTCTTCACCGGCGTCGGATCGAATGTGAAGCCGGTCATGATATCCTTCGTGAAGTTGTCGGCTTGCGTAATGAATTGACTATACTCTCGGGTCTCTTCGTCGATACCGGCCCACTCCCGCTCTAACGCAGGATTCAACATGAGCTGGAACGAGACAATGCCGCCATCGTTGTTCAGTGTGTCGTATTGATGCTCGCCGACCGCTTTCCAGTTCACGCCTTCGATGCCGTGCTCCAACAAATCATAATTCTCCTGCCGGTTGGCCCAATCGAGGAACATCATCGCCCGGTCTTTATGTTCGCTCGTCTTCACAATACAGATGAAATTATCCATTTTGTAATTGGATAGGTTCTTTCCAGGGGTCAGATCGAATAGACGGACGGCTTCCAACTCTCCATCGGGCACGACCTGCTTCAACTGATCGTTGTACGTTTTGGGAATACCAAAGGCCATTTGGGGCGTGGCCGCGACTTTGTTCTGGAGCTGCATGTCCCCCGGACCGCTTTTATTCGTCAAGACGTCCTGCGACATGACTTTGTCAACGAACAGCTTGCGGACATCCTTGATGCCGGACCAGATCTTTGGTTCCTGGGTTTCAAAGAAGTTGTAGACCTTGCCATCGTTGCCCTTGTAATACAGCATCAAGCTGGCGCCAGCAAAATTCGTTGAACGAATGTTGACGCTGGTATCGTCCCGGATCAGCCAGTTGACCCAGCTGTAGGTGACGTCGTCTGCGCCCGCGAGGAGCGGCGTGATGCCGGAGTTACTGTCACGAACGGCGTAGAGATAAGCTTTTAGATCTTCATACGTCTTTACGGGCGGCAAGTTTAACTGCTCCCTCAGGTCCTTTCGGATGAAGATCGACCTCTGTTGGGTATAGGCGCTTCCTAAGGGAACGCCGTAGATGTTACCGTTAATTTTGTTCGCGTCCCACATTTGTTGCGGCCTCGTCTTTTTCACATTAGGGCCGTATTGGTCCAGCAGTTCGCTTAATTCTTCGTAATAGCCCTGGGAAGCCATCGTGTCCAAATGCAGCCACGGGGCATCAAACATCAAATCCACGTTCTCTCCCGAAGCCAGCATGACGTTAGTCTTCTGATTTAGATCGGCAAAGTCGACAAATGTAAATTTAACCTGCGTATTGATTTCGGCTTTTAATCGCTTGTTGACTTCGGCCAGCACCTCGTCATAATTAGCTCCTTTTGCCCCCGGAATGACAACCTCCAAAGTGACCGGTTCAAGGGACGGATCTCCGGTTTCCCCGGCATCGCCCGGCACGGAAGCGCCCCCGCCGGATCCGGAGCACCCGGACAAAGCGATGGCTAGTCCGAGCAGCGCTGTCACCAAGAATTTGCGTTTTGATTTGGCCATGTAAATGACTCCCTTCAAATATCAACTTATGTATAAGCGGCTGGGCGAATCTATAACGCGCTCAACCATTTGCGTAGAGCCCCAATCCTAACCTTTCACCGAGCCGAGGGTCAGACCTTTAACGAAATATTTCTGGACCATTGGATAGACGAGTATAATCGGGCCGATCGTCAGGCATACCGTTGCCAACTTGACCCCTTCCGCCGGCGGCAGCGTCAGCACATTCCCGTGATTAAGCGACGTGAGCTGCATCTGCGACATGAGCTGCCGAAGAAGCAGCTGAAGCGGGTACATATCACTGTTGTCGATAAACAGAAGCGACAGCCACCAATCGTTCCAATATTGCAGCGCATAGAACAAGCTGATCGTCGCCATAACCGGCGTTGAGATCGGCCGGATAATTTTGAAGAAGATCGTCCACTCTCCGGCGCCGTCCATATTAGCCGATTCGTTCAGCTCATAAGGCAGCGAGCGATAGAACGAGACTAAGATAAACGCGAAGAACGGATTCATGACGTAAGGGAGCACAAGCGCCCACAGCGTATCTTTCAGATGCAGCCATTGGACGACCAGAAGATAGAATCCGACGAGCCCCGAGCCGAAGACCATCGGCACGTAGGTCATGAACGAGAGGAAGCCGCCGTATCGGTTCTTCGGATGGGCCAGCACGTAAGCAAACAACGCGGTGACAACGAGGCCGAATACGGTTCCGATGGCTGTTACCGCAATGGTGATGCCATAGCTGGTAAACATTTGCTTGCCCTGAAGGAGGAAGCGATACGACTCCAGCGTAAATTCATCCGGCCATATGGAGTATCCGTTCACCGCCAAGCTTCGGGTGCTGGAGAACGAATTGATGACCATCAGCCAAAAGGGAAACAAACAAACCAGTGCAAATAGAATCAAAAACAATCCGAACAAGAACACTGCCATTTTATCGGAGAACCCGTTTGTCCGTCGGACTCGTGGGGGCGTGATCAGAGCAACCGGACGATTCATATGGAATTCACCTCCCTTTGGATTTCTCAACATTAAAATAATCTGGAGTCGTTATCGATTTTCCGAACCAGCGCATTAAACGAAACGACGGCGATAAGCCCCATAATAGACTGATAGAACACGATAGCCGATGACATGCTAAAATTGCCCAGCTGCCTTAACGCCCGATAGGAGTATGTATCGATGACATCGGTCGTCGGAAATAGAATCCCGTTGTCCCCGATAATTCCGTAGATCATACCGAAATCACCGTAGAAGATACGTCCGACTCCCAAGAGGACGAGAATGATGATTTGCGGCTTCAGCAAAGGCAGCGTAATGTATTTCATCTGCTGCAGCCTCGTGGCTCCGTCCAGGCGAGCGCTCTCATAATAGTCGGAGGAGAACCCGGTAATGGCAGCGATCAGAATAATCGAGTAGTACCCGGCACTCTTCCAGATTCGCGTTAAGGTTAGAATAATCGGCCATACCCACGGGGTCTGGTACCAATCGACGGCTTGAAGTCCGCTCATGCTCAGCACGCGGTTAATCAGACCGTCCGTGTTGTTGAATAGAATGAATGTCATATACCCTACGACGACCCAGGAAATGAAGTAAGGAAGGAAGACGATGGATTGGATCGTACGTTTAAACCATTTCAAGCGAATCTCATTCAAGAAGAGAGCAATGAGAAGCGCAAAGACCATCTCGAAAATAATGAACAGCGCATTTAAATAAACCGTATTGACCGTAACTTGAATCCAATCCCGATTGGAGAAAAAAAAGCGGAAGTTATCCAGCCCCACCCAATCACTGCCCCATATGCCTTTGCTGATCTGAAAGTCCTTGAACGCTAGCAGATGTCCGGACAGAGGAATATAGGAGAAGACAACGAGAAAGATGACTCCCGGTATCGCCATCGAATACAAGCTCCGATTCTTTACAAGATCCCTAAACATTCTCAATTTATAGTATCCCTCCATTCGATCTGGTCTGTCCGATGTGGCCATATCCTGACAGTGTTTATTATGTATGGAAGGAGGATTTCGGAATAGTCCTCATTGTGTCACAAAGGGTACTCAACTTAAGGATTGTGCGGTAATCGGACTTTCGGTATCATCTTAATTTCTACTTTGTCAAAATGAGGACTTCACACGAGGGTCAGGATATGATTGAGTAAGGAGGTCCCGGTTCGTTTCTTCTATCGAATAGTTACGTTATACCCTTAAACCATCAATCCATCAGCAAGGGGTGCTGGCATTATATGAGGATCAAACCTATTTTACAGAAGACCTATTTTCGAACCTTTCTTTTACTGACCACCGTTCTGATCTGTTCCATTATTCCTTTCGTCTATCTACTGTCTGCGGAATTCGCAAAATACACCATGCTGGAGGTTCGCAGCAGTTCGCAGAACGAAGTCAACAACCTGGCTTCGAAGGCCGAAATGATTCTCGGCAATTTGAAAGCTAACGGGCTCAGCATGTACGCCGATCAGAATATTCAGAACTGGTTCTTCAATACAAGCAACGATCCGCTCATCAACCATGCTGCACTCGTCGCCCAATCCAATTTCATGTCCACCGAACCGCTCATCCAGCGATCCTATCTGATTAATTTGAAGCTCGATCTTGTCGTCGATTCCAAAGTCGGAATTGTCCGCAATGAATCCTTCGCCGACCAGAGCATGCTGAAGCGTGTGGAGTCATCCCACCCCCAATATTTGCGCTTCTTTAATCATTCGCTGGACGGCTCGGACTCCCTGGCCCTTATTCTGCCTGCAACCCCCAAGAAGCCGTCTGACTTCTATCTCGTGCTGCTCGTTGACAAACCGCTGCTGTCGAAGCTTTTGTTCGGCCAAACGGTCTCCTCGGAACAAGACATTCGGATTCTGGACGAGCACGGGCAACTTCTATTGGGCGTGTCTAATCCCGCGCTGAGCGGACAGCTTTATCAAGCGAGCCGGGAGCAGCAGGACAGCGATTTTCAAGTTCGGCTCCCGCATCAGAGATGGTTCGTTAATACAGCCAAGCTGACTACTGAAAATTGGTCGGTATACTACTCGAACGAGTATCATATTTTGACACGCCATATCTCCTTATTCCAGCAAAAATTGATAACGTATACATTGCTGCTATTGGCACTCCTCTCCTTGTTGTTCTTCTGGAGTTCTCGCCGTTCCTTGCGCTCCATCACCTTCTTGTCGGAAAAGCTGAAGGGAAAGGTTGCATTCGCAAATGCCACGTCAGATGCCAGGCCGGATATCCAATGGATCAATGACGGCATCGATATGCTTCTGAACAATGTGGAACAGCTTCATGCATCCATGAGAAATCAATCCGAGCTCGTTCGAACGGAGCTTCTCGCTCAGTGGATGCTCCACGGTACGCCGGGTACCAAGAGCTACGAGTATATTCAGACCAAGACCAAACTGGCCTCCTGTGAAGCTCTGTTTTTGGCCGTCCTTCGGATCGAAGCCTATACGGTCTTTTGCGAACGTTACGATTTCCCCTCCCGGAAATTGATCAAGTACGCCATACGCAATATTAGCGAAGAAGTGATTGGCACAGGTTCTTATGCGGCCGAAGGCTTGGATATGGGCGGCGACCATATCATTCTGGTCGTTGGGGGCCATGCATCCGGCGGGCTTCGACTACAACGTCTTCTTGAGGAGACGCAGAATCAGGTTGCACGTATCCTGAACGTTGATACAACCACCGCAGTCAGCAATGCCTATGACTTCGGCGCCAATATCCGAAACATCTATGATCATATCTACGAATTGACGAAGCTGCGATTTCTTAACGGAGAGAAGCAATTTTTTCTGGAGAGCGATTATGAAGAGTTTATGGCAGGGTATCCTTCAGCGTCTGAGGCGCTGGAGACAGCCGAGATCATCAAGTCGATCCGCCGCGGCCGCCCGGAGACCGCGCTCGCTCTGCTGCGTCAGCAGATGAAGCACGTCCATGAACTTCCTTATCGCGACTGCAAGCTTAACCTGACCTACTTTACCTACGATCTGCTCAAGAACTTCAACAAATCCAGCGTCCTGCACGAAATCAGCAGCATTCATCATTTACTCGAGCGGCACAGCACGCTGTCCGAGTATCAAGCATGGCTGGAGAGCATCGTCACAATGCTCGCGTCCGAGACCGAGGTTCCGAAATCTTCAAGCCGCAAGGAAGAAATCGTCCTGGAGATCAAAGAGTACGTGGACAACCACTTGCAGGATGCGCAATTGTCGATCGAGCAAGTAGCCGACAATTTTTCCTTCTCCGTGAGCTATATCCGGCAGCTTTTCAAAGAGATCATGAACGTGTCATTGTCCGAGTACATACTTCAGGAACGAATCGAGAGAGTGAAGGAGAAACTGATATCCAGCCAGCTCTCGGTGCTGGAGATCGCAGATCAATGCGGCTTCATATCCAAAGGGCATTTTTTCGCCGCATTCAAGAAGTTCACGAATCTCACTCCGAAGCAGTATCGGGAAATCCACGGGGACTCCGCCGTTAAAGATATCGTTCCTCCCAGCTTATCATGGAGAAGCGGCAGCTAGGTATGCTTGTTCCGCAGGAACAAGCTCAAGTCGAAAAGGACCTCTCCGGTAAAGCCCCACAGCGCTTACGGAAAGGTCCTTATTCGTTCATCAATAACGGTCTGGCGCTCTAACGCTATATACCGGTCGTTTCTTGAACCGGCTCTAGCCCTAACTCCGGATTCGCCAGATCGAGTTTATACATGACTTGATTGTAGTTATACCGCGGTGTCGGGACATGATCCGTGAACGTATTCGTGTAGGTGCCTTCGAAATAGATAATTCGGCCGCTTTCCTTGTTGAAGTTTTTGTGCTGGGCCACGTTGTAAAAAGTATAATTGTCATGCGTTACGATCTTTTTGGCAGTAGTCCAAGGGCCTTGAGGCGCCGGAGCCTCCGCGTACCAGATTTCCCCGAGCACCGACGTCTTGCCCTGCAGCTGCTGCCCGATCATCACGTAACGCTGCCGGTAATCGTTCCATTCGACGGAGCTTGAGGCGATTTCCACCGCTTCGCCGGTATCGGCATCTTTCAACTGATAATAATGCGGGTCATCCGCTTGGATCAGCCCTAGTTGGATCAGTTCCTTCTCTTGACTTTGGGTAAGCGGCGGCGTGTTCTTTTTCCAGCCCCATACGAGCTTGCCGTCCCCGTCTCGTTCCAGCGACGATTGAGCCCCGTTGTATGCCGTTCCCGGCGTCAAGCACGTAAACGATTCGTATTGAGTATAGTCGATGATGGCGTCATAGCTGGCGGCAACTCGCAAATTCGGCATCCGGTGTTCGGTAAAGAGCCAGTAACCCGACCCGTACTCTTCATAATAGGTTGCTTGGCCTCCCGGATGGCGCCAATCGTCTTTGGAAGGGAACTGGACGACCTGCTCAAACTCCTTCGTATTGTCGTTAAAGACAAGAATGCCGAAGGCGGTGAGATCGGGATTATGCGTGCTGTAGCCGGCGAGCAGACGCTCCTGTCCTGTGCTGTCCTCGGCGGTCATCAAACCGAACACCCAGGCTATGCCGGCGCCGTCGGGCAGCGGCGGCACCAAGCTTTTGACGAAGCCGTCGTCTTTAGTAAAATAGTTCAGATTTACGCCGACGTCAGGATCCAATCCGCCGTTTTGCGGCATACTTGAAGTCGCTCCCGTTACGCGGAAATTCCCCAGCGGATAAGCCGGTCTGTCGGTATCGCCCCAGAACCAGTACAGCTTATTGTTGTACTCTATCGTCTGCACGGAATCCTGTCCCATGACCAGACCGTTGATCAGCGGCTCCTGAATCGGCGCATTCAAACCAAGCAGTACGCTGTCGCGGTATATACCCTGTCCCGTAACCCGATACAGCCGTTCCGCGATGTTGACCCGGTTCATCTCGATCGTAATCATGCCCCCGGGCGTGATCTGTACGGCCTGCCCGCGATTGCCGAACATGTCGGCAGGGAAGTCGTAACCGTCGCTCGACAAATGAAAGAAGACCGACTGATCCATTAGGCCGGGCTCGTTGAAGGCCACGACACCGGCACTGTCCGTGTAATAGAGAATGTTGTTCGTCGTCTTCAGCTCAACAAGAGGAATGCCCCGGCCCGTCTCGGCATCCACGATTTTGATCATGAACGGCTCCTGAACTGTTTTCTTTGCATTGCTCAGATGTGGCTCCGCGCTGCTTTCCGCAGCCTGCGCCGTCACCGCGGCGCCTGGAGCCGTCATGACCGTCAGTATGATGCATGTCCATATTCCCGCACGTTTCCACTGCTTCATCTTCATAACTCTTACCTCCCGACTTCTTGCAATTTTGATAGAATGATATCGTTGCTGACCGGATACCGTCTGTTCGAACCCTATTTCTACAGCCATGGGTACGAAACGCCTCCATAACCACCTCCTTTCTCACCTTGGAGAGCAACACATACGCGAATCGAGCAATAAAAAAAGGACCTAGCGACGTACATTTTCAATCAGAACATACGGATCGACAAGCAAGCGGATGTAAGCTTCGGCGCGAATTTCGAAGAAACTTCGCGCCGAGCTCTGCAAGCATTTTGCGGATTACCTGCTCCACGCTGATGAAGGAAGCACTGGCTCTACTAGCCCCCACAATATAAAGTAGGAATGCTACAACTAAGTGCAGTTGACGTCAGGAGCCCATTCGCATGCGCGACCAATCGAAGCCGATCGCCTCCAGCAGTGCGCGCGCAAGCAGCAGATGCCCCGTCAAGCTCGGGTGCACCCGGTCGGACGCCAGCGCAGTCGGATGCACGTAGTCGAAATGGCTGGCGAAAGCAGCCTGCGTATCCACAAACAATGCACCTACCCGCTCCGCAACCCGCTTGGCAGCCCGTCCGAACTCGTCCATCCGGCTGCGCATGCGATCTTGGTCATTCGGCTCCAGATAGAACGGTGTCATAATCACGAGTCCCTCCAGGCCGGGAAGTGCCGATCGCACCAGCTCTTCCAGGGTCTGTTCATATTCTTCAAGGCTCACATGCGACTCCGGGATAGCAGGTTGGTCGAACCGCCGCCATACATCGTTGATGCCGATCATAACCGTTAACCAATCCGGATTCAGATCCAGTACGTCCGTCTGCCATCTGGCCTGCAAATCCCGAACCGTATTGCCGCCGATGCCCATATTCGTCACGCGAATGGAGAGCTCGGGATATGCCGCCTGCAGCATCCCGTCCACAAGTGCGGCATACCCTTTGCCGACGCCCTGGAACAACCCTTCCCCGTACGGATATTTACGTTCGCAGTCCGTGATCGAGTCTCCGATCATGACTAGGCGTTGCCCTTCTTTCAGCTTCATCCTTTATTCCTCCCACTCCGTTGGAGCCGAATCGTCTTCACCTCGAACGGACCGAATTGTAGCAATACATTTCCGCCCTCGTGCGGCAATTCCGCCATTCTCTCCTCCAGCATATTTGCCTCATAAACCCTCGCAACGGACAGGCCGAAGTGAAGCTCGCACGCTACGGAGGCTCCCTTGCTCTCGTACAGACGTATGATCCAATCGCCCGCCCCGTCTTCGGCAAGCTTGACCGTCTCCGCGATCACGTTGGCTTGATCGACAAAGAGCAACGATTGCTCCTCCCGGCCTCCTCCAGACACGAGGCTGACAGGATAGTTCATCTCATAGGCTTCCCGTACGACAGGACTGCCCAGGAACGCTCCGTTCCAGAACGTAAATCCATATGTAAAATGATGCGTCCCCTGATCGGACGTCTCATCCGGCCACGTCGGAGCCCGAAGCAGCGTTAGGCTCAGAGTATTGTCATTGACGGAGATCCCGTATTTGCAGTCGTTCAGCAGCGCAAAGCCGCGATTCGCTTCTGCAAGCGCCGACCACTTATGCTGAACAACTTCGTATCGGTCCGCATCATGCGGACGCGAAGCATGATTCGGCCGCTTGACGTAACCGAACTGAATTTCCTGCAGCGACTCGTTCGCATGAACGCGAACAGGGAAATCGACTTTTAGCAGCTTATTCTTCTCGCGCCAGTGAATCGTCGTATGAAATTCCACCCGGCGGCTGCCGGCACAAAGCCGGATATCCTGGACCAGGGTCGATTGGTTCAGTTCGCGCTCAACCCGAATATTCGCGAAGAGCGGGCCGTTCGCGGTAACGGATACCTTGGCGCTCGTATTCAGCTCGACGGGTGCCAAGCGGTAGCGCCGATCGATCTCCCACGCATCGAAATCCGAATTTTGATCCCGATACATTCGCATGACGTTGCAGCGATCCGCCGCCCATTCCGTGCCGGTCTCCTTGTCAAAAATACGAGTAAGCTCGCCCTGTTCGTTCAATTCGAGTGCAATCCATTCGTTCTCCAAACGCGATGCCGTTGCAAGAATCGCCGACGCTGCTGGAGCATCCGACGCTTCCGCTTCAGCCTTGTACGTCGACCAGCCCATAGAAGGCGCCTTTACCTCGGCATAACGAACGCCTTCGTACAATTGCACCGGCATAACCGCTCCGTTCCCGTCCGCAATGCCATGAACGCCGGCAGGCAACGCGACCAATTCCTTTCTCGACCAGGATAGCGAGTTAAAGACGGTAACCCGGGAGGCATCATCGTCCGTGAGCGCATCTCTTGTATCCGATGCCATGTCGTACACGTTCTCATTCAATGCCATCAGCTCAAGCTGCGCCTCTTCATGGACACGATGGATGGAGGAGCCCGGCAGAATATCGTGAAATTGGTGCAACAGCAGGGTCTTCCATAGCCGGTCCAGGTCCTCGTGAGGGTAGTTCCGATTAACCAGCAGCTCCGCGGCAGCTCCCCAAAGCTCCGCCTCGCGGAAACCGATTTCAGCCTTCCGGTTCAGCTTTTTGATGATCGCTTGCGTCGTGTACGTCCCGCGGTGGGCGGGATAATAGAGCTCTCCTACGTATTTGGCATCAGGGATGCCTTTTTCGATCTGATCCTCAAAAAATTCGATCGGCGAGCCATGCTTCGTCTTGGGAACGCCCTCCAAATTACCGAGCCTGCGCATAAATTCGAGATCATCCCGATTGGAGCCGCCGCCTCCGTCGCCGTGTCCGAACTGCGTGAGTCGCGTAGAAATCCCCTCAAGCTGGACGCGATCGCTCCACTGATGGATCAAGAACGACGGATTGATCCGAAGCGGGTAGTAATCGCCGTAGTTCATCAGATGCGTCAAAATTTGCGAACCGTCGATCCCTTCCCACAGGAACGTATTATACGGGAACGGGTCCGCTACATTATCATAAGTACCGAACAATTTTGTAGACGCGAAATAATGGATCCCGCAGCCCTTCATGATTTGCGGCAGGTTACCGGAATAACCGAATACGTCAGGCAGCCACAGCATCTCGTTGTCCACGCCGAATTCGTCCTTGAAGAACCGCTTGCCGTGCAGCGCCTGGCGGATCAGACTCTCGCCGCTGGGCAGATTCGTATCGGGCTCCACCCACATGGAGCCTTCGGGTATGATTTTCCCTTCCTTTACCGCCTGTTTTATGCGTCCATACAACTCCGGATACAGCGTCTTGACCAACTGGAACAAATACGGCTGGCTCTGGGTGTAAGTATATTCCGGATATTCGTCCATGAGCGCCAGCTGATTGGACATGGTCCGCGCAATTTTCCGCTTCGTTTCCGCGATCGGCCACAGCCAGGCGACATCCAGGTGGGACTGTCCCATAAGGTACAGGGTCGGCACCGTTGAACCGTTCATGCAGGCCAAGAGCGGCTCCATCATCTGCCGGCACTGCTTTACGTTCTCTTCCAATAATTCCTGACGCAGGGTCAGGTCGATCGTGGCAAACACCTGAGTCAAACAACGATCAATCTCCGCAACGCGAAGGGATTTGGCATCGAGATGATTGCGAAGATCGTACAAACATTCCATATCGATGAAAAATTGGTAGACTTCCTCTTCAAAAATGCAGAGCTGCGACTCTCCGAACATCGGCTGAGAATCCGTTTGGCCGGCGTACGCTTCCGCGATAATTTCGAATCGCTCGCCGGCTTGCGCCGAACGGGTTAACGTTACGTAATGATGGTTAAGGTCCTTTGCGCCGCTCACAATGCCGTTAATATATACGGTCGCTTCGGATCCAAAATCAAGCAAGGCCACAAGACGTTTGCCTACAGCCTCCTGAGGAACGACGATCATCGAGCGGAACCAGCCGTATCCCCACTTTTCCCCCCACCGTTGACCCGGGGCGATGCTCTCAAACGGTCGCCCATCCATTTCATGGATGAATAGTTGTTCCCTTGTTGTAAAACCGGAAAAATCTATAGAGGAAAGCTTCGTCATCATAAATTGATTTCTTTTGTTTAGCAGCTTTTCGGCATGAAATAAAATCTCTTTTTTTTCACTCAAGCTTTCTCACATCCTATGGTTTCGTTATCATTAATCCTATCGCTCTGCGACTTACTGCCGCCGGCGGCGGTCGGGAACGGAGGGACAATCTCTGTTAGTTGGCTAGAGCTCTTTGTGCAGCGTCATTATAGATTTTCAGCGCTTCATCAATGTTCCCCATTTTTTGGACCTTATCGATGAATGCCTGCCAATGATCGAAGCTGTTCTTGCCTGCTACGAATTTGGCCTGTTCTTCCGTAACGAACGTCTTAATTGGGTTCATGATCTCCGAGACCCGCTGGCTTTCATCCCCCGTGAGTTGAATCGACGGCTCGCTCAACCAGGAAGGAACATAGTCGTTCTCGGGCATGGGCAGACTCGTCAGGAATTCCGCCTTCTCAATCGGCACCTCTTCATATTTGCCGTTAAATACCGTATAATCGGTCGCGGCAAAATCCACGAACGCTCTTGCATCACTCACCATCTGCAAGCCGGGGTTATGGTTTCGACTTGCACGCATGCCGTATTTATCGCCCTCCAACCATGGATCCTTGGCCGTTTTCAGCGAATCGACAAAGGTCGGAACGCCGTCTTCTCCGATCGTATAGGTCGTGCCCTCAATTCCCCATGTGATGAGCTGGATCATCTCATCCGAATACTGATAATCGATGAATTTGATCAATTCTTCAGGGTTTTTCACTTTTGAGCTTATGCCGTAGGCTCCCCAGCCCAAGTCAGGCGTATTGCCGTTTACAACCTCCTGCCAGGCCTTTCCGTACTTCGGATTGTCGGGATACAACGAAACTGCGAATATCTTGCCGTCGCCCGCTGTTCTCGTATACTCGGCTGGCGTCGTAAACCACTGCGTCAGCCACATGAGATTGTCGCCGTTCAACGCTTTTCTTTTCAACGTATCGTCTGTATCAATCGTGTACTCCGGATCTAACAGCTTCTCCGCATACAGCTTATTCGCAAACTGCAGCGCATCTTTATACCCTTCTTCCAGAACCCCGTATACGTATTTCTCGCCGTCCCAGAAAATTTCATCCCGGATATGGTTCGCGGAGAACAACGATCTCAAGCTGTTCCACTTTGTCGCTACGGGATATTTGTCGGGGTAAAGCTCTTTAAGTTTTTTGGCAGCCCCATAAAATTCATCGAGCGTTTCCGGAATTTTGATGTTATTGGCCTCGAACACGTCATAGCGGTAGGCAGACGTATTCTGGATGAGCATGCCGCGATCCTCGGGGAATCTAGGCGTAGAGGTTTCTTTAAAGGTGAACATGTTGCCATCGGCATCCGTTACCCGCTTCATCCCGTTTTTTACCTTGCCAATGTAGTTCATATAGTTCGGCATCAAATCTTTATACTGGCCTAACTCGAGAAGCTGGCCTTGTTCGGCCATTTCGGTCGTATCATAGAATAAAGGCGTCACGAAGAAATCCGTTAGATCGTCGCTTGCGATCATAAGTTTGACCTTCTCGTCATATTCGGAAGACGGAATATAGTTATATTCAATTTCCACCTTCTTGCCCATATAAGCTTCCATGCGTTTATGCCATTCCTTGCCTACCAGACTGTTTGGATTATCCACACCGTTCGCAGGCAGCGTGACCGAAAAGCGCATGACTTCTTGATCCTCTTCATGGGTATCGGTTTTTTTGGAATTATTCGAACATCCGGAAAAAACCATCAGTAGGGCCAATCCGAGGACAAGCATTTTTGCCAATTTGTTCATTCCATTTCCCCCTAATTTGCGCAATGAACCGCTTCTTCTTCAAATCTGCATAACTGCCATGAATGACTGCACACTCAGCTTGCTTGCACCGCCGCTCCGCTTCTTTAGCCTTTGATGGAGCCGACGAATATCCCTTTGGTGAAATGCTTCTGGAAGATCGGGTAAATACACATGATCGGAAACATGGTAATAATGATGACGCTCATTCGTACCGCCTTGGGATCAAGCGTTTCCCCGGGAGCATTGATGGCGACCGCGCCGCCTCCTACCCGCCCTTGAATCGCAGTCGTATCCAAGGTAAACAGATAGTTTCGGAGCACCATCTGCAAGGGATACTTGTCCTGATCTCGCAGATAAATCAAAGCCTCGAACCAACTATTCCAGCTTCCGACCAGACCGAATAGAGCAAAGGTTGCAAACAGCGCTTTCGACAACGGCAGTATGATCCTGAAGAGAACCACCAGATCACTCGCCCCGTCGATATAGGCGGAGTCCTTCAGTTCGGAAGGAATATTCAGAAAGAAGGTCCGAAACAGAAACACGTTATAAGCACTGATCGCACCGGGGAGAATCATGACCCAAACCGTATCCAACAGGTTCAGACCGCGCATAAGCAGATAGGTCGGGATTAAGCCGCCGCCGAAAAACATCGTAATCATGAGAAAAATGGTCAGAAATTTCTTGCCCGCAAAACCCGGGATCGTGAGCGGATACGCCATCAATGCCGTAAACAGCAGCATGATGCCCGTAGAGCCGGTCGCATAAATGATCGAGTTTAGATATCCTTTAAAAATGTACGGATCCTGAAATACCGTCGTGTACGCCTCCAGATTAAATCCCTTGGGCCAAATCGTTACGCTGCCCGAGGAGATGTAACGCGTGCCGCTTAGCGATGTCGCGATAATATTCAGAATCGGATACAGCACGACAATCAGGATGAATAGCATGATAACAACATTGAATACATCGAAAGCTCTGGAACCCAAGCTAGCCTTTTTCAACACTCCACCACCTAGAACAAACTCGTCTCTGATACTTTCCGGCTTAACCAATTGGTAAAGTAAAGGATCGTAAAGGAAATAACCGACATGAATAATCCGATGGCCGTTGTGTACTCGTATTGTGCGCCCAGTATACCTTGCCGATAAACATAGGATCCGATGACATCCGCTACTTCGTAAGTCTCAGGCGAATAAAGCAGAATAATCTTCTGGAAATCGCTTCCGAGGATTCCCCCCACGGCGAAAATCAGCAAAATAATGGTGGTCGGTTTGAGTGACGGCCATGTAATGTGCAAAACCTTCTTCCATCGGCCTGCGCCGTCTACCTCGGCTACGTCATACAGCGTAGGATCTATTCCGCTTAATGCAGCAAGGTAGATGATTGTGCCGAACCCGACGCCCTGCCATATGCCGGAAGAGATGAAGATGGTCCGGAAATAGTCAGGCTCGAGAAGAAACATGATCGGGTCTCCGCCGAAGAAGCCGACAATATGGTTAAACAAACCGTCTCTCGCCGTAAATTCCTTAAGCATCCCCGCAACAATGACGACCGAAATAAAATGCGGGAAGTAAGAAACCGTCTGCACAAGCTTCTTAAAACCCTTGTTTTTCAATTCATTAAACAACAGTGCTAATATAATCGGTGCCGGAAATGACCAAAATAAAGTATACAAACCGAGAAGCAATGTATTCTTTAATACCCTGAACGCCATCGGATCGTTAAAAAAAGAAGTGAAGTACTTTACCCCTACCCACTCACTTCCCCAAATCCCCTTGGATGCGTTGAAATCTTTGAAAGCGATTAATATTCCGTACATTGGAAAATAGTGAAAGATTAACAGCGTCAGAAAGCCGGGAAGCACCATAAGGTAGAGATAGCGGTGCTTGACGATTCTGGCCACCAGCCTGTTATTGGTTGTTTTCAAAGGAACACCTCCTGACTGTTAACACATTGTGATCGGATATAGCTGGTGCTATTGCTCCAGGTCACATGTGCCTGGCCATTTAATTCGTTCTATATGTAAGCGCATTCATTTTCACCCCCAGACTGTATCCTAACGTTCGTCGAAAACGCATTTGCTTCCGGCTACCGTCCCCTATAGATAAAATCATCATGATGTCCCACAAGTTATTATGCTAAGTAGAAAATAACACATACTATTTTTATCGTCAATACATAAAAAAGTATATAATCCCACCTGTAATTAGCATACTATCTCCGAATAGTTCCGAATTGGCGATACCGATACGGCGTTAAATTATGCCTCCGCTTGAATAAGTCGTAGAAGTAGCTGACGTTGTCAAGTCCGATCTCAAGACTGATGTCCACGATTTCCATATCCGTGTTCAGCAGCAAATTCTCGGCATAGGACATTCTCAATTCGTTAATGTATTGGGTCGGGGACATGCCGAGATGCTTCCTAAACATTCTGCATACGTAGGCATGCGATTTGCCCGACAGCTCAACAAGCGCAGCCGTTCCCCGTGTGAAGTGCTCTTTCTTTTTCGCATCTCTGCACAGAGCCTTAAACCATTCCGGCTGTCCGGTAAGATCTATTGGATCCGCTTCGGCCTTGATGTACCTGGAGAACAGGTCGGTCAAGATGGCTCTTACCTCCGCTTTGACGGCCAGCTTCTTCTCCTGCGGGATCAGACTGAGCTGGTCTAGCCGGTACCGCACGTATTCCTTCTCCGTTTTGGACAGCACGGTCGACGGCGGCATAGCCGGATCAAGCAGTCTTTCGCTTGGGAACCCTTCTCCCAAGAAAGCAATCAGGTCGTCCAGGACCTCTCGATTGAACGACAGATTGATGAATTGGCAATCGCTATCCGTCGTCTGCTCATAGTAATGAACGTCCCGGTCCCGTATGAACACGAGTGTATTTTCCTGGAGCAGCTGCCTTTTGCCATTAATGACATGCACAACGCTTCCCTTCAGGATAAGAAACAATTCAAAGAAGTCGTGCGTATGCATGCCGATCGTATCGCGCACCGAAACGATCAGTCGATAGTGCGCCTGAATTTCAGAATCAATGCCGTCTGCCGCAAGAAGCTTCAACATATGCGATATCCCTCCTTATTTGTATATTGACTAGTTCCTCCGATGTCAAAACACCATAAAGCATTCAAAAATAGAGCAAGATTGAAAGCAGCACTTTTGATTAGGATAGAGTTGTTATTGAAGCCTGAAAGGAGATTTGCCACGAATGAACATATTGGAACAGCGTCAGCAATTCGAAGCAAACAAACGCATTTATGAAAGCGCCAAGCTTGTCTTCCGCGGAGTCGAAGGCTTCGATGTTTACAATCCTTCGATTCCGTTCGAATGGAACGGCAGGCGCTACATATACGGACGCATGGAGAAACGCCATGAGTGGGCGAGATCTTGGGTGCGCCTGTTCGAGGAGAGCGGACCGGACGAGTGGACAGCCGTCCCGAATACGATGATTTACCAGCTTGAAGATCCTTATATTAGCGTGATCAACAAACAGCTCGTACTAGGCGGCACGCACGTTCGTAACAAACAGGGGCGGCTTGATACTTTCTACGGCTATTTCTACAAAGGCCGCGATCTTCATGATCTTTACTACTTCACGACCGGTCCGGATTATATGAAGGATATTCGGCTCGTAGAGCTCCGAGACGGTAGGATCGGCGTCTTCTCAAGACCACGCAGCGAAGAAGTACGCAAGCAATTCGGAAGCGAATCCTTAGTGGGATTCACTGTCATCGACAGCCTGGACGCACTGTCACCGGAAGTCATCAAGAACGCCCCATATATCAGTGGACTGTTCCGCAAGGATGAGTGGGGCGGCTGCAACCAGGCCTACTTGCTCAAGAGCGGGAAAATCGGCGTCATCGGCCATATCTGCTACGCTCAAGAAGATAAATCGACCTATATGAACATGGCTTTCGTATTGGACCCGCAGACGAATCAATTCTCGGATTTAAAAATCATCGGCACCCGCCCTTGTTATCCGGATGGCCCCGCCAAGAAGCCGCATCTGACCGACTGCGCGTTCACCGCCGGCATCGAAATACGTCCCGACGGCAAGGTCAATCTGTACAGCGGCATCGGCGATACCGAAGCAGCGCGTATCGTCATCGACTACCCGTTCGAAAAGGAAGGCGCTATTGTAACCTTTTGATGCGTGTTCAAAAAGTCGGGTTTACAGAACCGAGAAGGTTGGATGAAGCTAGGGAATGAGCAGCGGAGCTACACGTTTTCGCAGAAAACGCCTTCGAAAGCATCTGCTGTAGTGGGTACGTAGCAACGGCAGGCCCGGCTGATTGAAGATTCGAGCGTCGAGTCCGCTTCCTGATCTGCTTCGTCCTGGAAGACGGCTTTTTGAACAACCTGTACTAGATGAAATTTCAAGCATCGAGCTGCTGGATTCCCCAGCGACTCTTTTCTATGTCCTTTTACGGTGTAATATAGTACCATTCATTTTGCGGAAGTGTTCCATCTCGAAGTTATTATGATAAGCGAATGAAAACACATACTTTATTTGAACCCATAGTAATACAGACCTTCACGAAATTCAAATCTTTCATATGATTTTCCTCCCTTTTCTGCTTTATTCCCGAAAACCACCCACCTATTCGACATAATCTTTTTCCAAAATGCAGCCCAAGTACGTATACTTTTTAAACCGATGTGCGCTATAATTGGAGGAAATGTTAATACGAGGTGAACCTACTTGAGCAAGAAGGACGTGGCTCTGCCAAAGTACCAGATGGTGAAAGACTATGTCTTATCCCAGATCGAGAATCAGGAATTTACAAAGGACGACCGGATTCCTAGCGAGTCGGAATTTTCCAAGCTGCTGGATGTCAGCTCCATCACTGTCCGTAAAGCGCTGTCGGAGCTGGTGAACGAGGGCGTGATCTACCGCGTCAGAGGTAAGGGAAGCTTTGTCGCCAACCAATCAGCCGTCTCGGAAAAGACCTCAAATCTGGTGGCCTTCGTCATTTCCGGTGTCGACCTGTACGATAGTTCGTATATGCAGATCATGAGGGGCATACAGTCCTTTCTGGGCAAGCATGGTTGCAAGCTGATCATCGAATTCGTGGAGAACGACTTCGAACAGGAACGAGAGCTTGTTTTGGAGCTGATTCAAACGGAACTAAGAGGAATACTCATCTATTCCTCTAATCCCGAAGCTGCGAAGGGCTATCTCGGGGAAATTCGCAAAAAAGCGATTCCGTTCGTGATGCTCGATCGTTCCCCTTCCGGCTATCCGGTCAACGTCGTCACCTGCAACAACCACGACGGAGCTTATGAAGCAGTAGAATACTTGATAAACCAAGGTCATCGCCGAATCGGATTTGCGGCTTACGACTACCACCTGAGCCCGGAGGTTGACAGATATAACGGCTATTGCAACGCCATGTCGAATGCGTCCCTTCCGATACCCGAATCGCTCTTGTTCCTGGACAAGGAATTGGACTACGCCGCGCTTGCGCGCCTTATCCAAATTGGAGAGCTGACCGCGCTGTTCTGCGCGAACGACAAGCGGGCGCTAGAGGTAATCGAACAGCTCACCGCACTTGACATTCGTATCCCCGAACAAGTATCCCTAATGGGCTTTGACGATTTTGAAAGCTCCAAATTCGCCAAGATCGCTTTGAGCACAGTGAAGCAATATTTCGACGTCCTCGGCTATGAGAGCGCCAAGCTGCTGTTCGAAATTACCGAAGGCTCGTCTTATGGCAATAAGAAAGTCATGCTGCCTACAAGCCTGGTCATACGTGACACGATCAAGCCAGTCCAAGGTTAATGAGTTTAAATAAAATTCCTTGCTTTCCTGAAGTGTTGAACCTTACTATTCTTTGTATAACTTTCGTTAGCGACTCGTTTCACTTATTCCATACATTGAACATGAAAAGGCTTATTCCAAACTCATTTTTGAGTTGGAATAAGCCTCAAATATTTGTTACTGTCGGGTTAATGATCATAATGTCCGCTAAAATATCGAAATTTGTCCCCTCAATGTTTTTATAAGTTGCTGCAGATAGTACTGTATTAAATATTTCTTCCTTCATATCTAAATTCTCTTCTTTAATACCGAAATGGAGTAATACAGCAACAATATCAATGAAATTATCAATCGGATTGTTATAGGATTCGAAAATATCACAAAGGTGGCTTAATATCTCCGTTTTTTCCTCGGTATTCGATCCAGAGAGTGTTGCCTTTAGTTCTTCTATGAAAGTTCCCTTTCGAGTCCTTTGTCCACTTCCTTGTACTGAGGTGATTATCTAGAAAAACAATCATTATATGCTTAGCTCACGCACTTTATTTTCTAATAGTTGAATATTCTCGCTATTTAATAGTTGAGGATTCAATACAGCTATAAAATTTAGCAGCTTGCTTGAACTTATTATTACTTCCTCCACAAAAGAAACTGTGCTGATTATACTTCCCTTCCATTGTGAATACGTAAATTCCTTGTATGGTTTATAAATAAATAGATCTATTATTGATTTTCGATCAACATCCTCTACTAGGCTTACACTTAGCTCTTTTCCCTGCAAAATAAATTCAAGCCATAGGTTTGCACTATCTGGAATTCGATACGCAACATAATTATGCTCCTTTATTTTTTTTGCAATCGTTAATAAGTCAACAAACCATCGAACAAGCCTTTCCTCGCCAAAAGGACAATCATCAAAGAACAATCCGTATTTATTGCCGTTAAAATTCAGTTCAATGATCCCTTCTATATCTTGTTTTGTCTGGTCAAATTGTTGAGCAGACATTTGTTTAATATCATCAAAATTATCATATGCTTTAAAGGAAATAGTAAACATGTCCGGTCACCCCTAATCTAATAAATCGCTTAGTTTATACATATTTGTTCCATAAACAGAATCCACATTTCCATTTCTAATAAATACTTTAATTGGCTCACCAAAAACAGTAACAGTATGCAATCCATCGGTTACTCCCTGCTGTTTTAATTGGTTAACAGCCAACGTAGAAGCTTCAGCAATTTTATTATCCGACCATTCTTTATTAAAGAAAGATTTTTTACTTAACATTTCGTTAATTTGATCATCCGACATTTTCTTTTGTAAAAATGGAAGCTGATTCTTTGTGCTATTCACAGAATGTCTATTAAGAATATGATCAACTAAATTTTGACTTAAATAACCACTTGATGTTGCAGATCTAGGCGGCCCCTCAACCTTCCCCCCATCCCCACCCGAATCATGTTTCAGGTTCGGGTGAGTCTTCACGCCAAACCGGCGCGTGGTCAAGCCGGCGATGGCCATGGCTGCTTGCTGTCCGGCAAAATTGAACGCACCGCCCGACGCCTCGACGTCTGCGGCGAATTTATCCTGGGTATCGGCATCAAAGATCATTTTGCCTCCCCAGACCACCGTTTCGGCAGCCTCCTCGATCGTCCCAATGGTCATGTTATATGCCATATCCTTAGCGGTGTCAAGCGGGTCTTCTACCAAGGATGTCGCCGTATCCTTCACCGAATTTGCCACGGACTTCGCACCGGTCTGCAGTCCCTGCCAGAAGTCCCCCGCATGGTCCCAGAACGTTTTGGGCTCATTAGCGCCACTCGCTGCAGCTGCCGCAATCATGAGATCTTCATGCATATCGGCTGAAATAAACCGAAAGGCAATGCCTTTCAATTCTTGGCCGATAATCCTGAGATGCTCAATCGTTTTATTCTCCAGAGTCCTTCATATCAATGGCATAGGAGTATGCAATCTGGAAGAATCGTGCCTTTTGGTTCAGAAGCCCCACAGCGCTATGCTTCTTGTATCGTGCTAACCTCCGTTATAGCAGTATCGTGTGTATCTCTAGAAATATAGAACTCAAAAAACGCACCTCCTAAAGAGATGCGTATTTCGCTTGCAACCCTTTGCTGCAACCCGTGTAAATGTGCTATGGGATCCTATAACTTAATTACGCCTTTACTATGCGTGCTCAGAATCCGGACCTCATCAAATCGCTTAGCACAAAAGCCAGATGTTTTTCGGCCAAACGCATATAACGGTAGAAGGTAGCTCTGCTCATATGGAAGGATGCTGCGAGCTGGCTTTTGTTCCGATCCTTGCGCAAATAACTTGCAATGAGAATTTCCTTCTCCAACAGCGTCAAAGGTTCCATCGGACGTCCGTCGGCCAGAATCCCTTGAATGATGTTCCTCACCTGCATCCCGTCCCAACCCAATCGCCGAACGACAGGGAGTTCCTCCAGCTTGTCGGGATCGAACAGCCGTTCCAGCATTTGCTTCATTACGCTTCGATCAATGGCCGGGGGATACTCATCCTCCCGCTGATGTGCCGGTTGTCCTGCTGCTGTCTCCGTTTGCCGGATGATCCGCTGAATCCACTGATCGAAGCTCGTTTGCCTAAAATCCAGTTCCCATGTCGTCAATTCGATGCCCGCATATCCCGTCGCTTTCCCGCAAACTTTGAATCCCAGAATCGACAATAAGGAATTCAACTGTGGATCCCCCGCCGCCAAAATCCCCCGCAAACCGCCAGTCATGTGGACCAGCCATTGCTGCATCAGCATGGCCCCCAGCTCCTCGGGACGATACAAGGATTGTTCGGAGTTTACCGCGGATAACAGCACAAATATCGTATCGGCTGCCTCAGGTGGCAGCCGATGCAGCGAAGATACTTCCTCCCCCAGCATCCCCCTGCACCCAGGCGCATATCGTTCCAACAATGGCAAGCTCAAGGCATGCAGCCATACGCCTGCGCAGAACGCCAGCGGTATCCCTTTTTCGTCCCGCACGATAAAGATTCCTTCAGGAAAACGAGCTGCAATCTCCTCCAGCAAAACCGGGCAATCGGCAGAGTCGACCAGTTCGGACTGCCAGTCGGAACCCTGAATGGATTCCTTCAAAAAGCGCTGCAAATACGGCAGATCCTCCTGTCCAAACGGCTTATGCTCGCCGGGTTTCAGGCTTGACGAGAAATTGGCATACGCATGCGCCGAGGGCAGAAACTCACGGTACAGCTCCAAGATGTGGGCGCTCAGGTGCATCTGCATGCGTTGGTCGACCGAATGGAATCGTTCCGCCAGCAGGACGAACACCTGATGGCGAACCGCTTCAAATTGTTCGGGGTTTCTGCGCGTAAAGTCATCCCGTAACATTCGAGCAACGACCTGGTGCAGCGTTATCCCATCCACCGTATCCCGTACGAACGAAAGCGCCCTCAGATGGTAATAGTCCGCCCCTTCCAAAGGTGTATCCAACAACCGGTTCAGCATGTTCTCGTCGGCAACAGGCAGAAGCGACAAAACCTTCAGCGCACGGTACACGCCAGGAGACGCCGCTTCCCGCAAAAATTCGGCGCTCAATACAGCCGGAACCTCTCGCCATACATCCCACTGCTCTACAGACTCGGAAAGCAGCATATCCACGGTCAAGGCAAGCGACAACGGATGGCCTTCCGTCTTCTCGGCAATAGCCCTTTGCCATTCCGCAGACAAGCCGCTGCCGCCTAAATAATCGTAGACCTCTTCTCGAGTAAACAACCGCAAAGAGAACCTTTTCATTCGGGACTTCCATTCCGGATTCGTCTGCCATTTGAGTGGCAGTCCATTGCGCGAGGCACATACGATCAGCACGTGGGCTGACTTCAACTCAGGAAGAAATCTGGAGAACAGCCACCCTTCCAGCTTTTCGATCTCCTCACCATTGTCTATGAACAAAACGGTTCGCTGCAGCTGAAGCTCGTTAACGATGTATGGCAGCAGCGCGGATTCCGGAGCCCTGGTTCTGCCGTATTCAGTTGCAAGACTCATCTCCAGACTCGCCAGAAAAGCGCCCGACGTCGTTAAACCTCCTTGCCCGTCCAGCCAAAGAGAACGCACCGAGGACTGCCTTGCCGTGCGGGCCATTTGCAGCAGCAGCGTTGTTTTGCCAATGCCGCCAATTCCTGATATTGAAAAAATGGATGTCTGTGCCCGGGAATCCGCCAGCCAATCCGTGAAACTCATCATTTCCCGATCCAAACCGATAATGCGATGTTTTGCAATCTTCTCCATTCGTTACATCCTCACTCCATCCGCTTCTCGCCCGTTGAATCTTTCAACTAATAAACCTGCTATTTTTTTATACTATACTATGTTTCGAGTCCACGAACAGGCTCCATTACGGAATAAACGCAAAAAAACGCGCACATTCTCGGTTGGAATGTGCGCGCCATCTATTCAGCTGCAATCAGTTCATGAAATTCAAGTAGAGCAACATTCGGTTTAAGAGAACCGTGCTTTGTGCGCGAGTGGCAAGCGCCTGCGGAGCGAACGCAGCCTTCTCGACCCCTTCGATCATGCCGGCGGCCAACAGGTCGGCAGTCGCTCCCTTAGCCCAATCGGATACCTGGGCATGGTCCGAGAAGCTTTCCAACGTCGAAGCGTCCTTTGGCGGAAGCTCGCCGGCATATCGTGCTGCTCTGGCCAGCATAACCGCCACCTGCTCTCTCGTGATCCTAGCGTCCGGTCGGAACGAACCGTCGGCGTAGCCTTCAATCAAGCCAGCCGCGGATGCGGCTCCTATCGCACCGGCATACCAAATTTCGTTCGGCCCAACGTCCGAATAGGAAGAAAGCTGCGGTTTCTCGGTGAGTCCGAGCGCACGTACGAGCATCGCAACGAACTCGGCGCGGGTCACCGTACGGTTAGGATCAAACATGCCGTCAGCCGATCCGTTCACGATCAGCTTGTTCGCCATCCGCTCGATGTTACTTTGCGCCCAATGTCCCTGGATATCCTCGAAAGTTCGGTTGGAGCGAACCGCAGTGTACACACCGTTATATGGGCTATAAAAAGTCGCTGTCTCCCCTTCAAAAATGGAAGGGACGAAGCGTGGCTTTCCTGCGCCATCCACCCACACGACGGTGGAACGATCGGATCCTGCCGCATCATTAATCAAGAATGTCCGCTTGAGGTAAGTGTCTTCCCCTTCGATTCTTACATCACCGTTGCTGTATAGCTCAAAGCTCATCGGCTCCGCCAGCATGTCATGCCCTTGGCGAGTCAATACCTCATCCAGCTGGCGCCTTGCGGAATCCGCCATTTTCGCAATAACGACCGTTACGTTCGCTCGGTTCTTGAGGTCACTTAGCACGTGCAGCGGAACGCTGTAGCTTGCCCCGTTCACCCCAATCCGAATGGCTGCACTCGGCTTCGCCGAAAGGAGAACCTGCAGCGCTTCAGCCGGGAGATCGACCTTCACCACCGGATCCTCATTGTCAATGTCAATGACGATATCTTCCCCGCCAGCGGTCCATGACCGAACCAGATCGGAGTCCGGTATCAGTCTCAGAACGGTGCGCCCGTCATGCTCCTGCTCTTTTTTGGCGGTTACCCGAACTTGTTTGCCGTTGATCGTTACGACCATTCTTGGGTCCGGTACAGGGGATGGGGCAGAAACCGGAACCCAGCTATAGGATGGGGGTACCGGTTCTGCGGTATAGGCAGCTCTCAAATCGATGCGCCCTACGTCAACTGTCCCCCCAGCTAAGACATTTACGGTTGTCGTATAATCGTTATACGCCGCTGCTGTCACCGTGAGTGCATGGCTGCCTGCCGCTACGTTATTCACTGTAAATCTCCCCTCGGCGTCGGCCATATCCTTGATTCCGCCCACCGATACCGCCGCACCGACCAGAGGCGTATTCCCTGTACCGTAGACTGCGCCGATCACCGTCCCCGTGTCCACTGGAGCCGACTGGACCGTCACTGCTGCGGTGGCCGTGAACCCTCCGTCGGCGGTCGTCACCGTAACGGCCGCCGTACCTTCTGCAATCGGCGTCACCTCACCCCTCTGATCCACCTGAGCGACAGCCGGATCGCTGGAGTTCCAGGATACCGTCGGATTACTCGCATTCACCGGCACAAGGACGGCTTTCAGCTTCTGCGAAGCACCTCCAGCTGTAAGGGTCAGCTCTGTCTGATCCAGTGTCACTCCCGTCACCCGAACTTGGTCTCGAATATGGGCCGCTTCCACCTGTACGCTGCTCCATGCCTGGATGCGCTGCTGTACATCCAGTTCAAACACCTGGAGATATTGACCCGGGATTGGATCCACAATGTCCGCTCCGAGCGAGTACAAGACCGCTTCACCAGGCAGCGCATCACCCACTAGAGGACGCACACCGGCATCTGGTCCGAGCCAATAAGCAAACGTATGCCCAGAATCGCCCGGAACCGCCGTCACGCTCGTTGATCCGTTCGCTCTGCCTGGACTAATAGCAAGCCCGTCGATGTCTGGTGCCGGTTCATCCACGTACAGCGTCAATACCGCGCTGACGGTGTTCTGGCCCGCATCGGTCACCGAAACTGTAACCGGGAACGCGCCGCTCACCGCAGCGCTGCCTTCGATCCTGCCAGAGGCAGTCATCGATAGGCCATTAGGAAGTCCGGAGGCGCTCCATGACAAGCCCCCCCTTGCGCCGTCGAAAGCGTCTATCGCAATCGAATAAGGAGCGTCCTTGGCCGCCCGCGGCAGATCGGTTGTCAAAATGTCCGGGCGCAGATAGGGATAGCCCCCATTGACGCCAGTGTGGACAGCCCACGTATTCGCAAAATCCCAGCCGCCATAATTGGAGGCAGCCTTCATCTCGTCGGTAGTTAGGCCTGTGAGATGAGGCTGGCCTAAGTTACCCACAAACCCCACGCCACTGGCTTGGGTCGATGCTACTTTATCAAAATACGAGGAGTTGATCGAAGCATTCGATATGATTCCGATAAAACCGCCTATTGTGCTATAGCTGATACTTCCGGATTGCATGATTGCAGTTGAAGAATAACTATTGGCTATCGTTCCGTATATCAAATGTCCGGCCAATCCGCCTCCATAGAAATAGTGATCGCCCCCCGTATACGCGACCGTCCCTGTGGCATACGAGTCGTTGATGCTGCCCGTACCCTGAGAAGCGACAAGCCCCCCGGCAAACTGATTGGAAGCATCGCCGCTTTTCACGGCAGCGGATGAAGATGAGCGAAGAATGGTCGAATCGCCATTGGCCGCCCCGGCCAAGCCGCCGGCTGCACTCAAGCCTCCATAACCGGTATTGCCGCCAGTAACAGTACCCTCCGAATACGAGTTGATGATGCTGCCGCCGATCAGATGTCCCACCAATCCGCCGGCATAACTGCCGCCGTTGACTTGTGCGGAAAGGCCTAGATTACGGATGGTCCCCGATACGCGGCCGAAGAAGCCGACATACTGTAGAGCTCCTCCATCGATGGTGAGACCTTCGATCCGGTGTCCCCTTCCGTCGAAAATACCACTGAAGACGGTCGCTTCATCGGCTATGGGTACCCAATCGTATCCGGTCATATCGATGTCGCCGGTCAATCGGATATTCCGATCCAGGTAAGACGCTTGATTCCGATTGATATAAGCCAGTTCTTCTGCGGTCCCGACCCACACCCAACCGTCCGTTTCGGCCGGAACCGAGTCGTTTCCAGCCCGGAGCACGGGCTGAGCGGAAGCCAAGGGAGCAAGCACCATCGAAATAATGAGCGTTACTGCCAGCACGATGGACATTTTTTTCATAAACAGGTTTCTCCTTTGCATCAGTACAGTCATCGATGAGTCATAGAAACACGACGTGATCTGATAAAATTCAACATCTTCAATTAAGTGTAATATAACAATGGAACTAAGACTGTCTCAATTTTGTTTCAAATTCATAGGAAGGCAGTCATAACGAAAAAACCGAGCGAATACAGGGAGCGGCCCTGAGTTTTCGCTCGGCTAAGATTTATCTTTGAGACGCTATCGCTTTTGTGACGATTCCGCAAATCGAATAAAAAATAATAACTACGCAAAAATTCCTACAAACTTGCAAAAAGGCTCATTCCTAACTCATACTTAGATTAGAATAAACCTTGGAAACTTTCACGTATTTCTCAAGTGTGTAGTGAACGATCATTTCCAAACCTGCAAACCAACCTTATATTGAGATTACAAATTAATCTTATTCATAAAATTGGTTAATAACTCACTATACTCAATCTGATCTTCTTCACTAGACCAATCTAAATTTGAAACATTGTTATTAATCTTCTGTAGAAGAAGCTCAAGCTGAGACAAATCTTTAACGTCATCTAAATCGACAGCACTAAGTAACCCCAGCAATTGACCATCATAAAATACCCCAGCAATCGGATCCTCCGATAAAATTTCCATCGCCCTTTTTATGCCAAGTTCAATAAATACATTCTGAGATAACATCCTTGAAACATCTTCCAAATCAATCTCGTCCGCTGTTTTATTAATTAGAATATCGTACCATTTATCCAATGCATACTCGGGTCCATCATTCTGATTGTCTGTATTCAATGAATAAATCTCTTTAATGGTTTGACTCATTTATTTCAATCCTGTCAATTTTTTAGTGTGCTTGGTTTGTTGATTACTTACTCTAAGTTGCATAATAGCTTTTCAATAGCTTTTCAAATGCGCTAGTTGTATTGTAAAACCTATTACCACAGTATTCATCAGTAACTAAATCGCTAATACTGCGATGGTCTTATCATTGACAGAAATTGATAAAACATCACTTGTTTTTTGAATGTGCACATCATGGGTTGAACTAGTTATTTCGTCCTCAAAAGCTCCATATGTGTCCGAATTAACGAATAAACTCATTTTTTCTATTTTCAATTTTTCCACATCAACTTCTATCTCAACTCTTTTTATATCGTTATAAGATCGCATAGTCTCAGTTAGACAATACAGATATTTCTCGCCTCGAACTTCCTTAACAACGTTTTCGCCTAATAAACTTAAGATTACTTGGTAATTGGGCTCGCCTTCCTTAAAAATATTTATAAATTCAATAATCATTTCACTTAGAGGACTGTTTCTTAATTTTTCCTCCATCCTCTCTCTCGAATCATCTAAAAACCATGAATCTAAATCCACCAATGTATCGTCTATTATCCCTGGAACAAATGGCTTACTATAAAGAAAATCCTTATTCATTGTATACCTACTTTCTATGTATTGGCAGGCAATTATGGTGTATCTCCAATAAAAACAGCCATAAAAGAATGCCTTCCATGGCTGTTCGCGCTTGCTCGTATTTCGTTACACTGACACTCAACTAGCTCTTAATAAACACAATTTTTACGCCAACCACCTGATCCTGCTCATTCACGGCCTTATACACGCCATATGCACCATCGCCAATGCCGGTCCGGGATACGACGCCTCCATCCAGGACACCCGCTTCTTCTCCGCTCTCGGTGATATTGCAGCATGCAAGATACCAGTCACTATCCGTATCCGAGCTATCCGATGGCGCATCAGCGTCAGGAATTCGGTACTTTTGAATATCAAAAATTCCGGCCTGCCCGCTATCCACCCCAGCTATAAAAGGACACTTGATCCATTCCAGGAATGCCCCCTGTTCAGCTGCCGAGTGATGGTAAGCCGTTAGCTTGGCGTTGGCTTCGCCCCAATCCGGAATCTCTACCTTCTCCACTTCCGAGGCCCACGTTCCATTTAATACAGCTTCCAACACGCCCATGATGATAATGTTCGTATCCAATTCATAACAAGGGTCCGCGACAACCAATTGTCCGGAATTCACTTCAAAATCGCCCAGTTGAATGATCAATGAAGATACCTCCAATAGCAGTTTATGATGGTTCTATTCTAGCACGTCCCGCCACACAACCATCACAAAAAAACGCACCTCCTAAAGAGATGCGTCTTTCACTGACATTCATATGCTACAAACCACAGGTTACCTGTAGCTTGCAGGATTACTCGGGGATATTCCCCCCGGCCACCCGGTCGCCGGAATTGCCCGATGGATCGGTTACGCCGTCATCTTCGCCGGCATGAATGATCAGCGAGCGTCCGAGCACCGAGTTTGGCTGGTTCTTTTGAAGGGTGCCATGCTGAATGATCGTCTCCGCTTCCACGGTGCCGTCTGCGCCTGCGACCAGATTCGGCATATCGCCAACATGGCTTCCTTGTGGATGCTTGAGGCCATGATGCTTGTCGGTCGGATTAAAATGCCCACCGGCAGATTTGAAATCCCTATCTTTGATCGTGTTCTCATGTACATGGAACCCATGCTTGCCTGGTGTAAGGCCGGATGCGATGATCTTCACCTTCACCCCGTCATTGATCTGCTCCAAGATAGCGGAACCGGCAGACTCCCCCGCCGCATTGTACAGCTGGACTTCAAGATGCCCCAGAGATTCCTTCCTGAAAGCCTGGTCCCAGAACACGGGTTGATTAACCGGATCCGAAACCATGCGAGCGGGTACATCGCTGCCGGTAGGAGTCTCGGAATCCGAGGCCGCCGTCCCTTGTTGCGCAATTGGTCCGTCAGCGGTGGAGTTATCCTTGCCGTTCACGTAGTAGCTTATTTTAGACATCGTGTGTTTAATCGCAGCTAAAGTTCCTTCGGGATTCCCAGCAGCGAACAAAATACCTGTAAACAGCAGGGCTCCGGCAAGAAATGCTCCAGCCATATATTTTAACGTGTTGGTCTTCTTCTTCACTTCATCGCCTCCTGAATGATGTATTCATTCATCTCCCAATCCCCTGATTTTATACGTCTAAGTCGTTATTTTATGGGATATGAGGCGTTCGGCGTTATTTATTGTTCCCTAAGACAGATATACGGATTGGATAACCTACTAAACTGGCTTTTATATCATCTCCAGCTACTGAACATAAAAAAGAGATTCCCTCCGCTACGGCGTTAATGCCCCTCTTGCAAAATGAGTTCTCTCATCCGATCCGTATGTTTGGCGGAAACCACATATAAATCTTCTCCCCAATCTTTGAAACCGTAGCTGAACACACTTTCCTGACCCTCTCCCCCTAACCACAGCTTGATGGCGTGAATCGGGGATTGCTGATCATAGATAACCATCACGTCGTAATCCGGGTCCGTTCTTTTGGCATCATCTGGCTGCTTGCGGGCCGTACGGATCGCTTCCTCAAATGCGCTTACAGCCTTTGCCTCCTTGAAAGAAAACAGTGTGTCCCCGTTCATCTCGTCCCATGACTCAAATACCGAAATCCGAATTTCGACAACCTTCTCGTCCAGCAGCTGCATCGTTTCCCAACCGGGTTCGTTCTCGCAGCCTGTTAATAGAGGCGTCATATAGAGCAGCATGATCGTTAGAAGACTCTTCATCAAATCGTCCTTTCTTATCTATGAAAATAATACTATTGGATGACCCCATGCAGCTTAAGCTTGTCTATCAGCATGGTTCTGTACGTCTCTTGATCATAATAGGAATTATTCATTCGTTCCTTGTTCAGTCCAAGACTATCCAAGATCCGGTACTCCAGCCTGCGCCGGGCCTCCAATACTTCCAGCGTCCCTTCGACGCCCTCCAGACCTCGCTGTTTGCCGTATACCTGCTGAGTGTAATAATGGACGAATCCTGTGGACCAAGCCTCCGGGCGTTCCCGGATGGCCTTGCGGAATGCGTATTCCAGGCTATCCTGTTCAATGTAGAGCAATACGGGATTCAGGCCAAGGATTGCTTTTTCCAGCCCCAGCACGTAGTCCATCACTTGGTCATCCAGCGCATCATATTTCACCATGCCAACGGTCACCGGATTCTGAATGAAGCAGCACTCAAAAATCATAACGGTGGGCTCTTGCAACGCCTGCTCTGCAAATGCCTCCCACCGCTCGGTGATGAGTCTTCTATTGAGATCCAGCGGGAGCTCGTAAATATCCTGCTTGGACAAGGAATGATATAGATCATCCGGAAAAGACGTGCCGTATTCGTTCTTCAGCTTCTGGTAGGGTATGAGATTCCAGCTGCCTTTTTTGGCGGCTCGTTCGATCAATATTTCTTTAAAGGAGCCTGCGACTTGCAGCAACCGCCCGAATTCCTCTTCAGTCAAACACGACGTTCCCTCATAATCCGCCGGGTGGTCAACATCCCCTTCCACCACAAGCCGGGTCTCCATGTTTCGTTCGGTTAAAATATCATAAATCATACGGGACGTCGTCGATTTGCCGAAACCCGGCAGACCTTCGACCATGATCAATTTGGTCTTCATTTCAAATCCCCTTCAAGTCTCAAAAATGATTGCAGCTTCAAGTTATTCTGTGGGGGCCGGCTGATATCCTTTTCTCTATACAAAAAAGGCTGCGGACGTTATCTCTCATGAAGAAGCCTCCCTGTATCCCCCGGGCAACTCCGAATGATCTCAATCGTGTTCCTGACCTGTCATCACTATGGAGTCTTCGTTAATAACTCAAGCTCATATCTATTCGCCTTTAAACTATGGACATCTCTTTTTTAACGGACTATAATGACAAAAGCGCTCCAAAAAACGAACATTAAGGCGGTAAAAATGAGTAAATATATGTTATTATTTCAAGGGACTTCTTTTTCAAGCAAATCTCCCAAAGAAATTCAAGTATTGAGAGACTATCTTTACTGCATCAACACGGACGGCATGATTGAGCGAGTCGTGGCACCGGAAGACGCCGACTATCAATCCTTGCTGGATATGCATCAAGGCACTGACAGCTTTCACCGACTAGAGGAAGGACAGTATTTCCTGCCTGGCTTTGTCGATTTGCACGTTCATGCCCCGCAATGGGCTCAATCCGGAACCGCATTGGACATTCCACTCTACGATTGGCTGAATACGTATACGTTCCCGCTGGAATCCAAATTCTCCGATCTGGAGTTTGCGCAACAGGTTTACGACGATGTGGTAAGTACCCTGCTGGCCAACGGAACAACGACGGCCCTTTATTTTGCCACGGTGCATAAAGAAGCCAGCTTGTTGTTAGCCCAAATCTGTGCGAGCAAAGGCCAGCGCGGACTTGTCGGAAAGGTCGTCATGGACGATCCCGAGCAGAATCCGGATTACTACCGCGATGCGGACACATCCACGGCACTGGCGGATACGGAGGAATTTATTATCGCTGTACAGGAACTCGCCAAGACCACCAAACAAGGCGTGTATCCCGTCGTGACCCCACGCTTTATTCCAAGCTGCACCGATGAGGGGTTGAAGGGGCTAGGCGAGCTGGCAGCCAAATACGACACGTATGTGCAGTCCCACTGCAGCGAAAGCGATTGGGCGCACGGGTATGTGAAAGATCGGTTCCAGAAAAACGATGCGTTTGCCCTGCATGATTTTGGCCTGCTGCGCGATAAATCGGTCATGGCTCATTGTAATTTTCTCGATGACCAGGATGCCGAATTGTTCGCTGACACCGGCACCGCGATCGCGCACTGCCCGATATCCAACGCGTATTTCGCCAACAGCGTCATCCCGGTCGCCCGCTTCCACGCCAACAATGTCGAGATCGGTTTAGGCTCGGATCTATCCGGCGGCTTCTCACCGAGTCTCTTCGATAATATAAGACAGGCCGTAATGTCCTCGAGGATGCTGGAAGATGGCGTGAACACCTCCCTTCCTGCGGAATCTCGCGGCGTGCCCGAGTCGCGGATTACGGTCCATGAGGCATTCTATCTGGCCACGGCCGGAGGCGGCGAATGTCTGAGCTTGCCGATTGGCCGCATTCAAGAAAACTACGCATGGGATGTGCAGGTGATCGATACGAGACTTCCATCCGCCAAACTGCCGATTTTTGATAAGAATGAAGACGCACAAGATATTTTTCAGAAGATCATGTATCTGACACGTCCTGAGCATATCCGCGAGGTGTGGGTACAAGGGGAAAAGGTTCATACGCGTTAAGAAAGATAGAGGTTGTTCAAAAAGCAATTCATCCTAACATTCGAGGTGTCCAGCGGAGTGAATACACAAGCAGACAAGCAAAATGACGAGCAAACGAAGTCACAGCATTTAACGGTACCTCCCGACGGCAAAATATCATTCGGGAAATCCGCCATTCTCGGTTTACAGCATGTCGTCGCGATGGACGTCTATGTCGTTCCTTTCCTGATTGCCATGTTAATCGGCTTGGCGCCTAATCAGTCCAGCGCATTGATCCAATCCACGTTTATTGCGGCCGGGCTTGCCACGATCGTGCAAACGTATTTCTGTATGAAGCTGCCGATGGCGCAAGGCCCTTCCTATGTTCCACTCGGCGCGATTGTAGCGATCTATGCCGCCAGCGGCGGAGGGGAGATGGGTTGGAGTTCCGTGCTGGGCGCGAGCTTGATTGGCGCGATCCTCGTGATTATTTTGGGATATACGGGAGTTTTCAATAAAATCGTTAAATCCTTCATCCCGCCCATTGTCGGGGGCACGATCATCTTCATCGTCGGTCTGTCGTTATTGCCTGTTGCGATTCGAGACAATATCTACGGCGCCACGGACGCTACCATCAATCAGAATGTGCTGCTGGCCCTGATCTCAGCGGCTGCACTCATCTTGTTCGTCATCCTAGGTTCTCTGTTCCGAACAAGAGGCGCGATATTCCGCGTTACGTCCGTGATGGTTGCATTAATTATCGGATGTATATCAGCCAACTTTATGGGTGTGCTGGATTTCAGCGCTGTTGCAAACGCCAAGTGGTTCAGCATGCCGCAGATTCCGTTTAAGGATTTTGGCTTTTCGTTCGACTTCTCGGCGATCATCACCATGGTCATCATTTACCTCGTACTGCTGGCGGAAACAACGGGTACATGGTTTGCCATCAGTAACGTCATCGATAAACCGTTAACGGATAAGAACATTAACCGTGGGGTGATTGGCGAAGGGATTAGCTGCCTGATTGCTTCGGGACTCGGCTCCACGCCGGTTACCGGCTATTCCACGAATGCAGGGATTATCTCCATCACGGGTGTGGCTAGTCGCCGGGTCTTCCTGGCGGTAGGCGGATGGTTTGTCCTCTTCGGCTGTTCTGGCAAATTGGCCGCGCTGATCTCCTCGATCCCAACCGCGGTCATCGGCGGCGTATTCGCCATCGTCTGCGGCATCATCTCGATTAACGGGATCCAGGTCATGAAGAACGTGAAAATCGGGGAAAAAGAAATGTACATTATTGCTATTCCGATGATTTTGACGTTAGCGTTAGTGCTCATTCCTAAAGATTTCTTGTACACACTGCCTACGTTCGTGCAGTATTTACTCGGATCACCGATTCTGGCTGCTTCACTTGCAGCGATCTTGTTGAATAAATTGCTGCCTAGTGCGAAGTAAGTTGTAGAGCGAGGCAGGGCACTTTTTGACTGAGCCTTACATTTGAAATAATAGAATTCATGAAAAACGCTATGCTTCTCGTAAGCTTCTTACGATAAGCACAGCGTTTTTTCTATTTTGAGAGTATGATTTTAACTTTGCTAGATACCTCGACTGTAACTATATTGATGTTTTCGTTTTTTGCGTTTGTACTTGCTCAGCGTATATTTCACCCCATTCTCTCATCTGGATAATGATGTTGGACAATGTCTGGCCAAATTGTGTTAAGGAATATTCTACTTTTGGAGGAATGACATTATACACTTCTCTATGAATAATCCCATCATTTTCAAGCTCTCTCAATTGTAAAGTCAACATCCGCTGAGAAATCCCTGGAACCAATCGTCTAAACTCATTAAATCTACGCGTATCGTTAAGTAAATGATAAATAATGACACCCTTCCATTTACCCCCAATTACATCTAACGTAACCTCTACGGGGCAAGCATGCTGAAGACCATCCGTACACTTTCCGTAACCACTTTTTCGATTGCGCATCACGACACACCTCTTTTTACAGTATACATAATGTTACTATACAACATTAATGTGCGTACTTATTTTTTATATTATTATCACCTATATTATAACTGTACTTATCATTTTGAATTGATCTTAAAATAAAGGAGAGATATCATATGGTGGAAATGAAAGCCGTAGGATTGTATAAATACCTTCCCATTCATCATTCAGAAAGTCTGATCGATATTACAATACCTAAGCCAAAAGCGGTAGGACGCGATATTTTAGTTAAAGTCAATGCAATCTCGATTAATCCGGTTGATGTGAAAGTAAGGGCGCCTAAAGATAAACAAGAGGAAACACCAAAGATTCTTGGATGGGACGCCTCAGGTATTGTAGAAGAAGTTGGAGAAAATTGTAAATTATTCAAACCAGGTGACCAGGTTTATTATGCAGGAAGTATAACTAGACCAGGAACATATAGCGAATATCATTTAGTAGATGAAAGAATCGTTGGTAAGAAACCTGAAACACTTAATGATGCACAAGCAGCTGCATTACCTTTAACCGCCATAACCGCTTGGGAAGGATTATTTGAACGATTAGGTATCGACTTGAACAATACACAAAAAAATAAAGAACGTTCTATTTTAATTATAGGTGGCGCAGGTGGAGTAGGTTCTATAGCTATTCAACTGGCAAAGTTAGCAGGATTAACGGTTATCTCAACAGCTTCCCGACAAGAATCAATAAATTGGTGCAAAAAACTTGGTTCGGACTATGTGATTAATCACTATAAACCTTTTGTTGAACAGTTGGAAGAAATCAACTTGAAAGGTGTTGATTATATCTTTTGTTTAAATAATACGGATCAACACTGGGATCAAATTGCGGCTTCTATACTTCCACAAGGCAAAATTTGTTCGATTGTTGAAACAGCTGAGAAACAAGATTTAAATGTACTCAAGAGTAAAAGTGCTACCTTTGTTTGGGAATTTATGTTTACGAGAGCCATGTTTCAAACAGAAGACATGCAAGAACAACATCAATTACTTTCTGCCTTATCAGAATTTATCGATCAAAAAAGAATAGTAACGACCCTAACCGACGTACTTAGACCGATTAATGCTGAAAATCTAAAAAAAGCCCATGGAATGGTTGAATCCGGGAAAATGGTTGGGAAAGTTGTTATCGAACATTTCGAATAATTCATTTACACGGATCAAAATCATAAAAGTCCAAAAAAGCAGTCCAAAACTGGATTCCAGTTTTGCCTGCTTTTTTTGATTCAACGATTGTTCACATTAGCGTAATTGTGTCTACTGAACCTATGATTGCACTCACTTCTTCTTGTTTCTCATAGCGGCGAGCAGCTTCACCTTCCCGTTGGCTCCTTCCACAAAGCGCCGATAGTCGGGGGATTCCACCGGAACGATCGCGATTTGCCCCTTCGCATTGAAATGAATCCCCCACCCGTATTTCTTCGGGAGCATCGATGCTCTCAAGCATGGTTGCGGCTTCCTAAAAAACTCGTCTCGAATCTGGTTCCCTCTCTCGGCTAACTCCGTCTCCGGAATGTTTTTGTGCCGGATATGCACTTCGTACAAGAGCTCCTCCTGGGTATAGGCGTACGGATTACTCGTGATTAACTCAAACTCGATGCCCGGCTTGGTTTTTCCGTCTTTCTTGTCCGGCGGCTGCGTTCCTGTCTCAACAGGGCAATCTGTTGCAACGGTAATAAACGTATCATAGTAATTCCAATCCATTATCGTTCCTCCTAAACCAATATATATAGCACCGCTCATAACACATCGACTTATTTAAAACTAATTATAACCCTCTATCCCTGACAGAATCGGTCAGTCATTATCGCCGTCTTTTCTTATTCCCCCCATTAAAAAAATGCTTGAACCTCTACCCGCGTCACCTTTTAAGATATGATTCAGACTTCTTATACGAAAGGTGACGAGAATGAAATTAACAAAATGACGGTACAAATCATGCTTGGGACTTCTCTGGTTCTAGGGTTGCCCCAGTGGTTTAAGTATACGTTTTTAATGATTGAAACCTTCATCATATTGTATGCTATGTTTTGCATCGCTCTTCAGAAACCTTATCATTATCCGGCAATACCTTACATCAAAAATAAAGAGATCCATCGAAATGAGGCGCTAAAATGTTAGATCAAATGATGACTATCGGACAATTATCGAACCACACTGGCGAATCGGTCAGAACGTTAAGATACTACGACAAAATCGGCTTGTTAACACCCAGCGATTACAAGGATGGCGGACACCGGCTGTACAGTAGGGATGACTTGGTACGTCTCCAACAGATTCAGGCATTGAAATTCATAGGTTTTTCGCTGAAGGATATTGCGAACATATTGCAGTATGCCCATATCGAACAAGAGCAGATCAAAAGCACGATACAATTCAAAAGAAAACAGCTCACTGCGGAGCTAGAAAGAATACAGGATATGATCGACCAATTAAATCATATGGATATGATCATTTCGAATGAAAACTCAGTGGATATCAGATCCTTTTGCTTTATTATGCACTCCATCCTTTGGGAAGAAGAGAATCTGGATGAAAACAAACGGAACCTGTATAAAATCTATAACTTTCGAGATCTAGAGCGATTCAAGCTCGACCAAGAGTACTATAGCTTATTCTCAAGAATTAGACACTTAGTCATGTCAAAGACAAGCCCTGAATCTGAAGAAGCGCTAGAATGTATGAGGAGATTGATGTTTCTCCATAAACAAACACTAATCAAGATGGCAAAGCTTCAAGAAGATGCTCCCGAGGCTGAAACATTCAATATATTGGATCCATTTACCGATGAGGAAAAAGTCTTCATCAAGGATGCCATGCGCATGATGTCGGAGTCGGAGTAAAACATCCATATTATCATTAAGGTGGGAATACATTGATACAAGATATTTTGCAAAAAGTAGAGCATATTCCAGTTCTTTATCAATTTATAGCTGTGTTCGCAATCTCGTTTATCCCTTTCCTCGAGGCTCATGTAGCGGTGCCTCTGGGAGTGCTACTGAAGCTCCCATTCATTCCAATTGCTGTTCTGGCCATCTTGGGCAACTGGCTTTCGGTCTTGACCGTAATCATTTCCTCTTCGTGGATCAAATCCAGATTTTTCAGTGATAGAAGCGATAGTTTTGTTTATCGACGTTTTCAAAAAGGTAAAGTGTATTTCAATCGATATGGCGTTCCTGGCATTTCCCTATTAGGGCCAATCATTGGGGCTAACCATATAGGCGCATTAATTTGCACGATGGCCAATGCGGATAAGAAAAATATCATCATTTGGCAGACCATTAGTATTATCTTGTGGGCGGTAGGGTCTGGGCTGCTTATTCATTTTGGGAGAGAGTACTTGCTTAGATAGATGATTCACCGTTATATCTTGAGGAGCATTTGAAGACAAATTAATGAAAAAGCGGCTACTAAGATGTCAGAAATAAATCTTGGTCGGCCGCTATTTTTATTAAACTTCGTTTCCAGTTAGCTTATGACATACTTGGTTAGTAGATTGCGAATTGCCTTCTAAGCGGTATAACGCGTGTGGTATACTTAGCACAAAAAATTAGAGCGTGACAAGGGAGTTCGTATGAACCATCATAGGATAATAGAACAAGCATTGATTCATATTGAGGAAAATTTAGAAACACCTTTATCCGTGTCATCCGTTGCGCTTACTTTCAATATGTCTAAATATTATTTTCATAGGCTTTTTTCTGCCATGATGGGCTGTTCCTTAAATCAGTACATCCTATCTAGAAGATTGAATGCCGCTTTATCACTCATTTATAACAACAACTTGTCGTTAACCGATATTGCTTACCAGTTAGCCTTTGGTACGCAAGCCTCATTCACCCGGGCGTTCAAACAACATTACAGCGTATCTCCAAGCTCGCTAAGAGCAGGGTTCAAAAAAATCTCTCCGACTCCAATACCTACTGTGGTTAAAAGACCATTTAAAAATATTCATGGTGATATCGTCACGGACTTCACACTGACAGAGTTCAAAGAGACCCGAATCAGCGGGATTGCCTTTGAAGTAGACCTAGCCACCGATGATTACAAGCAGAAGATTCACTCCCATTCAACAATGCTGCTGAATCATATTGATGAGAACATAAATGGTTCTTGTTTTGTCATTTATTCAAACTGTCAACCCAATTCAACCCGGTTCAAAGTGCTGTTCGGAATCCCAAGTGACATTCAAATTCATAAACCCTTTTATTTCACGGTTGATGTACCGACTATTTTTTGTGCGAGGTTCAATTATTTTGGTGACCTGCTTGATATTGGAGAAGTGCTCAAAACAGACTATGCAAGATTCTTAAAGATTTCCAAGCAAGAGTCCGATCAATCGGATATTGAGCTTATCCAGGTTTTTAATGACGTCCACAATCTGGATTCAGCCTACCATATCTATGCACCCATCAAGAAACTCCCTGATGATCTGGAAATTTAATGTTGCACATCTCTAATTCGATGTTTACTTACGTTCCGACCAAATAATATATCCGATCCATATCAGAGCAACGCCCATCGGTATCGCCAATGCCCGATCAAACGGATGGGGGATAATTGTAGCGGCAAAGGTCACTACAGCAGCGAAGGCCAGCAGAATTGCTGCTGGGCGAGGGAAGACTCTGGCACGTAATGTAGCGATGCCTAGCAGGAGACCTCCTAGCATATACAATACGCCCGCGAGCGGTGCTAATATTGGGAAGATCCCTAGATGAACCTCGCTGACCGTTCCTCCAAAGAGCCCAACCATTCCTGCCACAAACTTATCAGCATCACTTGTCAACAACGGCAAAACGAATGCCTCGATGAAACTAAAGATTAATGAGATTAACCAGAACAGATTGAACAAAAGGAAACCGATCAGGCCAAGCCACCCCGCTTCTTTCGCTTGGCGTACATAGAATCCTGTAATTCCGATCAGGTTAAAGAACGACATAGCCATAGTCAGGCATGCCACCACTACCCATGAGTTTGTGTGCACAGAAGAGATATCATCTGTCGGGTGGATAAACTGAATGACGATATATAGAATCCCCGCTATTATTGCCATAAATCCTGACCACCGGTTGAGAACATGTGCCGTTATTATTGATTTAATTACCTCTGTATTGAGCTCTATATTCACGATGATTCCTCCACTTCTAGATATTAATCACATGATCGCCACATCTTTCTCGACATGACAGGTTTTCGACTCTAACCATCCAATGAGGATATTTTGATTCTTTTTGCTACGGTCCCCTTCCTTAATATGTTTGTCGAATATAACTTAACAAATATAGCCTGCCCTTACTTTTCAAATCTTGCTGTAATTAGTGAAGAAATCGTAAGGAACCTTATAACGAAAAAAAGCACCTCTCTCGAGATGCAAACGAATCTACAATATATTTCCCCATTCAATCTATTGGACCGTACCAACCATTCGCAGTTACTTTGTGGTACTCGCTCCCTCAACCTGTCACTGTGCTGACAAATTCGTGCGAAATGTAGGCAAGTTGCTTGCCTTACCCATCTCGCTCAGCAGACTTTCTATGCTTGCTCTCTGAAATGAGGTCAGATACATGGCCAACGGCTCATCCGTCTCTTCTTCGGATACGTCAAGTTCACATACGATCAGCACATCGTCCTTTACGTAGATTTTCCATGCATTCAGCTCTGACCCTTCTTCTAGCTCATGCTCTCGCTCCAAATGCATACTGCTGCAGTAATCGGACAAGCCCCACATGCTCTCATCAAAAATGGCCCAATAGGGCAGCCGATCCTCAACTCCTAACTGAACCAGTGCCTTGCCAGCGAGAAAACGTTGAAGCGATCGATTTTCCAGCTGCCAATCAGGGGAATTCCACGCGCACAGGTAAACCGGCGGATCCTCCTTCTCCAGATCCTGAATGCGAATCCCGCAATAGATCACGGACTCCTCCACTTGATAGAAGACCAGAAACGCCTTGTCTGTCGTAAAAAAAGTATCATCGGGAATGAACACGTCCTGCAGCTGGAGCGGTTCATATTGGTTATTGCACCCTTGGGTGATATACGGGGATCGTCCCAAAACCATATAATAATCCCGCAATGCTGTCGGCAACGAAAACCCCAGGCTTTGTTCTTTAGCCTGAATGTCCGCTTCCGAAATGCCGTGGGCCTCTTTATGATGCTCTCCCAATATACGGAGAAGCGTTTCTATATTTGCTTCCATTGTTTGCGTGAACCTCCTCGTGATGCGTATGGGTATCATCTACTTCTCTAAATATACTGCAGATTTGAAGATGTGCCCAGGAATTGAACGTCATTTCGAGCCTATTATAAATGGTACCGAGCCCGATTTTAGTTAACTCAAGCCCTTTCCCCTTTCATGGTGTGAATACATTCATATTCCCGGTTGACGAAACTAAAATCGAGAAGTATAATCAAATCCATATTAAACTTATAGGAATTATTAAACATTAAAAAGATACCGACCATTCAAATGGAGGTCACAGCTTCAGCAGGATATTCTGCTGGCGTTGTGGCCTTTTATTGTTGATCATCCTATTTTTGAAAGCTAGGTGAAGTTGAAGTGATGAGAAAGTTTCTTTCCAACCCATTGATCGGAAAATGTTTGCCTTGGGTTCTCCCCATCTTACTAATCGTTCTGTGGTCCATCTTATCCAATCTTGATGTGATATCGAGGAAAATCCTCCCCCTGCCTCAAGACGTTTTATTTTCTTTCAGGGAGTTGCTGTTGTCAGGAGAATTAATCGAACATATCTCGATCAGCTTTCAAAGAGCGTTCATTGGTTTCTTAATCGGCGGGGGGATCGGTCTTGTACTTGGCTTTATGAACGGCTTATCCTCCATCGCTGAAAAATTGTTAGATACCACGATTCAAATGGTACGCAATGTTCCTCATCTGGCGATGATTCCGCTAGTCGTTCTATGGTTTGGCATTGGCGAGGAGTCGAAAATATTTTTGGTCGCGATCGGCGTGTTATTCCCGGTCTACATCAATACCCTGCACGGCATCCGCTCCGTGGACAACGGGTTGATCGAAATGGGGAACGTATACGGGCTGCGCTCAGCTTCACTCTTTTGGAGAGTCGTTCTGCCTGGTGCACTGCCTTCCATTCTAGTCGGACTACGCTACGCCTTAGGCATCATGTGGTTGACCCTAATCGTATCCGAAACGATCGCTACGAATTCAGGCATCGGCTTTCTGGCCATGAACGCAAGAGAATACATGCAAACCGATATCATTCTGCTTACCATTTTGCTTTATGCCTTATTTGGAAAGCTGGCCGATTCCATCGCGAAGCTCTTAGAGAAGCGGTTCTTACAATGGAACCCGAACTATCAAAAGTAAGCTCTGAAAGGATGTGTCGACCCTGAATTCCTCTACCCATGGTGTACATCTTCGTACAACAAGATTACAGAAAAGCTTCGGCGAACAACCTGTACTTCAAGGCATTGAGCTGGACGTGAAGCCAGGAGAGTTCATTGCCATCATCGGGCGAAGCGGCTGCGGGAAAAGCACGCTATTGCGCGTGATCGCCGGATTGGAACCATCCACGTCAGGAGACATATGGATCAATGACCGTCCGGTTCAGCATGTACATCCCGAAACTCGCATGATGTTTCAAGATGCGAGGCTGCTGCCTTGGAATAAGGTCATCGATAATGTAGCGATCGGACTTCGAAAAGAAGACCGTCATAAAGCCGAAGCCGCTTTAGAGCAGGTTGGACTGAGTGCACGGGCCAATGAATGGCCGTCGGTACTGTCCGGCGGCCAGAAACAACGAGTCGCCTTAGCAAGAGCGCTCGCTAGCCAGCCCAAATTATTGCTACTCGATGAACCTTTAGGAGCGCTGGATGCATTGACCCGCATTGAAATGCAGCAATTAATCGAATCGCTGTGGCAGCAGCAGCAATTCACGACCGTCTTGATTACGCACGATGTCGAAGAGGCTGTCGTTTTGGCCGACCGTGTGGTGCTCATTGAAGAAGGCCGTATCGCAATGGATCGAGCCGTCCCTTTCCCGCGCCCCCGTCAACGGGGAAATGCCGAAGTGGCAGCATTCATCGATCACATCCTGAAACGGGTCATGGGCATAACCGAAACGGCAAGCCGACATGAAGCAGAAGACCTCCCCTATCCCTTAAAGAAAGGGTCATAGGTTTCTAACACGATCCCGCTTGGGAGGGGATTGCCAAAACACCATTTCTTGAAGGAGGTGGATCACAAGCGAGCGTATGACCGGATGTGAAACCGAAAAAAGAAAGGAGCCCTGAAGCATGCCTACCATCGATAACCCGCAAGAAATCGTTAAGGAAATCAGGATTACACGCTGCCCGGTTCCGACAGCAGCCAGTTTGGCCCTTGACCTCGGGCTTCTTCAACAGGAGCTTGAAAAGTCCGGATGCACGGCGGCGGAACTAACAAGAAACGCCAATCACGCTTTGCCTCATGCGCATTTTAATCACACCTTGCCTTTCCTGGTGCGGGAAGGAGGCAACATTCCGGCTTTATGGGCGCGCTCCACCGGGAGCGATACGCGGCTTATCGGACTAAGCTGGGTCGATGAATATCAAGCGATCCTTACCCTTCCTGACTCGGGTATTCAGGAGCCTGGCGATTTGCGTGGAAAACGAATCGGAATCCCTCGCCATCGCTATTTAGAAATCGATTTTCGAGCGGCCCAAGCGCTTCGCGGTTACCATAATGCGCTCTCACTTGCGAATCTTACGCTGGATGATGTCAACATCGTTCATCTTGAGGCGGTTCCTGAAGGAAGAAGGGATTCATGGAATACCGAAATCGAGGCCCTGCAGCGGCGCGAGATCGATGCCGTTTTTGTCAAAGGAGCTACCGGGCTTGAGGCCGCTCGTACGGCCGCCCTAAAGGAAGTGATCGAGCTCGGGTTCCATCCGGATCCGCTGGTGCGAGTCAACAATGGCGTGCCCCGAACCGTGACGGTCGATACGGCACTGACGGAGCAGGAACATGTTGTAGAACAGATTCTCACCTCTCTGCTTCGCGCAGCGGATTGGTCCAAAGATCATCCCGATGATTTCATTCGGGTCGTTACGAAGGAAACCGGCGCTTCATCCGAATATGTAGCATCCGCTTATCGCAATATTTCGCTTCGACCGGCACTACGCGAAGACTATTTAACAGCGCTTGATGCCCAGAGCAGGTTCCTGTTCGAGCATGGTTTCCTCCCGAATCCCGTAAACGTATGGGACTGGATTCTTCCAGAACCGTTAGCCGCAGCTGAATATAACATTGCTAAAGGAGTGTCCCTCAACATGACTCAAAGTAAAGCAGACGTAACCATCGGCGTTCATCCCAATAATCATTCGTTATTCGTATTGCGCCGCTTAGGCTTTTTAGAAGAGATTCTTAAAGACTATAACGCATCCGTTGCCTGGGTCGACTACAACGATGGAGCAAAGACGCCACTGCGTATTGCTTCCGGAGAGATCGACTTTGGAGGTACAGGGTCTACGCCGCCGTTAACCGCGCAGGCTTCGGATATCGATATTGTGTACGTTGCGGTATCGAATCCTCGTACAGCTAGCGGAGCATTGGTCGTTCGCAAAGCAACGCCGGTGCAATCCGTTGCAGATTTGAAAGGGTTGCGCATTGCGCTTTCCGAAGGGTCATGGCATACGAGTTTTCTGGCAACCGCGCTAGATAAAGAAGGCCTTCTTTATGATGATGTCGCTCGAGTTGATATAGGCAATGATGGGGCGAATGCATTGCTGGCCGGGAAAGTGGAGGCTTGGGTCGGCAACGATCCGCAGCTTACGGAGCTGCATAACGAAGGACTCATTCGTACGCTGGTTCCGCTTGAATCCCATATCTCTCATCGTTCCGTATGGTTTGCCAGCCGAGATTTTGCGACGAATCGGCCGCAATTGCTCAAGGCCGTTGTCGAAGCTCTGCAGCAGGCCGATGGTTGGATTCAGGAAAATACGCGCGAAGCGGCAGAGCTTTTTGCCCGGGACCTGCCCCATTGGCCTTCCGTGGATTCATGGGAAGCCGCGCTTCAGCGGAGACCTTGGGGGCTGCAGCCGATTACCGAAGAATTTATAACTGAACAGCAGCGGGTTGCCGATCTGTTAGCACGACAGCATATTTTGCCCAAAGAAATAGTCGTTTCAGAGGCGGTTTTACCTGTCCCCGTAGAAATTGGAGGAGAATAGCATGGCTGTACACAAAGAGAACGTTGAAGTGTATTGGTATTTAACCGCGCCGGATGGCCGCAGTCCTTGGTCAACGGAGGGGGCGCGCAAAATCGATTTGCCTTACCTAAGGCAGATTGCCTCGGCTGTCGACCAATTGGGGTTTACCGGCGCATTGCTGGCAACGGGCCCGCATGATACGTGGGTGCTTGGATCATCCCTCATCTCCAGCACGAACAACATGCGCTTTCTGATCGCTGTGCATCCGCCGTTGATCTCGCCCGTGCTCGCTGCGAAAATGGCGCAAACCTTCGATGATTTTTCCGGAGGACGCGTATTATTAAACATCGTGAACGGAAACACGGCGCAAATGCGTGCCTATGGATCAACGCTTGGGCATGATGAGCGTTATGCCTACACGGATGAATGGATTCAGGTGTGGAAACAAGCGGTGGCCGGGGAAAACCTGGATTACCATGGCAAATATATTACCGCCGAAGGCAAAGCCTTACAGCTCTCCTCCACGCAGAAACCAACGCCGCCCCTGTGGTTCGGCGGATCGTCGCAAGCGGCTCATGTCACGGCAGCCAAGCATATCGATACGTATCTGAGCTGGGGCGAAACGCCTCCGCAAGTCGCCGAGAAGATTCAAGATCTTCAAGCTTTAGCTGCAGAGCAAGGGCGTACGATGCGGTATGGCATCCGGCTGTATCTGATCGTTCGCGATACGGACGAAGAAGCTTGGCAAGAAGCGGATCGGCTGCTCAAGACGATGGATCCGCAAACCGTGGAAAATATGCAGACCATTCTTCGAAATAGCGATTCGGTGGGGCAGCAGCGCATGCTTCGCAATCACAACGGTCAGATCCCGAAAGACGCGCGGGAGCTCGAGATTTATCCGGATTTGTGGGCCGGGATGAGTCTGGTACGACCAGGTCCGGGCACAACGATCGTAGGCAGTCCGGCAACCGTTCTGGCACGCATAAGAGAGTATCAGGATGCGGGCATTTCAACGTTTATTTTCTCCGGTGTTCCATTGCTTGAAGAAGCTTACCGTGTAGGAGAATACATCCTGCCCCATCTACGCGTGAACCGTCAGGCCGCAACCATACAGAAGCAAGAAGAACAGGAGAAGGTTTTCACTTGGGCTCATCAAATCCACTAAATGATCCGGCAAAAAGGGAAGTGTCCTATGCGAAAAATAAGCTTTCATGTACTATTCATATTTCTGTTAGTTACGTTAGCGGCTTGTGGTAAAGCCGGTCAAGCGAAACAAGGCAATGCTGAGGATGAGGCTGTACCCATTCGTCTTGGCATACTGCGCAGTGCCCAGCCATTAAGTTTATCCGATGAAGGCGGTCCCCTCTATAAAAGGCTGGAAGCAGTCGGAGCGAAAGTTGAAAAAACAGGCGGTTTTGCCGCGATGTCGCCGGCGATCGAGGCGTTAAATGCCGGTTCGATCGATATTACGATCGGCTCGATTACGGCAGCCATCAGCGCACTTGTCGGAGGCTCCTCGGAATTTACGATTTTTACGAAGCAGCCTGGCGATCAAGATAATCAAGGCATTGTCGCCAAGCCGGAAGCCGGCATTAAGGGCCCTTCCGACCTCCGTGGTAAGAAAATCGCCGTCAACCGCGGCGGCACGGGCGAATACCTACTATATAAAGCACTGGAGAAAGGCGGACTCGATGCAAGCGAAGTCGAGATCGTCTATCTTCCGCCAACGGAAGCGGGGCCTGCCTTTGAAAGCGGGCAAGTCGACGCTTGGGCGACATGGGGTTCGTTCACCGCCGTGGCGCTCGTCGACTTCGGTGCAGAGCTGGTCATTTCCGCAGGCGACATCGAATCCGAGAACGATACGGTGTATATTGTGCGAAACGGCTTCCTGAAGGAGCATCCTGAGCTCGTCCATGAAGTGTTCGAAGGCTTGAATGAAGAGTCCGCGCTTCTATCTGACGACGTCGATCACACCGTCCAATTAATTCAGGACATCCAAGGCGTCTCCGAACCCGTCGCGCGTCAGCAGCTGGAAGGCTCTTTATACCCGTTTGACCCGATTGATGACACCGTCCGCCAACGTTGGCAAGCGGTGGCCGATTATATGTTTGAGAAAGGGATTATTCCGAATGAAGTGGATGTCCTATCCAATACGGTGGATGTGAGGACGTTGAAGTGAGGCTGGCTAAGGTAAGCTGTGAGGAGCGGTAAGCATTATACATTTTTTTAATAAAAATTTCAGTATGAAACCCTTCGAGGGCACGAGGTCTATTGGGGACTTGGTGTTCTCTTTTTTTAATGTTCAATATAACAATCGGACGGTCCATGCAGAAAGCTGTGATTGATCTGTAAGCTCTGGATTTGGCTTTCGGTTAAAGGTAGCTTATCACGCAGGCCATTAAAGTATCTTTGATCCGTCCTCACCTTCACCCGTTCCTAAGTATCGTCCTAGCTTGCATTATGCCATGAATTCCATTAACTTATTTTTGATAGCTTCATTTATTAAACATGATCATACATGCAGTTGAAGGAGGATTGGGAAAGGCTTGAATCGCAAAAGGAACCGATATATCATAGCCATCTTCATGGCCTTCGCTGCCCTTTTTACCGGCTGCAGCACGTCCGTCAAACAAACCGTCCCGCAGAACACGGACCCTGAATCGATGTTAAGCGGAATCTATGATTTAGAAGGGATCAAATCCGCTGGGTCCGTGAACACGGAACCTTTGACAGAAATCTCGGAGATCGAAGAAAATATCAGCATCCGCTACCAATACGTTTTCTTGGTGAAAGATGCCGTCAATCAGAATAATCAAGCCGTTCCGGATCGGCTGTATGTTGTTTCTGCGGTCGAGAATACGAGGAAGGATCGGGAAATCAGCGTCCAGTACATCGACGGCTCCATCAATGGGAAATAGTTAAGAACAACCCGCGGCATCTTCCCATTACCGTAAACCTATGCCAAGATGATTCCAAATCTCCTTGCGGGGCTGAGGATTCGAAGACTTATAAAGCGAATGCGATTGTTTTTTCGTTGGACCTATTCCCCGCATTTCATTCGCACGGCAATGTCGTTGATATTAGCGTGAAGTATGCATTAGGTAAGAGTAAAAAAGAGCTTCGAGAGCAATTTCTAAGTGATTCGGGGTTGCAGGAAACTGACAAGGCGATCGTTTCCCTGAAGCTGCCGGACACATTCGTGAAATAACAAGAAACGTTATCGTTAGCAGTTGGCGGAACATCAATCCATGCAGCAAAGAGAGAGAACAATCAAAGCTGCGAAATACCGCGGCTTTTCGATATGTATGAGGCATATTCCGTCCGGTGGAGTAGAACGACCTATTTTATTGATTCTGTCATTCCTTACACCTCTGAGTTTCATCATAAGTGTTGGTCACTCTTAACTGTTAAAATAGTCACTTACGATTTTATCTAGTTTTTCATTTCCCTTTTCATTTTCAGATAAATATTCGATAAAAAAATTATTAACATAATCATTTTTAAATTCACTCAAATACAAAAATGCTGTTTCTATATTTTGATTAAACATACGTTTATTCATTTCCTTATGTGATAATCTAATAACCTCTTCAATAAAGTTACTATCCTTTTTTTCTAACAATAACTCAAGTATAGTATCTAGTTCATCTTGATTGTCTCCCTTTATTATTTCACATATTTCTTCTCTGCTCATTTCTAGTTTGTATATATCTTTCTTTGCACTCCGAAAATCATCTACTGAAGTACCTGCTTCATCATATAGCATTGACCAAAACTTGTCATAGCTAATAAATTTATGAGTAAACCTATACTTATTTTCTGATATTTCTTTTTCTAAATAATTAGGATTTTTATCTGAACTGATTTCAAAATACTTAGCATCATACGGAATTACACTTCCGTAATCATCTTGAATTTTAAACATAATATACAGTCTTTCATAAGCATCTGCTATGAACTCACCTTCATAAACTGTATATATTTTATTTATGGTTAAATTAGGATTTTTGCTATTTTCTATACACTTTACTCGCATTATCTCACCTCATTTTCGTAGGAATGAAATTTCATCTAGATCTATAATCCAAATCAAGCAAGCTCATCTCAGGCAACGGGGCCTCATCACTATAGAAGCTTGAGAGAACAAACATAGCAATTTATGATCATGCACATATATACCTTCTAAATGTATTTTATAGGGAAAAACCGTTCCAACAAATCCGATACGGAAGGAGCGGCTTATATAATAATGTACGGTTAGTGAATCAACATATCGACCCTACTCAAAACCTCATCCAAGGTCTCCTTTGGAACTCTGCAAATAAACTTGACTTGGCGAGATTGCCAATCAAGGCTCTTGATTTGATCAGACAGGATAACCCCTTCAATCGGTAAATCCTGTGGAATAATCACCTCGAATGGGTAACCTTTAGCCTTGGAAGTAACAGGACAGAACAAGGCTAAGCCGACTTTTCCATTATATTGCGCAGGTAAGAGGACAAGGGCTGGGCATTTTCCCGACTGCTTATGGCCAGATTGGGGATTAAACTGAAGCCATACCAAGTCGCCGCGATCAGGAATGTAATTTTCTATTATCATGACTCACGTCCTCTCGGATCACCAGTTTGAACCTCGGAATGGATATTATCAGGCGGTATTTTCGAAAGTAGATCTTCCAGTTTATTGGTCCGTGGCTTGATGACGAGATGGCCGTCTTCAACGTCAAGATCGATTTCTGAGCTTCCTCAAGTCCTACCTCCATGGCCAGAGTCTTGGGGATACGAATGCCTAGACTGTTACCCCATTTTTGAACTTGTGCCATACTATCACCCCACACTAATGTTTATACAAAGTATAGACATTTTCTGGAATGGAGTCATCAAATTATTGACCTCTCGGCGAGTTTTAGTAATCCATGATCGATTAGACTTGCTTTACTTCAAAACCACCCGCTGATTTCCATCTTCATAAGCTTAATCAAGCTCAATAGCTCTATGTCCCGATTTAATCGATTTCTCCAGAGCACTGCCGGATCTATCGTTTCCGCGCTTTTCCACTTGTTTCATTAACTCATCATAAGGAAGACTAATTTGAGAAGACAGAATGGATTTCACGGCAACCGCTACTTCTTTCGGCGGCAAATCCTCGGCCATTCGCCGCTACAGTGATTAACAAGACTGCTTAGAGAATAACGGTAACTCCCGAATGGACTTTGTTGTTTCTCGCCCGCTTAACGGTGTGCGGCGTAAATCGGGTTATATGTTATTGATTGAATGATGAGTTCATTCGGCACTGGGTAGCCTCCATTGAATCTCATTTTGGCAAATCATCAGCACCAAAACTAATCTCGAGCTATTTCCCTTGGATTTTTATAACACCAATCACTCATGTACGGCATGTTAGTAATATTTTCTAAGTCCTCTAGAGTATAAAACCATTCTTCCTCTACCCATATTTTTGCTGTCGGATGGACCTTAAGTATGGCATGGGAAAATCGTAATAATAGATCTTCATTATCATCAAAATCGTCAGATACTACCGCTTTAAAATATTCATTTTGGGTATCATCCCATTCAAAACTAACGAATTGATATTCATACGGTTCATCATACACGCTAAAGCAAAGAGTTCTTGAATAATTCTCCCTAAATGGCAAGTCACTAATATATACTCGTGTGTATTTTAGCGTCCCTTCACTATCATAAGTTTCTTCATCACTATCAAAGAAAAGTTTCTCCTCTATACATATCTTTTTAAGATCCCTCAATAAATCATTTACCGGAGCACTATCTCCACGTTTAAATAACAAAAAGGCTGAGATTCCCATTACTTCAATACTCCTCCTAACTCTTCGAGCGAATTTACAACTTTTACACCCTTACTATTAAGTTCTTGAATCATTTTAACTGTTTGAGTACTTGAGCTACCAATAGTCTCATCAATATACAGTACAATCTCTCTACCCTCATAATTAGAGAATTGAGAGTTACTTGGATTAACATACTTATCGATTTGATCCATTTTAACAGCAGACATTGACTTCTTGATCTCTATAATTTGCTTGTGTGTCATGACATCAATGTCTCCTGCTGGTTTACCAGTAGATATATTATCTAGTTTTAAGCCGAACCCTGTTACTTCTACCCTTTGCTGAACATAATTCCCAACTTTACCCTCAATAGCTTTACCAATATTGCTACTATTCATTGCACTTTTGATTGCATTTGGAATATTCTTAGGGTTTTGTTCAACCCACTTTATTTTACTACCGTACGGATTTTCAAATTCAACTTCTACGCCTTTATTCGTTTTCGTTATTATTGGATCATTGAATTTACCTTTCCCCTCATCCCCCGACTTCTTACCGTCACCATCACTTTCACCATTACCGCCACCACTACTGCTACCATTACCGCCACCAAGATCATCATGTTTCTTATTCAGCAGGCCTCTCCCCCTAATTCCAGCACGGTTGAGAATAGCGCCTCCAAGGATCATAGCCGACTGTTGACCCAAGTAATTGGACCAGCCGCCTGCTGAATCGACTTCTGCCTTCACGTCTTCGGCAATTTTTTCGCGATACTCATCGCTAAAAAGCATTCTGCCGGCCCATATCCCCGTGTTCCAAATATCCTCGACCGTCCCGATGGTTGCATTATAGAGCATCTCTTTCCCGGTTCCAAGCGGATCTTCGTACAAGGATATCGCCGTATCCATTAACGAGTTCCCTAACTGGGCGGCTCCGATCTTTACGCCCTCCCATAGTTCCCCTGCTTCTTGCTTCACGGTGTCCCATGCCTTCCCGGCTTCCTGCTGCACCGAATTCCAGGCTTCCTCCGCTTTTCTCCCGGCATCCTCTACGGCACTATAGCCTGCGGGTCCCCTCATCATAGGGAATGCTCCCAGCACATGCCCAGCAACTTGGATCGGTTGTCCCCGCTCATCTGCTGACTTAAATCGTTGGGCAATCCCTCTCAGCTCCAGCTTGTCCGATGGATATGCTCCGTGGTCTGCGTCATCTCCCGATGCGCCTGCTGAAAATCCGCATAAAAACGGGATCTCGTCGTACCTTCCCACCCAGACTCCAGCATATGGATGTTCTGGTTCAGCATGTGTATCATTGCTTCCAGCTGTTCATGCGCCCTGGAGCATTGCGCTGCAACGTGCAGCAACATCTCCGGTGTGACCAAAATTCTACTCATAACAACCTCTCCATCTTGCTTTCGGGATTGAACCCGATCTCCGATCATAGTTAACTTAAATATTTTACTCCACTTGAATTATATGGGAAAGGTTCTCGAGGCCTTGCTATGTCGCTTTAAAACTAGGATCTTTTTCTCAGCTAGATACGGGACTTTATTACGAGCGGGATTTTCAATAATATGACCATTATTATAGGTGGGAGGATGAAGGGAGTCACGGAACATGACATACCGTAAAAAAAAGGGGGGGAATAGGTGGATTAATTTATCCTTCATTATTCTCCCCTGCTTGCTTGCACTGAATATGTTTAGAAAAGAATGATTTGTACTTGTCTTTAGGTCTTACATTTTGAAAACGGAGTGGTATGATTGGTAAGGCAGTTCTAGCAGGCTGGATATTTGCAGAAGGAGCTCATCCGCTCTCTTGATCAGGTTCATTAGATGTGTAGGCTTCATTTTACTGATCAAAGAGCTCTCCTGTGACAAAAAGGATAAAGATTGTATAAATATCAACGACTCGGCATTCATCCCGGAGCCTTCGGGGAACATCCGTAGGATATCTTCTAGTAAAATGTCTGACATAGGCTGCCTTCCCTCCTCCTTTATATATAGGGCAATTAACATGGATTTTAACGCCCTGTTGCATAATAATAAACTGACGTAAAGCAGCTTTCTATCCAAAAAATGCATGGATAATTTCATGTATTCTTGTGAGCAGTTGACATGAAGAACAATCATATCCTGGTAAAAGCGTCCTGCTTCTTTCTTATGTTGGAAGGATGAGAGATGTGCATTTAGATTGGCATCACTGGTTACCATTGATTTCATATTCCCTTCACTCCCATTTACGAAGAATATAATCTAGTAATCCAAATCACCGTTTCCATTATCTGTATTATATCACTCTGATTGTTTTGTAGGCAATAGCCTACAGAAATTCCCTTATAGAACCACATAAGATTAGTTTAACTATCAAATAAGGGGTTATCGAACGTGGCTAATAGTGAGAAATCCATAGAATTGCTTGCCTTCGGCAGAGCTCTACGAAACCTTCGGAAAGAGAAGAAACTTACCCAAGATGAGCTAAGCCTCTATTCCCGTGTAGACCGGTCCTATATCAGTGAGCTGGAGAACGGCGAAAAAGCGCCCTCTCTGCTAACGATTACCGCATTAGCAAGGGCGCTTCATGTTAAGCCTTCGGCTCTAATTGAGGATTATGAGAGGGAGATGAAACTAGATACCTAGGAGGGCCCCCCCTCGGACTTTTTCAACTAAAGATTAGGAGTATTTTCTGAATCTCCTTCATCAAATATGTATAAGACATCGCTCTTGGATAGTAAGCGTTAGGGTGATGATAACGAATAAAGACCGTTTGGATATCGGCCCACATGATGTACTCCAGGCCGCCGGAAGTCTGCTTAAGCTCAAATATACGGGGGCCAGATCTTTTCAATAGTTCATGGACACCTTGGAATATAACATCGCCGCAGCATAGAACCAGGTCGGGATTGACGACCCTGATTTGTTGTAGAAGAAGCTCCCCAGTCTCCTGTATATGGCGCTCGACATCTGTATGATTGGCCTTGGCGCCACCTGCAATCTTCTTTACATTTGCAAAATAGACTTTCCGAAGAAACTCGTCCGCTTCTTCCTTGATGTCTAGATAACGCTGCTCAACTTCGCTATAATCTGGGAATCCATTCAGGATCCCATACGTCCAACGCAGGAGTACTGGCCAGGTACTGCTTTCTTTTAGATACCCCTTCTCTCTTACGAACTGCTGCAGGTCCCACCCGGCGTCCGAAGAATTAACCTCTTTCAGCAGTACCATCAGTTTAAGCGTTGCTCCTGACCATGCTTCCTCGTCCACATACCCATCCGGAATGAAAATCCCCTCGGTGCACGCATCGTGCATTCTCCATTGCCTAAATAGTTCATCAAGTTGGTTGTTTATATTCATCGTTTTAGAACTTCCTTTGATAGATATTTAATCTATTACTCCTCATCTAACTGAAAATGCTTTGTCAGACGTTCGATCGTGAATTGGTTTCTCAATTTACATGCGGAATTTTGGTTCGCGAACATTCCTTTTTCCCAGATAGCTTCATGCTTCGGAAGCGTCTTAATCCAATCCACGCGCACCACGTACTCGCAGAGATCAGGATCATCGACATCCTTATCCATGCTGACCTGTAAGTCAGCCTCGAGCAGTGGTTTATTCTCCCCTTCGACCAGCATTTGAAAATCCTTAATAGGCACCACTTCATCGGCAACAATACCTACACCGACATAACCTACCTTAGGAATACACGCAAAGATCCGAGCACCCGGCTTAAGGAGATTCAGTGTATTGCTGTACCACCTTCCTTTTCCAGCCGAAATGAAGCCGTATCGTCTGCAATCCTCCCAGTTCCGATGAATTCCGTCTCCCAACGAAACGTAATAGTCTTTTCCGTTCCAAGGAGCCTTTCCTGTCTTTTTGGACGTCACGCTGGAAGCTTTCGGCTTCTACTTGGTTGGGATCAATAAGCCAGTTCCTAGCTAAATACTCGTTGTCTCCATCTTTGAAATAATGGAAGAAGAGAGCATTAACAGGTACACCGAAGGTCGTCAAATAATTAATAATGCGTTCAGTGGACGGATCCAGCTCAGCTGATACGATAATTAATTCATGCAACTCATTTAAGGCATCAGGAAAATCAGTCTTGAAATGATCTACAAACTCTGGCTCCAGCTGCTTTCCTGGATTTTTATCACTATAAATACGAATGATATCCGTGTAATCTAGCTGTTGAACCCAGGAGGCATAATCCAGCGTTTGCGCAACAACTTCACGAGGCGTCTTGTTACGCTTAAGCTCAATCACAACCAAATTACCCTCGGCATTCATCGCTAAGATGTCAATGAATTTACCGAACGCCGTACTGATCTGCCTACCGATAAGCATCAAGGAAGGATTAATAATGCTAATATCATCGGCGATGACATCCTCGAGCTTACGCTCGGTTTCTATACTTGAAAAATGGATCTTCTCCACCTTTTCATTGATTTTCCACACTCCTAGTTCGATGGGCATATGAGCTGGCTCCTTTTCCTATCAGTATTAAATGATTACATCACTTAGGAACGTTGGCGGTAAAAGGTTAATAAAATACTTTCCAAATACTATCGATTAAATATAATAGATAATATTGCCCATCCCTATTGGATAATAATACCTACATGTTATCAGAAAGGACTAAATCAAGAAATGAAAAAACTAGCAATACTAATCGCATTTATCTTTATCCTTACAGTGACATCTGCCTGTGGGAACACTACACCTGAGCAATCAAATACATCCCAAGCATTACAAAGCAACAAAGAACAACCTCAGGGACAAGAGAACAAAGAGAATGATAGCTTAAACATTCCACCTGACAACGAGAAAACTACAACTACTTCACACAATAGTCAACAAGAAGCTAAACCGGGAAATGTTGAGACACAGCCAGATCATGCAGCCCTAGATATTCCGACGTCCGACTCATTAATTCGTTCTCCTGAAGGAAAGAATTTATCTCAAGTAGAGTGGAAGCCTGGTGCGCCTGATGTAACTTTGCCTATACGATTTGGTACAACAGAGGCTGAATTAGTTTTAGGACTAGATCACCCTAACGGGACCAAGGCTGTGATGATCTTCCCTTTTACTTCCGTGGGTTGGCAACTTGACCTGTATGGTATGGATACGGAAGTATTCGACGAATACGGGGAATTACAGGAGGGTTATAAAATACAAGCTGCTCTCCATGATTTTGATCAAGATGGCATTAGCGAATTAATCGTCACAGCTGGCAACTCAATAATTGACTTAAGCATTTGGGTATATTCCTTTACGACCGTTGGGGACTTGCAGAAAATCAATCCAATCAAGCAGGAATTATCAATTACTGGTCAATCGTACATAGTGCTTGATGGTGATGAAATCATTGCCCCTTATGGATCTCAAGGATTATTCGATTATTATAAATATGTGGATAAAGTGTTTATGCAACCAGTTTACTAAGTTCATTGTCTACTATTATGTTTAACCTCCTACATAAAACATTGCCGCTCTCCACTTCCATTAGTGATACAGCAGCAATTTTTATTGACTAATTCTTAATCTTTCTGGCACTCCCTGCCTTCTCTACATGATCATCCCGAATCTTCGGGTCAGTGATATTCGCCTTATTCAATGATTGATAGATCTTCAGAATATCCGAATCTGTTAGAGCGGTTTCCGTCTTCTCTGCTTGGATTCGGTTCATTTTACGCTGGATATATTCGGAAAGTTCTACATCGTACACGATCAGCTCATCCGACTGGATTTTTCTCAATTCTGGATCCACGCTAAATCGGCAACGCATCGTGAATGAAACGAGAGATATATACCGGATCTTTTGGTAGTCGGGGAGTAAGCTTTTAATTGCTTGGATATGGCCGTAATTCTGCATAAACGGGTTGTACATTTTGAATCGGTTGCTTACCGACCATGACTTATTGTCTCTAGTCCCCTTGATCTCTCCGTTGTAGTTCTTCGTCTCGACGACAAACAATCCATGCGGAGTGATCACTACGTGGTCGATCTGCGAATACCCGGTACGAGACTTCGGAATTGCCACCATTAAATCACTTACGTATTTACACCCTTTAGGAAGCTGATCTAGCTGAATGTTAATCTTATGCTCTCCCAGCTCTCCGATACGGGTTGGCTGAACTTTAGGCTTAGGTTTGCTGCTGGATGTCTTGGTTTTACTAGGTTGGGAAGGCTTCTTCTTATCTGGAGTGTTGGACTTGAATATCAACATTAATTTCTTTAACATATTGGAGCTCCGTTTCTTATATGATATGGAGAATAAGCGCTACAAGCGATTCGCACTAGCCTGGAAGATCCTTTGAATTATTCAACTCCTCTTAATCGTTTTCACAACATCAATCGACGATCCTCGTCAACATATACATCCATTCGCCAAAGAATTGTTTAAACCTCTTTATGCGTATCGGAATCGCAGCATACTTCGGATTTTTGCTCCTCTTCCCTATACTTCTCCTTCATTTCATCATAAAACTCTGTTATTTTATCACTCGTTAAACCTAACTTCTCAATGACTTGTTTAATCTCCAAATTCATTGCACGGTTTCTTGGTTCCATGGGATTCCTCCATCACTAATTCCTCATTTATCCATAGTTTAAAGAATAGTGGTGACAAAGGAATGCCAGCAAACGTAAGTTCGGAACCCAAAATCGGCATAAAAAAAGACTGCTCATTGAGCAGCCTTTGATTAGCCTTATGGTAACATAGAGAGTAACTTGGTTTAACTACTTCACAACCACCCGCTGGTTTTCATTTTCATAAGCGAAGCCAAGCTCAATAGCTCTTTGAATCCCCGATTTAATCGACTTCTCCAGGGCACTGCCGGATCTAGCGTATCCGAGCGCCTTAACCACTTGTTTCGTTAACTCATCATAAGGAAGACTAATTTGAGAAGACAGAATGGATTTCACGGCAACCGCTACTTCTTCCGGCGGTAAATCCTCGACCATTCGCCGCTGAGCGTCATCTGTGGATACCCTGTAAATGCCATACTCGGATGGGTTTACTCCGTCTGGCCAGAAGAATGTCATGCCTTCCGCTTCCGTAATCTCTGGTTGTATCTTCATGAGCAATTCCGTAAACCGCTGATCCAATCGAGCCCCAAGCCTGGTGATGCCCCATGCCTGTAAAATACGCTTTGTAAGTAAACTCCGGCTAATAGGTCCCTCTTCTTGAATGACCTTGCAACACCGGTTCCCCTTCCTCCGTTTCCTGACGGCTCCGAGAAAAGAAGCACGTACTGTTTCGGATCACCCACGATAACAGACTTTTGCCCCCTTGCGACATGAAAACACGAGAAAATAAAAGATGATTCGTAAAAAACGAATCATCTTGGAAGATGTAGATTTATTAATATCAATTAGAGTAGATGTTATTCAATTTCGATCCTTAAATCTCTATGATTTTGTTGCCATTGAGCATGTTGGACAGCTGCTCCATATTTGCGAATGGGCTACTACTGACAATTTTGCTCAAGCCCTGCATTCCTATAGAAACGAGTTCCTTATCTCCGGAATCAAGCCCTTTATCGATTAGATCAAACGATTTATTTATGGCGGTTCTTCGCTCATCAAAGATTTGGTCGAAGACTTTATGATACAAATCATACTTGTTTTGAATCTCTAGGAGAACAGATTCTTTTATAGCTTCTATTCTAGCAAGTTCTACCTTAGTAGATTGGGACTGGTTATAGGCATCCGTTAATTGATTAAAGAAAGAGAAAACGTCTGCAGCTGGTATAATGTTTGTGACTTGATTAATCTTTTCGACTAGTTGATAATTTGGATCCTTTTTCTGGAATATTTTTTTCAACATCTCTATCCCCCAATTTATTCATCGATTACTGGTGTATCTATTAACACGGAAAAATCGGTTGCAAGTCCACCGATATAGGCTATTAATTTCAGGTCAGATTCTGAGTAGTAATCTTGACGAAATAGTTTATTTCTTACCCATCTGATTAGCTCTGACCATTTTCCATATTTGTTTAGTTCCTTATGGGTACGGAGCAACTCCTTTTCGAATACGTCGCGGGCTTTATCGATAGAGACGATTATTTCATGTGATCTTTCTTCCAAAACTTTCAGCTTTAGGAGATTAGCTTCGATCTGATCAATATAATTCAGAACTTTCTTCATTTCTTGTTCAATTGCGGCTATTTTTTTGCCAGCCTGAATATGGCTGAATACACCTAATAATGCAAGTGCCGGTACAGCAACAATTCCTCCTAAAACAGCTGTACCAGCTGCTATCCCTCCACCGCCTGCTGCGATTGCTCCACCGCCAAACCATGCCAACGTAGCATTTGTAGCTGCAACGCCGGATAAACCTGCGATTGCTGCACCTGTTGAAGCAGTGCCAACAGTCGACACTAATGCCCAAGCCCCTAACGCGGTGCCTACACCAGCTGATATACTCTTTGTAGCTGATAGCGCTACCTGACCAGCGCTAATTGTTTGATCAACACGAGCGAAGTCTACGGTTTCGAAATTGTTTCCTACTTTACGATAAATAATATCTCGATCTTTGCTTTTTAAATTTTTGGAGATGGTGTTTATTTTTTGTAGGCTTTTTAAAGCATATACTTTCGTTTCAATAACATCTTCAAGAACTTTATTTACTTCCCCACGTTTAGCTTCCATCTCCTGGTAGACCTTCTCGTATCGGGCTTTAAGGTCCTCAAAATCATCCATCTTCCTCTCTATCCGCCCGGCAGCCCCAAAAGTAACTATGTTTTTGAAAACTCCCACTTACAAGTCCTCCTATGTACAAGGTAAGTTTTAACAATTCACTATTCGATAATACCAGAAGACTAGTCCAAAGTAACCATTTTGATTTGATTCGCAAGATATTAAGACTATTATTTGCTATCTATACAAAACTCAGCAGTATATAAGTAGTAATATTAGACTACTACTAACACTGCTGAGTTATAATAATAAAAGATAGTTTATACGATCCCCGTTAACTATTTATAATTCCCCTCACCAACTTACCCAACTTCTGCTCAAGCTTAATCAAGTCCGTTTCTAATAAATCAATCTCTACCATATATAAATTAACGAGCCTCTCGCCAGCATTAATTTTGAACTGATTTAAGTAATCTGCATCCCATTCATTTCGAATAAACTTCGGATAAAACAGAACCAGTTCGTTAGAATTGAACTTCATCGAATACACTAACATCTGGTATAAATCTGCTTCCGCCGGTTTGACTTGATTGTTATATATAGGATTTTTATATTTCGCATCTCCTACAAGAAGTATCTCATCACGGTTAGCAGCAGAACATAACAGATAATCCGGTTTAACAAGAAACTGTCTATGCTCTTGATCCAAGTACGCCTGCTTCTGGTACTGAATATCGATGAGATGCTTCGATAATCCGTTATCCAATAGTCGATATACGAAGGTTTCGAACAATCTGTTGAGAGGCACTAGAAACGTAAATACCTGATCGTCTCCTCCATATAACCCTGGCAGAGCATTGGAATAAAACAATTTTGCTAAATTAAATACCGGCCGATATACTTCGTTCATTCGATTAAACTTTACACGATTAAACATCTCGGAAGTAAGTTTAATTCGACTGACATCTTCCAGGTACATAAGAGCTTGCGCCAGCTTCTTTTTATTGTCGGCACTTTTTGTTTTTTGTCCGATGATTAACATCACGGTTTTAAAAATTTGATTGAGTAAGGTGTCCTCTGTAAACTCTTGATACGCAACTATATGGGCATGCCGGAGGCCATAATTTTGCCGTAGAGATGGTTGAAACAATATTTTCCCCTTAATAAATTGCAAATTATCTTCTTTGTCCTCATATGAGCGATGAACGTGTCTTTCATATAATTTAAGAAACTGTTCCAGGAATAGATGAATAAACAATTCCAATATATCGTAGTCCAAACGCTGCATGAGTTGTGGGCTTGGGAGTTCACGGACGGATAGAAAACCGGAATAATGAAGTAGTCGCATCAGCAATTGAGCCGAAAACTCAACTTCTTGGTCGGGAGTACCGTATGCCGATGAATCATGAAATATTTTAGGCAGTACCTGAAGATGAAGCTTGGGAGTGGATATAAATCCTACATAGTGCTTGAGCAACAGCCTACCATCCGCATGCAGCGTAAAATTCTGCTTTCCCCATATGCTCTCGAGTGACATCAAATCCTTGCGCTCTTCAGATGTAAAAGCGCATTGTTGTGTTCGATCTTCATATAGGGTGATCATACCTTTACTCATCATTTGCCTTCCCTTTATAGATGTCCATCAACGCACTCTCAAACTCGGAAATTCCCTGCCCCTCTCTATGTTGGTTCAGAAAGATCATGCTGCCGTATTGATCATAGAATTGGGACCCGACAATTTTCTTAACAGCTGCCGCATCGTTATAGAAGTATTCGCTTATCAACGGAAGCACCTTGTAATACCAAGTATGGTACAAATCGCTGATGGATAGAACATCCATAAAATAAGCCTGGCCAATCCGATGGTCACGATCTAGATGTTTTAGAATTCGTTCGTTTAAAGTTCTTAATAGTTTCTCTAAATCGACCACATCATTAACCATTGCAGATAGGTTAAGATTCGGATCTGTAAAGACGCTATAATCGGGTTCGACCTCAACAAATGCAAAGCGTCTTCTAAGTGCTGTATCTAGCGCAGTTATAGAGCGATCTGCCGTATTCATAGTTCCGATCAAATAGAGATTCCTCGGAAGTGTAAAAGGTTTCTGCGAATAAGGGAGGGTCACGCTCAGCGTCTGCCTCTTATCTTTCTCAATTAATGTAATGAGCTCTCCGAATATTTTAGAGATATTGCCGCGGTTAATTTCATCGATAATTAGATAGTAAGGCTTGGGATCATCAGCTTGCTGAACAGCTGCAGCAACATCAGTTGCATGATCCGCCTGGATCATCTGTTGAATATCACTCATATTGAGCCGAGTTAGTTCATAAATCGTCTTTAATGTCAGACGTGTTCGCCCATTAGCGTCATAGATATCATACGGCTGCTCAAACTCTTTCAACCATGCTACCTCACGGATATGCGGAAAAGATTCATTACTGAGATATTTATATCCACTGCGAATTACACCGACATCTCTGATTGTTGTTGGACTATCGTAAATGAGTACAATATCGCCTTCATTCATCTCATTAACGATACTATCAAGGGTGCTTGCATCATTTCCGGGAGCTTGAGCATCGGGTTCCCTCTCACTCTGGAGGATGTCATAAATATCCTCATAATTTTTACCCGTCAAGTTATGGTTACTTAACCAACCTACAGCTATCCAATTGTTCTGCTTACACCGCTCATAAGTTTGATCATCGCTTCGTTTTCCAAGGGAGACTTTCCAAATTCGGGAGCTGTCCTTGGTGTTAGACAGAAGATCTGATTTCAATTCAGATTTTAAGGTTTGTGTAAAAGCTGCTGTTGCCATGCCTTTTAAAACTCCATTTTCAATACCATATTGCAGCGATCCTCCGCTCTCTGAGGCTTCATCCGTATTAAATCTTGGACGAATCCCTTCAATAAATTCTTCGTAGGAGTAGGATTGGTGGAATGTAACAAACTTAACTCGTCCTTCCCTCTCCACCTGTTCAAATGGGACTGTCTGATTGCTGTACCTGTTCTCAAACGCCTCGATAATCTTCTTCGTGGCATAGGTTTTACCAGTACCTGGGGGTCCGTATAATACCAAGTTTGGATTAAACTCCAGTAGTTCTGCATATCTTTTATAACTCTCTTGTATTTCGACTACATCTTCATCCATATCTTGAATGTAAGATTCCGAATTGGTTTGACTGATGGAGCTGATGTTATCTTTGCTTCTCGGTGTTCTTCTGCGACCGACTAGGATATTATCATACAGCTGGACAGGATTCGACACAGCATACCAACCCTGCTTGTTCAATTCATGAAGAACAGTCGAAATGTATCTAGCTTTCTTAGGCGCTTCATTATTGGCGTATTGCAGCAGTTCTTTCAGGGTATATCTTTCTGTCGGTAGATTCCTACTTTCATATAATTTCATTAGCGGCTCATACGGCTCTGTGGAATTTCCGTTTCGCCTGATAACACTTAAGATACGGGTATCCTGAAGATTATCAATTACGACAATAATTTGCTGACTCTCGTTTGGAAGAGACTGATTTTGTAAAGCTACGTAAAAGTTTTGTTTCTGCTTAAAATCAATCTTAAGAGAATCAAAAGATTGATTCCCTTCAAGCGTAATTTCAAAGAAACCGCATCCCTTAGTGGACTTCACCGCTTTATTAAGCAGATTAATATCCAAAGAGAATGCTGGGTTTCGAATAAATTGAGCTACAGGGATTGGGGTACTGAAGGGAGTAACTTCGTCAAATTCAACAACTCCTGAGTCATTCTTGTTAATACGATTGGGTTTATTTGTATAGCCCTTTACTATCCAGAGACCAATCACCTTACCCTCAAAGATCGGGTAAACAAGATCTCCCGATTCAATCCCCCCATACCAAGTATCACCTTTGGGGCCCGCCGCATAAAATTTCTCCGTAATTTGTTCGGGTTTATCTACACCAAACTTTCCAAAATACAATTTTGCCACGTACCTTCACTCCTTAGCTTAAAAAAGTGTGTTTATCAAGTGAGACAATACCTTAGGAGTTATCCGAGAACGGCATGGTATATATTCCTTACTAAATAATACCCTAACCACAAGACTGAATATTGTCATCGAATTATAAGTTCGCATAGCCAGCTACTTTGCTGCTCTCTTCAACCACACGATTCCTGAAATCAATGCATATCCACCAACAATCAGAATGAATGATCTAGCCCCTACATTCTCTATAAATACGGCTACAGCAAACATGATAATTGCAGTACTTAAACGAAGTGAGCCTTCCTTTCTATATTTCAAAAAAATCCCCCCTTAAGACAGATTTTCTGTTTTTCATTTTACAGAAAAGTAGCCTCCTACTTTGTTTTTCTGCTACCTTCTTCTTTTAATGTTCAAAATGATGCTTAATACACATATGGCAATAGTTAAAAAAACAAATATCAAAGATAAAGTTGATAGATCCATAGTGAATAACATTGTCATGCATGTAATTAACATAAATATGTAAAAAGTATTGAATTTAATCATTGCTTCCTCCTTAGTAATGGGTTAATCATTTTTATAAATAATATATAGGAGGAAAGTAGCAACAGAGTGTCAGCGAATGTTTGTTCTGGAACGAAAGATACCGATTTTTTAAAAGTATTGATCTTTCAAAAAGAAAACGGCCATGGCAATTAGACCATGGCCGTTAAATGACATAACTCTTATAGAAATATTAATTTAAATGAGAATGTATTTATCCCCGTCTTTTCTTAGACGTCCAACCTCATTTTCAATATCCGTCAATGTGTTATAAAGCAGCTGTCCGTCCTGAGAATATCTTAGTTCGGCTAATCTACGATGTAAATCTCTCGCCGGGGCCTGACCATCAAATTCTTTATCTAGAATATAAGCTACAAAGTCACTTTCACGTTGAATTACGGAGTCTTCAATCGAAATAATGATGGAATCATAAGAACCTATTAAGCCAACCTTTTTGCCTTTCTTCAACACATCAATAATGAGGTCTTCCGTCCACTCCACATCATTTTCTAGAGTAGGCAAACCATCAGCAATTAAGATCTGCTCGGCTAATATATAGGGCTGTCCTTTGATATAAGCTTCTTGAAGTTTATGAGACACCGTATTCATTAGTTGCTGTTCTTTGGCATCATCCCAACCTAAATTATCGCGATGAATATATTCTCCGTACTGCCCCCGCGTGTAATAAAATATATTTTTCGAATTAAATAATACACCATCTAAGGTTTCCTGCCGAGCGCCCAACTCATCGGTCAACCATTGCCACACTTGCTCGCGGGGAACCTCTAATCCCTGTTCCAAAATATATTGTTCGGTTAAATTTTGCATGCTCACGTCCTCAATTTCTTGCCCAGCTCGAACGACAAACGGATATCGGATAAACTTAGTTTCCGTATCCGTATAAGCTTGCATTAAATCATATAGAAGGGAATCCGACTGGATATCAAGGGACTTGCTGTATTCTTTCATTTCTTCGAACAATAATTTGATATGGATAATAGGGCGAGATTCTAACAATGTGGAGAGTTTATTGAATAATTTATTGAAATCATCCCGACCCAGAAAATAAAATTCCCGTAGTGCGACAATACCATAATCTACACGAACATAATCCGTATCTGAGGAAAGATTATATTCGATGGTGAATTTCTTCCACCCTCTCCGTTCTACAAATTCCTGCATGATTTCCTCCCGGGTAACCGGACGATTCATCTCACGTATATAACTCTTGATCATTTCCGAGTTATTGATCTGGAAGCTATCTTTCTCATGCCAAATGTGAGGAAATTTGCGTAACTGTAATGTTGAAGAAGCGTGTTTTCTTAACAATGTGTACAGCGCATACTCATTAGGAACATTTGATCGATTCAGAGCTTCCTCAAACTGCGAATACAACCTTCCTACTGAAATGGGACTGCGCACTTCAAGAAGTTTCTCAGCAGCTGCTGCTATCTCTTTAAGTAATTCTATATCGGGTTCAACGAAAGAATAATGAATATACGTGCCGCGGCCCCATAAATACGCCGTGTCCGCAAATTCATCTCTGTTGAATATAGATGTAATTTCCCGATCTTTACAAAATGAATCTGGCCAAATAGCATTGGCTTCTTCCATTAATTCATTAGCCTTTTTATAAATTTCAATCCCGGTTGGATAATTTCTTAACACCATTTCAACGAGGTCGGCTTTACTGCTATTTGCTAACAGATAGCCTTTATCGCATCTTCTTAAAATTGCATTTGGAAGTAAATATATGAATTCATTGGGTAAGACAAACTCGGTATGAATGGACGCTAACTTTTCCTCTAGCATCCCATCCGAGATTAAAGCACCTTTGCATGTCTCTCTTAACAATCTATGCAATGATTGCTGCAGATTCTGTATCTCTTCCATCGTTCTTTCCGTCCACCAACCGTGCGACCCCAAATAGTTAAGCCCCGATACCTCCAATGTTTCAATAATCAAATAATGAATAAATGATTCATTGGGTTGTAACGGATATTTAAAGAAACCTTTTAAGGGTTCACAAGCTGTTCTGATGGCAGCCTCCAAGAACTTCGTATCTTTCTGCAATTTTTTGTTTTGTTTGATCAGAATCTGTCTAACTCTTTCACGAGTGAGACTGAAATTCTGGCCCGTCTCTTCAAGGGTGGCTTTTCTTCCATCTCTACTTGCAATCCAACGATACCGTAGGACCTCTAAATTCCGTTCACTCCCCCTGGACTTGTCATCTCCCTGGAGCCACGCTTGCCAGTTTAATTCGATTTGCTCAATGGAATCTGCGATCCTTGCTTCAGGACTCTTTAAATTCCATTCGGTTTTCTCTTTCTCCTGCAGCCTATGCTGAAATAACATTTGAACTAACTGGCTATGGAACTTGTCAACCGCTGTTGCACCAACACCTGGATATTCCAATAGTTGTTCAAGATGACTCGGAAGTTGCCCGATTGTCTCAATTCCTGCAATAATAAGTTCAGACAATAATTTGTTAACACTCGAAAAAAAAGAACGATCAATTGTAACCTGATACTCTACCTCAGCAACAAGCGTTTCTTCACTCCGCCAATAAAATCTCCCCTCCACACTCACTGGAGTTGAACGATCAATTGGCTGTAGATTAAAAACAGTTGCTTCGCCAAGGGTATAAGGATCATTATTTTTATCTAATTGTTTTAATTGCTCAAAAAATTTGGATAACGCTGTTAACCCAACACCTTTAATTTTGGTAGGCAAAATATTAAGCACTTCCGGTAAATCTTTGACATAGTGAATATTCCAGTCTTGTTGAATGCCCTTTAGTAACGCATTGCAACCATTAAAATTCAGTTCATCAATCCGCAAGGCGCATATCTGCTCCGAGATTCCAATCTGTTCGCCATTTAGTCTAAAGACCTTATGAACTTGAACCGAGGAATTGGGGGGGGCTGTTTGAACCGAATGTTTCTCTAACTTCCGAAGACTATTTACCGTATCCGCATGACGTCCTCGAAGTAACCATGCCAATGAAGAAACAGGGAGACCGCTAAGTTGATGGGACGAGAAGATTCCAAAACGCCCAAGCAAACGACATACATCGGAAGCTAGAATTTCAGTCAGATTACTTTCATCGTCTATTCTTCCTATGTACTCATCGCTTGCGTCATGCTGCAATTTAACGAATCTACCTAGTTTCCCTTCGAATTGGAACCCGAAAAACCATAATTGGACCATTACATCATGGAGAAGCTTTGGTTGTCGTTCATAAAGCTCAAGCAACCGCTCTTCGCTCCAATCACCAAACTTGATAACTCCTAGAGATTCGGATATTGCTACCAACCGATCAGACGCAAACCCTTGTAAACTCTGCTCTAGCAATCGTTCAGGAATCCTAACCATTTCTACTTGAGAAGTGTCCCTTTCCTTATCGACTACGACGTCGGTTTGATTCCCTGTCGTATTCTCCTTTGTCTCTTCTCCAACAGGCGAAGTTGATATAACGGATGGCGAACGCACTTCTGCAGAGACAGTATCTCTGTCATTCGTTACACTCTCCTCAGTTTGAGGTACTGTTTTTTCAATGATTATATCCGCTTGGGTCACACACACTTCTTCGATAGGTTGTGGTTGTGAAATAGCAACCCACCGCTGGGCCGACGGATCCTTCCCTAGCATGAACCAGGCCGGCTTACGTTTCGTGGACTGACTTCCATTCTTGGCATAACGGAAATAGATCCCCTGATCGTTCCATGTACCAAGCGCTTCTTTCAACTCCCAGCCGCCAACAACCCATAGAGCTCCACCAAACGGCCGTTTATCGATCACAGTTAAGCTTTTACTGTTAAGCTCAACAGCAATTTCTATTCGATCAGAACCCTCTGAAGAGGGAGGAGACGTGGTAACGCCCCCAGATTGTACTTGATTATCAGACCTTCTTAAGGAATGCTCAGGGCTGTTTATGACTTCTGCTGTAGCAGCCGTCCTTGTTTCCGCAATGCGCTGGAGTGCTTCCTCGATCGAACGGAACTTCTCATCCAGAGTAGGCAGCAACCTAGCTTCCAATTGGTCGGAGATCACTTTCTCTACAAGGCCGGTATCCAGAACTGGGGGCTGTTCAATCTGGTGATTAGTATGTGCCTGCTGAATCGGCATTTGATAGGGAGGCACTTCGGAATCTACAGAGCCGTACAACTCCACAAACCATGCAGATAACTCGAACATGTTTCTGTGTGCGGTTAAAGCCAAGTCAGAGTGAACTTCACTGCTGCTATGAGCAGCAGCGTTACCGTTCATCCTAAGCCATTCGAATTTATTGCGAATCTCTTCTGTTAGTAATCCCTCTCGCGCCAACTTATGCAGACGGTCAATTTGTTTAATTGAATAGACCGGTTCCACTTTTTCCTGAGTAGATATGGTTGTAGCCAGTATCTCTCCAAATAATCTCCCCTGCATAAGCGTACCGCGAGGATTCGACCAAATGCTTCCCTCCGCCTGCTCGGCAAGGGAGGCTAATTCTGGATGTAACTCCCTTAAAAATGCAAAGTTTGATGCTTCCATTGCCATTCCCCTTAATATCGAAACTCTTGAGAAGCCGACAAGCTCATGACTTCTGCCTGCTTGAGAACCATATCAATCGCCAGCTGTTCTAAATCCGGCGGGTATCCGTATTTCTTCAAAAGCCGTTTGACCGTCACCTTCATCTGAGCTCGTACATTCTGCCGCAGCGTCCAGTCTACGGTAATATTGTTTTTGATCGACTGCGTCAGTTCGTGAGCGATTTGTTTCAGCATCAGGTCACCCATCAATTCCTTCGCCGATCCGTTGGAAGCGAGCGCATCATAGAAAGCCAGCTCCTCCGCAATCATCCCCATATCCTCACCGCGTTTGACGGCCTTATTCACTTCTTTGGCCATCTGAATCAGCTCTTCAATAATCTGCGCAGTCTCAATCGTACGGTTGTTGTATTTACGAATCGATTCGTCGAGCATTTCCGAGAACTTGCGGGATTGAACCACACTCACCTTTTCAAAAGACTTCACTTTGCCCTGAAGGAGACGACGCAGCAGCTCGACCGCCAGATTCTTCTGCTTGAGACCGCGAACGCTTTCAAGGAATTCATCCGACAGAATGGCGATGTTCGGCTTCTGCAAACCGGCTGCTTCCAGAATATCCACTACTTCTTCTGAAATAATGGATTTCGAAATCAGCTGGTTTAGCTCAGCGTCCAGTTCGGCCGTAGTCTTCTTCCTGTTCTCCGTCGTGATCAGTTTGATTATCCCGGATTTCACCGCTTTTAAGAAACCGATCTCCACATTGACCGCTTCAGCCTCGGGCGTAGTCGCACACAAGGCATAAGCTCTGGATAGTTCCGTAACCCAACTTGTAAAGTTACGCTTACCTTCTTCACCGAGTCCAAGTACGGCATCTACAGTCTCCACAATGGCCTGCATGCGCTCGGAAGCTTTGGGTGAATTGTATTTACTGTAATCATGTCCATGAAGGAGATCATGTATCAAATCAAGCCGTTCCAGCATGTAATCAATTGCCTGATCCGTATCGATACCGGCGGTTTTGCGGTCATTCTCTGTATACTGCTGCAGCGCAGATTTCAGCATATCGGCAATCCCAATGTAATCGACAATCAGACCACCCGGCTTATCCCGGAAGACCCGGTTGACCCGGGCAATCGCCTGCATCAGATTGTGGCCTTTCATCGGCTTGTCGATGTACATCGTACTCATGGATGGAACATCAAAGCCAGTTAGCCACATATCGCGCACAATGACAATCTGAAGCGGATCGTTCAAGTCCTTCATCCGTTTGGCAAAATACTCTCGTCGCCGCTTCGTGCCAATATATTGCTGCCACTCTTCAGGATCGCTTGAAGTGCCGGTCATCACGATCTTGATCTTACCCTCGCTGTCATCATCGCTGTGCCAATCCGGACGGAGTTCAACAATCGCCTTATACAGATCAATGGCAATCCGACGGGACATGACCACGATCATCGCCTTGCCGAACATACCCTGCTGTCGCTGCTCATAGTGAGCAACCATGTCATTCGCAATGGCTTTGATTCGCTTCTCCGAACCGGCGAGTGCCTCCAGCCGAGCCCATTTGGACTTCAAGCGTTCCTTCTGGGTAACCTCCTGATATTCCGTAATCTCTTCATAAGCGCTGTCGATAATTGGACGTTCAGCCTCGGACAAGTTCAGACGAGCTACGCGGCTTTCATAATAAATTTTGACCGTCGTACCGTCTTCCACTGCCCGGGTCATATCATAGATGTCAATGTAATCACCAAAAACAGCAGGGGTATTCTTGTCGCTCAATTCCACAGGCGTCCCTGTAAACCCGATGTAAGACGCATTTGGTAGCGCATCGCGCATATATTTGGCATATCCGTACTTCACGTCGGCTTCGCCTGTCTTCTCGTTAGCCACCATCTCCGCCTGGAAACCGTATTGGCTGCGATGCGCTTCGTCCGCCATGACGATAACGTTCTTACGTCCGGTCAGTTCCGGATACGTATCTTCGTCATCCTCAGTGCTGAATTTATGAACCGTCGTAAAAATAATGCCTCCGGATTCGACTGCCAGCAGTTCCCTCAAATGCTTGCGGTCTGCTGCCTGCTTCGGCGTCTGCCGCAGCAAATCCTGCGATTTGCTGAAGGTCGTAAATAGCTGCTCATCCAGATCGTTCCGGTCGGTCACAACCACAATTGTCGGATTATCCATGGTGAGGACAAGCTTCCCGGCATAAAACACCATGGACAAGCTTTTTCCCGAACCTTGCGTATGCCAGACTACACCGATTTTCCGATCCCCTTCGGTTTCGGTAGCACGCTCAGTGCTTGTTATCGCTTTGTTAGTCGCATGAAACTGATGATACCCTGCTAAAATTTTGGTTACTTTCTCGCCGTCTGTTTGAAACAGGATAAAATGCTTGATGATGTCCATGAACCGCTTTTTCTCAAACATGCCTTTAATTAAGATTTCGAGTTGCGGGATAGAGGAAGGCGCGACATCGCTGCCATCGATCGTCCGCCACATCATAAACCGCTCCGCATCGGCAGTCAGCGTGCCCGCTCGAGCGTTCACTCCATCACTAATGACCATAAACGAGTTGTATGTAAATAGAGAAGGTATGCTGCTCTTGTACGTTTGCACCTGGTTGTATGCTTCACTTATACCTACTTCTTCGTTCGAGGCGCTCTTGAGCTCCATAACGACAAGCGGAATGCCGTTCACAAACACCACGACATCAGGACGTTTCTCGCCGTTCTCCACAACCGTAAACTGATTTACGACAAGAAAATCATTCTCCTCCACCCGTTCACGCTCCGTGGCGAACAGCCATACCTTGGCCGTTCGATTCTCCCCGGCAGGTGTGCGGTATTCCGCATCAATTCCGTCAGTAATCATTCGTTGAAATGCCCGATTATTCACCAGCAAGCTGGGGCTTTGCGGCACCTCAACGATGCGAATGGCTTCCTCAATCGCATCGCGCGGCACACCGGGATTGATCCGAATCAGGGCATCCCGCAGCCGGTCAGCCAAAATGACATCCGTATAGAACATGCGCTCCGGATATTCCCCTTCCGGGGAAATCTCCGGCCCGTATGCCTTTTTGTAATTCAATTCTTCAAACCATTCAATCGCCGCTTGCTCCAGGTCGCTCTCTGCATAAGATGTAATGTACACGGCACACCTCCTAAGCTGGTTGATGGACTGATAAGTAATTTGTTTATAAGTTATTCATTGATAGAAGTAAGTTCCTGTTCGTCTATCGGAACGCGAATTTCTCCGGACATGAGTTTGGGGAGAAGGGTGTCGCGGATTTCAGTTAGAACTCGATTTTGCTTCTGAATTTCCCACATTTTTTTATGCATTGCTTCTATAACACTAGATAATTCCTTTAGAATCTGGTCATGTGGTATTGGTATTTTTAATGTCTGAATATCAGCTGGTTTAATAGAAGGATATGTTGTCGTACTTCCTTCTGCTATAGATTGTAGCTTTTGTGTTATGTCCTCTTGTGTTAACCATAGATATAATAGATCGCTAGGAAAATTTCTATTACTTGTTATTACAGCAAATCCCGTTGAAACAAGCATATTCTCCAAAGGTTCCCTAATCATGCCATAATGGTGTTGATTAGGTCTTACAGTTGAAATAACTATATCATTCGGATTGACTTTCCTCTTTGCCCTACTTGGAATTTTATCTAATTTGCAATCGAGCGGTTGAATGTTTGAGATCCTGTTTCTCGTGATGTTGCCAGTATCAAGATAATTGATATAGTTCCATTTTTCTTTTCCAGAGTAGCTCTCTAAATTTACATCACTCACTTCACCTATAGAGCCAACCCTCCATCCCTTCGGAATCAAACCCAACTCACATTCTTTAAACTCTCCCCCGCTAGACTTGTAAGGTTCACCATTCTCATTCGGAAATTCAAAGTCAATAAACCAGCGTTTAAAAAGAGCTTGGGCCATTTCTTCGAGGATTTTGTTGATGGAGTTGTTGAGTTCTATTTTGTCATCCAACGCTGACAAAATTGCTGCAATATTAGTTTGAATAGATATGGGTGGAATATCTAACTCAATATTTTGAAAATCACTCTTATTTAGTATCGGCATAGTTGAGCCACCGGCAATTTGATGAAAGAATGCCTTTAATGGTTTTAACTTATAATAAATATATTCCGGACTAATATTCATATTAAAGTTAGTAATGGTATTAATCTGTTGATTTGTTAATGATGGAAGATCTGAATCAACAAATACAACCTTTCCCATGTCTGATCCAATACAACTAACGCAAATTGATTTCCCAGTAAATGTTACACCTTTAAATTTTTCTATGACTTTTTGAGAAACTGTTCTTTCTGTTGTTCTAATATACTTATTTATTGACATATCTCTAGGAGTTATAAATAAGTACTTTCCTTTAAAAATGGCGGATTCCTTTGAAGAAGGTGTTTTTCCAGTTAAAACTTCTCCAATTTCAGAAATTTTCATTTTTTTCAGTTCAAAACTCAAACCCAATCCCCCCCAACAGCTTCCGAATTTCATCCTCCAATTGGCGGGATTTCGCGAACTGCGCAGCCAGTTCACTCGTCAGGCGCACCATTTTGTCCTCAAACGGTTCGCTGCCTTCTTCCGCATCTTCGATCCCCACATAACGTCCTGGGGTCAAAATATATTCATGCTCCTGTACCTCAGCAAGCTTTACAGCTTTGCAGAAGCCTTTAACATCCTCATATTGCCCAGCCTCTGTCTGCCCACGCCAAGCATGATACGTGTCGGCGATTTTTCGCATATCTTCCGCGCTTAATTCCTTATGGGTACGGTCCACCATGTGTCCCATCTTACGAGCATCGATGAACAAAATTTCACCGCGGCGGTCGCGCAGTCCACGTGGCGCTTTGTTCTTCGCCATAAACCAAAGACATACCGGAATCTGCGTCGAGTAGAACAGCTGTCCCGGCAACGTAACGATGCAATCGACTAAATCGGCATCTACAAGCTTGCTGCGGATTTCAAGCTCACTGGTTGTGCTGGTAGACATGGAACCGTTCGCCAAAACGAACCCAGCTACGCCGCTTGGTGCCAGCTTGGAAACGATATGCTGAATCCAGGCATAGTTGGCATTGCCACCCGGCGGAAATCCGTACTGCCATCTCGCGTCTTCCGTCAGTCGCTGGCCGCCCCAGTCACTAATATTAAATGGCGGATTCGCGAGAATATAATCGGCCTTTAAGTTTTTATGTAGATCGTTATGGAACGTGTCCGCATTATATTCACCGAGATTGCTGTCAATGCCGCGGATTGCTAGGTTCATTTTGCATAGACGCCATGTGGTTGGATTAGATTCCTGTCCATACACCGCGATGTCGCTTACTTTCCCCTGATGCTCTTCCACAAACTTCTCACTTTGTACAAACATGCCGCCAGAACCGCAGCAAGGGTCATAAATTCTTCCTTTATAAGGCTCAATCATTTCAACCAGTAAACGTACTACGCTGGCAGGCGTATAGAACTCGCCCCCGTTCTTACCCTCTGCACTGGCGAATTTGCTCAGGAAATATTCATACACCCGGCCAAGCACATCTTTGGAACGGCTCTCTTTGTCCCCTACCTTAAAGGAGAAGACATCAATAACTTCCCCAAGACGAGTCTTGTCCAAAGCCGGTCGGGCAAAATCCTTCGGCAGGACGCCTTTTAGCGAAGGGTTTTCCTTCTCGATCAGAATCATGGCGTTATCGATAATCTGGCCGATCTCCGGTTTCTTGGCATTCGCCTGAATGTGGCTCCAACGTGCTTCCTTCGGTACCCAGAAAATATTGGCCGCAATATATTCGTCGCGATCTTCAGCATCCGCATAAGGCTCTAGCTCGAGCTCCGCGTATTTTTCCTCGAACGCATCCGATACATATTTTAGGAATAACAGGCCAAGCGCTACGTGCTTGTATTCCGCGGAATCCATGCTGCCTCGCAGCTTGTCTGCCATTGTCCACAGCTTCTCTTCGAATCCAATGTTTGCTGTTGCCATGCTGCAATTTCCCCCTTATTTTGCTTCCTCAATATAATGTTGAATAAATCTGTTCTCGCTGCGCTTCCCAGCGCCGGGAAGCCGCTTGAACCGTTTCCGAATACAGCTGTTTCTCTTTCCTATATGCTTCGCTGATCGCTAGCTGCTTCTCTAACGGAAGAAGCGGAATCTCAATCTCACCGACGTCAGCCGGATTTAGGTTCATGACGGTTGTACTGCGCTGAAAACTCTGGATCAGAGCCATGCCTACCGGACTTTCCAGAAAAATCTTCGCATACAAGCTGTCCACCTGCTCTTTGAAGCGAATAACAATAATATTGGCAGAAGCAATAACCATCTGCGAATATTCCGGAAGTACAGCCAGCTTCGTTTGCGTGCCTCTGCACGTCATAACCAAATCTCCCGGAAGCACCTCATATCGTCTTACCTTGCGGTACTCTTCCTCAATCGTTTCCAATTGCTCGTGCTTAACTTCCCCATCCTCAAGATTGGAAATATTCAGGACCGCAATCGGGCCCGGACGTAGATCCTGTTTCAGTATCGATTTCCCCCTGAAAATATCCGCGACCGCTCTCAGCTTGATTTTGGGAATAGCGGCCTGCTGAAAAGCTGCAAACGTATCGCTGTTCTGCTCCAGCAGGAGTTCGATTCGCCAATCCTCCAGCTGCTGGAAAGCGGCGGTCTTTAGCTGAACCTCCTGCTCTTCCTCTAGAACCGTATCCTTTAACACATAACGCCCAATTCGAATGTTCTCCGGTTGCTGTCCGCTACAAAACGTCACAAGATACGTCTTTACAGAGGTATACGGTCTAAACAAACCTTCCGGCAGGATATAAACCGCTCCGACAGGAATCATTTCGTTTATTCGTTTGCGCCATTCCCCGATCGTGCCCGATTGGAACATCATCCGCGCCGGTAGAATTGCTGTAAGCCTGCCTCCCGATTTGAGTAATGGAGCCAAATGCTGAAGCGCAACTCCTTCCGCTTCACGAACCCCGGCCGCCTCATCATCAAGCTTTAACCCGAAATTGGGCACGGCCAGAATAGCATCATAGGAATCTGCCAGCGGCAACGGCTGATAGATTGACCCCTGCAGAATCAGAATTTGCTCGTTTCCAGCAAAATACGTCTTCAACAGCCGGCCGATAATATAATTTTCGGTCAGGAGGGTTAGCTTTACGTTTGGGGGCGGCGTATACCGTGCCAGCCCTTCCATGAATTTTTCAGCCTCAACGATCAGCCAACGCCGCTCTTCCAATCCATCAGATACTTCCTTAAAGGATTGAAAAACACTCGAATGCACCTGCAAGGAAGCAATTACTCGATCCTGCCGAATCGTTTGCAATCCGTATTCCGCCAGATTGAGTTCTTTCCCCGTATGATACAGTCTGTAGAACAACTCCCGATCCCCCGGAAAATGCCCCAGCTCGATTGTTCCGATCCTTTCCTGCATCCGTTCGAACAGCTTTGTCGGATTATTCTCAAGCTCTGTCCGTTCCAAGGCAGGTACTTGCTCTATGTATTGCTTCATCTTTATAACGCGAACCGCTTCCCGAAGCAGTTGATCACGCGATTTGATGTCATGATTTAGACATATGTTCCAAAAGTCTTCGATCAATGAATCACCTACTTTGTACCTACTGTGTATAGGTAAACTATACCACAATAATATTTAGTATTACAATACTAAAAAAGGGACATCGCATACTGCAATGTTCCTTTTTTTCTCTACTAGTCTATTAATCTGCAAACAAATGATTGGCAAAAACAACAGTTTGCATCTTTTGAGGTGCTACGAGCACTGGCCAGTAGAACGGTGTCCCGCTCCAACCTTCAGCAGCACCATTCTGTCTTAGCAGCACAATTGCGGGAATATATACTGCCAGCTCTTTCGCCAACCCTTTTTCTTGATAAGAATCAGGAGAGTTCTCAAGGCGTCCGTCTTTCTTTTCTCGGGAAATATCCCGATCCCGTCTTACGATCGTCCAAACCTTTCCTCTGAGTGTTTCGTCCTCAGACAATCCCGCTAAATACTCCAAGCTAGCAATAAAGGCTTTTTGATTCCAGGAATGTCCTTCTTCAAAAGTAGTTCCGACATGCTGAATGATATCAACCACATCGCTGATGTCCATCAAGAATGGTTCCGGCGTGTTAGTAGTCTCCGTACAATACTTATTAATGATGGCATCCATAGCGGCTACCGGCTTTTGGACATGCGTTTTAGCTCTGACTTTGAAGCCAACTGGAAGCAGACGAGCCTTCGGTCTCAACGTAGTTGTATCGGACAGCAAAATTTTATTAGGAGAACAAGGTACGATCTGGCTGCTGACATCCTTTTGAATGAATACAACACCGTTATCATGACTCCCCTTCTCAAAAGCTTCTCGTAAGGCCGAATCAAATTCGTGAATACGCTGCATAACGGAATATATGCTCGACGTAGTATAGAACCGAGTAACGGTCAGGTCTTCAATTGGTCTAGCCCCGTACATTCGGGAGTGCTGAAGTACCGTGTCCTGCTGAAAGGTTTTTGGACGTCTTCCATAGTAAAATCCAATCAAATTTCCGATTGTTATACCTCGGTCAAGTATTTGTCCTCCAATAAAAATATTCAGCGGCGTTCTAAGCTTCAATTGCCCGGAAGCATCCAGAAGTTCATTTACGTCCTTCTCGGAATTAACCTTTGTGATCATGATATGTTCTTCATCTAACACCTTCTTCGCTTCCGCTATGATCTGATGAAGACCCGGCATCATAAGAGGAGAACGCTCGATCGATTTTTCTAAGTTTGCGTAAGCTTCCTGAATTAAGCGCTGAAACAAATGGGAGTCATCTCGGGATTCCTCTGTCAATTTTTTTACAATGGCATCAATAATGCTCTCTTGCCATTCATGGGCGGCCTTGCCTTGTTCGGTATGAATGATAAAACTGTATTTTCTCAAGGCATTACTTTCTTCCCTGTCTTGCATCCTCCGTATACAGCCACCAACAATGAAGTTAACAATGGCATCCCGCAGCGACTTGATTTTATTGCTGAACAAACATTCCTCGATCTTAAATACTCGACGATCCTGTTTCTTTAATACAGCCAACTCGTCTTCGGGAACCTCTTCAAATAAATGATACGCGATCGTTCCTTCTTCTTCGCTTTTCTGAAAATAATATTCACCGCCAATGTATTTATCGTGGATAGGCACCAATTCTGTAAAGACCGGCTTAATCGGTTTAAATACTTCCGAATCCACGATAATATCTTCTGGCTGAAGGTAAAGGGAGTAAGGAGTAGCCGTTACTTGCAAGAAACTACATCCCTCAACGTTTTGTCTGAATTCATCAATTTTCCCTGCGATCTTCTTAATTTCCGGTTCTTCATCCTTCTTGCTCGTAAAACCAATGCTTGCAAAATCAGCTTCGTCATCAATGATTAGAATTTTCTTGTCTAAGAGATCAGGATATGTATCAAAGAAAGCCTGATGCAGTCGTTCCATATTGCGTATCTCTTTTTTGACCACAAATGCAAGTTTCTGATTGCGCTCATATCGGGTCAGTGAAGGAACTACCATGATGTCGAAGATCTGAATGTGATCATCTTCATTCAAATCCCTAAATTCAGACTTCAATCGTTCCAAGGTTTGTTGGGCAAGCGCTTTTGTACCTTTTGTCAATATGATGACGACATCGTAGCCATTATCGTAGGCCAAAGACATGACCCCGAGGAAAGTCCTAGTCTTACCGGATTGAATCTTTCCAAGCAGCATACCTGGACGATCTAACGTAGTTTTCGTATCTAGCAACTTCAGAACTGTTCTTTCCATACAACCAATCATTTCAGCGGAATAATGGTTTTTATCGTTTAAGTATGTAAAGAAGGTACCCTTTAGATCTAAAGTCTTAATCATCCTTAACACATCCTTTCTGAAATCGAGCTTATACTCTTCTTTTGACACCATCCTGCCAGCAAACAAACGTTCGAAGTTAAATTCCCTTTAATATCTCATCTTCGATATTTATCTTCCCACTTGAGACAATCACCGAAGAAGCCATTTCCTGCTTGTCTGTCAGCAGCTGATGAACAATCTCCTCAACCGTTCCCTTTTTCGTCAATCCTTTCGTATCTGCTACTATCGGATAATAGACGTATACTGGCTTCTCCTGCCCAATACGGTAGGCTCGATCTGTCGCTTGGTTCTCAACAGCAGGATTCCACCATCGTGTATAGTGAATGACATGATTGGCAGAAGTAATGGTTAGTCCCGTACCAGCGGCTTTAGGAGAAAGAATCATCACATCAAATCCTGAGGTACTATTAAACCTGTCTACTTGTTCCTGTCTCCGATCCGTCATTCCGTTGATAATCATTGGATTTATATCGAAACAATCACGAACCACTGAGCGAAGGATCTCCTGCATTTTGATGTACTCTGTAAAAATAAGAACCTTCTCACCTTTTTCTTGCACGTTTCGGATAATACTTATCGTTTCTTGCAGTTTGGGTACTTGGTCATATGGAAGGTTTATATATTGGTCGGCCACTAACCCAGGGTGTGAACTTAAGGCCTTTAATTTCTGTATGGCCTGCAATCCATCCATAGCCTTGTTACGAACTAAAGTAAGAGCCTCTGCATAAAGTTTAGATTGTTCTGGTCCCAATGGTACCTCAGCAATGATCGACTGCTTCGGAGGAAGCTGGTCGCCTAATTCCTCCGATTTTGTACGGCGTTTGTAAACCATGGATATACGAGCCAGCAGTTTCTTCTCATCTTCTGAATCACGCGATTCCCCATCTAACTTGTTCACAAACTCTTCTTTAAACTGACTAAGGCTTCCTAGTAACCCTGGCTGTACATAATCCATAATAGACCACAGTTCACTTAATCCGTTCTCTACCGGGGTTCCGGTCATGGCTAACCTGAACTTCGATTTCATAGCCCTGAGTACCTTAGAGGCCGCTGTCGAAGGATTCTTGATTGCCTGCGCTTCATCACAAATAACAGCCTGCCAATCCACTTGTCCAAATATCAACTGGTCCTTCGCTAACGTATGATAAGTGGTAACCGTGATACCAATCCGCTTCAAGTCTTCTGCATCCTTTAATCGCTGCGTACCACGGTGAAGGTATAGGGATTGCAGTAATGAAGGAGCAAATTTCCTTACTTCTTTCTCCCAGTTATCCATAAGCGTCTTTGGCACGACAACTAGCGTCGGCGTTAGGCATCCAATGTCCTGTAAATACGACAAGAAGGAAATAACTTGAATGGTTTTGCCAAGCCCCATATCATCCGCGAGCAGTCCCCCAAGCTTCCGATAATGCAACGATTTCATCCAGACATAACCGTCCGTTTGAAACGGTTTTAGGGTCGCTGTGAAGGAGGCAGGCGGCTGTTCGGTAAATATGCCTAGGTCCTGCATCTCCTGCTGAGCCTTCAATATAGGCTGATTGAATTCCAATTGGCTAATATTATCGTAAATCTCTAAGACATAAGGAAGTTTAGTGACATCTACAAGACTACCTTCACCTAACAACTCTCGCTTCACTGTTTCCGAACGACCTACAAATTGTTCAGCATCTTTAGGCAGCCTTAGCCAGTTACCGTTCCATTCAATGAACTCTTCACCATTCTCTTGTGCTTTCGTAATTAACGTCTGCATTTCGGATGCTTCCCAAGTTTGATGAACTTCTCCGTTCTCATCCTGAGCCGCAAATCCAAAATCCAGTTCGAACCAACCTCTCTCTTGTTCCGTTGCGTGAACGAAAGGCTGTGCTCGATATACTCGGATGCCAAGAGACTTCACGCGTTCCCCAAACCGTGATAAATCAAGTCCTTCTATTTCGGGAAGAAACGCCTCAGGATTTTCAATAAACTTTGGAATATCTGGACCTGTAACAGGGGGAAGCTGCTGAATGCGGTTTGCTTCTTCCACTATAGAAGATTTGACTAACACTTTCCGATTGTTATCATCAACTGCATAGCGAGTAGACAAAGCACTCATGTTGCTCAATAAATCTGGAGATATATCGTCAGAAGAGCCATAGTGTGGACTGAGTGTAATAGCCGTTTGATCATAATTCAACTCAATATCCAACTGATCTACAAACAGATACTCCTGATGCCGCAGATAATCGTCCATCGGATAATCATGGCGTATAGCAGTGTTTCGCACTTCAGCAACGTATGCAAAAATCCGTTCCTTATCCATGGCATTAGGAGCTTCATCTATAAGCTGCTGAAATCGGTACTGCTCTTCATCCATTAGCAGCACTTGTCGATCAGGGAGAACAATCCATGGTCCAATAAACTTCGCTGTTCGTTCTAAGTGCTCCCACGACTCAAAATTCTTTTCCAACACAAACTTGAAATGCGGAGTTCCTACGGCACTTTCATGACCAAGCCTCAAGTTGAGCTTGGTGGGTCGGGGCAGCCCCAATCGTTCCTGTAGCTCCTGCGGGATTTCTTGAAGCTTATCGGTCGTGAGGACAAAGCCTGATTCCTCAGGTTCCAAATAACCTTCGAACCATAAATCCTCCAAGGTTTCAAGCAATTCGGCATTATTCAACCGCCTGAGTTCGGATATCCGAAGGTTTAATGGAAACTGTAGGTACTGACCTTCTCGTATAATGCTATATAAAAGACCATGCGAGACAAACGTTTTTTCAATTTTAATATTTAGATCTGATGAAGAAGCATTCTTACGCCGTTTATTTATAAAACCAAATAATCCTGCCATGTACCTTACCCCTTATTAAAATACTCCGTCTAGGTAATACCTCATGTAATAGTCGAACTTATCCGCCCAATTCCTGCCGTGATGACCTAACTTATCAATATACAGAGGAATGCCTTTTCTTGTTCTTTCAGGTACTTTAAGCATTGCTTCTTTATTGGTCCGACTTCGACTGTTTTTAAAGGAATAGGAAGTACTGATCGGATGGATAATTTGGTCAAAACCTTCACGATGATAGAAGTATGCAGCCCCCATCTGACCATATTCGACAACAACAAACTTATCAAAATAAATAAAAGCGATCATCGGATCCTGAATTAATTCAACATCCTGCATATAGTCGATAAATCTCTTCCAATAGTTAAGGCGTTTATTGTCTTGGTCATCTTTAAAAATGATTTGGAGTTTCTTCTGGATTAACCAACGCTTGACTTCTTCAAGAGCCCCATCACTCAAAAATTCCCAATCGGTTATTCGTTCTCTAGGATCTCTTAGTCGATCTACTGCTTGCTGGATGAGATTAGCGTGAAATTGATTAAACTTCCGTGCTTCCAGATAAATTCTAATAAGAAGCTTATATTCATCCATCGGATATTTATCGAGCAACCTCATGATAAATTCAGTACCATCCCGTTTAATCAATTGATCTGTAGCCAAACCTTGTTCCAGTACATTTTTCATTAGAGTTGCTTCCAGCTTTGATTCTGCCTCCACCTTTAACTTGTCGAAGATATCTTTGGTTTTCATATCCATCGATAACACCATAGAAGTCAGTCCCTGCACCATACCACCTTTATGGTAAACAGCATGTTCCATCCGCTCCTGTAATCGGTCATCCAGTAACAGAAACCCAAAACGATCGACATGATAAACTCCGCGTAATAAATCTTGCAACAGAGCTTCTTCAAATTGATGCTGAAAGATAGTCCATGCCGTTTTACCTACCTCAATCGAATAACGTGAAGTAAGAATTCGATTAATTTTCAGTACGGTTTCCTGATTCTCATTGGGGAATGGATAGTCATCGTAAATAAGTAATAATACTTCCATTTTCTTTAGGCTTTGTGCCAATTCTTCAATTTTTTCGATTGGCGTAGAACGTATTAATTCGAGAAGCTTGGGCAGGAGCATCTTCCCTCGGCGTTTAATGATATCAACTGCCTTGTTCTTATATTTACGTTCAATTCGAATTCTTTCATCCGTTAACAGTTGAGGTTTAAATGAGAATAGATAAAAGTACTGATTAATTTCCATCTTTTTCACCTAACCCCTGTAGTTGATCCAACAGCTGATCATCCTTCAAACGGAACTTAAACTCTACTCTTCGGGATTTATTAGCGTCAATCTTCCCGTCAGCTTTCAAAATCGGTATACTGAACGATCTTCCATTTGCAGTAATGACGGATTTCAAATCGCCCCTATATTTGAAGTTTGGGAAGGTTGGTTGAAAGATTTGCTGCACTACCGAAAGAGCACGATCTTGGGATAATTGTAAATTGTACAGATACCCACCTGCCGTATCCGTATGACCTTCTACAATGATTTGAGAGATTTCATTTCTAAATCGATCTGAGAGAAGAATATTAATATACTGTGGAATAAACTCCTCTAGGTATTTCCTGCCAGTGGGAGATACTTCACTACTGTTCGATTCAAAAAAGACTCCTCCCGAAAAGCGGATCGCTCCTGTCTGTGGGTCTACCTCCATGGCTAGATCTGAATCCTTAAATGCCTTAATCAATTCCTGAATAATCTCTGATTTTACTCCAACTACTTCCTCTATCATTTGGTTTTTCTCGTTTATAGCCGCTTCTTTTTCCTCATATGCCGATTGTGTATTAAAGATGGTAATCATCAAGACCAAAGCAAAAATAACAAGCAAAGCGGACATTAAATCGGTATACGAGACCCAGAAACTTTCTTTCTCCGCCTCGTGAGATCGGGACCTATGCCTTTCATTTCGGAATCCTCTAGCCAAAAAATATCAACACCTTATTCTGAAGTTACCGGATTCAATATCCGTTTTGATTGGCGATTCATCTCATTTACTGCTTGTTTTAATGTCTGCATGGTATCAGGCAAATCGATTAACCCTTCCTGAATCGCATCAACTCCACTGGCTAGATGCTGTACCGATTTAGTTAATTCCTGATCAAATTGGGTGAAAGTATTTTGAAGCCCGCGGTGCATATCATCAGCAAATTGGTTCATTGAAGTTTCGAGATGCTTGTTCGTCTTTGCCATAGATTCGCTGGCAGATTCCCACACCAATCTTAATTGTTCGACTCTTACATCCATGTCAGTTAATTGTTCTGTCAATGTGGTTTGTACTCTGCTCGATATACCATCCATTTCTTTACGTTCTTGCTGAATATCTCTTATTAAGGATCTCAGATCATCTTGGATATGAATAAATTCAGAGTTGTTATGAGTAAATTTATCAAAGATCAACTCCAATTCTTGATTCGACCTTTGGCTCAAATCAGCCTGTTGTGACAACGTAACCGCCAACGTTTGCTGACTTTGTGTGATATTAGAGATTCGCTGCAAATTCTCTTCGAATCGCTGCTGGAGCGAAACCTGAAGTCCTGTCTGATTAACGATTGCCCCTACGTTTTCTTTAAGTGTACTCATGTGACTATCAAAGTACTCGTTAAATAGCTTGCGTTCTTCCATCATTTTATCCAGCAGCTCTGTAGTAATGCTTTGGAGTTCGCTGTTCTTCTCAGTTGTAGCATTTAACTCCGCAACCGTTTTCTCAAGAACCGACTGATAATCGGTGATCCTCTCGGTATAACTATGGATCTGTTCGGCCAAACCTGTAGTTTTATCCACCATTGCCGACTGGCTTGAGGCTGATTCTTGCATGGATTGAACAAGAGCTCCCATTTCTGCATGAACCTTCTGCTGCCATTCGATAGTTGAATTTAAGGCGTCTCCAAGGTTTTTCATATGGTCCCCAGTCAACTCGTTAAGTTGAGTTACAAACTGGTCGATCATTTGCTGCATTCCCTGGGCCTGATTTACGGTGGTCGTCTGCATTAGGTCAGACATCATTTGTTGTGTCTGTTCCATTTGTGGAGCAAGTGATTTCTGAATTGAATCTGCCACACCGTTGACCATATTAGGAATTAGTACTTCAGATAGGAAGGATTGAAAATCCTGCATTTGCTTTTCCTGGCGTTGGTCCATACTATACAAAAGAGTACTTTGATCTTGAGTAGGGAAAGCTTCATCCAGATTTTTTCGAATACCGGAAAAGGAACGCGAAAGCCCTGGATAATAGACTCCTTTATCTAGTAGTTGCCAAAATAAAGATAGTATTATCCCGACTATGGAGGAAGCAAACTTAACCTTCATTCCAGTGAGCAAAACGCCAATGCCATCTTGCATAACGTCTGTGCTTCCATTTACATGGAGCCCCGAAACGCCAAATGCAATACCGATAAAAGTGCCCACGATTCCCATGGATAAGAAAATGCCTGCTACAATTTCTGCATATTTACGCTTCCCAAAGTTATGTACTAACGATTCCTCAAAGAAAAAGTCGTAAATATCAGGCGTATAGGAGATCCCTTTCTGCTGGTAGAACATGTATTTTTGGTAATAGCTGTTCCATGCCGGAAGGAAGCTCTTCTTAATATAACGGTTTTCATTTTGTTCTACCCATTCGTTAAATAGATGGAATTTTTCAGATACATTCTGAATCTCTGCTAACTCAGTTAATTTTGCGTTAATGGATGCAGCAGCTTTTTTACTGTTAGAGTAGGGACGAAGGACAAAGAACCAGCTTACTGCGAAAATCAAAAACATTAGTCCTATATAACATGAATAAAACAGAGACGATGTAAAAAAGGCCGCCATAAAAAACCTCCAGAATATTTTCTCTAATAAATAAAAAAGCTCCGCCAAGAGCGAAGTGTAATATATAAATACTAATTTACGTAAGCATTTCCTCTATGCACTCATGTGACTATTTAATTTGTATAGATAACCAAGTATATCTGAATTACAATCCCCTTCCCTCTAATATAAAAAGAATCAAATCAATCACTCCCAATGTTTTCTTTCTGTTTCAATTATCGGTAATTCGTTGAGAATACGATAGTATATTTTGTAAACCTAATCTCTCTTTACGTATTCTCTTAGAAAGCATTATATCTCCCCCCCATCCCCGAACACCCATTCCCTGACAACCCCAGCCACTCCCCTCTGCTAAACTAATAACAACAATTGCAGAGAGGAGCACTCCAATGCCAAATTACATTATCTTCGATCTTGAATTCATGGTGGTTCGTAAACATCAGCATCTTGCCGACATTATCGAAATCGGTGCGATTAAAATGACCGAACAGGAAGGAACACTGGTCATGACCGATGTGTTTCATTCCTATGTGAAGCCTTTGAGACAGTATAAATTAACACCGGAAACGACGCCGTTTACAGGGATTACGCAGGATCAAGTCGATCAAGCACCGTCTTTTCCTGAAGCGCTCAAAGCCTTTCAAGAGTGGATCGGCGAGGCGCCATATTATTTATGCGCGTGGGGCATGGATGATAAATATCAACTCATGCAGCATTGCCGATACCATGAGATCTCCTTAGATTGGCTTCAAAATTATAACGACATCCAGCTAGCGTTTACTCGGCTTCATCAATCGGATCATCGACAGAGATTCGGATTGAAGCGGGCTCTTGATCTGCTGCAGCTTCCATTCATCGGGGAACCGCATCGAGCAACCGATGATGCCTATAACACGGCCAAAATCTTTTTATCCATCTTCCCTAACATTCAATTGGTTACTAATAATGCCGCGGAAGATCAGCTGTACGTCTCGGAAATGGTATATTCCACAGGCTCGGAGGAGAACCACCCATTCAGCAAATTGGCGGAAATGCTGGGAATGGCACAATAGTGCCGTTCCTTATTCCCCCTCATACAGCTTGCGCCATTGTTCAAGCCGTTCTTTCATCCGGTCCCGATAAGACACTGGCGCCAAAATCTCAGCATCCGGTCCGTATTGACTTACCCAATTCATAAATTCCCTGTCGTGATTCAAGGTAACCTCGAATAGCAATCCGCCATCTGGCAAATCCTTCATTTTTGGTCTGACGAACATTTCCTCTTCCTTGATGTAACGCGCGACGTCCGGCGAGAATTTCACTTTGAAATGGATTTGTTCCTCGCCGCGTTCAATCGACCACGTGTTCTTCATATAACTCTTCAGGTTAAAGTCCCCGCGCTCAAAAGTGCGGTTGGTCATCTCCATAGAGCGGAAACGACTCAGACGGAAGGTCCGAATATCCTTCGCCTGATGGCAATAGCCGATCAGATAGAAGCGTTGATCCCTCGGGACGAGGTAATACGGATCGATCTCTCGTTCCGTTTGTTGGTTTCGGCTCTGTGTATGGTAAACGACGGTGATCGTCTTTTCTTCAACAATGGCCTGAATGACTTGATATAGATAGTTGGGCGCATCCTCCCTATATGCAGGAGAACCCATTTGGATAATATCCGTGACATGTTTGAGGATTTCGCGATCCCGCTTCTTCTGCCGAAAATGTGACGCCATAACCTTATCGTATGCCGTTTCGAATCCCGGCGGCATGTTGCTCTGATCGACAAAGGAAGGAAGCATGGAGAAGACCAGTGCCTCCTGCTGCGTCCAATTGAATGGGAACATGGCAAAATCCCCAGCGAACGTGTAGCCTTTGCCATACCCTTCATTGGTAATCGGAGCCAGCACATCTAGTGAACGCAAATCGCGATAAATCGTTCTTTCCTCGGTTTCACATCGTTCCGCCAATTCCTTGGCGCTGATTCCAGGTCTTGCTTGGATGGCATAAATAATTTTGAACCAACGAAACAGCTTATCAGACATAGTTCTAATCTCCTATGATAATATTCCTAATATATACATCATTCGACAGAGATTTACCATCCCCTTCTATATTCTCATAATTCCAATGGATTATTTTCCAGGATTTTTTCATGTTAGACATGCAATTAAAAAGGCAGGCATAGTAATATGCCGTACCTTGTTTCTTCAATCTTCAATTCCCACCTGCAACATATAGTCTTCACGTATTTGTGACAACGTTTTACCACTTTCTTTATGTATAGCAAAAACATAAGTTTGAACACTTGACCATCCAAAAAGTTCTTTTAGCCATGTTTGCATGGATAACTCCTGACCACCTACATTCACATTTCCATTCGATAGAAGTATAGCCTCATCGCCCTTACCTTTAGCTACGATAGTATCTCCCTCTCTTACCACTCCCCAAGTTAGCATAGCTTCGATCTTAGGTAGACTTCTTCTAGTGATGTCTTTCTTGGTTTTGATGACTGCGGGAAATGACCTATCCAAAAAATTAATATAATAGTCATCATGGTCCGCAACAGGAAGTAACTTTTCTGCGTTTATATATATGTCACTATTAATTTTGTATGGAACCAACCTAAAACAACTAATATCAACATTATTGCTATTTAACCAGGCTACGGCAGAAAGAGTTTGATCATCGAATTCTGACGCTACCAATATTATTCTTTGTTTGTTGTTAAAGGAGCTTACTGCACCGTTTCTTTCTAAAAACTCATTTAACTTCCTGATGCCAAGTTCATATGAAGTTAACTCGCTTGTTTCGTATTCATTTCGGTATTTTTCAATATAAGGAGCGTATACCTTTTTAACTAGCTCATCTGTAGATTTAATAGTAGCGTAACTAGCTGCATAACGAATGGCCTGGAATTCGAAAGCTTCTTTTCGGTTCTCAATATCTCTGCGGTCTCTTTTAATCTCTATCAAAACAACGTTACCATTGTTATCGATAGCAGTTAAATCACTTCTTCCATTCCTTTCGTTTTTAACCTGTCTTCCCACAATGAGCATGGATTCCTCTTCATCGCATAACATAAAAACACTGTTTCTTAAAATTTCCTCCAAGTCACTTTCCACCATATCTAGCTCCATAAAAGTAACTGATTCTATTTTTTCTGCTTTAGCACCATGAATGCTATACATATATACCTCCATATCATTCAGCAATTAATATTTATTCTCATCAAAGAAGTTTATTTTCGATACCAAGTTATGACTGTACCTAGTTAAGCAATCGTCGTACATTGGAACATGTGTTTTTTAGAATAGTTACAACACCACATACCGCCCAACCCCCGCAAAATAAAGCCCCGCTTCTTTAACTTTGAAGCCAAAGGTATTCTCCCATTCAGTAGCGTAGACTAGAACCTGAGGACGATAGAAATTAACAAACGTCTGCAGGGCCCCCTCCTCGATGTGATCGGTTTTGAAGTCAACAATGACCCAGCCGTCTTCTTCTTCGAACAGAAAATCGATGACGCCTCGCATGTAAGCATGCTTTACAGTCTCATCCTCGATTGCCGAAGCCGCGGCCGCTTCGAGCTGGATGTCTTCCATTGCCAAGCTATTGTAAGTCTTAAGCTCTTCAGTGCTCTTCCTAAGTAACAGGGGCAGCTCGAACAACCGGCGGCGAGCACGCAAGCTTCGCTGCCACAACTCGCTGACCAGGATGCTTCGCGCAATTCGAACAGCTTCGGGTATGTACTCTGCTGCCAATCCTTCTTCGCTAGCAAGCAAATGTACGGCCCCTTCTAGATCCGACTCGGCCAACCCTTTGCCGAGCATTTCCAGCGAGCGGTGGACAACGCTGCCGAAAGCCATCCCTTTCCCCTCCGACGACCATTCCGGGCGGTCATGAAGCGTCTTGGTCTGTTCCGTCACCGACAGCAGCGAATAGGTAGGCCGGCTAATATCATTCAGCTGGCGTTGACGAGTTGCCCGAATGCTGAGGATATCGGGTCCTTGGGTTAACTCCGTTTTTGGCGTTTGTATGCGTTCAGGAACCTCAAGCTCCGGCAACTCTAGCATTCCCTCAATCAGCGGGGTCCATGGGCATTTGGCCGGCTGCTCGGGATATAAACTGATGACCAGCATTTGCTTGGCCCGCGTAGCAGCTACATATAACAATCGATCTTTCTCTGCCTTTTCGAATGTCCGCTCCCGCTCACTCATTAGGCTCCAACCCGGAGGCTGAGCTACCGTTTTCGATTGAAAAACCCCTACCTTTTTATGGATCGTAAAATACCCTGCCGCCGGATCAGAAGACCGATCGATATATTGCGCGGGATCGTGTTCAGATTCTTCGCATGGACCTGCGAGGAAAACAACAGCGGCTTCCAGTCCTTTCGCTTTATGCAAATTCATCACACGGACGGCTTGATCGCCACCGGCATACAGACTCGATGTTTCCATCCCTTTGCAGGTTCTTTCCATCAGTCGGCATAGTTCGCTCCAGCTTGAACCAGCTCGGGCATCGCTGTGCACAAGCTGCATCAATCCAACCAAGGTTCCAGCGCGTACCGAACCTGCGGGTAATGCCGACACATACGGTACAATTCCCAGATCTTCGACGATAAGGCTGAAAGCCGCCGCAGCGCTTAATGTACGGACCCAATCCGAATACACGCGTAGTTTGGCCAATGCTGCGCCAACTGGCTGCGCATCGTCGCTCAGGTCCCCCGGCGATATCGACTCGTATAGAGAGATCCGGCAGCCTACCTGCTTGTAAGCCCACAGCTGCTGATCGCTTAATCCAAATAACATGCCGCGCAGTACCGCCAGCAATGCAGGCTGATCGGAGGCATCCTCGAGGCAGCAGGCCAGCTGCCAGAGCATCAGCATTTCTTCATAAGCGGCCGTGCTTCCTGAAGTATCGGCAGGAATACCGCTCAGATCCAGCTGTTCGGCATAGACGTGGATGAATTGTTTCGTTTTGGTCAGGATCATAAAGTCCCCAGGAACCGCATTCCGGCTTGTGCCGTCCCTCTGGATCATCTGCAGGTTGCCGTCGGTACAAGCCCATGAAATATAACTCGCAATACGCTTGGCATCTTCGAGGGAAGCCGCAGCTTTGCCCCCAGCAATCTTGGGATAGTTCAACACGTGTACACCATGCCCTGCTGCTTGGGTCGAGAGATCCCAGTCCGTTTCCATCTTCGCGAACGCCGCTTGATATTCCGTTTCGGCAGAAGGAAATTTGTCTGCAAACCGACTGTTGATATACTCCCCAATCGATGGAACGGAGCGGAAATTCGATGTTAACTTGAGTACTGTCCCACACTCCCGGATTCGCGCTTTAACCTCGTTGTAGATCGAGATATCTGCCCTGCGAAAACGATAGATCGACTGCTTCGGGTCCCCAACCAGAAATAGTGAGCCGGGCCTCGGCTTCAGTTGCCTCCAGTCCAGATCCTCCAGTATCGACTCGCTAACGCCCGTCAGCAGAAAAATAAGCTCTGCCTGAACCGGATCCGTATCCTGGAATTCGTCAACAAGAATCCGTTGGTACTTTTGTGCAAAATATGTCCGAACTTCACGATGGCTGCGAAGCAGCTTGGCGGTTTCCAAGAGCAGATCCTGAAAATTCAAACGTCCCGCAGACAAACGGCGTTCTTGGCAATAAGCAATAGCCGGACGAACGAACGCAATCAGCTTCGGATATAAATATTCGCGCCATTCCTGCAGGAATGGAAGCAACACGGCCTGCTGCCAATCGAGAAATCTTGTCTTCATCTCGATGGCCTGCTCTTTGGATGTCCATCGCTTCTGCGTTACATTGATCTTGCCTTCGAACTCCTCAGCGATTTCAAGAATGCGCATATCGTCCTTCAAGTCGATCAGCTGCATCTTTTGGCGATTTGTACGTACAAGCATTTGAAGCTTGTCCCAGCCTGGATCAGGCTCAGTCGATGGAATATACGGTGCCGCCGCGTCAAGCAGTGGAAAGAGCGTCTCCCGAATACGGTCGAAGTTCGGATAATTTCGTTCCTGACAAGGCAGCTCGACATCGGAGAACATGGATACCCGATCATAAACTTCCTTCAGGGTATTCACATTAACGGCGAGCGATGATAGTTCGTCATAGAGCTGCAGCTGCGTGTCATTCAATTCAGCAATATACTCATCCCAACAGGCAGCATGAAAGAGCTTTTCCTCCTCTTCCGCCATCTCCTCAAAATAGGGTTCGAGCCCCGCTTCGATCGGACGTTCCCGCAACAGCAAACCGCAGAAGGAATGGATTGTTCCAATAAACATGAGATCCAGATTGCTAAGAGCAGCCGAAAATCGACTGCCGCTCATTGAACTGGGCTCAGCTGTCCGATTGGCGGTTTCCAACGCGACTCGGAATCGTTCCTTGAGCTCCCCGGCAGCTTTATTCGTAAATGTGATAGCCGCGATTTGTTCCGCATGCACGCCGTGATCAATTAAGGCAAGAAGCCTGCCCACCAAACTAGTCGTTTTACCGGAACCGGCCCCCGCCTCCACAAGCAGCGTCGTATCTAAATCTAGAAGGATCCGTTCACGGTCTGCTTGATCTGGAGGCATGCTTAATATGCTAGATTCAATCAATCTCTTCAACCTCCCGCAGTGAACCTAATGCAGCTGCATTAACAGCGGCTCCACGTTTGTTCACCATCCACTCGGCGTGTGAGCCGCACACCGCCTGGTAATTGCACCACGTACATGTCTTAACATCCTTTGTTGGAATGAACACCCCCTGGTTCATGGAATCCAGAAGCTTAGATACAATGTCGCCCAATTCCTCCCTGCGGTTTTGCTTTCTCCTAACATACTCTCCTCTTCCCCGTACAGTTGGAAAAGCATATTCCGCTTCCGTCACCCTCGCCTCAGGGTCTCTTCCTGTTACATGAAGCCACTGTTCAACCGCGATTGCATACAGGGCATGCTGCAGCTGTGTTCCTCCGCTGAAATATCCAGAAGAGGCATACCTTTTTGTATTGCCTGTTTTATAATCAATGATTCGATATTCATGGGGGCCGATTCGGTCAACCCGGTCTACAAAACCTTTCAATCTTATTTGAATTCCGCCAGGCAATGTCAGCACCATCGGCTCACCTTCAGATGTCCCTAGTTCCAACTCGAAATAGCAGGGCTGTTCGGTCTTTCCTTCTTCGTTCATGTAAAAAACCTCTGCATCGCGCCGAATACCCTCAGATTCCTTATTCAGCACATGCTCGCTTGGAGACGGTATGGAATGCGCGGCATCTTCAAGCGCTTGGTCTACAATCATTTGCAGCTTGCGTCTGTCATGCTGCGACGGTTTTGTCCCGGACTCCGTAACCTCCTCTAAATACTCCCTGTATATATGATGCAGAAGCGTTCCCCGTTCATCGGGCTGCAGCCAACGGGTACGGTCGAAGACCGGAATGTCTTTGGGACGCAGTTTTAACACGGAATAAAAGTAGTACTGCAGTCCGCATGCCGCATATTTCTCGAGTTGACTCACACTAATGGCTTTTTGGCCCAGCGTTCCATCCGTACTTGGGAATTCTGCTATGTTCATACTCAGCCACCCGTCATATTTCGATAACCTTTCGTCTTGGCGATTCACCCGGGCTAGATATCCCTGTGCCAAGGCTGGATAAGCATCTGATACGGCTTCCCATCCATCTTTTGTTCCGCTTGGATCCCGAAGATATTGCGCCCATGCATCGATCTCATCATATGTACTTCTTCGTACTTCCGGATGCAGCACATCCATTACACTGTACGGCTGGCCTAATACCCTCTCTAAATCACTGAAATCCTGTGTGTCATCCCCAGATTGCAGCCTCATCATTTGCAGCATCTCGAATGCAGGGCTGCGGCTTTCCCGCTCCCCCGGATCGTACGAAGCATAACTAAGCCACAATTCCCCGCAAATCAGTGATAACCGGGCATCACGAACACTCCTGATTTGTTTGACTTGTTCACGGATCAGCTGCAAATTTGTTGATACTGCCGCCCTCTCTTCATCCAACAGCAGAGGATCTTGTTTGGCCGGCACGCTCCAGGCTCGCTCATCCATGCCAACGATCCATGTTCGGTATCTTCCGCTGAAGCCGCCATTGTGTATGGAAGTAACATGAACTGCCCCGGGCTTCGGTGTTGCATCGACACGGATTCGTATACTGTTCAAAATTCCCTTTACATATCGTACCGCCCACTCGGATGTCATTGGTCCAACCATAATTCCCGATAGACGTGTGTTCCAAGATTGAATCGCGGTTTTTACGCTCTGGTCGTCGCTCGAATGAACAGGCACATGCTGCTCAACAAAATCCGACAACCATTCGAGCAGCTGATCCGGCCTCCACTCGCTTCCTTCCGGAAGATTGTCGAACCAGCCCTGAATCACCTCATGCAGTTTCATTCCCAGCTCTTGCTGCTCATCGCCTATATTTCTGGAATGAAGGATTGCGACATATCGATGTCTGCCCCAGCCGATTCCGCTGCGCTCCAGCAGGCGAATCCAAACTCCCGCCGATGCTTGCTGGTCAGGAATTTTCAGACATCCATGACGAAGCATCTCGGTAAGCCGTGACACCGGGTAACCTTCATCGATCCAATCAAGGATGGCCAATACGGCCTTGCCTGCCGTGCAATAAGTGATTGGGAGCCCGTTTGAAAACGTACTTGGAATCCCCGATGCCTCTGCCTGCGAATGGATCACAGGCGCATATCGTTCATAATCGGACAACAAAATTTCCATATGATCAAGCGGAGCCGGTTCGGCTTGCATCCTGCGAAATCCTTCACGGACTTCCGCTAAACTTCCGGCAGCCCGAAACATCGTAAATTGATTATTAGAGAATCTTGCGTTGGTATAAAAAGGTTCATCGAAATCGATGATATGCAGGCGGCTCCCCGCTATTTTTTTTACGAGACACCATTCCGTTCTAGACCAACCCGTGGGCTGGAGGATTAAAAAATTGGTGTCATTCGCCGCTGGCTTACAACAATCCACCAAGCCGGCTAAATCCGTCAGGCCATGCTCCCTGAGGAAAGTCTCATAACGACCAAGCAATTGCTGAAGAAACAAGCCTTTGTTCTCGTTCATAAAGTCATTCGAATGGAATTCTCCGGAACGAACTCCAGCCATCCGCAATTCAACAAGCGACTGATGAACTTTACGGACCACCCCGGGGTTTACCATTGATTTTTGTGTAATGTAGCTGTGCGGGGCTGCTTCGGCCTGATGCAGCATCAGCTGTCGAACCACCCAGAACAACTGATCCTCATCAAGCAAACGAAGCCTTCTGCGCGCTAGCTCTAATGCTGTATTGGCGTGCACCATGCCCTGGAGAGTCTGGACTTCTACATTAAAAATAGAGCCGAAGCGTTCGCAAATTCGCTCAAGCAATTGATGCCCTTGTGAATAGGATGGGACAATCAGCACCTTAGGGGATAGCGGATCTTCTATTATTTTCTGATACAATCGATCTACCAGGTCCATGCCAATTCTCCTCCCTCTTAATTCTATATACCTAAATTCGTCAAAGTTCCCACTGTCCCTTCCTAATTCCACAATAAAAAACAAATTACGGCAAATTTCTCTCACTTAAAGGGAATGATTGATGTTCTGTTTGGAGAAAAACATCGAATGCTGCTATACCTTCCATAAGTTCTACTATGACCAAGTCCTTCACAATAAACCGAATCACTCCGTAGACTTGTTGTTCAAATGAATCATAAATCCGACCAGCGCTCCGACATCCTTTAGGCACCGTATGTGTGCTGTTCGTAACGTAACCGATCTTTCCAATCGGAGGAATAACCGCCTGGATCGCCTCCTCGTCATACGGATTGCCAGGATCTTTAACAAGCTGTACGACCATCCCCGGCTTCAAAAAACTCGTGCCGAAATAATGCGAGGTACCTGTTATTGCAATAAAAGCTTGCTTCATGTATACCTTCTTTCCGTTTCTCACTGAAACTCCTAGTATTTGCACTCCGGAAGTTTAGCCTAGTATCGTTGATTATCATATTTTATAGTTCTAAATGAACAGCTGTTTGTCAGCGAATGCATGTTCTAAATAAAAAACCTTCACACGACTGTCGTGTGAAGGGAAGATTCTATAATTTCTATACAACTTAAGTAAGACCAAGGATAAACTATGGGAGTTTCGATAAGTTATCAGCCAATGTACTTTCCCAAAAGTGTCACGACTTATTTTGGAGAAATAATGTGCACGTTTTTTTATTTTGTTATAAGGTATAATTATGTTATCCATGGTTTGATAAGGGATTAATTCTATTATAAAATAGCGAAACATGCTCACCCATCAAATCGGAGATTACAATAAACGAATGGGAGTGATCACAATGCAATGGCGAGAAGTGCGTTCGATTTATCCCGATCAATATGTCTTGTTAGAAATCCTTAATTCACATACCGAAGACAACATACAGTACGTTGACGAGGTTGCTCTTGTTCGGGCCATTCAAGACCCTTCCGAGGCGACCAAAGAGCTTTTAACATGCAAAGACAACAACATCGTCTACCATACGGGCCAAGAAGAAATTGCTATCGAATTGAGAAAACACCCTTTCTATAGGAGTCGCTAGCATGCTGATTGAATATATCGATAATCTGTTGCAAACTTCCATGACGATTCGTTTTAAAGGTCGTTCCCTAACGATCAATCATTTAGTCATCGATACCGGTGCAGCGCATACTCTTCTCTCCTCTGATATCGTGACGCAAGTTGGAATACATTTTGAAAATGGAGATAAACTAGTGCGCAGCTTTGGGATTGGCGGAGATGAATATTCTTTCCGCAAGCAGATCGATCAAGTCCAGTTAGGAAACTTCGTCATAGACAATTTTTACATGGATTTTGGTGTATTTCATGAAGATATTGATCAAATCAATGGACTCATCGGACTAGATATATTAAAAGGCGCAAATATGGTCATTGACCTTTATCGGATGGAAATGCATCCTGCATCCCTCTAGCATCAATTAAATAACGGACGCGATTCGCTCGCGTCCTAATTCATCCCCAACTATCTCAAACTTGCCATCGGAATACTTCCACTAGCCTTCTTGAGTTTTCCCTATTAACGCCTTTTTGTCTGGGAGCCGTCTACTGTACTTTTCTACTCCCGTTATACCTCTCAATACTTGATCTATAATCGTCTTCATCTTCTTCTCCCAACACATCAAAAGTCTTTCACATGACCATCATCTTCTTGCTCATTGATCTTCTTTCCGGATACGAATATAGATAACTGTCCATGATAATCCCACATCTTAATCCAAGGATATGTTCCTTCTGGCAGCTCAAAAACTCTTTCCTCTAAGGGCTTAATAGGTTCCTTGGAAGTTTTACTACCTTGCAAAAATGTTCCTAGGTGAATGTTAATTTCCTTACCCGTATCATTAAAATAGACTAACTTCACCAAATATCCCCTACCTTTTTATAATGGTTAATTTTGTATCATATTTTATCATACCAAACGAAATTGCAGCCGCGATGGTGGTCACTTGATATTTAGAAGAACTCTTCATACTACTACCCACTACGCCATATCCACAAAATGACCAAACAACATAAAGAAAATAACAGCTAAAATCATTAATCCTATGGAATAGAATATCAGTACAATTCTAGCGGCGAACCAGCTAAAACGCTCATATACTTGGCTTGCTATAAATTGAGTCGGTCCGAACAACGGAAAGGCCAAAACCATCAAAAACTCTAAATCATGGACAATCCATCTGTAAAATCTATTCCCTAGCGTTTTACTAAACAAATATAAACAAGCAAATAGTAAATTAAAAACAGTAAATGCACCGATCACGCCAAATATAACGGTAATAATATTAACCATGCGTATAACATCCTTTTCACTAACTTTTCATGAGGACTTGCAAGAGTCTAATGAGAATCAACCTAAGCACATCATTCATAAAGACCTTCTAACGATCCCCATGGTTATATTGTACAGTATCCCTGTTCTGGTCCAAACCGGAACTTCGAAGATCCCTCTACAGTACAGCAGTCAATCGTTAACGACGTATCAACCAAGATTACACCTTACATAAAGCACTCCACCAGTTCCTTCTATCACCTTCCGTTGCGCAGCCATCAAAAAAACGCACCTCCCTGTGGAGATGCGTTTTTCACTGGATTTCATATGTTGCAAACCGCAGGTGCTGCAACTTGCCAGATTACTCTGGGATATTCCCTCCAGCCACACGGTCGCCGGAATTGCCCGCCGGGTCGGTAACATTGTCATCCTCGCCGGCATGTATGATCAGCGAGCGCCCCAACACCGAGTTCGGCTGATTCTTATCAAGCGTTCCATGCTGAATGGTCAGCTCCGCTTCCACGTTTCCGTCTGCGCCTACGACTAGGTTCGGCATGTCGCCGACATGGCTTCCTTGTGGATGCTCAAGGCCATGGTGCTTATCGGTCGGATTAAAGTGCCCTCCGGCAGATTTAAAATCCGTTCCCTGAATTGCATTCTCATGCACATGGAACCCATGCTTGCCTGGAGTTAGGCCGGATGCGGTAATCTTTACCTTCACCCCGTCTTTGATCTGCTCCAACGTAGCGGAACCAACAGGCTCGCCCGCCGCATTGTATAGCTTGACTACAGGAAGCCCCAAAGAGATCGTCCTGGAAGCCTGCTCCCAGTACACAGGCTGGCCAACCAGGTCAGAAACCATGCGAACAGGCACATAGGTCGTGCCGTTATGAATAATGGAATCCGGCGCAGCCGTCCCTTGGTTCATGAATTGACCGGCAGGTGTAGATTGGTCCTTGCCGTTGACGTAGTAGCTTATTTTAGACATCGTGTGTTTAATCGCATCTACGGCTCCTTCGGGATTTGCAGCCGCCAGCGAAAATCCTGAAAACAGCATGGCTCCAGCAAGAAATGCTCCTGCCATATGTTTCAACGTGTATATCTTCTTCTTCACTTCATCGCCTCCTGATGATGGTATACCTTCATCTCCCAATACCCTGATTTTATACGTTTCAACCGTCATTTTATGGGAATTGGGGCTTTCGGCGTTGATCATTGATTCCTAAGACATGTAAAGTGATAAAATATACTACAATGAGGTAACTACGACTGCTTCAGTTTACGCCATCCATCCATTTCCTACCGTCCTTCACATAGGTTTCCACGCATTGAGCTCTGATCCATTACGCCTTTGCGCTCAAATAGACAGCAATATCCTGGATTAGGTACGATCCTGATTCATGGCTACCGTTGAAGGCTTGAATAACCACTCGAAGCGACCTAACCTGCTCTATTTGGGCAAACGTGATTTCGTGCGTTTCTAGCTCATCCTCACGATGGCTCCATGCGACCTGCCCTGACTCCCCCACTTTACGCCAATCGGTTAGACCATCAGGAGATACTTCAATATCCCACTGTGTCGGACCTTGCTTCAATCCCGCTCGTGTCGTTAACGATACCGTATTAAATGCTTTCGGTTCCATCCAATCCAAATAAATATAGTGAGGTAATGACTCTTCCGGTTTGCTGATTAGAGCGGTATTCGGATCTCCGTCATTGATATAACATATATGCGACTGTGCATTGTACAAATCTCCCCATGTAATATCGTTACCTACTCCGCTAATGGCAAACCGGGCGAGGTTGCCTTCTTTGCCTTCCAGCGGAGTGAGCTCCATAGGCATCCCTTCACGTTTATATAACCTTAAATAATCTACGAGGAATTCCTTCGGATACGGAATCGATCGATCCAGATCGCCAATCCATCCTCCATCGCCATCATTAATTTGCAGCAGGGTAACCATCGGATAATCCGGTGACTGATCAATTTCCCAGTACAGCTCATGATCCAGATAGAACTTCATACCGGATTCATCCCACTCAAAGCCGTATACATGAAAATCTTCAGATAAGTCCACATCCGTACGATACGGAATATGGGCATACTTCAATTCCGTATCACGCAATGAATGAAGGGTCGTATTCAGTAAACGTGTATCTTTGCCTAACATTTCAAAAATGTCGACTTCAGCATTTTGCTCTTTCTCATTTTCGAACCCGATCATCCACCAAGCTGAATTAAGCCCGCTCCCTTTCGCCACCTTCGCACGTAGCTCAAAGTAACCATATTTCGTCACAAGGTTCATGAAAGCACGATCATGATGGTTTAGCCCGAGATCATCACCGTAACGGTGCAGTCCATCTCGCATCCCCGTAACAATCGCGGATACACGCTTTTGCTCATCAGGCAGTTGTAACACGATACAACTATCCCGGAATTGATAGGTCGCCTTTGCTTCCTCTAACGTCTTCCAATGGGATAACCCGTAGGGTGAGAACTTCGTCTGGTCGAGCGTTTCCCCGTCAAATTCTTCATGAAATACGAGGGTCCAGCCTTCCTTATGCAGCAGATCTGTCATGATTTTACTCGCTCCTATTCCGTAAGTCTATTTTGTCTGAAATTCTCTTACTGTTTATTCTTGGCATCCTTAATCTTGATCGCAGATTCCTCTTCCAGCACACGGATGAACTCCGGGATGTTCATGTCCGAGGTCGCAAACTTCTGCATAGCCCCATTCAAATCAACATACTTATCCCACACGCTTGCTCTAGCAGGAGGAAGGGCAAATTGATTTTGGAACATGGCCATTACATTTTTACCTTGATGATCCGGATTGTCGGCACCAAACTGTTTGCGAATTTCCACATCGGATGTAGCCGGGATGGTGCCTTTTCTTGTAGCCTTCGTTTGATTCTCTATGGAAATAATCGCTTGCAGGACTTGCAGCGCTGCTTCTTTATTCTCGCTATACGGGTTAATGACGGTAGGGGCCGTATGAACCGCTGGAGCGGTCGCCGGGATGTCAGGCCAGGATGGTACCGGCAGAATGTCCATGTTCTTCTTGAACTCTGCTCTTTCCTCCGGGGTATCCCCTCCGAACCAAGTGAGGAAGCCGTGCCAGTTGATTTCCATCGCGGCTGTTTTTTGCATAAACTTATCTGGTTCCTCCGGATTGTAAATGCCGGGAATACTATATATTTTTTTCATGAGTTCCATATACTTTGTAAACTTCGGATCTTTGGACAATAGCAATTCCCCCGTATCCGGATCCGTCAACGTTGTGGACAGCTGCAACAGAGCAGCATCCACCGTATCCGAGCCAAACTCCAAGCCTACATACTGATTACCATCCCGGATACCTGTCGTTTTCTTAGCGAGGTCAATGATTTCATCCCAGGTCATATTGTCTGTCGGGTAGGGAACACCGAATAGGTCGAATACTTCCTTGTTATAGAAGAGGCCATAGATCCCTCCATTGCCCGTCAAACCGATCAACCGTCCTTCTGGGTCTTGAGCGCGAATCAGAGCAATAAACGAAGGGTCCACGGTGCTCAAGTCTATCCCATACTCTGCTACCATCTCATCCAGTGGCTGCACCATATCGAGATCGAGCAGCACATCTACCCCAAGGTTCGGCGTTAGTAAGTCAACCACCGTCCCTGCGCTGTTAATCTCTTGGATCCCTTCAGCCGTTCCGTTCCAATCGACATATTCGAATGTAATATGGGGAACAAGCTCCTTCATATCTTGAACAAAATTGTTCTGGAAATTTTCTTCCCCCCATTGGGTTGCTACCTTTAACGTAACGGGTTCATTCGAGAATTGCTTCACCTCTACAGGTTCAGGCTCCGCCACCTGCTCTTCCGTGTTCGTATTCGTTCCTGCGGTTGATTCTGTTGTATCTGGCTTATCACTTGTACCTTCACTGCCCCCGCCTGAGGAACATGCTCCCAGAACGAACATGAACAATAGACACATCATGAGCAGCAGGCCTAGACTTTTTTGACCACTTCTTTTCATACATAAACCCTCCCAGTTTCATCAACTCATAATACCGATGCGAAAAGAATGGATTTAATGAATGCAAGAGCCATTCGATCCGGGTTTCTTACCTTTGAACAAGCTAATCCTGAATCAACCTAATCTATTCTCCATCATTCGGAAGCGTTTCCAATCCGGTCTTTCATTCATAGTTTACTCGGCAAACCCTTGGAAGTATTTAGCCCAGAGTAACACTTTTATAACAAAAATAACCCCCTAAGATTCTTCTAGGGGGGAGACGATATCGAGTGACGAAATAAGCGTGGCATTAAACTGACTTAGACTGATTCCCATTCGTTTTTTGAACATTCGACTAAAGGAGTGCAGCTCCGTATATCCGACCTGGTTCGCAATCTCGCTGATTGAAAGGTCGGTTTCAATTGCGAGCTGCTTCGCCTTCTCTATGCGAATCGTAGCCAGATAATCAGACGGCGTCATGCCGTAACACTTGCGAAATTGCCGTATGATATAGTTCCTGCTCAGCCCGGTCATCTCACTTAACGTATCTAAACGAATCGTCGTGCTATAATTTTCTTTAATGTAATTACAGATTTTCACCATTTTCGCATTGATTTTGGTGGTCTGCTTCGCTGTTCCATCCACCGGATTGTTATTAGCCAAATCATACAATATTTGTAACAACAGTCCTTGGGCAAGCATATTGCTTGTCAACGTATGCTGCTGGACTGCCTGAATTAGGGGGATCAGTTTGCCTAGTAACGAACCATCTGGATCGCTCCCCTTCATGTAGTCATTTCCAAACATGAATTCGATTGGTGACTTTGACAGTCCAAAATGAAATGAAATGGTTATTCCCACGTATGGATCATCTTTAGAGGGTTGCAATGACCGAACAGCACCGGGTCGAATGATGTAAATATCCCCTTTTCCAAGCGGACACTTCACGCCATTCATCATATTATCTGCTTTCCCTTCGACTCCATATAGAAGCTGATATTGACTAATCTGCTGAGGTGTCATAAACCAACCCGTTGGAGGTTTGTACATATGGGCAAGCGTAATATATGGTGGATAATAGAATTGATCCTGCAATAACGGGATCGTTTCCTCTGGGTTCAGGACTGGAAGCTTATCATACATCACGATAGGACATGCTCCTCTCAAAGCGTCAAGAACCTGAGACGATGACCTCAGGTTCTTAACAACGTACTTATGCAGGCGTCCGGATTCTTATTGCCCTTGTTCTTTCTTTTGTTTCTCTTCCTTGATCTTAATCGTTAATTCCTCTTCCAGCTTACGTAAAAATTCGGCGATATTCATATCCGAGTTGGCGAAGTCTTTCAATTTCTCCGTGATCATACCTTCAGCTAATCGTTGATATTGCGATTTTCTACCTTCAATGATTTTTGCGTTTTCCGGGAAATACGCTTTTACATTTTTGCCTTCGTAAATATCTTTTTCACTCCCGAATGTCGCGATTACTTCAGGATTCTTCAATACCGTCGGATATCCTGCTGCGGAGAACTTCATCTGCATATCTTCCGCAACGACTTCTTTCATCCACTGGAAAGCTGCATCTTTTTGCTCACCGTATTTATTCAATACATACATATGAGCTTGCGTTGGTGTCGCTAACTGATCTTCTCCTCCCCAGATTGGCATGAGAACCGAATCTACATTCGGTCGAATGGTTTCAGGAATTCCCCATTCCAGATATGTGGGCCAAGACACTAACATCGCAGCCGTTCCACCGGCAAAGAAGCTTGCTTGTTTGTCCGGATCACGTTCATACATCCCTGGTATGCTATAGAACTTTTTCATCAATTCAAAATATCTTGTGACTGCCGGCTCCTTCGTAAGTAATACTTCATCCGTTTCAGGATCCACGACATTCGTAACAATTTCTTTAAGAGGTGCGAGCGCTTCGCTCGTCAGGCTGTTCGTATAGCCCATCTCCAGACCACGATAGTTTACACCATTTCGTTCTCCGGTCAACTTCTTAGCTAACTCAAAGGTTTCATCCCATGTCATATGGTCTGTCGGGTAAGAAACGCCGAACATATCGAAAATCTCTTTGTTGTAAAATAACGTAATGGTATCAGCAAACGTGGGCACACCTACCATGGAACCCTTATCATCGTAGGAGCGGAACAAAGATATGACAGATGGATTGATACTGGTTTCATCCATTTCGTATATCTTCATCAAGTCATCAATGGGCTCAACCATATCCAGTTCTTGTAAACCATCAATCCCTTTGGAACTGTATATAATATCCGGGATAACACCACTAGCGTTCAATTCTTGCAGTGCTTCCGAAGTGGAATCACCTTGAATCCATTTAACGGTTATATTCTTGCCTTCTGCTTTGAGCTTATCTTCAATAGGCTGCATGAGAGGAGCAATCTGATCGATACCCCATTCATGTTGAATGGTGATCGTTGTCTCCTCGCTGAAATCCGTCACAGCTTTACTCGTCCAATCCACTTCTTCTTCCTGTGAAGTTTCTTCGTTAGTCCCAGCAGGCTTTGCTTCGGATACAACTTCCGGTTCTTTATCTGCCGGATCATTGCCGGTACAACCTGAAAGTAATGTGGTTAGCATGAATACAAAAGTAATGATTAGAAATAATGTTTGTTTCTTCATTCATAATCCTCCTGTATTATCCCAAATGATTAGATCCAGGTCTATTCGACCAAACCTGTACGTTCAACACTCTCAACAAAGTAACGCTGGGCAACGAGGTAAAGAATAAGCGGAGGCAATATAACCAGGAAGCTTGCACCCATTTTGATTGGCTCTGCCAAATATTCCGGCAGTCCTCCATTCGTAATAAACGTTGTCAACTGATTATCGATAAATGACATTTTCAGTGCTAGCGGCATATCCCCACTTGAACCGAGGAACATCCTTGGATAATACGTGTCATTCCAAGTCCAGACGAACGAGAACAACAGGACGACCAGAATCGCTGGTCTTGCCAAAGGAAACATAACCCGTGCATAAAATCTGAAAGCACTAGCACCATCGATACGCGCCGCTTCTTCCAATGCTTTAGGCTGTGTGGAGAAGAACTGCCGGAAGATGATAACAAAGAGTGCGCCCTTTACACCGAATCCAAAAATAGAAGGTAAAATTAAGGTTAATAAATGACCATTCAACCCAAGCTTTGTATACACCATAATCGTAGGCAGGATAACCACTTGCGGCGGAATAATGAATGCCAGGAAAACAAGGAATAGAATGGTCTTCTTGAATGGCACATCAAGCCTTGCTAAGGCATATCCCGCTAACCCACACGAGATACAGTGCAGCACAGCTGTCGAAATCGCGATAAGTAAACTGATGGACAGTGACTTCGGATAATCTAGCAGCTTCCATGCTTCGAACACATGGCCCAAGTAAACGGAAGACGGAATCCACGTCACGGTTGGATCAATTAAGTCCTTTGCACTCATGACCATCTTCACGAGCATTTTTAAAATCGGGTTCATATACACATAGGAGGTTACGATGAATATTCCGTACAAGACCAGTTTAAATAATAGTCCTTGATTCATCTCTCGCCCTAGAATGCTATACTTCACTTGTCGTAATCCACGTTTCGTCGAGAACTTCTGTTTCACACGCGTTGCTATTTCAACCTTCATGTTCTGCCTCCCTTCCTCACTAACGATTTACTCCGGCATTTTTTTCGGTTAATTCTACTGTAGATGAGAATAACAATTCCCAGGAATACAAGAATAATAGCAAAGTAAATCCAGGCCAGCGCACTATTAAATCCGTAGTTGCCCGTATTAATCAGACTAATGACAGGATTGGATGGGAACGTAAACATATCGACAACGGTATAAATTAAGTTCAGCAGGATGAACGGCGACATAGCTGGTAGTGTGATCTTCCAGAATACTTCCCAAGGTGTAGCGCCATCAATTCGAGCTGACTCATACGCAGAAGTTGAGATGGTCTGAAGTCCTGCTATAAAGAGCAGAATTTGGACCCCGGAATACCATAAGACCAGGACAAACTGATTCAATACGGTCTTTACAGGTTTCGCCCATGAGCTATCCCCAAGGAACATATCCATGTAACCGCCAATATTAAATCGTTCAAGGAATCCCAGGTTCCCTTCCCCTTGATTAATAAATGACATCAGGACAGCACCCGTAGAGAAGATAACCGGTAAGAAGAAGATGGCACGGAATACAAATCGGCCGGGCAGCTTTTGGTTAAGCATGATGGAGATCATCAAGGCGAATATGACGATAACCGGGATCATGATGACGACTTCTTGAAAATATGGAATTAACTTATCGTATAGATCCGAGCTGTTAAACAAGATCTCACGATAATATTTAACGCCAACAAAGTCGTACACAATTTTTTTCGGTAATATTTTTACCGTGTGAAAGCTCATAAAGAGTGAGAAGACCAGCGGAAATCCTAAAAAAGCGATGAACCCGATCAACCACGGTGCAATAAATAACGACCCTTCCAGCTTTCGAGATCTCTTAGCAGAAAGTATTCGCTTTGGGGCCATATTACGCACCTCCTTTGCTTACGAGATAATCTTTAGCTTTCACAACAACATTGTCCACACGAACCTCTTTATCGTTATAATTAACGATCACTTGTTTCCCGTTACTATATGTTGTTTCGAATACGCCGCTTATGATTTCACGATGACCCGTAATGAACTCATTCTGCACATCGCCAAGCGCCTCTTCGTATTTTTGATACTGGGACACGATCTCATCAAGCCAGTCTTTGTAGTTTGTGCTATAGAACTCATGCAGAGAAAGTGATTTAAGCAGCTCCTGTGATGGGGCATTCGTCACGACAAATGACGGTACTGCGCCGTATTCAATTCCCTTTAAGAAATTGTTCGCATAGTCATCACTCAAGTTCGCATACTCGAACGAGTATGTTGTCAGACCGTGGAGAGCAATTTGGGCAAAGGGTACAACGCGATCGACAAACAAATCGTAGGAGAAGTTAGACGCCATATTGTCCATATGGCTGATATATGGGAAGGTATATGCGTTACCTCTTTCCCCTTTTACGCTGCCAAACGTTTCTTTTGTCTTCTCGAACAATTGGCTCTGAATTTCCTTCGATTGTTCTCTTGTTGTTAGATAATTCTCATTAAAATCCGTATTCAAGAACGATCCGATTCCTTGACCGTATACATAGCCATCGATTCCTAATGATTGTGCTTCTTGAAAATCCCCTTCGATAACACCCTGCATAAATTGAGGACTGACAAACGTCTTCCTCCTGCTATCCCAATTCATCGATTCAATGACAGAAGAAGCTAAATCACGAAGGCCATCTCTATTCTTCCGAAACCCATCTTTGCCGCCTCTGTTATACGTATAGGAAGAGGCATCAAGATAAACCGTGTAGCCCTTCGAATGAGCAAAATCGGTAAATCTCTTCATTCCTTTGTTACCACCAAGTTTATCTGGAACGGGGAAGTCACCGCCAAACTTGCTGTATCCATCGTTCTGCCATCCGAGATAAGTGATGTCCATGTTATCCACACCGAGTGCAGACAACTCCTGGACAATACCTTCCGCCTCTTTCGTCGTTGTTAACGGTAGATAGGAATCCCACAAAAATCCGTCTTCGGTATCGCCGCCAAGGAAGTGCAGCTGAAGCCGCAGCTTCGCTCGCTCACCTTCTAACGGTTTCATCGCAGACTCCTTCATCAACAAATCCCGATAGCGTTCTGCTAATGTAACATAGCTAATTTCCTCGTTTTTCTCCTCGATCATATAATAACGGGTAGCACGATCCGACTTCGTTATGTCCTTGCTATACGTCAAGTAACCATTCTGCTTCTTCGTATCTGTCGGTTGGAAGAACTTGAACCGGTATTGATACTCTGGTGCAACCCAGTTGAATTGACTGAATGATCCCGAAGGGGCCGCTACCACATTCGCATACTCCTCACCTTCCGTTATGACTCCTAGAAGCGCTTGCTTATTCGATTTAATCCCGAATACCGGCATGGTAATCGGATTACGATCAGAGAGGGTATTGCGGTTACTGTATGCCCAATCGTCACCGTAAACACGCTCCGTGTAGAGGTTCTGCGTGCCCGCACGACGTTCTCTGAAATCAATTAACGCGCCCGGACCGTCTGGGATGTACAGAAATCCATCTTCATCATTCGAAGTTTGGGCACCCAAGAAAGGGAACAACCGAATGGATACTAGGCGAGCCATAGGATCTTTCTTGGGCTTCGGTTTCTTGACTTCTTTGCCATCCTTATCAACCGTAGCTGCCGCCGGCTCTTCCTTCGGAATGACTTTCTCATCCACAAGACCCTCAGCTAACACCTTCGTTTCCACGAAATCTTCGCCGAGCTTTACTTCTACAGGAATAGTGAAGCCAAGATTCGGCATGTCATACATAACTTTAAATCCCTGATCCGTTACTTCGAACTGGCTTATTCCCCCTTTTTGTGCATAGAAGTTAGTCTCCTTCAGCAAATCTTTACGCAGATTAAACTCTACATAACGGAACATAAAGGGGGAAGCAAGATGCACCTTCCATGCATCCGTATTCAGCTTATCCTGCCAATCCTTCGGATTAGGAAAGGAGCGCCATACTTCTCCTGTTGTTTTACTTGTTACGGTAAAATGACCGGAGGACTTATCCGCCTTAAGCAATAATTTCTCATTTTCCGCTATCCTTTGGAACATAGTTTCATCCGGCAATTTTCCATTTAATTTCGCAGGGGTTACTGCCTGTGTCGTATTCGTCTGAGGTGCCGTCTTTGTCTCCGTTTGAGTTTCAGCCTTTGTTTCAGTCTGTGCTGTAGTTTGAGTTTCGGTCTGCTTCTTATCGGTTGAAGCGGATGTAGCAAACATGAAACCGCCGAGCGTCGACGCGAATAAGACGCAGATGACAGCTACCATTAATCGTTTTTTGGAGCGTAATAAGCGCATCACATCGACACCTCCTGATAGATCGTGTAAACAAAGTTACCAAATTCGGATGTGAGTCCGATTAAGATGAACACAAGTACCCACATAATGGTCATCGTGATGACCGTAAGTGTAATGTTCAATACCGTTTCCCCAACACCGTAGTTTTGCAGCGCTTGAATGTTCCAGAAGAATAATAACCCGCTCCACAAAAGCATACCGACCTCGATCGTGCTGTAAATGGATGCTTCGCTTTGTGTAAAGATGTTCGAAATAAGAGCAAGCGGGATCCCGAGTAACACAACTGGGAACAAGGAATAACAGCTTCCAACGAAAACATCTTTAAACCTTGCTTCACCTTGCTTGATCGAACCTACCAGATAGTTACATATCACCCATGAGAACCATACCGCCAAGAAGACCGTGAGCATGTAGGTTGAACCTTTGGCATAGACCGGAACCGGATTATACGTAAAACTCGTATAGAATGATTTCACCAGCAGCATGACCACCGTTAGTATGAGAATAATGAAAGCACTGATGTAGCCGCCCTTATTCAAATATCTCAAATCGCCAAATCCATCAATCGGATGTTTTAAGATGTAGAATACATGCTTTAATTGCTGGAACCAGTTTTGACTGTTCAACTTATTCGATTTCGGCATCATTCGGAAATTGAATTTTCTCTTTAGCTTGATAAAGACCCATAATAAGAGGCCGGCTATAATAGCAAAGTTCGCCAAAGTCGAGAAGTTTCTCTGGAACCATTGCAAGCGAATTTGCCAGAACGAGTCTGAGTATCCCTCACCATCTCCTGCAAGCTTGAACAAGGCTCTAGCGCGCTCGTATTCACCGCGAGAAAATGCGGCCTGAGCGATTCCTTTATACGCTGGAGCGAAATGAGCATTCAACTTCAGTACTTTGTTCCAATATTGCTCCCCTTCTGAATACTTGCCTTCCTCCATTAACTTGTAAGCTTCGTGAACCGTTGCTCCAAACTCGGTCGGTTCATAGACTTGAATGAGATTAAGCGCCTCATCCAAAATATAAAGGCGTTTGTTCGAGTTGGTTTCTACTGCAACAGGTGCAGCTGTTAAACCAACCAGCGAATTACCTAAGGCCGAACGGCCCGACCAATAGAATAACATCGTTCCGTTTGCATCATACTGGGAAACAATGTTCCGTGATTTATCGATAATCGTTACATTACCATTCTGATCTAAGGAAACATCGGTAAGCTGCTTCTCAATCAATTCATCAGATTCTACGGCAGCTAAGGAAAACAACCGTTCATTGAACGACATCTCTTTCCATATATTTTCGCCGCGAATGTTTAATTTCTTGACTTGCTCTGTTTTGGAACCGGAAACCGTATAGATGAAGCCTTGATCATCGATATCTATATTCCGGATCGTTACAGGCAGCAATCGAACTTGCCGACTCAATTGCTCTTTCGAATAAAACTGTCTCCGAATGATATCCATCAGCGTTACTTCCGTTTTATTCGTACCGAAGAACTGATCGAATTTCCCCTCAGGGGTAAATTGGATGATCCCGTGATAACTCCCTTTCGATACAACATAGATAAAGCCGCGTTTATCGATCACCATATTCGTCGGTTCATATACGAAGGATTCATTAATAAGCGGGGATTCAGGACGGCCAATTTCATTTAATAATTTCGCATTCTTATCAAGGTGAACAACCCGCTTATTACCTGTATCCGCAATGTAAATATCGCCATGATCGGCCACAAACACACCCTGTGGTTGATTTAACGGGCTTTCTGGCAATGTGATGATCCGAACGAGCTCACCATCTTCATTCAGATGAACAATCCGATTATTATCGGTATCCGCAATATAAATATCATCGTTGTCTGCAATGAATAGATCCTGAGGCCGTTGCAGCGATGTATACTCTACTTCACCCTTTTCATTGACTACTGGAATTTCCTGCGCTAATACGCCGACCGGAGAATAAGCAGATTGCGTCATAATCGTACGTTCATAGCTATCTTCCGTGAAGGTACGATAAGGAACATCAGCGCTTGCGATCATCGGGAATCCAGTCAGTGCAATCAAGCAGACTAGCCAAAGCATATATTTCGATTTGCTTTGATGGTTGCGCACGGTACACCTCCCCCATTCCTCTGCTTATTTGATTCCCGAATGCGCCATCGTCGTAATTACTCTTCTCTGGAAGATCAAAAAGATGATCAATGACGGTAAAAACATGATTAATGCTCCTGCCGCCGCAGCTCCCTGTCTGGCTACAGAGTTACTTAGCCCAGATGTTAATGTGCTCATGTAGAACGGGAGCGTCTTCATGGAATCTTCCTGCATGAATAAAGTTGAAGTCTCCACGTTCCCCCATGCCGATTGGAAGGCAAGGATTGAAATCGTTGCGATGGCAGGTGTGACGATTGGCATAACGATACGCAGGAAAATCGTGAATTCTTTCGCGCCATCGATCTTCGCAGCTTCCAGCAGCTCGTTAGGCACTTGGTCCATAAACTGTTTCAATAGGAATACTCCGACTGGCATCGCGACAAGGGGTAGTACGTGACCCAAATAAGTATTCATAATCCCTAGACTTTGAATGACGATAAAACGCGGAATTGCAATGGCTTCTGTTGCAAACAGCAGCGATAGCATAATTAAACCGAGCACAATTTTCGATCCTGGGAACGGATGCTTCGATAGGGGATAGGCACACATCGCTCCTGTGATCACCATGGCAACACTAGACAGTAAGGTAACCACAATACTGTTAAATACATACCTGGATACCGGCACAATGGTGCTTGCCGTCATGGCAAACAGTTCGGAGAAACTGCCCGTTGTCGGCTCCCTGACAATAAATGTGGGCGGGAACATAAATAGCTCATGCAATGGTTTAAATGCATGGTTGAACAAATAAATGAGCGGAAGGAGCATGAAAATGGCAAGCGGTAAGATACAGATGGCAATCCATATTTGTGCTCGATCGATCAATCTCAGAGCTAATACAAAATCGCTCCATTTTATCTTTAATTTCCGCTGCATGGCAGTCATCCGTGCCTCTTGCATTATTCATCCTCCTTCGGTGCGAATAAATAGCCGAAAAATTTACTTAACACATAACACATCAGAAGAACAACGATAGATATCGCACTCGCGTAACCGAGTTCGAAACGAATAAAGCCATAGTCATTGATATGATCAATTAATAATTGACCCGCATAATTCGGGGTCGGATTCGTACCCGACAATTGAACCCCGATACCTCCGGTTTTAATCGTATGAACGATCGCCATAATGGCTGCGAACATCATCTGCGGCTTCATCATTGGAATGGTGATGTACCACACTTCTTGAAGACGGCTCGATATCCCATCAATTCGTCCTGCCTCGTACAATTGTCTATCCACGTTGAGAATACCGGCCAAGATGGCCAAGAAACCGATCCCCATGGAAGACCAAATCGAGACAATGATCATAATATTGAGCAAGAAGTCTTTATCGAGCAAGAATAAAACCGGCTGCTCAATCAATCCCCATTTGAGCAAAAAGCTGTTAATATAACCCGATCGGTCCCCGGTAAACATAACGGTCCAAACGACGGCCATCGCAACACCTGCAGATAACGAAGGAGCGTACATGGCAAGTGCATACCAGGTGCGCATCGTTGTTGGCAACTGAGCAATTAACCAGGCTAACAAAAAGGCTAAAATATAACCGACGGGCCCTACGAATACGGCAAACTTAAACGAGTTTGGCAATACATACTGCAAGAAAATAATGTCCTGTGAGAATAAATTCTGGTAGTTAAGCCAGCCCCGCCATGATGGAAAATCAAAGGCATTAAAATAGGTGAAGCTTAACAGAATACCTGAAACAACAGGAATCAGGATAAATAGGATGAACATCGCCATGAACGGTAAAATAAATAAGTAAGATAAGCGGTACTTCCACATTTCTTTCAACAAATAATGGATCCGTTCCGAAATGTCAGGCTTTGTCTTACCGAGCTTGACCGGAGCTCCACTCATCTTCTCAGAAAGGGCTGCTGCATTATCTTTCATTCAGAATCGCTCCTTTCCAAGGCTCTGTAATTCGGATCAGATCGAGTTTCTTCAATACTTGCCCGTTTTCATCGATATAGTTGAACTCCTGCTGTTTACGCTTCATCTCCCGGTTAATTTCTTTAACTGCCTTCTCTAATGCAATCCTTGGATTTACTTGATCAATAGCTGCATTGTTCCAAGCAAAACCAAGCTCTCGTGCCGTCATGTATCCTCCCGGTACATTGGGCCATTCTTGCAGCCACTGCCATTGATCCAAAATAACGCTAAGATCATCCTGTTTCCAGGGCATATTCGCAAACGCATGAACATTAGCTGAATTCCAGCGGAATGATTCACCGCGATATTGCTCGAGATTCAGTCCAAACTCGGTTTGAATATCTTCAGACATATACCAATTCATAAAATCCCAAGCGAGATCGCGTTTCTCTTTCGGTGTATCGTTGAACAGAACGTTCGCTGTCGGTGCTCCCGCGGCAGCCCATCTTGCAATCGTACCGTCTGCCTGTTTGGTTCCAGGAATAGGAGCGATGGCCCATTCATTCATAATTTCCGGTGCTGCGACAAGTAGCTGCATGTATGTATTGAAATCTGAAATACCGATCGGCATCGTTCCATCTCTAAACTGTTGATAGAAACTGTTCACTTGTCGTTCCATCCCGTACACATTGAACATTTCCGTCCATTCTTTGAACGCTTCAAAAGCTTGCGGTTCATTCAATGCACTCGTCAGTCCATCCTTCGAGTACAACTCCACGTTATTCTGGAAGAACAGATACGAGAAGTTATCCGGCGGGATGTAGAAGTTGCTTTCGTTCTGCAATAACGTCGGCAGGATCTGGTATACATCTTCCCAAGTATCCGGAACCGATAGGCCAAGCTGATTCATAATATCCTTGCGATAAAACATGACGTTAAAGTTATTCGTTTCCGGTATGCCATAAACACCGCCGTCATAACGGTAAGGCTGCATAATACCTGGATGGAATTGATCTAACAATTCCTCCGAATCCGGGAACTTTGTAAAGTCATAAATGGCATTGCGCAATGCATAATCAAAGATCGATGCACTCGGCACTCCAATCGCGATATCAGGCAATATCCCGGCTGCTTTCCCGAGAACTACTAAATCTGGCGATTGGACCAAATTGATGTTCACTTTAATGCCATGCTCTGGTGTAAACCGTTCATTGGCAAGCTGCTGCAGCTCATCGACGTAATCACGCCCTTTAAACATCCAAATATTCAATTCATCCTCCGCATTCCGATCCAGCTGGTTCTTGCTCGTAAAGGAATGGAACAGCGTAACGATCGCGTTCCATAATTTCTCGAAGAAGTTCGCCTCTATTTTAGGCAGTTTAGTATCGGGGGCGGCTACATAAATTCGATCAATTTGCAGCGGGGTATTCATCAACTCCACACGCTGGGCCTCAATTTTCTCTTGCATCGTTCCGATGGTTAACTGACTATAAGGAATTTCATTCGGATCTTTTAATAAATCTTCTAAATCTCGCACGCTGGACTTAAAGGATTGTGATACATTGTCTCTTACCTTGTTGATGGCGAGCATCTCATCTGTAAGTTTATTGAAGCTATCCTTTAATGTTTCAAGTCTCTTGGTCATACCCGGGATATCTTTCTCGACATTCCACACGCGATACGCATCCGTGCTATTCCCTGTAGCAATACGAAGGTCTCTGGAAACATCGCGAAGTTCCTTCGACATTTGATCGATGTCGGCTATGATTGAGATATAAGGCTCGATCGTTGCCTCCAGCTTGATCGAATGCTTCCCTTTTGTGAAATAGAAATCAAAAGCTTCCCCATCCGAATTAGCAAGCGATACCTTTTTCCAGTCGCTGTCATACGGAAACGGAACATTTTTCATTTCGTTAAAAGGAATTTCACCGTCAATATAAATATTTCGAAATACCGTAGCATTTTTACGCAAATTTTGTTTCACACGGAATGTCAGATGGTATACGCCATCTTCCGGTACTTCAAAATCCCAAGTCACCGCTTGACCGCCTTTGTTCCAGCCCGTACCGCCTATCGTGTTAAATCGAACGAGATCGAGCGACTTAGGCTCAGATAACGGACTCCGATCATATTGCGTTTGAATCGAAGAGGAGTTTTTGAGACTGAACTGTTCACCCTCGATGACTATAACTTCCTTACTGCCGATCGCCTCATTCGTTGGATACGTTTTCTTCACGTCTTCATAATTAGCAATGACTGTAGGGGGTTGTAAACGGAATGATTTCAGCGCGACCGACTGGCGAATCGTCTCTATACGAATCGTGTTCTCCCCTTTGTTCAAATGCCATTGCAACGGTTGGCTATATGACCCCTCAGAATCACGAAAAGAAGTCGTTTTCCAGCCCGCTTCTTCGTCAATTAATGAGCGGATCTGATTCCCCTCATCATCATATTTCTCAGGTCTCACTTCAGAAAACTGCCGCTCCAACGTAACGGAATGTGCCTCGCGAAACGGATATTCTCCATTGATCTGAACACTCATGATCACCGACTGGCGCCCGAGCCCATCCTTTGAAAGATACGGGTGATAATCCGTAGCCAGCTCATATACGCCTTCTTGATCTACATTTACTTTGTACTCTACCCAGCCTTTAGGTTGAGACCATAGAAGCACATCATTCTCGCCTTCATAGGAGCCGACGGAGACGACAGCATCATCCGATTTCGCATGATACGATGCAGCGTCAATCAGAGCCCCATTCTTACCCGCCGGAACCTTATTCTGCTCCCATTCTTTCGATATGGTATAAAAATAGGGTTCATGGCTCGAAACATCTTGAGCAAGTGCACCCGGACTGCTTGTTTCCGCAGTCTTGGGATCCCCTTGTGCGTTACCTGGCAACACCGGATTACCTATTAGGGCTACGGATAAGATAACGAGCAATAATCGGCTAAGAAATTTATTACTTCTCTTTACCATTCGTATCCCTCCATCACTTTGTTAATAGAATCCCTGTATCCTTATGGAAAAATAAAACTTTGTTCATATCCACTGCGACGGCAGCTCTCATTCCATCATCAAAGTGATAGCGTGGGTGAGCACGGGCAACCAGATATTTCTCCAACCCTATATTCATATGGTAGTAACGGTCAGATCCAACAAATTCACTTAATTCCATCGTGCCGTTAATAATCGATTGTGGATACGCTTCCAACATGATTTCCTCAAAGCTAATGTTTTCTGGCCGCATTCCAATAATGATTCCCCGATCTACTAGATTCATCTGTCTGATCGTATGGGCTTGCTTCTCTGTGAGCCTAAGACCGAAGCGCTTCGTATGGAATTCAAGGAACCCTTCACGCTCTTCAATTTTGCCGGTCACAAAATTCATCGGCGGGTTTCCGATAAAGTTGGCTACGAACAGATTAGCTGGTTCATTATAAATGACCTCTGGCGTATCTACCTGTTGAACAATCCCCTTCTCCATGACCACGATCCGATCGCCCATCGTCATCGCTTCAATCTGATCATGGGTAACATAAATCGTTGTGACACCGATTTTTTTGTGAAGGCGAATAATTTCCGAACGCATTTGCACACGCAGTTTAGCATCCAGGTTGGAGAGCGGTTCATCCATCAGAAATGCCTGTGGCGTACGGACGATCGCTCGACCTAGTGCAACACGCTGGCGCTGACCGCCAGATAATTCCCTTGGTTTACGGTCCAAGAAGTTTTCAATTTCCAGAACGCGGGCAGCCCGTTTAACCGATGACTCAATTTCATGTTTCGGAAGCTTTCTCATTTGCAGACCAAAGGCAATATTATCGTAGACAGACATGTTCGGGTATAACGCATAGTTTTGGAATACCATCGATATATCACGGTCTTTAGGCGGCATATCATTCACAATGGTATCGCCAATGTAAATTTCGCCTTCCGAAATATCCTCTAATCCCGCCAGCATGCGTAATGTTGTCGACTTGCCGCATCCTGAAGAACCTACAAAGACAAGAAATTCCTCATCCTCAACTTCGAGGTTAAAGTCTTTCACAGCGTATTCCTTATATTTCCCGTAACGTTTGTGAACATGATTAAATATAATTCTCGACACCGGAATTCCTCCTTTGCATGGATTACATGGGAGCAAGCCTGTCTCAAATAGACAAGCCTGCTCTTTGTTCGAATCACAATTCAGTCGTTTATTTCTGGTCAAGAGGCATCTATTGTCCCTTAGCCATGGCATCTTTGATTTTCGCCTCGGATTCTTCCTGCAATACTCTTAGAAACTCTGGAATGTTCATATCGGATTCAGAGAATTTCAGAAGGCTACCTGAAAGATCCACATATTGATCCCATTTGCTGATCGTTGTTGGAATGGCTGGCTCACGCGAGAAGAATGCGCTAATATCCATACCTTCATACACCTCAAGTTCCGCGCCGAACTCTTCGGAAACTTTCGGATCGGTTAGTACAGGGCGGTCACCAATTCTGGCTAATTTCGTCTGATGCTCGGGAGATACATATTCGGCAAGAACTTGAAATGCTTCATCTTTATGCTCACTGTGTTTATTAATAATGAACGGATGCGAGAAGGAAGCCGGTGCAATATTCGGTAACTCCGGCCATACCGGCACCGGTACGGCTTGAATATGTTTCGCGATTTCCGGATCTCCAATGCCCCATTTAATGTATCCCGGCCAAGATACGATCATGGCGACATTTTTATTTTGAAAGGAATAATCCTTTCTGACTTCCGGATCATCACTATAAATGCCAGGGATGCTGTAGAACTTCTTCATCAGCTCCAGGTATTTCGTAACTGCCGGTTCCTTCGTTATCAATACCTCACCGGTCTCTGGGTCTGTCAAGTTCACATTCAATTGTTTTAGAGGCACCAAGGCTTCCGTCCCTGCAAATCCAGGCCCCATCTCTAGCCCATGATATTGGATGCCGTCCCTTTCACCCGTCAGCTTCTTCGCAAGATCAACCATGGCATCCCATGTCAGATCCTCTGTTGGATAAGGCACGCCAAACAGATCGAACACCTCTTTGTTGTAAAACAACGCATAATTGTCGCTAGCCGTAGGCATCCCTAGCAATCTGCCCTCAGAATCGACTAAGCGCCAGTAAGCTATGATGGAGGGGTCTATGCCACTAAGATCAAATTCATGGGATTCGATCAAACCATCGAGCGGTTCGATCATATCCAGCTCCCGCAGCGCGTCGATTCCCCAATTGGCAAAAATGATGTCGGGAACGATTTGTTTCGCGTTCAGCTCTTGCAATGGCTCCAATTGTGCTTGGGAGTCAACTAATTCCAAGCTAATATTCGGAAGCTTCTCATCAATATCCTTAAAGAGTTTATCGAACGCCTCTTGTCCCCATGGATACAAAATCTTGATGGTAACCTCATCTGTCGATACGGCCTGCTCATCCTCTGTTTTCGCATCTGTGGATGGCGCATCCGTGGGTGGCGTTTCCGCGTCTACTGTTTCCGTTGTGGCTTCCTGGTTGCCACCACCCTCCGTGCTGCACCCTGACAGCAATGAAATAGACAAAATAATCACAAACAATAGGACAAATGCGTGTTTCAGCTTCATTTACCATTCCCCCCATTGCATCTCATATTTATTTCTTGGCTTGTTCTTCCTTGATCTTGATTTCTGATTCTTCCTTCAGTACACGTGTGAATTCCGCTATATTTAAATCGGTAGTCGCAAACTTCGTAAGAGCCTCGCTGAACGCAACATGCCGATCCCATGGGCTTTTACGTGCTGGCGGTTCAGCATATGGATTTTGGAACATCGCGGTGACATTTTTGCCTGTATACGTTGGATCGTCCGCACCAAACAATTTCCCGTCCTCTTGGCTTAAGGATACGGAAGGAGTACCCATTCTCATCCGGTATTGGATCTGGTATTCAGGGGAGATCACGTAGGTTAACACTTGCAGTGCCGCTTCCTTATGTTCACTGAAATCATTAATAATCCATGGATGAGCGCCTGGTTTAGGAGCGGTTCCCGGCATATCCGCAAACGACGGAACGGGAACCATATCCATACTTTTCTCATACTCGACTCTCTCTTCAATTTCTCCGCCAAACCAAGTTAAGAAGCCATGCCAGTTCACGACCATCGCTGCTGTTTTGCCTTCAAACTTGTTGGGTTCGTCCGGATTATAAATATTAGGGATACTGAAATATTTCTTAAGAACTTCCATCATTTTTGCAAATTTAGGATCTTTATCGAACAATACTTCACCCGTCTCCGGGTCTGTATAGTTCATCGATAATTGATTAAATAACGCCGTTGGCATGGCCCCTAAATCAAGACCGCTGTATTGAACACCATCCTTCTTGACGGTTAGCTGCTTCGCCAGATCAATAAGTTCATCCCATGTCATATTGTCAGACGGATAGTTGACCCCTAACAGATCAAAGATTTCTTTGTTATAGTACAAGGCGAGGACATCGCCCGCATCGGGAAGACCGATCAGACGTCCTTCTTTGTCCCTTGAACGTAATTCCTGAAGCAGTTGTGGATTGACTCCGCTCAAATCAACGCCATACTCAGCAATCATGTCATCCAGACCGAATACCATCTCAAGTTCTTCAAACGGTGCTTGACCGGTATAACCTAACACAATATCAGGAACAATGCCTTGCGCACTTAATTCCTGCATATTCTCTGCCGTTCCGTTCCAGTCAACATGCTCGACGGTCACATGGGGGAATTGCTCTTGAATCGGATCAATCATTCGCGGTGTGAAATAGTCGATTCCCCAAGGCGTCGCTATCTTCAGCGTTACGGGTTCATTGCTAAATTGTTTGACAGGCTCTTTCGGTTCCTCTCCCTTACCTTCCTCCGCGCTTGTATCCGTATTATTGGTATCCGCCGCTTCAGACTGGCTTTCCGGTTCATTAGCTGTACTATCGGAGCCGCTGCAAGCGGTTACAAAAACGGTAAACATAAGGCACAAAATCAAGAGTACATTCCAGATTTTACGGTTCTTCATCACAATCAATCCCCCTCACATATATGAATATCAAATTTCAAAAAGCATCCCCCGAACTGTACGGGGTTAGTTACTTCTCTGGCTGATGCTCGGATTGTTCTCGAATCCCCCCCACATAGTAGATAGCAATTTGGCGGATAGAAGGCACACCTTCATAATCTGTTATTTCTAATTGAAGGCCTCGAACTTTAATCGCAGGGATGCGAATAATCGCTTTATGGCCAATGTTTCTTCCTTCGTACACGGTGATTGACCGTTGAGTCTTTTCAGTCGTGACGTTAATCCGGAAACTCCGAACATGTTCTCCGTTCGTTAGATCCTCTTGAATCAGGATGTGATCGATTAAATGAGGTTTCGTTGCTTCATAAGACCATCCTGACTTATTCTGCGAACACTGTTCAATTGAAGCAATCGGATGATCGAATCTTCTACGAATCTCGTCACCCATTGCCTGTAACTGTGCTGTGTCTTTGGCAGGTAACAGACCTTCTCGATCCGGTCCGATATTTAATAGCAAGTTAGCGCCTCGACCTACCGAATAATAATACAAGCCCATAAGTTGATCCAGACTCTTGATGGTGTGCTCATCACGATCACTGTAGAACCAATTCGCCCGCATCTGTACATCGCATTCAGCAGGTAACCATATATGTTCCCCCAATGCATCTTTCTGCTCGGTTAATATCGAGAAATCCGTCGCATCTGTAACATTCCAGCAAGGAATCGGTGCAATCCCGTCTTCATTGCCTACCCACCGGAAATTAGGATCACCCATATTAAAAATCAAAATATTCGGCTGCAGCCTTCGAATCTCACCAATAATCCTTGCCCAATCATACTCATGACCTTCAGAGCCGCAGCCGTCAAACCACAGAATATCAATGTCTCCATAATCTCCAAGCAGTTCCGTAATTTGATTAACGAAGTAATCATCATATGCACGGGCATCCTGATTATAAAAATCTGCCGAGCCGTCAAATGGAGAATAATATAATCCAGGTTTCACACCATACTTACGGCAAGCGGCGACGAACTCCTTCACCACATCCCCTGTTCCCTCTTTCCATGGGGACTGAGCAACCGTGAATGAACTATATTTCGATGGCCAGTTAGAGAAACCGTCATGATGCTTGGCTGTCAATACCGCGTAGTTCATCCCCGATTCTTTAGCTGTCCGAATCCACTGCTCGCAATCTAACTGAGCAGGATTGAATTCCGAAGGTGACATCGGGCGCTTATCAAAATCCACATACCCCTCATAGAATGTACGCAGACCAAAATGCAAAAACAGGCCGAACTCCCAGCTCTGATACTCTAACTGCCTGTGAGTAGGTTTGATCATCGAATTCGTTATCACAAAGACCCTCCTCAACTTTTTTTCTAATCTTAACAATTCTGTTGTGAAGGTGGTGTGAAGATGCTGCGTATTTCATGTGATGATCCATAACGATAAATAGCAGTAAGGACTAGTGTCCTTACTGCTATTTAAAGGGGTTACTTACGTATTAGGGATTCATTACATTTATTCATGCAGACGCTTTGTTTAACAACAACTGCTGCATGAAAGCAATTTGAACAACGCCCAGGACAACGGCACAGATAGGGATCGCCACAACTACTGCTGCCGGGCTCCATAAATAGTGAAGCAGCAAGCTAATGACGCCTGAACTGATCATCATGACAATAATAAGTCCTGACGTGTTAAAACTTGACGCTTGAAAATAACGTCTGCTCTGACGAAATGCTGCATCAATAGTCAATTGATTAACAACAATACAATATTCAACATAAATAAAGATAATCCGGAGAATTACAAATACAACGAGGGACAGGAACAGTCCGATAACACCTAGAAACGCTGCCAATAACGTGGTAATTGCTGTCTTTGCCGCTGTTATGATCATAAACAAGAAGATAAAGCGGACCGCGTACTTTTTGCCGTCTTTCATAAATTGACCGATTGAAATGGGTCTGCCTTCCACAACATTACGCAAAGAAGCGATATAGCCCCCTTGAGCAAAAGCCATCAGCAACAGCATGAAGATAACAGGAATCCACGCTCTCACGGATATCGTGTCCCCCATAAACTGCATCTGATTGATGAGCTGCGGAATATTACTAACATAACTGACCGATGGAATTCCCATCTCCAGAATAAGACGTATGGATAGTGAAGGTACACCAATAAAACCAACAATCATAAGCCCTATAATGAATGATAGCGCATCCAAAATAATCGGATACATGATAATTAATGGGTTTCTGAATAGCAAGCGGAATGTTTTTTTCATGATGAAAGCAAAACCTCCGTCACAACTTATATGGCGAATAGGAGTTCACCAGCAGCTCGTTTTTGGGTGATCTGACTAACGGAAGATCAATTCGAAACATCGAACCCTCACCTATCTTACTTTCTGCTTGAACCGTTCCCCCATGAGCTTCAATCAGTGCCTTGGCAATACTTAATCCAACTCCAATTCCGCCCGTATCTCTAGTACGGGCTTTATCTGCCCGATAAAACCGGTTGAAAATAAGCGGCAAATCGTGCTCCGATATCCCTATCCCGTTATCCCTACAATAAATAGTAACCATTTCTTTGTGATCAATGGTGACTCCCACATCAATGCTCCCTCCAACTGTCGTATACTTGATCGCATTGGAAATTATATTCGTCATAATTTGGACGAAACGGTCAGGATCTACTTCTACGTGACAAGGGGTATAGATCGTATGCAGCGTAAAGTTTATATCTTTGGCTTTAGCTAAGAAGATTAAATTCTCGTAAACATCCCTCACCAGATTACGTATATCGAGTAGTTCGGTATCAAGCTGGAATTTAGCTCCTTCTGCTTCAGACAATTTTTCCACATCATCCACAAGGCGGCATAGCCGATCAATTTCGGCGTAAATACGTTTTAAATTCTCTTCATTCGCTGGATAAATACCATCAATAAGCGCCTCCATTCTGGATAACATTGAAGTTAGCGGAGTACGAAGTTCATGCGTTAAATCTTGCATCGATTGTTCCCGCCAGTGTTCTTGGTTATTCAAATCTACGACAAGCTTATTCATCGAAGTAATCAGCTGATTCAGCTCCAACGTTCCCGTTTCCGTAATTAAAGTGTCCCTATGCCCCCCAGCAATACGTTTCGCCTGAAGGCTGCTTAAACGAAGCGGCTTCGACAATCGCTTGGCAAGAAGATAACAGATAACTACCATTAGACATAGTAAGAGGAAGGCAACACCGCCGCTACCTCCAAATAAAGCAAACGAAAAAAACGAAACGGAAGGAAGATTGAAATCATGATCCAAATCCACCGTAGCATCCAATATTCCGATTAACTGGCCATCGACATAAATCGGACTGCTCGCCGTGAAGGGCCGGCCATATTGCTGACTTTCCAGCCCTGAATCATACAGTACTTCTTCATGGTCCGGAGCATAATAACGCACACTCATTGAATACACATTAACTGCCGTTTTCAGCCAGTCCATCTGCTCGATCGATAGCTTGCCCGGTTCTAGATGTGTGCGCAAAGTAAAGGCGATTTTCTGCGTTTGATCCTCCACAAACTTCATCTTATAAACCTCTATTGAACGATCAAATGAAAGGCGGGATAAGAAGTAGGTCGCTAGCAAAAAGATCAAAGACGTCAAAATAAGGGAGATAAAAAGAATGCAATGGGTCTGACGCAATCTATTCCACAGTTCCATTAGTAATCTTCATCCGGATGGAACGTAAATTTATACCCCGCACCAATTTTAGTTACAATATAAACTGGATTTTTATGATCCTCTTCAATTTTTTTGCGGATATTTTTTATATGCGTATCTGTCGTTCTCCCATCTCCAATATCCCGATAACCTTGAACTTCATAAGATAAATCTTGTCGACTATATAACTTATTTGGTTTTTTGAGCAAAACGCTTAACAGCTTAAACTCGGTAACCGTTAAATTCACGAGTTTGCCGTTTACATATACTTCCTTCGATTCAAAGTTTATTTGAAGTCTTCCTTTGTTAAATCGCATCACAGTTCGGCTATTTACAGAGAGCATATTCATTCTTCGTTCCAGAGCTCGAATTCGAGCGATGACCTCTTTCATACGGAACGGCTTCGTAATGTAGTCATCCGCACCTAAATTAAGACCATTAATCGTATCGATTTCACGAGCCTTGGATGTGATCATGATGATCGGCATGCTGGAAGACCCTCTTACTTTCCGGCAAACTTCTTCCCCTGGTATGCCATGAATCATCAAATCCAGAATTAACAAATCAATTTTAAAGTTATGAATTTTTTGGAGGGCATCATTACCATCTTCCGAGGTATATACCGTCCAACCTTCATTCACCAGATATGATTGTAATATATTGCAAATTGATTCATCATCCTCAACGATTAAAATGTTCATGCTATATTTCTTCTTCCCCCCATAATTTAGTAAACTCAATATCCATATATTCTATCACCTAACAGCCTTCCCTAAAATAAGCAGCATGAATTAAAAATAAGAATAAGAAGAAGTAGGCATTTCTTATACAAGCCTGCTTCTCCTTATTTAATCATAATCTGATATAATGCATGACTTTATTTCTTGCTCTCTTTCTCTTTCAATAACGCATCATATTCCTCTACCATTTTGCGTAAAAATGTGTTTATGTCTTCCTTGCCGTTCAATTTAATAAACTCTGCGGTCTTATCATCAATAATGTTAGCTTCGTAATAGAAAATGTCTGGACCAAAAGGTGAATAAACCGGTTTAGCCGGTTCTCCTTTATAGGCAGCATCAATGTTATAAACGCCTACATTATCTTCACCCGCCATATATTGTCGTATTTCAGCGTTCTTAACCACTGGAGGAGCTCCGCCAATGGATAAATTCTTCTGGTTCTCATCAGAAACTGCGAATTCTAACACTTGAAATGCCTCTTTAATGTGTTCACTGTTCGGGTTAATAGCCAGTGTAAGCGGTACGTTGTTTGGCAATACACCTGGAAGCTCGCTCCAGCTTGGGTACGCAGACATACCGAAATTCAAACCTTCTGTATGAGCATATAAGTTAGCACTGTTTACAAAGGACAGAATCATGGCGACATTTCCTTTTTCAAAGCCAAAATTATCCTTCTCTGATTCAGCGGGAACATTGTCCGGGATACTCACGACACGATGGATTAAATCAAAATATTTGGCGAAAGCAGGATCTTTCTCGAACATAATTTCTCCTGTTTCCGGATTTGTACCAGGAGCGGATAATTGAAGCATCGCTTGGGATAGGCCACGTGTGGCTAAGCCAACGTATGTGCTGTCACCATGCTTTCCTGCAAGTTTCGCTGCCTTATCAAGAACTTCATCCCATGTTGGTGTTTCACTTGGGTATTCAATGCCCATCTTATCGAAAATATCTTTGTTATAGAATAGATTCACGACAACATCTTCAAATGGTAAGCCAAGTAATCGGCCCTGCTGTTCCGGATCACGTAACCGAATGGCATCAATTGCGCCATCACGGAATTTAGTCAAATCCAGGTTACTTTCAGCAATCAAACTATCCAGTGGATAGGTCATTTCCAACTCGTTTAATGTCACGAACGGGTCGGTTACGAGCATAATATCTGGTGAATTATTAGCAGCGTTGGCTTCCTGAATTTTCTCAGCAGATGCAAATGCACCAATATGTTCAATTTTAATATTCGGGTATTTTGCCTCCAGTGCATCCGAGAGTCGGCTTTAACTTCTTCCGCCCCCCAAGGTGTCATAAATTTAATCGTCACTTGCTCACCTGAATCGGTTACATCTTCTGTCTTATTCTCATCTGATTTGACTTCACCACTATTTGAACTTGTGCATGCAGAGAGAAAGATTGAAACAAGGAACGTAGAAATAAGTAACATAAACCGTAGTTTTTTGAACTTTTTCATAAAATGCCCCCCATTCGAATTGTAGGCTCACCATGTAAGCCCTTACACTAAATCGTACAGAATATACTTTTAGTGACACGCCCCCTCCTTTGGATATGACAGATGAATTGATTAGATATAATGTATCAAATAATTCATAATCCGGTGTGGATTTCCAGTGATTATCATGTGTGTTTCGTGTGAATTTTTAATATAACTGTGGACAAAGGACTCGCCTTTCGTTCCCTTTCCATCGCTTCAAGCATTTATGACCGGACTCCCCTCTTTCGATAAAAAACCTATCCTGACTAAGATCGGGATAGGTTCTATCTTTTTGGGATCAGGGCCGCATCCGCCGGGCTTCCAGTATCCGTATGTATCAAGTATGTAAGGTTGGCTCCAGCACCCGTTCGGTTTGAGTCTTAGACATGTTTCGCTGCGCAGATAGCAGCTTGTAATATATTCCCCGCTTTTGAATCAATTCTTCATGGGTCCCGATCTCTGCAATGACTCCTTTATTCAGTACAAGCAGTCGATCCGCATTCTTCAATGTGGCAAGTCGATGTGCAATGGCAATTGTTGTCCGGTTCTTGGTGACACGTTGCAGTGCCTCTTGGATTTCCGACTCTGTTTCAATATCTAGCGAAGCCGTTGCTTCATCCAATATTAGAATTCTGGGATTGTTCAGCACGGCTCTAGCAATCGCAAGCCGCTGTCTTTCACCACCTGAAATGTTGTTCCCGTTCTCTTCCAGTTTTGTATCATAACCGTCTGGGAACTGACTAATAAAATGATGAGCATTAGCTATTTTTGCAGCCTGTATCACTTCTTCCATCGTTGCCTCTGGTTTTGAATACTTGATATTATTCATAATGGTCCCGCTGAACAAAAATGTCTCCTGAAGCACAACCCCGATTTGAGAACGCAAATCCTCTTGCTTGATATCTCTAATATCCACACCATCTATGCTTATCGTTCCTTCATTGACGTCATAGAACCGGGAGATCAGATTGATAAACGTTGACTTCCCTGATCCCGAGTGACCCACGAGCCCTATCATTTCACCCTTCTTGATATCCACATCGATGGACTTGAGTACGGGCTCATACGATTTATAACCAAACGTAACATTCTTAAAGCTTATCGTCCCCTCAATCCTGTGCTTCAGGGATTTCTCCTTGTCGATGATCTCCGGCTGCTCATCAATGACAGAGAATACGCGCTCTACAGAAATTAGGGCGTTAGCAATCCATCTCGGCATATTCATTAACCACCCAAGTGGACCATAGATCATCGCTGCGTAACCAGTAAACTGAACGAGTCCGCCAAGTGACAGCTCTCCGCCTAAAATCATATGGCAGCCAGCAAGCAATACAAAATATTGTCCAATCTGGATCAAGTAATGAGAGATAGGCGATAAGTAACTGTATACTTTTTCACTTTGGATTGTCGCTAATGCATACTCACGGTGATACGCCCTAAACCGCTTGATCTCCCGCTCCTCTTTGCCGAATGCCTTAACCACGCGAATCCCGCTCAGCACATCGTGCAGGAATGAATTGGCTTTATCATGGACCCGCCACTGCTTGCGAAAGAGCTTTCTAAGCACGACTTTCCAGACAAAATATTGAATGTAAACAACGATTGGCGCAGGCAAAATGATAATAAGGGCAAGCTTCCAATCGGTATAAAATAGCAGGAAGCTCACAGAGGCGAGCATAATGACTTGATAGATAGCCATTGAAAACACTTCTTGAATCAAATTCCGAATGCGGTCAGTATCGGAATTAATTCGATTCATGATATCGCCTGCACGCTGCGAGGTTAGGAATCCAAGCGACAAGCTTTGAACCTTCTCAAAGACAAGCATACGCAGATCTGCCGCTATTCTCGAGCTGACACGGGCCATAATCCTACCTCTTAACACCCCTAACAGCTCTCCTGCCACTAAACCAAATGCAATTCCAGCAATCGCAAATAGAAATATCCGTGTACTTGGGTTTACGCCGTCTGGCGGCTGCAAAGCCGAATTCACGAGTATTTTCTGGAAATACGGACCCGTTAACGTAACAGCTGACATGATTAATAGTACAACGAGTGCCGTGATCAATATTTTCCAATGTGACTTCGAGACGCCCCAGAGCTTCTTAAAAGCCGCTCCTTTATTCATACACTTCGGACATAACCGGGTACCTTGAACAAGGTGGCCGCCACATTGTGAACATACACTCTCGCTCTCATTGTTGTAGATTCGGATCTTGCTGTTCGAAGCCATGTAATTTAGAATTTGAGCAATGTAAGAGAGCCTTGCCGCATGCTGCATCGTGCACCGGATGATGATCCTCGGGGTCTGCATATGCGTCGCCTCAATGATCACATTTCCGATTAAAGGAACAACCTTATAATCATGTGCCTCATGAACAGCACAGGTTTCGATAACTTCTCCATTGTCTACGTGAACCCACTTGGTCTCCCCAATCACAAAATAACCATTCGTCCTACGGCTATCAAACGATAAATCTGCGGGGACGCAATACGTAATATTTTCTCCTAAGGCTTGCTGAACAGCTAGAAGATCTTGCTCTGACAGCTTATATTGAAGATTCATCGCAGTCTCCCCTATATATACATTTCCACCAGTCGATATTCCTTTTCGCTTAGATGCTTGATATCCTCGATGACGAATCGGTTCCCATACACATCGATAATTAATAGTTTGCGATCTGTCACGAGCTTCACATTCCCTCCGCCGCTACGAACCGTAAACCGAACACTCCCGGAAACGGTTTCGGTCTCCCAGTAGGAGTACCCGAATTCTTCTTTAATTCCGATCAGTTTCGTTATCTCAGGAGCAAAATATCTCATTTTTATTTGCTCCTCCAGCAGGCTAACGGTATTCTTCGGGAAATCTTCATCCAAAGACTTGATGATGCCAATCTCTTTATTTTCACTTGTGCGAACCGATATATATTCTCTTCTATTGGTGTGTGGGAAGGAGCAGTGCAAATATACCGCCGGATATTTCTCATCATTCACTTGAACCATAAGCATTTGGCCTTCTGTTTTTGTAAACACTGTGTTATCAGCCGTTAAATAATTCATGCTCGCTGCGACAGACAAATCGGATTGATTAGGTACCGTGATTTGCATCAAAAGATTAACCCACCCTTCTCATGCTCAGCGCTTCATCATGCTTTTGTACTAAGCCATGGTATACGCCTTTTATCGTCATTAATTGATCATGCGTTCCCTCTTCAACGACCTTGCCTCCATCCATAACCAGTAAATAATCCGCATTTCTTAATGTGGACAACCGATGCGCAATCGCTATCGTCGTTCTACCTTGAATTAACGTTTCAAGTGCTTCTTGAATTTGAAGTTCCGTCTCCGTATCCAGTGACGCGGTTGCTTCATCCAGGATTAAAATTTTCGGATTATGCAGCACCGCTCGTGCGATGGATATTCTTTGCTTTTCTCCACCAGATAAAATATGACCTCCAGTACCTACGATCGTGTCATAGCCATCAGGCAGCTTTTCAATGAAATCATGCGCATTCGCAATTCGAGCAGCGTTAATGATGTCATCCATCGAGCATTCAGGATCAGCGTAAGCAATATTCTCGGCGATTGTTCCCATGAACACATATAGTTCTTGCGACACAATCCCGATGTTTTTACGCATCGTATCGATTTTGAGATCTTTCACGTTAACTCCGTCAATCACGATTTCACCATCTGTAACATCATATAAGCGAGAAATCAGATTCACGAGTGTGGATTTACCGGCACCCGAATGTCCCACGACACCGATCATCTGTCCAGGTTTTGCATGCATTGACACATCTTTCAGGATCAGCTTGTTCGGCTCATAACCGAAGGTAACATGGGAGAGACGAATATCGCCATTCAATTGCTCCATATGAACCGCATCCTCCTTTTCGACAACATCGGAGACGGAATCCTGTATTTCAAAAATGCGCTGCGCCGCACTCATACAACTGGACCACCAATTGACAATGTTATTCATAAACTGCAGTGGACCGTACAGCATGTAGATATAACTTACAAAAGTCATGATTTCACCGAACGAGATACTGCCCTGCATCACCCTCCAACCACCAAAAGCCCAGATTAAGATGCCCCCGAATTGAGTTACGATCGTTAATATCGGGAAGATGGTACTGCTCATCAGGTTAAAGGACTGTTCCGATTCAGAGTAGGAAGTATTTGCCCTCTGGAAACGCTCAAGCTCTTGACGTTCTTTCCCGAACGCTTTCACAATTCGCGTACCTTGTATCGTATCGCTGATCATGGCGTTGAGCATGCTCACACGTCGATGTCTCCGCCAAGACAACCGCCAAAGCTTAGGGAACACCCATCGTATCAGCAGCAAGACAAATGGAATCGGGATGAAGCAGATCAATGTGAGTTTCCAGTCCATAATCAGCATAATGGTTGTAATACCGACGATATTCATGGCATTGACGATAAAGTACGAAATGCCATCCACGAAAAAATACTGCAATTCTTGCGCATCATTGCTAACCCTGGTCATGAGCTGACCGGTTTGTTTTTTCTGAAAAAAACTAAGCGATAACCGCTGCATCGCAGCGAACACGCTTGCCTTCAAATCAAATACGACATTCGCCGCCAATCTGGCATTTATCATGCTAAATAGGACCCCGAACAATAAGGAAATCGTTCGAAAAACGAAAATGAGCAGGATCACGAGACCAATTCGTCCAGCGAAGTCTCCGGTATTCCCAAGTGCTTGATCGAACAAGACCGTACCTTGCAGATAAGGTATGGCAAGACCTGTAGCGGAATTGAGCAGCATAAATAAAACAATGAAAAACATCAGAAGTTTATACTGTCCAGCAAATCTTAGAAGCCTAAAGAAGATGGCATGTTTCTTCATACATTTCGGACAAATGGGCCTGCCTTCTTCGGGAAATCGCATTCCGCACTTTGGACAAGTGGTGTTCTCCTGACGATCTTCTACATCTTCATCGCTAATGTCTTCGTTCTTCTTAAGCTTTGTAAAGATCGAGACAAACTTGGCCGCACTCCCCATCTCTCTATTTGTAAATGCTGCTACTACCCTCTCCTCTTTCTCTTTTAAAACAATGATACCGGAGGCGACTAAATTGACAGTGAATGCGGTTTCAATGCTGTCGATATTCATGGACTCTACATTCGCCTCATCCCCTTGAAATGACACAACAAACAATCTTTCCTTACTTAGAATCAAGTACGTGTTTGCGTAACCTTCGCCATCTATACTTCGATCACATAACATCCAGTAGATAACATCATATGGTTTATAAGGTTCTATCGCGGTAATCACATTTGGTGGTAAACTCTTGATCATGGGCTCCCCTTTCATCATTCGATAAATCCATAATTTTGGAGTATTCTTTGTTTGAATGTTTACTCATATCTCCTTACATAGGACTCCCTTATCTATAGAAGTAATCCTTGAATTAGAACCTAAAAAGGTATTTATCCCCTGTAAATATTTTATCAACTACGATGTGAAGATAGTGTGTGTTCTTAGGTAAAGTGTTGTTTTGAGGGTACACCCAGATAAGCAAAAATGAAAGTAACCTTTTACGTCTCGCCACTTCAACCTCCATGATGAATTCCAGTAATTGTACTTTTCCGTTGATGTCAATTCTGGTTTGAATTCCTCAAACTCCCTAAACACAAAGAAGCTGCCCCAAAAGCCATCATCATGGCAATGGAACAGCTCCTCTCTTATTTAGGTTAAAAATATCAGCTTCTACGGTATTTCATCGTTCGCTCATCCTCGATCACGCCGCTCCAGTTCATCCCGAAGGCAAAGTCATATACATGATGCTCCGAATCGACATGGCATTCCATATCGTGCGCGACATCTTCCAGCTGCTCTTCGACGGTTCGCATATGGGCGGGCATTTGCATCGGCAGCAGCCCGGACGGCTCGGCTGCTCCCGTCAATACATCCATCATCGCCTGATTCTGAACGCCGAAGTTCGCCAGGATGGCGTCCACTTCCGCTTCAAATTCCGAAACAACCGTGGGATTGCTCAACAGCATCGAGACGATGACGGGTTTGCCCTTCATTTTTTCCTTCGTCTCCAGTACCATATCTAAGTCCGTCGTATTATGCGGGATGACGGTTTTTCCTCTATAAGAACGGTTCCGCGGTTCATTCCCGTGTTCATCGCCGGCCAGGCTAACTTCACGAGCATGTTCCGCCGTATACGGCTTGTATTGCAGGCTGATCGGCACATAACCGTTCCAGCCCTGCTCCTCATCCTCTTGGCTGTAGCCGGTACCGGACTTCGGTGATGTGATAAAGACAAGGGCGAATTCCGCTTCGTCCGGATTGTCGGTTACTTCGAAATATTTCGAGACGACCTCCAGGTTGGCCGGATAATCGTAGCTCTCCGGCGTCGGATTGCCGAACCAGTCTTTCCCCGGCGGGAGAAAACGTTTGGGGATGTATACTTTGCTCTTCGCACGAAGCGGAAGGACCCCGTTTTTGTTTTTGAGCATGACAATCGATTTAAGCTGCGCTTCATAACCTTCCCGCATATATTCGGGGTTCCCAACCAGCTTGACGCTCTCCTGTGGATCGAGGTACGGATTTTCAAATAAACCGAGGCGGAACATATTTTTCAGCAGCCGGACGGCCGATTGCTCGAACCGTTCCCGCATATAGGCTTCACCGTGTTCGCGAACCCCCAGCTTGTAAGCCTCCAACACCGGCTCGATCTCATTATTGCCGCCGAATTGGTCAACCCCGGCCATCAGCAGCTTGTAATGGCGCTCGGCCACGGTCAAATCCTCCACGCCCCATGGTTTTCCGCTCAGAAAAGAATCCCTGGGGCCGGAGACGTCGGCCGTGATCATCCAGTCCGTGCATACAACGCCGTCATATCCGTATTTCCCGCGCAGCAAATCCCGAATCAGGTACGAATTATAGGAGTTGCCGACATTTTCGCCGTTTACGGTGTCCTGACCGGAGGAGATCGTGTAATACGGCATGACGGCTGACGCCTTCCCTGTTTTGCCGTCCAGCTTGAATGCCCCGTCAATAAATGGCACCAAATGCTCGTCAAAGTTGTTTCCCGGATACACCGCATACTTCCCACAGCTGTAATGGGCGTCCCTGCCGGCTTCGCCCGATCCTCCTCCCGGCCAATGCTTCACCATCGCATTGACGCTGTCATATCCCCAACCGTCCGCGATTTCCCGTTCGCCTTCGGAAGCCTGGAAGCCGTCGACATAAGCGCGAGCCATATCGGCAGCAAGCTTCGAATCTTCGCCAAACGTGCCGTTATACCGGAACCAGCGCGGCTCCGTGGCGATATCGATTTGCGGAGACAGGGCGGTTGCTAGCCCTAACGCGCGATATTCCCGGGAAGCGATCCTCCCGAACTCCTTCGTGATCTCGGGATCGAAGGTCGCGGCCAAGCCCAGCGTCTCGGGCCACATGGAGATATGACCTCCCGCACCCGCGTTGAATTCGGAGCTTGAATCCGAAGCGTGGCGGGGATCGGAGCTGTTGTTCGCCGGAATACCGAGACCGGTACCCTCAGCAAACGCCTGTATTTTGTTGTTCCAGCGCGCTGCGACTTCCGGGCTTTCTACCGTGGTCACAAGCACGTGCCGCACATGGTCTTTGACCAAAAATGCGATCTGCTCATCGGTCAGTTCCCAAGACTTCGCTCCGCTCTCCTCATACGTTTTCCCGCCGTACGTGCCTGAAAACCAGCCATTACTAAGCGCGGGAATCGACTGATGGCGGCTGTACAGCATCAGGCCGGCCATTTGCTCGACCGTCATTTTCGACGCCAGGTCTTTCGCCCGTTCCTCCGGCGACAACCGCCAGTCTTCATATTTGTCCAGCTTGCCGTCACGGCTTAAATCTTTGAAGAACAAGCCGTCCTGCTCGATGATACCAACGCCCGATTCCTGACTGTAGCCCAAAGTCGGGCCGCCGGGATTTTTTACATATTGAACGGTTTCTTCTGTCTTATTGATCGTATCTAGAGTATGGTTTTTCATGTTCTCTCTCTCCCCGATTCTCTTTATTTTAATCCGAGTTTACCTTCAGTTCATAGTTGCAGGCGCAAGGCTGCTGTCAACAGCTTCGGTTCCGTTATCCGTAGCTACCGGTTCGCCTACTTCCGGCAGCGGCTTGATGGATACCATGCCGATTGCCGTGAATATGGCAAGGACGAGGTAGAAGAACGTCCAACTGCCAATTCCAATCGACGTGCCTGCGCTTAACAGAAGCGGTGCAATCGCCGGAACAATCGATTGCGGCAAGGCGTTTGCCACGTTCATAATGCCAAAGTCTTTGGCCGAGTCTTCTTTCCGCGGCAGAATGCGCGCAACCAAAGCCATATCGACGGCGGAAAAACAGCCGAATCCAAGACCAAGCACCGCGGATGCGATGACATAAGCCAAATAATGAGGAACAAACGCAAATATCAGTACGGCAATCACCATAATGAATGCAGACACATACAAGAACGGTTTCTGCTTCCGGAATTTATCCGATAACACCCCGCCGAAAATACTGGTCAACGACATGGCAATCGTGGAAATAATGTTCACGCTAGCCACGCTGGCCGTAGCTTGGGCTTCCGTGTAACCCATCCGGTTAACGAGCATCACCGTGAGGTAAAGGCTGCTGCAATACCCCATCATCATGAGAAATTTCGAAGCGACCGCCCAAGAAAACGCCGGGAACCGCCGCGGACTAGGGTAAATTTTGCTCAGTTTCTCTCTGAGCGGCACGACCGTGTTATTCTCGCTGATAATTTCCACTTTTCCTTCTTGAATGAGAAACAAGCTGATGATCGGACCCACGATGCCGATCGCGGCGATAAGCGTCCATTTCGCGGCCGAGGAGACATCCGTCAACAATGTCATCAATACCATCCCGACGACGATCCCGAGCGGTAAGGACATGCCGAGCAGACCGGAAATCGTGCCTTGTTTTTCTTCTTTCACCTGATCGGGAATAAGCGCCGTATACGCCGCCATCCCAAAGTTGAAGAACAGCTGCGCAACCGCCCATCCTACGATGATGAGCCATAGCGAGGATGTCCAGCCAATCATGAGGAGCGCGGCGCTGCCGACCAAGGGCCCGAGCAAAATCCAGGTGCGCCGGCGTCCAAATTTATTGATCGTCCGATCGCTGATCGCTCCGCCCAAAGGGTTACCGATCAAGGCGAAGAAAGCGCCGATACCGGCCACGAGCCCATAAGACGACGTATATCCATCCGGATCGATCTCGATCATCTTAAATGTCAACAACAGTGTCGCCGGTGTCATGAGTGCGACCATCATCAGGCCGTAGCCCAACATCACGCCGAAAGTCAATCGGCCAAAAGGGGTTTTGACCTGTCCTTTTACTTTAGCTCCAGCCATTTATATAACCTCCCATTATCTTGAAAACGATTACAATCAAATTATAAAAGAAACCGCCTTCATGAAGACAGGCGGTTGTTTATAGACTTATAGGGTAATTCTTAACCTCATTATGAAAGCGTTTTAAAACCACCTTTCCGAAATGCTTAAAAATTGACACAACGTACAATACCGCTCATACCATAGGCGTTAATTCAATCAGCTGCACCTCATGCGGTTTCAAGGTGGAGCCAATCACCGTCCCGTTCTCCACATTCAAGACTTGGACCTGTCTTAACGGGGAGCTCTGCTTCAGATAAGCGATATCCTCAGCCGTCAATGATTCCGGTGCCCCCATTTCCACCCATTTGTCGTAGCTGCTGCCGTGCTTGCGGGTGATCGTTTGGGTAACCATGCGGTACGCGCCCTGAGGTAACCCGCCAAGCGCGATATCGATTTTTAAGATTTTCTCTTCCTTGAATCCGTTATACCTGTGCGTTTCATCAATAAACGAAGTGTCGCCGAGAGCGTAAAGATCATCATAATGAACGTAATTATACGTCATGATTTGAATGGTATCTCCCCGGGCAGCCACGATATATCCGTCCCCGCTTGCAATCAGCGTCTCCCCCAGCTTGCCCAACAGCCGGTACGCATGCATGGCGGGCTTCGGGATCCCATATTGGGCGATGAGCCCAAGCCCTCCGTGAAACAAACGCGGTGACGGGAACGTCTCCTCGATGTTGTCGCTCAGCACCCAGTAACCAAATCCGTCGATGGCATCCAGATTATCGAGGATGTTTTTGGCGATATAAGCGGCCTTGTATAAGGTATCGTTCGTCAATTCTCGGTGATAGGCGGTCGAATTCCATTCCGTCATATATACCTCGCGGCCGGATAACCCCTGATCGGTTAACAGCTGCAGCTCGATCGCAAGTCTTTCCCTAAGAAAATCGGGATTCGGCGAAATCCCTCCGAATTTCTCCAGCAGCTTCCGGTACAGATCTTCATCCAGCTTGAGTTCCGCTTCTTCCTGTTGTATTCGTTTTTCGATTTCTTCATGCGGATAAAAATGCAGCGGAATGAAGTCGGGAAGACAATCGTTCTTCCGGCAAAACGCGAAAAAATTCGTCGCCGTGTCCGGCGAAGTCACGGTGATGATCCGGCCGGGCGCGCCGATCTTCAGTCCTTCGGATAGCCGTTTGAAGGTTCTGTAGGTGGCCAGGTACAGCTCATGATATTCCTGTTCGGATCCGGGCCAAAATACGTTTAATTCCGGTTCGTTCCAGAACTCGAATCTCCAGCTCTCGACCTCCGCCGCACCGTAACGGTTCATGCAGTGGCGAAGGAAGCTGTCGATAAGTCCGCACCATTTATCCAGCGACTTCGGCGGGCTCGTAAAGCTGGCTCTGTAGAACACCGTCTTCCCGGGATCGGATGCCAGCGCGGAGGGCATAAATCCCAGCTCCACGAACGGCTTCAAGCCAATCAACAGCATAAAATCGAACAGCTGGTCCACCAGCCTGAAATTGTAGCGCGGCCGCCCTTCCTCGTCTTCATCATATACCATCATCCCGTCGTCAAAGATCCCGTGAAAGCGTAAATACCGAAACGGACAATTTTGCTGGACATAGATCAGCTGTTGTTGTACGTCGGCATGCAGCCCTTCCTGCGCTTTCCCAATCGTGATGAGATTTTTCCATGTATGCTTCAGTTTTCTTCCCGGAGCGGCCGCGTTCACCTCATAGGTCTTCGTTTCGATTGCCTGGATCGTTTCAACCTCCAACGATTCGGTCCGCCGCAAATACTGACGGATGATCCCCAGTGCGCTGGATTGATTAAACTGAAGATAATTCGAAGAGATGTCTTGCTTTTTGGCTTCCGTCTCCCGGTCAGGTCGATACTGTTTACGGTATTCATGAGGGGTCATACGGTATTTGTTTTTGAACGCCGTGTAAAACGATTTGGCATTGGGAAATCCGTGGCTTAACGCCAGATCAGCAATCGGGAGGTCTTCATAACGAAGCAGCTCCTCCACCGCGTTCTTCAACCGGATGCTTGTCAGATAGGATTGGAAATTAAGCCCGATATTTTCGCTGAAAAATTTGGACAGATAAGGTACGGACAAAAATTCTTGTTTGGCGATCGATTGCAGGGTGATCGGCTCATTATAATGCTCGTCGATATAATTGATAATACGGAGCATGCGCTCCATATATTTCTCGTTCATCGCGCCGCCGGTTTCGGAGGATTTGAACTGTTTAATGAGCATGGAAAATACCGCCAGCATGCGGATGCCCATATCCAGCTCGTAAGCCTCTCCTTTTTTCTGCTTCAGCTCGACCATCTCTGCCAGCATCTGGCGGATTCGGTTCAACCCGCTTTTCTGTTCCGGCCGGACCGTGGAAGAATTGCACTCAAAGCGGATGTCCTCAATGCCTTTAATGTTTTCCTTCAAAAACACCATTGGAATCAGGAACGTGGCGATAATGTTCATGTCCAGCCCAATGACCTCATGGACATGGCTTGAATTGATCACAAATACATCGCCTTCGGTTATCGTGTGCTGCTCCGTTCCGACGGTGACTTCCAGATTGCCGGACAGCACGAATATGATCTCCACGCTGTTATGCCAATGGCTCGGCACGTAATTTACCCGGTGCAGCGATACATCAAACGGCAGATCGTCCGCTGTCTCCACCAATTCAAAGATGGACGTTTTCAAAGATGTCCCCCCAGACAAAGATTGCGTATCTTTTTGTACTATCGTCCATTATACAAAATAGTATGCTTCAATATTTGAGCGCATGGTACAGAATGGCGGCAAGATCCCAAATCTCCAATCAAAACAAAATTACCCTGATCGAAGTCTAAAGACCGCGACTAGGGCATCTTGTTGTATTGTAATTTATCGTTTTATTCTGCTTTTTCGCCTTTTTCGGCGTAACTCATATCACCTACGGATTCGATCTTGTACGTTCCGTCCTTGTAAATAATCTTCGTTACACTCGCATTTTCCAGACCCGCGGGGGGAACTTGGCTAGGGTCAATCGTTTGAAGGAGAGCGCTAATCGATAAGCCATGAGAAACGACAAGCACGTTGCCGCCGCCGTTTTCGGTTGTTTCTTCGCTGATTTCATCCAAAGCCGTTCTCAAGCGAGTGGAGATCGCTTCCCAATCCTCAGCCTGTCCGGTCTCGTCCGAGGCGGCAATCGTGTCAGCAATTTTCCCCATATCAGACTTCATATCCAGCTGTTTCATATCGGTAATCCCTAAACCCTGCAAAATCACGTTCCACATATTCGCGTTCAGGTCCCCTTCGTACTTGCCGAAATTCCATTCCCGCAGATTCTTGTCGGTCGTAAGCTTCACATCTGTTTGTCCGCTCTCTTCAAGGACGAGGTTCGCCGTTTCAATCGCCCGACCGCTGTCACTACTATATGCGGCAGCGAATGGAATCCCCTTCAATCCTCTTCCGAGCTGTCTGGCAACCGTGACACCGGGCTCCGTCAGCGGCGAATCGGCCCAGCCTTGCACGCGGTCGCTTGTGTTCAGCATTGTTTTTCCATGCCTTGTAATATACAAAGTAACCGTGTTGTCCTTGCTTGCAGCCTGATCCGAGCCGCACGCCGCCAATGAAATGATAAGAGATAAAAGAACGGCAAGAAAAAGCACATTTCTAAGTTTACCCATACCCTATTCCCCCTAAGTAATATCTTTTTCAAGTGGAAGGAAGCTTAACGTCGGAAATACAAACATGTCGGAAAGCGCTTCCAAATATAATTATAAAAAGAAACGCCGTCTCCCGGAGAGACAGCGGTTTATCGTTTTTTGCGTCATCAATTAATTAAAAATTTCAATATTATTTACTTGTTCCAGGATAAGAGGTTAAATAATTACCCATACCATCTTTTCATTCCATCACACCCTAGGGTAGGGCCCACTCACGAACACCATGGATCACCTCAGCTTGATGCCTTGTCCCATCAATTGCGGCCTTACATCCACCAACCCCTCACCCGGCTTACGCAGAGCTTCCAAAACAACCTGTGCGTTATACCCGTCATGGAAATCATAGATCTGGCCGGGCTCTCCATTTAGAATCTGAATGATTTGCTTCAGGATCGGCAGCGGGCTGACGACATCATCCACAGGTACAGGCTGCAGATCGGTATCCTTGCCGCTTAGGTATAAGTTGCACCAGTTCTCCAATGCCAAGGTTCCTTCCTTACCGTGAACCACCAGGGAGACACGCTCCTCCCCTTCCCGTTGGTCGGTTCCCCGCAGGCGAATCTCGATATCATTATGTAATCTCAGAACCGCCTGGACTCGGCTTTCGGACTGATTCGAATCCGGCGGAAACTCGATCTCGCTCTTCACATGCGTAATCGGCCCGAACACCTGCTGGATCATCTGGATCCAGTGAATGCCAACCTCCAACAAGTATCCGCCCTGCTGCCTTGACGTGATCCAAGGATTCTGCTGCCAAGCCCTCGGCCACTGTGGAAACTCCAGGTACAGATACATGCTTTGGATCTTGCCGATCGCCTGATCCTCAAGCAATTTCTGCAGCTTCAGAACGGCCGGATCGAGCGGAAGCGAGAAATGAACCGCATGGAGCACGTTGGACTCCTCAGCCAGCTCTACCAGACTCCGGGCTTCAGCCAAGCTGTTGGCCAGCGGCTTCTCGCAGAAGACGTGGACACCTTTCTCAAATGCGATCCGGGCCACGTCATAATGCAGGGAGGGCGGAACCGCGATATACACCAGGTCAAGCGGCACCTCGAACAGCAGTTGGCGATAGTCGGTGTACAGCCTTGGATGAATACCTGCTTCTGCGACTTCCCGGTGCAGACTGGATTCATCACTGTCGCAAATGGCGACCAACTCGATCTTTTCCGTATATTGGGGCAGTAAGCGGTGAATCATATGCCGGCCCATATGCCCTAAGCCGATGACGGCCATTTTTTGTTTCATCATCCTGTTCTCCTATTCCATTCGCGATTGAATTTTGCCATCACATACACGTCCCCTATTATAGATCAAGGGGCTGCAGCCCGTACACTTGGATTACCGAAAAAAAACAGCAAAAAGGCTGCCCGAAATGGGCAGCCTTTGAACTTGTCATCATCGCGGATCGATCCCCCGCCCTTGCGGCACTTCAAACAGCAGGTTAGCGATCATCTCATGATATGCCGCATGTTCTCAGCATGGTACTCCTCGAACTGCACCACAGCATCTGCATCGCTAGCAGATACTCCTTCATACAGGTACTCTGTACTATTTGCGGGTATCCATTTCACTCCACACCCTTCAACGACTCGATCATATGAATCCGCGTCACTTTTTTCCGAAGTATGAGGTTGGAGAGGAGGGTCAGGATGAACGCCAGCACAACCGATGCCAGCATAATCACAAGGTTTAATTGATCCGGAATTTGCTGATGCGTACTCGAAAGTGCGCTGATGATAATGGAATAGACATAGCCGCTGATCGGCAGAGCGACAATGACTGCAAAAGCGGTTAACAGCATGTTCTCAGAGAAGATCAATCGGTTAATTTTACGTTTGGGATAACCTAATACCTTCAGGGTGGCCAGCTCACGATTCCTTTCATAAATGTTGATGGAAGAGATCGTGTAGATGGCGCCGAAGGACAGAATGACGGCGCAGATGATAAACATGATGAAGATAAAACTGTTTTGCTTCAGCATATATTGCGCTGATTTCTTGAGGTCGTCCTTATCGGCAATGGCCTCCACCTGAGGGTCCTGTTCAAAGAAGCTGCGAACGCCCTCCAGATCGGCAGCGCTATGGACGCTCACTAACAGCGAGGTGGGATCGTAGTCGATACCCAAGCTCTTCATATAACCCGGTGTGCTGTAGAACGACGGATTCGAGTATTGTGTAGAGATGTCCAGAACCTTCATATCGACAATGGTTTGGTTAAGCTCCGGTGCTGTGAATTGAAGCTGGATCGTATCCCCTTCAGCAATATGATACTGATCCGCGTAAGATTTCGGTACCAGCACGCCATGATCTTCTAACGATAGCCGGTTGCCATGTTCATCATAAAAGCGAATCAGCTCATTATCCTGCTCCGTAACCACCAGCGCAGCGTTTTCTTTGTTTTCTCCTTGGATGAATTCCACAGGGTAGGTGGACAACCCATAATGGTCTGCAATGCCAGAGGGTAGTGCTGCCGGATCCGGGAACGATCCCATCGCATAATCGATTCGTAAATCATACGTATTTACCTCTTCAATCTGGCCAGCTACCTTGAGCAGGGCCGTCTGCGTGCCAAAAGCCGTGATCAACAAAACCGTACTGACCACAACGCCAACGGAGCTCGCGAATGCTTTTTGTTTATTTAAGAAGATATTTCTTAGAATAATCTTGTTGCTGTAGGACAGCCGACTCCAAATCCCTGGAACTTTCTCGATGAGCAGCTTCTTCATCTTCTTCGGCGGTTTCGGACGCATCGCCTGGGCAGCACGTTCTTGCAAAATCGCTCTGCCGCTGAAATAGCAGGACAGCATGCCAAAAACACTAGAGCAGATCATCGGAGGTAGGAGTGTAAAAAACGAAAGGGTGAACGTCAGGTCGGGCAGGGAGTAGGATCTTCCAATTGACGTTGTAATGAGTGGAATGAACAGGGCGGCGGCGATGGCATAGCCCAAGATGGAGCCGATGACGCCTGCCAGCACGGGGTAGCCCATGTAATGGAGCATGATGCTTCTTTTTTTCACCCCTAATGCCTTCATAATGCCCACTTGATTGCGCTGTGAATCTATAATCCTCGACATGATCAGAAACAGAATCACCGCTTCGATCAAAAAGAGAACGATTGGGATCACCCTGCTCATCAGCTTATTATTATGAATCGTTTGCTGGGTCTGGGAATAGTTGAAGGTTCGTTCTTTACTGACCTGGCTTATATAAGGGAGGGACTGGGAATGTGCTTCAATGGCCTGGCCTAACTGGTCCATATCGTAACCGTCCTTGGCGTCAATCAGGATCTCATTGTAGAACATACCGCCTGCAATTTCAGGAATGGTCTCTTCGGGGATATAAGCGATTCCATAAGCTTGATGGTCCTGGGTTTCGTTCTTCTTGGCATGCTCCACATTCTCATTCAGGCCGCTAATCGTGAACGTCATGTCCTTGTCATTCACACGGAGGCTGATGGAATCACCGACACTATAATGATGCGCCTCGGCATAGTGGGAGTCCAATAGGATCTCATTCGGCCCTGCTGGCATCCAGCCCTCCATCATCCTGGATGTGTTGATTGCATTCGGTACGGGGATCGAGTGCACCGTTAAAATAGCTTTATCATCTTCAAAAGCCTGTTCGGCCTGGACGGTATAACGCCCTTCGATATGTTGAATGCCTTCAATGCCTCCTAAATCGGCCACATCCTCTGCGGAAATTTGACTGTAATAGACGTTCAAGTCGCTTAGATTATGTTCTTGAAAATACCCCTTCGTATAGCCGCTAAGATTGTCGCTCAATGTGACCAGTCCCGTGTAGAAAAAGGCTCCCACCGCGATTACCAAAACTATGGCTATGAATTGTCCTACCGACTGTTTCATGTCCCTTAATAATTTCAACGCTAAAATCTTCATCACCACTCGATCCCTTCAACGCTTTGTTTGTGATCATTGATCGTGATGCTCTCGATCTTCCCGCTCTTGACGCGGATCACTTTATCCGCCATCGGCGCGATGGCCGAATTATGGGTGACCAGCACGACGCATGTCTTCGTTTCCTGGTTCAAATCTTGAAGAAGCTTTAAGACCGATTTCCCTGTCACATAATCCAAAGCACCGGTGGGTTCGTCACAGAGGAGAAGCGCGGGGTTCTTGGCAACCGCTCTTGCGATTGCAACTCTTTGCTGTTCGCCGCCAGAGAGCTGGAAAGGGAAGTTCTTCAAACGATCCGTTAGTCCAACCTTATGTAAAATATCACGGGCGTCCAGATGGTTCTTACATACCTCTGTCGCAAATTCCACGTTCTCCAGCGCATTCAAATTCGGAATCAGGTTATAGAATTGAAATACGAAGCCAACCTGCTCGCCGCGGTATTCGGTTAATCTCTTCTCGCTCCATCCGGTAATCTCTTGATCTCCAACAATCACTTGCCCCGAGGTAGCCGTATCCATCCCGCCGAGAATGTTCAAAATCGTGCTTTTCCCCGCCCCGCTGGCCCCCAGAATCACGACGAATTCCCCCTCCCGGATCGAAAAATCAACCCCCGCAAGGGCTTGAATCGTTACTTCGCCGATTGGATAGGCCTTGGTTACGTTTTTGAATTCGATTAACGTTGTCACTTCGTACATCTCCCCACACAGAAAATTTCCGGAATTGGGCTGCCCGCCATTCTCGGTCTCTTGTAAAGAAACTACCGTTTCTCACTAACCGCTAGTTTCATTCTATATCCATCATAACTAGCCTCATGGATATTTCTTCCTGCAGCCGATGTATTTACGTATCGGTCTTCAGAAGGATCTTTGTCGCCGCTTCTCCCTTTTGGAATCATGAACACAAAAAGAGTCATATAGGTAAACAACACCTACATGACTCTTATACTTCCTATCTGAAATTGCAACACAATCCTTTTATTCTCTGTAGTAAGCGTAAAGCCTTCGATGACGGCATCCTCGAATGAAGCTTTTGCTATTCATTTGGTGCGGCGGTCAACGTACTGCGTTGTTTGATTTTTTGTATGGACAGATTCAAGCTGTAATTCCCATAATCGAGAAGTTTATTAAGAAAAAGGTTCAGCTGATCTTGGGATGAAACTTTTATCGTTAAATGGTAACAGCCTTCTCCCGAGATTCGATGTGCTTCAACTATCTCATTTTGATCCATTATAAAACGAATAAACGAATCGTGATTGGCTGTTTTCATATGAATGATAACAAATGCTGTATAAGCAAGCCCTAATTTCATTTCATCGATGATTAGGGAATAGGCTGTAATTACACCGCTCTCCTCAAGTTTTTTGATACGATTGCCTACTGCTTGTCCAGTCATATGAATTTGTTTCCCTAAGTCTTTCCATTGAATCCTAGAATTTTCGGTTAGTAACCGAAGGATCTGATAATCCGTTTGATCAAGTTGCATACCATAATCCTTTCACCGTGAAATGATTTCATGTAAAAGCGTTTCATCAAAGCATCGATTAAATTCAAGATGTCATTTATCATTTTACTATACAACAACCCTTATCCCAAAGTTGACAAAGGGAACCCGTATTGGTTACCTGGCCGTTGAGTAAACTATATCCAAATCAAAAAAGGAGTCTATTGCCATGAAAATACAACTCATTCGAAATGCGACACTTGTTGTCCAATATGCAGGGAAGAAGTTTTTAATCGACCCTTTTTTGGGAGAAAAAGATTCGTATCCGCCTTTCCCTAATTCGTTACGCCAAGATCAAAACAATCCTTTGGTTGGCTTGCCAACCTCGGTTGACCATATTATCAGCAACTTAGATGCTGTGATAGTCACTCATCTACATTTAGACCATTGGGACGATACGGCTAAAGAGGCGCTGCCAAAAGATATTAAAATGTTTGTACAAAACGAAGAAGACGCAGCAGAAGTCAGAAACGCCGGTTTTCAAAATGTAGAAGTGCTGCAAGAAAATTCAGCCTTTGGAGATATTCGATTAGTTAAAACTAAAGGCGAACACGGCAGAGGAGAAATATTACAACTTGCCGGACATGTGTGCGGTGTTGTCTTTAAGCACCCAAGCGAGAAAACATTGTATATTGCTGGAGATACGGTTTGGTATGAAGCTGTTGGGGAAGCAATCGAAACACACAAACCGGAAATCATTGTTGTAAATGGAGGAGATAATCAATTCCTTCAAGGCGGATCTCTAGTAATGGGGAAAGAGGATATCTACCAGGTTTATAAAGCCGCCCCTGAGGCGAAAATTATATCTGTCCATATGGAAGCAGTTAATCATTGGACATTATCAAGGGAAGAATTAAATATCTTTACTAACGAAAAAGGAATCTCCTCTAATGTTTTGATCCCAAATGACGGGGAATCCTACACGTTTTAATGTATCGATGGATTAAAGCCAAAGTTCCTACAAGACCCTAATAGCCTCTAGGGTCTTTTTCCTTGCCAAAACATGCTTTTAAATAACCACAAATACGGGTTCAGGCATTATGGTCTTTATCGCCGCTTCTCCCGCAGCATGCTTAACACAAAAAGAGCCATATAGGTTAACAACTCCTACATGACTCTTATGCCTCCCATCCGAAATTGCAACACGAGCCTCTTTTACTCATGGTATACCTATATATTCTCAGGTTTCCACACCGCGCCGAAGCTTGTACGATGAACGAGTCTATAAAAGCGTCTCTGAAGCTAGCGTAAACCCTTCAATCGCAACATCCTCGTCGACTTCAATCATGATGCAGCGTTTACCTTGGAAATTCACCTGTTTGACATACCTTAAATCCTGCGGGCTAATCGAAATCGTAGCTACCTTGGTTTCGATCTTAATGGATTTGGAAGTATACTTCGGCATGACGCTGGTTGCTTTCATCTCATAGTTCTTGTTGTCCACGATGGTTTCGAATGCCCGCTCCACCTTCTCGGTTGTCACGTCCTCTACGCCGCTTGCGTTCAGTACGCGCTCCAGATCTTTATAATCCAGCTTCGGAGGTTCTTCCTCCTTCGTCTCTTCGTTAATTTCGATCACCCGGTTAATTTCCTCGTACACCTGAGCAATGGTGGCTGAATCGAGCTGTTCGCCGGCCACTTCCTTGACGATATCCTCGAAGATCGCTCGCTCTTCTAGTGCCGTCACGGATCTTTCCCCGTTCAAGACCTGTTCGACAAAATGCGGATCCGGAAAATTCGATTTTCCCGTACAATACAAAATACGATTCACATCGGAATAATTGTCCGTCACGCTAGGGTACAGGAATCCTTGCTCCGGCGTGCTTAACTTGATAATCGGATCTACGATGACATTGTACTTGAACTCCCGCTCCACATAATCGAACAAGAGCGTCTTCCGTTGTTTCTCCGTAGAATTCACGCTGCATAAAATGAATGGATGGGCGAACACCTCGTTCTTCTCGCTCTCTTCCGCTTCATCGTTTCTCGCCTTGGTCGGCAAATAATACTGTCCCCGAACGAACGTGACTACCATATCCCGCTCATATTGGGTATCCTTCAGCATTCGATCCACCAGCATCAGCATCAAGTCCTGCCATTCTTCCGGATCACCCGACACGAGAGCTTGGTGAAGCATGACCTGCGCAGGTTCCTCCGCTGCTTCCTGAAACCTCAATTCGAACAATTTTTGATCCAGTTCGCCGGTCAGCAGTTTTTTGAAATTCCCCATGTATAACTCTTGCTTCTCCCGATCCACCAGCTCGAACGGCAGGCGCTCCCAGTGGTAGATTTCATTCGTTTCCTTTGTAATATAGACATTGAGAATATCGTAAATATTCATTAAATCGTGATCCAGCTTAAATTGCTTGCGTATATTGGCGACTTCTTTTTTGTTCATATCCGATTCGGCAGCTCCTTCAATATAATCTGGCTTATCTAGTATAAATTATTGATCGTAAATTGGTAAGCGATCTTGCGGATTGCCTTGCTGCGCCTTGGGTCCATTCTCCTGCGGCCCTGAGCCTCTATTGTTGCATATTTGAATACCCGAGTCGAGGACATTTCCTTGAATAACATCTGACTTCATTGTGTGTATTTACCTTTTTCCGGACACGCAGAATTATGGAAAATATCAAAAAAGGAAGATAAGCGGGTTGATTATCGCTCTAAGGGTGGTTCCCTGCTTTTCTTGCATCAAGTTCATCAGGGGAGTCATGCTCTCGGAATAAAAAAATGGCGATACGGGTTCGTTCCGTATCACCATTTCATGTTTCATGTTACTCAGTTCGCACGCCGTTGCCGCCGAGCACCGATATACGAACGCTCGCTAGCTATGCACACACTTCGCATGTGGCCGCAAAAGTGCCGAACAATGCGCATGCCTAACACGTTACAGCTTACCCGCAGCTTTCACCTTCACGAGCAGCGCATTGCCCGGCAAATACGCAATCGGAATGTCCTCGACGGACACGATCTGTACGGTCTCCGGATTCGCGCCAGCTGCCGTTGCCTCGTTCATGGCGCTCTCCTTCGCATCGCGGATAACGTCGTCATAGCTCCAGTCGTCCAGCGAATAGATCCTCTCGGACTCGCCGCTAACCTCTCCCAGCGCTGCGCCGATTGCGTTCGCCGCATCATAGTTGTCCGGCCGGATGATTCGGCTTGCCCCTGCCAGCGTATCCGGTACCAACAAACTGCCGCCGCCGACCAGAATGACATCGACCGGGTCGGCACTCGTTTTCATCCGGTCTATGGCATCCTCCAGAATCTGCTGCATGACGGCATCCACCTTACCGCATACAGCTTCGTCCACGGCATCCGCGTTGGTGCCCGGCCATACGGCACGGCCCAGCTTTACGGCTACGTCCGTCGTCGTCAGTGTATCTCCGCCAAAGATGCGGGCCCGTGTCGTCAGCTTGTAGCCCACGCTGTCCGGGCCAACCGTCACGCCGCCTGCGTCGTCCAGCCGGACGATTGTGCCGCCGCCGAGGCCAATGGACAAAATGTCCGGCATCCGGAAATTCGTGCGAATGCCGCCGATATCCACCGCTGCCGACGACTGGCGCGGGAAGCCTTGCACGAGCACCCCGATATCCGTCGTCGTGCCGCCGATGTCGACGACCAGCGCGTCGCTCAGCCCGGACAAATGCGCCGCGCCCCGAATCGAATTCGTCGGTCCGCATGCAATCGTCAGAATCGGGTAGCGGAGCGCATATTCGCTCTTCATCAACGTGCCGTCATTCTGGCAAATGTACAGCTGGGCATGGATGCCGAAGCCGTTCAGCGCTTCCTCGAAGCCGCGCACCACGCCCGCAATGACTTGCAGCAGCGCCGCATTCAGCACGGAGGCATTCTCACGCTCCAGCAATCCGATGCTGCCAATCTCGCTGGAGTAGGTAACCGGCATGTCCGAACCCAACACCTCGCGCACGATGTCTCCAACGCGCTTCTCCTGCTCACGATTCACAGGAGCAAATACGCCGCATATCGCCACAGCGTCGACTTCGCCGCTCATCCGGCGGCACAGTTCGGCGATCTCCTCTTCATCCAGATTGGCGATCTTGCGGCCGTCATACTCGTAACCGCCAGAGGCGACATAGCTATGCGGCCCAACTGCCGCGCGCAGCGATTCGTCCCAGCCGGCCAGCGGAGGAACGGCTGTTGTTGCCGGAGCGCCGATGCGAATCAGGCCGACCCGGCCAAGATGCTTGCGCTCCACGATGGCATTGGTGCAATGCGTGGTGCCGAGCATCGCATAGCGAATGTCTGCTCCATTCACGCCGCTTTCGTGCAGCAGCCGGCGAACGGCCTCCACAATGCCTTCATTCACGTCAGCAGTCGTGTGGACCTTCACCTTGTGCACGCAGCGCAAGTCGGAGTCCAGCAGGGCGGCGTCCGTATTCGTTCCCCCTACGTCAATCCCAATACGGTAAACCTGGTTTGTGTCAGTCGTAGTTACCTGGGTCATTTCGCCGCACCTCCTTTCGAAACCAACGTCTCGATCGGCACATAATCAAAGTCATAACCGAAGTATCTCGGCCCGGCCGTCTCGATGCCTTTCGGCGTGCGCCATTTATCATCGCACGGCAAACCTGCTGCCGTCACCCGGGCACCATACTTCAAGTTCTCCGTCGTTACCGGCATACCCGTATCCTGATCCAACAGCGTAATCAAGTCAGGCGTAATGGCGAGCGGTTGATCGTCAACGGTGGCGAGCAGGAACTCATTCTGGAAAAACAGCCGCATCGTTTTTCCCTTGTTCTCGCCGGTACCTTCAAATACGGCTTCGCCGCGCGTAAAGCCGCCGTCCATGCGGCGACGGATATCCACGGCCTTGCCATGGAACAAGGCATGGCCATTCAGCTTCGCGAGCAATTCGCGCACAGGGTTCAGCTTCTGCTGCTTCGCTTCGAACAGCGTCCGCCCGATCTCATAGGCGAGCGTCAGCGTGCCGCCGATCGCGCTCTGCTTCACCTGCGTGCCGGATACCGGATAATCGCAGATGGAGGCAGAACCCCCCATCTCCACCGTCAGCGCACGCGCCATCCGTTCCTCCCACACGCCGTCAATCGTATGCATCAGCGCGCTGTTGCCGCGCTCGTCCGCCATCGCCACCGGGCTGCACGGGATGCCTTCCAGATGGAACGTCACCATCTGCGATTCGGGAAACGCACGCCCCATCGCATCGGCATCGACGAGCGGAATTCCGCGCTGTGCCGCCGCAATGACCGGAACGAGCGAGTTGCCGCCGCCGACCTCGATCGGCATAACGGCATCCACCTTGCGGCCCAGCTCTTTTTCCATCAAATCAAGCGGTTTGGTCAGCTGTTCAGCCGAAGGAATTTTCTCCAGCATCACCGTCGGTGCTCCGATCATCGATACCGGCACGATAAGCCCTTCATCGTCCAGCTCTTCGAGCTGGGCGACTCGAACCGGGCCAAACGTGCGGATCGCCTCCATAGCCATCAATTTTCCGACATGCGGATCTCCACCGCCGCCCGTGCCAAGCACCGCAGCTCCGATCGCGATATATTCAATGGCCTGTTCATCCAATGTGGTTAATCTGGTTGCCTTGTTCATGCTTTCATCCCTTCTTTACTACCCATTTGCCTATGATTGCTTGTACGATAAATGCCATCAAGAAGCTGTCCAGCGCCGGAACCTGCGTCACCTGGAACCATCCAAGCCCATCCGGGGCCATCGTTGTTATGAACCCGAAGAACGTGGCTATGACCCATACGACGATGGAGCGGGGAATCCAGCTCCGATTGCTGTCCAGCCCGTCAAACGAGAATCTATTTTTGTTCACCAACAAATACTCAGCCGTATAAATGCCTCCCAGCGGTGCGACTAGCATCGTAATGTACGTCAGGAACGTCATAAAACGGTCATAAATGCCAAAGCAAGCAAGTGCCGTCGCAATGAGACCTGCGATAATCGTGATCACGGATTTAGGCACCCGTTTGAAGACGACGGAGAAGCCCAGCCCCGCGGAATATAAATTGTTCGTATTGGTCGTCCATTGTGCCAGCGTCAGCACGATGATCGCCGGAATACCGAGTCCAAGCGTCAGAAGAATGCCCGTCAGATCGTCGGAATCCATCGTACGCGACAGAAAGATTGCAATAATGGTCATGAAGCTGTTGCCGACAAAGAAACCGATAAATGCTGCGGTAACGGCATGTTTTGGCGTTTTGGCCCAGCGCGCGATGTCAGGGGACAGCGCCGTTCCAAGGATAAAGATACCGATAACCAGCGAAATCGCCGTCCCCATTGGCACAGCCTCACCCTCGAACGGTGCCCAGACGGTGCTTCCGCCTTCCCCGTTAAGCGCCATGACCAGCGCGATAATGATAAATACGACGAGCAGCGGTACCGACCAGACGCTTAGTTTTTCAATCGCCCTGTAGCCCCAGATCGCCGTGGACATCATCAGAAGTCCGCCAATGATCGACAGTACCCAGAGCGACCAATGCCAACCCCATAGCTCGCTTAACGCCGTCTGGAAGTTGGAAGCGAAGAAGCCGACCTGAACGCCGAACCAGCCCAGCGATGAAATGCCGAGAATGACCGAGACGATTAACGCCCCTTTGTTCCCAAACAGAAATCGGCTGATCATGGCCGTCGACAGGCCCGTTTTGGCTCCCACATAGGCGCAGACAGCCCCGATCATGCCCAATATGGCTGAACCAACGATGACCGCCGTAAGCGAGTCGCCGATGCTCATGCCCGCGCCGAGCTGCGCACCCAGAAACATCGCAGACAAGTCAATGCCGATCGCAATCCAGACGAATGCCATCGAGAGCCATGATTTGCGCAAATGCTGGGGTACGGGCTCCCGTTCGTAATCTTCTATTTTCGTATCGTTGCTCATGTTCCACCCTCTTCTTTCTGTAAAATCTTGTTGATTGCCTTAAGCTTCGACGGATCTCCAGAACATCTCAAAGGCATGTTTCAGTTTCCGTTCGAACAGCTCCGGCGATTTATAATAGTAATATTGCATGCCCAGCCCGTCCATCAAGGTGAGGTACGAATCCACCAGCGTCTCCATCGGGACGATAGCCAATTCGCCGCGATCCAGACCTTCCTGCATGATCTCGACGATAATGCTGCTCAACAGCGTATCGAAACGCCCAAACGCCTCCTGCATCCGATCCTTTAGGAAATCCGGCGGGAAGATTAAGTACCGGAAAGCAAATGCGGCAAGCTCCCGCTTGTCCCGGTGGAAATCGTATTGGCGAAGCAGCAGCGCATGCAGTTTTTTCTCCGTACTCATTCCTTTGCTGGTTTCTGCCATCGCTTGGATATATTCGTTATAGGCACTCATCGATTCTTCGAAGACCGTCATGAACAGATCTTCCTTGCTCTCAAAAAAGGCATAGATTGCCGGTGTCTTGACGCCGACCTCCTTCGCGATTTCCGATAATGCCGTTCCGTCGTAGCCCTTCTGTCCGAATAACCTCAGCGCAGCTTCTTTCAGCTTCGTTCTGGTCATGTTCATCCCCTTTTCTCCATTTTAATTAACGTTAATTAAGTAGATTATACAACTTTCTGCATAAAAATCAATCTATTTGATGTCTCTGCCAAATGCTCTTCCAATCTTTATACGTTCGGCATCCAAGCGGGACAATGTACTGAGATGGATAAACTGCCCATACCAAAAAGAGATATCCTTACTCGAAGGATACCTCTTCTGGAAACTTGAACCTATTCATTCAAACAATCTTTGATGTTTATGAAAAAATCGGTAAAAGAATTGGACATTGTCCAGCTCAAACCATTCTGCCGTTTGCAAAATTTTGGCATCGAGATTGTAGATCTTCGCATGAAGCGTGCCCAGAACAAAGGGAGAGTGAGTCGCAATAATAAATTGACTGTCAAAATAACGCGCGAGATCGTTCATTTGCTCGGCCAGCTTGATTTGATTCGCCGGAGAAAGTGACGTTTCCGGTTCATCCAATAAATACAGTTTCCCGGGAAGCAAATATTCCTCGAAAAACTGCATCGAGCTTTCCCCGTTCGAATACTTCTCCTGAGCGAATTGAATGATATCCATCTTCTTCTTGAATTCATACGACTGCTCCAGCTCTTCTACCTCGGCCTTGCTCTTTCCCTGAACGAGCTGCTCATGCAGCAGCCCCTCGCGAAGCACGCTTTCCTGCTGTATCTTCTTGATTTCATACAATAGATCCTCTGACTTGATGTACCGGCTCCCGTCGGGAAGCTTATATATGGGACGCTCCTGTTCATCATGCCCGAGCTGGTAGCTGCTCTCCTCGATAAACCGCTGCGCGTACACGTTGTGACCATAACTTGTCATTCGCTCAGCGCCCACGATTCCCAATTTGTTGGCGATCAGATTCAGCAAGGTGGACTTGCCGGAGCCGTTACTGCCGTATAATACCGTAATTCGATCAAACAGCAGAACTTCCCCTGCCATGTGCCTGAACACATGATCTGGATATATATTCGGATTGCTGGAAATGTAAGGGGAGAGTTTGAAGTTACTTAAATATTGCATCGCCCTTGCTCACCTCTCGGAAAATGAATTAATGCGGTTTAATATTCATACCCCGCAACCTTCAGCAAAGAAAGCTGGAAGCATATAACTTCTTCATAAGCGAAGGCTTCTCCTGTTCGATTCAACATTTCTAGGCCGACTTAGCCTATGGAATGGTCTTTAGCAGCTTGCTTGAAGTATAGAAGAAGTTAGGCATACCTATCAAATGTCTTGAACTACATCAAATGTCACATCCTGATTCGAGGTTTCTGCTGCTGGGCAACACGCTGCATAGAAAAAGAGATGCCTCTCGGGGTCCATTAGCGGCCCTTTGAGTCATCCCTATTAGCTCAAGATGTTTATCCGATTTAGTTATTCCAGTATTGCTTGGCAATCTGTTGACCTTGATCGATTTTTGCCCATTGCTCGGCTTCGCTTAGCTCGTTACCGCCATCGCAGGACGCAAAGCCGCATTGATGCGAGAGCAGCAGACGATCCTTATCAATGATTTTGGATGCTTCGTCAAGCAGACGGATGACGCGTGCTTCATCATCCAGCGTATTGGTTTTGGAGGACAGCAAGCCCAGAACAATCTCCGTTTCCGGTCTGTCCTTGAAAACCTCCAGAGCTTCAATCGAACCCGCACGATCATCATCCCACTCCAGGAAGAAACGATCATATTTCAACTGCTTCAGGAACAGGTTGGCGATTTTCGCATAAGATCCACCGCCCATGTTGCGGGAATCATAGTTACCGCGGCAGTTATGTGTCCACATTTTCAAGCCGAGGCTGTGACCGAAGTCAATCACCGTATTGTTAATCTCAATAAATTCGGTGGCGAGACCCTGTACTTCCGCTTGATTAATATGCTCCCCTGTAAACGGAGAGTTCGGGTTGTCGTCTGCAAACAGCTCCCACAAGCAATCATCGAATTGCAGGATTTTGCCGCCTGCCGCAGCGAATTCAGCCACGAATTCTTTATAGGCGCTCACAAGGCCCGCTTTGAGCTCCTGTTTGTTCTGATAAACCGCATCCGTACCGCCAATGTTATCCGACCAGGAAAGTTCACCGTAGATATGGGAAGGCGATGGTACGCAAAGTTTCGTTTGCTGGTCGCCAGCCGTTTCTTGCAGCTGTTTGAACAGCTTAATGAAGTGATGATTCTTTCCACTCAGTTTGCCAGTAATCCGCAGGCCAATATCTTTGCGTGTTTCATATTTCGAGGTTCCGTCCACATCCCGGAAAAAGTAGCCATGATCAGCAATATACCGCTGGGCTCCGCCAAAGCCCCATACAAAATCCAGATGCCACATCGATTTGGAGAATTCGCCGTCCGTAATAACCGACAGGTTATGCTCGATTTCCTTTTTCACGACCTGTTTGATCGCCTCGGTCTCGCACTCGGCATACCCTTCAAAGTTTTCATAGAACGGATACTGGATATCATCACGATGTTCTATTTGCGTTTTATATTTCAGCAGCTCTTCGGGCCGCAACAAACTTCCTACGATCTGAAACTTATCAGTCATGTACATAACCCCCTCGTTGTATAGCGATATCATATCACGACGAGAGGAGTTATAAGGCATACCAAAAGCTCATAACTAGTTATAGCTAAAAGCTATAGCAAGAATGTCCGCTGAGATTTTTCCAAAAGAAAAAACACAGCCAACTCGGCCATGTTTTCCAAACAAGTTATTGGTTTCTCATGGAGCGCAGTTGTTTCTCAAGCCTGTCCATTTAATTCCCTCGTTCATCTGCCTCATCAGAATTCTTGCTTCCAAATTCATCAAGCAGCACCCTTACTTCACTTGTTGATTTTGCGTTCATTAAGTTATTTCTGAGTTCACTCGCTCCTCGGAATCCGCGGACATAGATTTTGAAGAAGCGCACAAGTGCGCTGAAGGAGCGCCGCATCTGCGCCGAATATTGATCATGGAGATCCAGATGCAGCCGCAGCAGATCAAGCAATTCCTCACTGCTATGATCCCTCGGCTCCTTCTCAAAAGCAAATGGATTATGAAAAATCCCACGCCCTATCATAATGCCATCCACACCGTATTGTTCAGCGAGCTTCAGGCCGGTCTGACGGTCAGGAATATCCCCGTTAATGGTTAGCAGCGTATCGGGTGCCACCTCATCACGAAGCTTCTTAATCTCTGGAATCAGTTCCCAGTGAGCGTCTACCTTGCTCATTTCCTCTCTTGTCCGCAGATGAATGGACAGGTTCACAATATCTTGCTTCAAAATATGGGTCAACCAGTCGCGCCATTCGTCTACAGCCGTGAAACCGAGCCTTGTTTTTACACTGACGGGCAATCCCCCGGCTTTGGCCGCCTGGATAATGTCCGCTGCAATGTCGGGACGGCAGATCAAGCCGCTTCCCTTCCCATTCTCCGCTACATTCGCTACAGGACAACCCATATTAATATCGATGCCTTTAAACCCTTCTTTCGCCATGCCGATACTCATCTGACGAAAGAATTCCGGCTTATCTCCCCAGATATGGGCTACCATCGGCTGTTCATCCTCTGTAAAAGTCAAACGTCCGCGCACACTATGGTTCCCATCCGGGTGACAATAGCTCTCGGAATTCGCAAACTCCGTAAAAAACACATCCGGCCTGGCTGCTTCACTGACGACATGGCGAAACACAACATCCGTCACATCTTCCATGGGCGCCAGTATAAAGAAAGGCCGCGGTAAATCACGCCAAAAATTATCTGTCATATCCAATACTCCTCTATATTACATACCAGGACAAATCTTTATCCCGAAATAGGAAATACAACCTCTTCATGTCCTTGCTTTTTCTTCACTTATAGCATATTTAAGCAGCGTATATCAAACGGCAGTATATGTTAATCGCAGAACCTTATTTTATCGCCTTATGCATTGCCGCGACACCGCCGCTATAGCTTTTTACATCTACCTTGGAAAACCCCGCTTCCAAAAACATTTGTTTCAGTACGTTTTTATTGGGGAAATGACGGGCCGATTCTTGTAACCATGAGTATTCCTCATAACTTTTGGCAATAAACTTTCCAAGCAAGGGCATGATATGGCGAACATAAAAGAGGGAAGCTTGTCGATAACCGATTATTGTGGGTTGGGATGTTTCTAGACAAACGACTTGTCCGCCTGGCTTCGTTACTCGATACATCTCCCGCAGCACGGTCGAATAATCGGGTACATTTCTTAAACCAAAACCAATGGTTACATAATCAAATGAATCATTTTCAAAAGGGAGCTCCATGGCATTTCCCTGGATAAGGGTAAGCTGCTTTAAAGCTTGTTGCTCCTGCTTATCTTGTGCTATTTTGAGCATGTTTTGGCTAAAATCCAACCCAATGACTTCTCCATGCGTTCCAACAGCATTTGCTAAAGCAATCGCCCAATCCCCGGTTCCCGTGCACACATCAAGAGCTTTACTTCCTTCTTTCACATTCATCCGTTTCATAACATCATGGCGCCATGCGATATGTCTCCTAAAAGTGATGACCGAGTTCATCGAGTCGTATTGATCCGATATCTTTTCAAATACCTGATGAACTCTTTCCGACTTTGTTTGTTCAGACATGCCATTCCCTCTCTTCCACAAGTGTTATAATATTCTTTCAACGAAAATGATTTATGCTCATCACGCACGGCGCCGCAGTTCATAAAAATATTGCACAATCGGATGCTTTAGCTTCATCCTATCTGCCATGTTTACAATCCGCTTTTTGCCAACTCGTCTGTCTACCAAGGCTAGAATATTCAATAAGATATCATCGCTCTCCATGCTTTCTTCTATAGAAGTAGATAAGAACTTATTCGCTGTAGCGACAAAATTGGATTTACTTAATGCAGCCTGTGCTGACAAAAGCTCCTTTGCGAGTACGGATATTTTTCTGTTTCTTGCAATGACGTTGAGACGATCCTCGGGAACGGTCCCTTTGGTTTCCTTTCTGACGGCTTCCAATTCATCATCGCTGATCGGAATTTGGATATTGGGATCATTCTTAATTTCCAGCTCCGTCTGATACCACCTTATTGAGCTGGTTTTATCACTCATATGGAGTACGTTCTTTTTATCTACCGAAATATAACAAAGCCCTGCTTTATCAGGTAAATAACGATAACCGGTTGCGCGATATTCAACTCTTCCAGCTAATGCAGGACTGAGAAAGCTCTCCAGCTGTTGCTTCAATTTACTCCAGGACATGGTTCCTCCTATGTTTTCAAACCCTGAGGGGCGGGGTATCCATCTGCACATCTTAATCAGTATGAATAAACCTCTGCCAAAAAACAACCCATAACATGTCCCACATATTGAATGGAATATCTGCTTCTCCTCTTTATAGAAAAGAAAAAATCGAATCGATCGCAACCACAAAAAGTACCTGCTCAAAGGAGGAGCAGGTACTTTTTTAGACCGTTATATCTGTGTCCAAGATTCGGGATGCATATATTTAGCTGCTAGGGCTAAATCCTAGTATGCTGAATTGAATATTTTATAGCAGCGGGTTCTCGTGTTTCGCTTTCAGAATCGACCAGCGCCGCTCCACTTCTTTTTCAAATTCGCCAAGCATTTCTTTGTTTTCTTCCTTGAGCAGATGTCTTGATTTGCCCATATATTTCAGCCAGTCGCTGAGCGGCACCTGTTTTTTCTTCGCTTCAGGATCGTACGTAATATTCGTCTCTCCCTGCTCTACTTCATAGAGTGGGAAGAAGTTTGAATTCACAGCCGCGCGGACGATGTTCTCCCCATCCTTGTCACTCGATTTCCAGTTCAGCGGGCATGTGATCAGCAGCTTGCCGTAGACAGTACCTACATTCTGAGCGTACCACTGCGCTTTTGCCGCCTTTTTCACAAGATCCTGCGGGAATGCTTCCGTCCCCGTGAATACATACGGAATATGTGCCGCAGCCATCATTTGCACCGTATCCTTGTGATGGAACGCTTTGCCCTGCTGCTGTTTGCCGACACCGGACGTACTGGTCATATGCCCTAATGGCGTAGAGTACGAAAGCTGCGCACCGGTGTTCATATAGCCTTCATTATCATATTCCAGAATGATCAGATTATGGCCCCGCAGCGCCGTCCCGATGGCCGAACCCATCCCGATGTCCATGCCGCCGTCGCCGGTCACCATGACAAAAGTGAAATCCTCGGGAACTTCGATTTCCCCGCGGCGTTTCTTCTCAAGGAACGCTTCTACCGTGCCGGATAAAGTAGCCGGTCCGTTCTGGAACAAATTATGAATGAAGCTCTGCTTATGCGAGTTATACGGATAACCCGTTGTTGTGATATAAGCGCAGCCGGTATGGAATAAAGTAACGACATTGCCTTCAATCCCTTTGAAAAAGAGCTCCAGCGCCGGGAAAATACCGCAGCCTGGGCAAGCTCCGTGGCCGGAAGCAAACCGTTTCGGTTTCGCCGCAAGCGCCCGCATCGGCGGCACTTTAACGGATAATTTACTTGTCTCTTCATCCACCTTTACAGTGATCAGGCCAGATTTAAAGCTGTCTCCATTCATCGGGGCAATGACCGGCTGCAGTCTTTGCTTCTCAGCTCCCGGTGTTTGGCCGTAATAATCAAACGCCACTTTGGCATAACCGAGCTCCATGGCCTCGATCGTCAAGGCAAAAAAAGCTTCTGCGTCATCCGCGTAATAGTCTTTCCCGCCAAGTCCAAATATGCGGGACAGCACAATAGGCTGCGGACCACGGATGTCCTGCAGGGCCGCTTTGACCTCATGGGTCAGATTGGCCCCGTGCGCACCGTAAGAATCGGCACGTTCGCCAACCAGCAGCGCTTTGACACCTGTCAACGCCTCGCGGATTTCTCTCGCCGGGAACGGCCGGAGAATATTCGGGCTGATTACGCCCGCTTTGATTCCTTTCGCCCGCAGCCGATCCACGACGTCTTTGGAGGATTCGGCCGCCGAATTGAGCAGGAATAAAGCCACCTCCGCGTCTTCCATTCGGTACAGATCAAGCGGCGAATAGGATCTTCCGGATAAAGCCGCGTATTCCTCTGCCACTTCCTTGAATACCTTGCCCGCACGGTACATGGCGTTGGACTGTTGGAAGTGGTTATTCATCAAATCGTCGCCATTCATATAAGCCCCAACAACGATCGGGTTGTTCTCGTCCAGTACATGTGGATATTCAGGCGCCTTTTCCCCTACAAACGCCTGAACGGTTTCCCGGTTCGTAAATATGTGTACCCGGCGTTTCTGGTGCGATGTGAAGAATCCGTCATAAGCTACAATGACCGGCAGGCGTACGTCTTCATGTTCCGCGATACGCAGCGCCATGATATTCATGTCATACACGGCCTGCGGTGAACGGGCGGTCAAAATCACCCAGCCCGTATTCAGGCCGTAGTAAAGATCCGAATGGTCACCGCGAATATCCAGCGGTCCGCTGACCGCACGCGTCACCAGATTCATGACCATCGGGAAACGTGTGCCCGCCTGCACAGGAAGCTGTTCGATCATATACAGGAAACCATTCGCGCTGGTAGCATTGAATACCCGTGCTCCGGCTGCGGCCGCACCGTAGCAAATCCCCGCCGATCCATGTTCGCCGTCAGCTGGAATCAGCTTGATGTCATGTTCGCCGCGTGTACGCATCATATCAAGATATTGGGCGATTTCCGTAGATGGTGTAATCGGAAAATAACCCATAATGTGATAGTTAATCTGGGCAGCCGCCAAGGCAGCCATTTCGTTGCCCGATTCGAAGACTGCCGTTTGAGCGGCCGCCAGCTTGTTCTCCGTTGTTGTTTCTTGAATTTGCATATTCATGATCTGACTCCCTCCGCGGTTAAATAGGGAAATGATTGCGGCACACGGTGCTGCTCCGCATAATGCGGCTCTTCTAACATGGCAGCTAAAGCGGTGGTCGGACAAGCTTCGATACACTTCAAGCAGCCTTTGCAATACTGATAATCGATGCCTTTCATAAACATCTGCATATTCCCGCGCTTATCCGGCTTCTTCTCCCACACGATGCAGAAATCCGGACATACCGTATCGCAGGCGGCACAGTGAATGCAGTCCTCGATCTTGTACTCTGGCAAATATCCCTGCCGGGAGCCGCTAAGATCCTTCAGGACACTGTTCGCGGTAACGTTCAGAATCCCGCCCAGCTCCTGCGTTTCATATCCAAGCACCGGCTGCGGTCTTGCGAAAGCGATTTGGTTTATAAGCTCTGAGCCATTTCCCAAGGAAAGGAACTGAACTTCGTTATATCCTCTATCAAAAGTCCGCACATTCGCTTCCACGAGGTGGGGCAGCTTTTTCTCAAATGTTGTACGGATCACCTGCCGCATATCGTCCGGGTTCAGGAAGCTGCAAATCCGGAACAATGCCCCCAGCATGGCCGTATTCACTTTGGTTTTTTCCTCAACGGAAATCTTCAGCGCATCAACTACAGCCAGCGTTCCCTGCGTCATGTTCAGATCAACGGCCACTTCGGATAGGTCTCGCGCCGTATTCACCAACGCCGTTCCATCAGGCTGTAATCCGCTTATGACATCGATCGTCTTATACAATGCTTCATGAAATACACCGACGACATGCGGCTGCTCAATGGGACTGTGATCGCGGATTTCCACCTCGGAATCGCAGAACCTTACGAAGCTCTTCACCGGCGACCCTTTTTTCTCCGAACCATAGCTGGAAAAATTCGAACCGTTAAGTCCGGAGCCGGTCACCCCGGCTTCGGCCAGCATTTTTCCGGCCAGATTGGCGCCAAGCCCGCCGATGGATTCGAGACGGATCTCGAAAAATCCCAGTTCATTCTTTTGAGGTAAAATCGACATGTTCTCTCCTCATTTCTTCTTAGGTCATTAATTCCAGTTTAAAAGAAGAAACTGACCGGGTTTGTGATTATACTCACAACTTAAGAAATTGTGATTCCAATCACTATGTCGGTTGTGGGAGCGAAGTATACTGTCTTCAACAGTCCAATTGCGAGGCAATCTTATACTGACCTTAAGGCAAAAAATCACGAAATTGGAGGAGAAAATAATGAATAACAACACCCAAGAGACCTTAGAGCATCAGCCGTCCATGTTCTGCTTTCAATGCCAGGAAGCATCCAAAGGAACAGGCTGCACCATTGTCGGAGTATGCGGCAAACCCCATGATGTGGCAAACCTGCAGGATTTGCTGATTTATCTGCTGAAAGGCATCTCTTTTCTCAGTCTGGATGTCCGGCTGCCGGAGGTGCTTGAACAGCGCGTATCGCTGTTTATGATGGACTCCTTGTTTGCAACGATTACGAACGCCAACTTTGACCGCGAGGTTTTTGTGGGAAGAATCCGGGAAGCGATCGAGCTCCGCGGCGAGGTGCGCACCTATTATAACGAACAATATCCGGAAGGAACCGCCAATCTCCCTGATGCCGCCGTCTGGCAAGCGGATAACGAAGCTTCTTTTGATGAAAAAGCACGTACGGTGGGTGTCCTCTCGACCCGCAATGAAGACATCCGCTCGCTGCGCGAATTGATTACTTACGGCTTGAAGGGGATGGCTGCTTACACGTACCACGCGCTTCATCTGGAGAAGGATGATCACGAATTAAACCGTTTTATGCGCCGTGCGCTTGCCGCCACGCTTGACGACAGCCTGGAAGTGCAGGATCTGGTCGCTTTGACGATGGAAACCGGTAAATACGGCGTAAACGCCATGGCGATGCTTGATGAAGCGAACACCTCGGTTTACGGAAACCCGGAAATCACGAAGGTCAATATCGGGGTAAGAAACCGGCCCGGCATTCTCATCAGCGGCCATGATCTGAAGGATTTGGAGGAGCTGCTGAAGCAGACGGAAGGAACCGGCGTGGACGTATACACGCACAGTGAAATGCTGCCTGCCCACTATTATCCGGCATTCAAGAAATATGAGCATTTTGTAGGCAATTACGGGAATGCCTGGTGGAAGCAGAATAGCGAATTCGCAGCCTTTAACGGACCGATACTAATGACGACCAACTGTATCGTTCCGCCGAAAGACAGTTATAAGGACCGTATCTATACAACAGGCAACACGGGGGTTCCGGGTGTCCGCCATATTCCAGAAGGAACAGACGGTGCTCCCAAAGACTTCTCCCTACTAATCGAGCAAGCGAAAGGATGCCCGGCTCCCACGGAGCTTGAAACGGGTGAGATCATCGGCGGTTTCGCTCATGCCGCTGTCATGAACGTGGCCGATCAAGTCGTCGATGCCGTGAAATCCGGGGCGATCCGCCGCTTCTTCGTCATGGCAGGCTGCGATGGACGGATGAAATCCCGCAGCTATTACACCGATTTCGCGGCTGAACTTCCAAAAGACACGGTCATTCTAACTGCAGGCTGTGCCAAATACAAATACAATAAACTGGATCTAGGCGAAATCGGCGGTATTCCGCGGGTCCTGGACGCTGGTCAATGCAATGATTCTTACTCCCTCGTCGTGATTGCATTGAAGCTGAAGGAAGTATTCGGCCTTGAGGATATTAATGATTTGCCGATTTCCTATAACATTGCCTGGTATGAGCAAAAAGCGGTTATCGTGCTGCTTGCCCTGCTTTATCTTGGCGTTAAAAATATTCATCTGGGCCCTACGCTCCCTGCATTCCTGTCGCCTAACGTTGCCAAAGTCCTCGTGGAAAACTTCGGCATCGGCGGCATTACCAATGTGGAAGATGACATGAAGATGTTCCTTGGCGCCTAATTAGTAGTCGAAGAAAACCTGATAAAGAAAAAAGGGCATGGGTTATGCAAGCAATGATCTGCTTGGTAACTCATGCCCTTTCAAATTAAATAAGCCGCTTCCACTCAACAAGGAAATCCTTCCACGTCGCTATTTTTCAATTTACCTATCAATGTAACACCTTAATTCTTACCACCATAGCCCTTGTAAGTAGCGTAAACTGCATCTGCATATTGATCCGCCAGAATAGGACGTCCATAAGAATCCGTAGCTCCCGGATACCAGTTATCTCCACCGTTGTAGTGTAATAATCCGTTATAGATATTTCCAAACTTCGTAATCTTCTCATTTAAAATTAACGCACCCAGATATACCTGCTCTTGTTCACTACTATGATTATACGCACGGCCAAATTTTGAGTTGAATTGAGATAAATACGCATTGCGTGTGTTTGGTTCGACCTGCATCAATCCGTCGCCGGCCGATGGACTACCTGGTAAACCTGCGCCAAAGCTGCTTTCCTTTTTGATAACAGCACTTAGCAATAAAGCAAAATCTCCGCCTTTCCCATAGGCATTGTCCGCATTCATGACATATGTCCATATATGGCTTGGAACCTCGGCAGGCTTTGTTACTGTAGGAGGTGGTGAACCCGTATAAATCTTGACCGATGACATTTTGTCATTGATCGTGTTGCCAACCCAGGAAGAATCTGAAGTGAAGGTCCACTTGGTTCCTCCAAAATTATCATTCTCATATACTTCAACCGTCCAACCGCTTGGAACCTTAAGAGACGACATCCAGTCATTCGGAATTCCGTTTGCGTTCAACTGAGACAGTGTATAATTGCCTATCCCGAGTGTCACTGCTTTTCCTCCATAGTTTATATCTGCATAGAATGTTACTCCGTTCGTTGTCGGTGGTGTGGTTGGTGGCGTAGTTCCGCCGCTACCGTCTTTCTGCCATAAAGCAGGAACATTGGACGGTTCCCAACCTACTAGAGAAGTATGTGCCTGAAGACAGGTATAAGTACTTCCACTATAGGTTACTGTGTCATTTACTGCATATGCGGTATTTGGAGCCCATGCTCCTCTAGCGGCTGCGCTCACTGACGGTAAGGCAGCGCAAAATGTGGATAGAAATACTGCTAAAACTACCAAAAGTGATAAGGGGTTAAAATGAAACCTTTTATTAGTCATTTTCAAACCTCCTTTTTTCTTTATTTATCTGTAGCGCTCCCATGAGACATTCCACTGGTTTTTACTGTACTATTATCTTACTTTATTTCCATTTTCTAAATTAATTCCACAATTTTTTAATCAGATTATTACAATTCAAACAATACAACGGCATGAAAAGCGACCGGCAGACTGCACCTGATCATTAGAAACGTAGCGGACGTTTACCAATACGTCCAAACTTATAAGGAGCAATATCCGGAAGTCCGAATTGCATTACTGCCGATCCTGACGATAACGGATTTACTTAAGCAACAACAAGGCGGCTCCTTACGAGGAGCCGCCTCTATTCTTTGTATGGGTTTTAATCTATATTCTCAATACCCCATTCTCCTGCTTCGTTTTTAGTAAAGAAGTAGGTAATTCCTTGATTTTCAATACTCCCGTCTGAGGATTTTTTTGCAAAGCGCACGCCTACTCTAATTTGTTCTGGCTGATCGACTTTTTCTATAAGATCCAAATCATAGAACATAAATTGATCGCTTTCGTTTGTGTAATAGAAGCCTTCTCTTATAGTTTCCAAAGACTCCTTATTCAGATTCTCTTCAAACTTTTCTTTGTTGTTCTCCACAACTGATTCAAGATTGTTCCTTAACTTGGAGATAATGTTTTCGTCAAAGAAGCTGCCTTTATATTTGTCAAAGTCAATAGAGACGCCTTTCTTAAAATCGGCCGCTGTGATGTCCTTAATTGCTTCTTTCTCGGCTGGTTCGATCAGACTTTCTGTTTTTGTTGGTGTATTGTTGGTTGAAGGTGCTGGGCTTGTGGTGTTGGTAGGTTCTTCGCTATTGGAAAGAGTGTCAGTGTCATCTGATTTCCCACATGCAGAGAGTAGTAATGCTCCGATTAAACATAAAGATAGAATACCGCGAGAGAGATTTTTCATTAGGTTGAATCCTCCTTGTAAGTTTGGGTATATATGTAAGAACGCAAGGGAGAAAACAAAGTTAGTTGGATTGGCTGCTCTTGCAATCTCTCGGTTTACGTACGAGGTTATCAGGGCTATCGCCGTAACACCGTATACCTTTGATAGATACCTTAAAATCGGCCTTCTGGGTGGCAACAATTCAAAAAGCCTGTCCGGAAACCTCTCATGCATGGTTTGCATCCAACAGTTCGCGATATAGAGCAATTGAGTTTGAGTGCTCATTCATCGAATACACGTATACTACATCTGTTGGTCGCCAAAGTCTTCGGTATGTTCAAACTGCACCTTCGCCTCATCGACTTCAATTACATGATGGGACATGGATTAGCTAAAAATCAACCCAAAAAACGGGCTGTTGTTGGACAGCCCGTTTTTTTCACATTAACAGTCTAAGTACTAGCAAAAGAACCGTAAAAAAGAGTAGTATGAATGCCAATATAAATGATACTTTATGTCGTTTTGTTTCTTTAACATACTTCCACTCCATGTAGCCACGATAAAAAAAGGGTATTGCCAACAGAAGTGCTAGCAAGGGTTGTGGTTGGCTTCGATCTAAAAGCCAAATTGCTAGTAGAACTGGTGTAAGTAAGATCAGTGAAATGATAATATAATGCTTATGCATTGGTGTATCATTCATATCTTCTTCCCCAACAACTAACACTTTGCCAAGAATAAACTGACCGATTAGTACCACAACAATAATAAAAGAATAAAAAGCCTCCATATATAACCTCCCAGATTTTATTTTCAAAATACAGGGAATTTATCCACTTAATAATGCATTATAACAAACTAAACCGAAAAATAACTCGAAATCTTATCCATTCTCTCTGTTTATGAAGGGTTCATACGAAATATTCCCAAAGAAAAAAGCTCACTCAAGATGAGTTGAGCCTCTATTCCCGTGTCGATCGATCTGGGTCTGTCAAGATTTCTGTGTAAACTCATTTCCAAGCAATCCCCCCGAGGGGGATTTGGCGTTTCTAACGTAAGTAGTTGCTGATCCGATCCGGAAAGAAGACCGAAAGCTGAAGCAGCATCTGTCCCCAGTTTTGGACGCGGCCTGTCCATTTGCGGGTCACATCCATCGTGGCCAGATAGAGCATTTTCAGCAGAGCTTCATCAGTCGGAAAAATACTCTTTCCCTTGGTCACCTTGCGAAGCTGTCGGTGGTAACTCTCAATCATATTTGTTGTGTAGATGAGCCTGCGGATCTCAGGTGGGTACTTGAAGAAGGTCGAGAGCTCCTACCAGTTGTTGCGCCAAGAGCGGACGATGAGCGGATACTTGACGCCCCAGACTTCCTCGAAGCGGTCCAGTTCAAGCAACGTCCCTTCCTCAGTTGCCGCCTTGTAAATCGGCTTCAGGTCGGCAGTGACTTTCTTGAGATCCTTGTACGAGACACGTACCGAGTGGAATTACGGATTTGGTGGATGATACACTTTTGGATCTCGGTCTTTGATAGCAGGCAGCAATCGATTCGGAGAAACCACTGAGATTGTCCTCACAGATGATGAGAATGTCTGGACACCACGATTTCGCAGGTCATTTAGGACGCTTAGCCAGAACTTACTGGATTCATTCTCCCCGATCCACATGCCGAGCACATCCTTGTTTCCGTCCAGGTCGATGCCGATAACCATGTAGGCCGCTTTGTTTACAATGGCACCGTCCTGCTTCACTTTGAAGTGAATCGCATCCATGTAAACGACGGCGTACACGCCTTGAAGCGGCCGATTCTGCCATTCCTTAATTAGAGGCACGATTTTGTTGGTAACATTGGAAATGAGCGTAGGCGAGACTTCGATCCCGTACAGGTTTTGCAGATGGTCTTGAATCTCTCGTGTGCTGGTCCTTTGGCGTACAGGGCGATGATCTGATCTTCGATGCCGGTTACATTCTTCTGGTGCTTCTGCACATCAACCGGCTCGAACTCACCCATCCGATCCCTTGGAACCGCAATTTCTTGCTCTCCGTATTCGCTGACCACCGTCTTCTTGCTCTTGCCATTTCGGCTGTTTGGCGTCATCTTGGCTTTGACCTAATGCTTTTCGTAGCCTAAATGCGTATCGAGCTCTGCTTCCAGCACCTCTTGAAGAGTTTCAACAAACAGTTCTTTCAGGGCATTCTGCGCATCCTGAGCCGTTACCAGCTTGTTCTCCTTAATGAACGTCCATAGTTGCTTTTTTGTCCATAGTCCCATGTGTTCTCCCAACCTTTCCATCACTTTCCATTTTAATAGATTTGGGAGTTTACACAAACTATTTTACAGACTCCGACGAATGCACACCATGCTTCAATAACCTTACATATTGGAAATTAACATATTTTCAAATGCCTCATCTGGATTATTTGAGTTGTTTATATGTAACCATTCTTTAAAATCCCCCTCATAAGTAATCTTTCCTTTATTAAGTATGATTAGGTGGCAATCTAGGTAAATTAAATCTTGAAGTTGATGTGTAGATATAATACAAGTCTTTCCCTCTTGTATGAGGTTTCCAATTAATTCATAAATTTTCTTTCTAGATGCGGGGTCTACTCCACTTGTTGGCTCATCGAAGATATATATTGAACGGTCAATCATAATTAATAGATGGGTAAAAAACCATCTTCTTTCCCCGATAGACATTTTCCCAATTCTTAATTCCCACAAATGTTCAAACAAATCTTTTTCACGTTGCGACATTTTTTCTGTGTAGTAACCCGTTTCTTTTACAATTTTTTTATTATCTATTCGCTTAACAAAATTTGCAAAGTCTTTTCCTTTAATAACAGGTGAAAAGAAGAGACTTTGAGTCACATATAATATATCTTCTACATGAGGTATATTTATCTCTCCTGATTCCGGTTTCAGAACATTTGTTATACAGTCAAACATCGTTGTTTTGCCTGAACCATTTACTCCAACAATTGCATTCAACTTGTTTGGATGTAATGAGAAGGTAACATCCTTTAAAACAAAATCTTTTCCTCTTGGATATTTATATTTAAGATTTTTAATATTCATAGGAATAATCCTCACTTTAATTAATACTAAAAGTATGGAAAGCTTAGTTTCAGATATAAAAATATTATTGTAGCTCTATCTTTGTAGCATAGATAGTAAATTTATTTTTCTCATGGCAATGTACCCTACAAAACCAAAAAATAATAACGGAACAAAAAACTGAACATATAGAAATTCATGATGGAACATTCCAAACAAGGAACCCATGTTTAGTGAGATCTCATAGATGAATTTAAAAGGATTAAACATCTCCAAAAAAACCGCATTTTTTATATCGACATTAATAGCAACTAAAAAAACTGGATATATGAGAATATTTAATATTGTGGATATGCTGGAAACCTGAACAGGTAAAAGTGCTATGATAAAGGTAGCAAAGGCTAATGGTATTGAAATAATGACTATGATAACCATTAGCATCAATAATTTGAATGAAAATATACTGTAAATAAGCGTTAGAATTGTTGTGAAAAGCACTAAACTTAAAATAGCAAAAGCAACTTGTGTCAGGACTATTCCGAAAATGATTGGATATTTGCTGCCTGCTATTAAAGTATATGTCTTTAATAATCCACTTTCTTTAAGTCTTGCTGATTGTAGTCCAATTCCATTTAAAAATGTGCTGATGATAATAAAGGCCCAAAACCAAAAAATATATTTAATGATATCTAGATTATTGCTAGTGGAATCCAATATATTCCTCTGTAGAACTAATGCTATAAAAAGAGGAAAAATCACCGACCATACAAACGCCACTTTTTCGAACAGTAACATTTTTAAATTTAATATAAAGAATCCGAAAACTCTCCTCACACTATTCTCTCCCTCTATAAAAAATAGAACTTTTAAACATATAGTTCATAGTTCATTGACATTAACTGATTGCGGACTTTGTTACGCTATTTATAATTGATATAGAGGCAGGGTATGAAAAAGTTTTAAATATTGCTTCATTAGTATTAGAAATTTGTTGTTTTTTAACTAGCTTAAATATCCCCTTGACCCCCTCATCAGCCTCTAAGTGGCTATATAAACCTAAAAACTCATATTTACCCAATTCTAACATCCTATTCCTAGTATTTTCAAATTCTAACGCCATCTGTCCTAATAACTTTAATTTACTTGTATTGAATTCATCTTTATTCATACCATTGTCTCTATAGTGATTTATTTTTTTGAAAGTTTCCTGAATAAGATAGTCTGTATCGTTCACTTTTGGTAAAGATGCACTGATTATAAATAGCCCCCCCTCTTTATATATAAGTGGATAGGAATGTACCATATAAACTAAGCCATGATTGTCCCTTAGTTCTTTAAACAAAATGGAAGACGCACCCATCCCGAATAACTGATTGAAAATCATAAAAGCAAGAAGATTAGAATCCATATAAGAAAACATGGGAAAACCCATCATGATAAAGTTCTGCGCAGTATCTCTTTGTGCTATCACGTTACTAGATTTATAATCTGGAAGAGCACTTTCTAAGCGATAATTTTCCTTTTTACTCAAATCCGAAAATTTTTCTTCTAATATAGTTAATACTTCGCCCTCATAGTTCCCTGATATAGAAAGGACTATTTGTCTCGGATCTAGATTTTGAAAATAAAAATTTGATATATAATCACTCTTCATTTTTGAAATTGTTGTTATATCTCCTAGAATAGGGCGAGACAGCGTATGATTTCTCCAAATTTCGGTTAATAAATTTTGTTGACAAACTTCATAATAATTATCCATATGCAAGTAGATTTCATTTATAATCACCTTTTTCTCTTGGTCAATATCCTCTTGTTTAAACACTGGAAAAGCAATTAATTTATATATTAAATCGGCAACATAGCTTGAATACTCTTTTAAACATTCAACATAAATGCACATATACTCCTTAGTAGTAAAAGCGTTAATGCGGCCTCCTACGTTTTCCACCAATTCGTTAATCTCACGTTTATTAAAATAATAATTTTCTTGAAAAAGAAGATGTTCAATAAAATGAGATATACCGCTATCTTCCTTTGTTTCATATTTCGAACCGTACGGTAGAAATATGCCCATAGAAAAAGTGTTATGACTTTCTATATGATCCGTTACTAATCGGATACCATTTTCGAAAACTATCTTTTCCATTCATTACACCCCTCTTATCAATATTTTAAGGAAAAGGAATCATTCTATATGCATTAGGAAAGTTTTCGATATTTTTATTAAAATCAATTTTTGTCTCTTTTTCTGAAAAAATCTTTGGATACATATGAGGATAACCATTGGGTGAAAATACTTTAACAATTTTCGTTTTGAAATTGTCAGTAAAACAAGGTATATAGATACAATAAGGAATTATATTAAGATCGTATGAAATCGCCTCTATAGATTTTGAGAAATCAACCTCGGATCTATTTTTATTATAAACTTTCTCATCTATTTCGCTTCCATTTTCCCACAAAAAATGGTATTCATCAACAAATTGTTCAATTGTAATATTTCTATAATAATCCATGTATAATTCATTGTTCTGATAGATATTACTTGAAACCTCATTGATATATTTTTTTGTCCAACTGTCAGCAAAAGTTTGGAAAGTTTCTTCCAAAGCATTTTCAATTGCTCTTTCCAAATCAAAATTTGCGCTTAATCCTAATGCTTTATGTACTTCTCCATATCCAATTATAAAAATTGTATGTATTTCTGAATGTAGTGAAATATCTAATATATATAATTTGTCAACAAAATCGAATATTTTCTTATACAGATTATTAATTTTTTCACTTTTTATATATTTTATATCAATAAGCTTCGCTGGCTTTTTAGTTATCCATGAAAATACAAGAGATTGCCTTTCGAAGAATTCCATAAACGCTGAAGTAATTGCCAAGTTAGAATCTAAGTGGGAAGCAATTCCGCATGAATCATTAAATTGCCCTGAATCAATAAGATATATTTTGTCAGAGCTAATAAATTCTTGTTCACCACTTAACATATTAAAAGATAAAAGGAGTTCTTTTTTATTTTTGGAAACTAAAGTGTTTCTTTCAATCCATTCTCCTATAGCAGATTTAATTACTCTATTAATCTCAAAATGCGAATTATGGCCATTAGATGAAGAGTTTAAAGGTGAAGATATATAGGCTTGTTTAGACTGTGACAAAAATAAAGAGCGATTAATATAGAACCTGTCTCCTATAAAGGGCTCTCCTTTAACATAATTTTTTAATTTCATATTATCTGAACTCCCTTTAGATAATTATGCAATCTGGAATATTATACAAATCACTTTCTGTTAATTTTATAGTTTTCTTATTAATAGTTTGATCAACATTTATTCTTTGTTTAAGCGGAATATGGTTATTTAGATTTTTCGAAAAAATCTTCACGATTTTCAAATTGCTCTTTATACTATTTCTTAAGAAAATAGCATGTAACTCTTCAACCCAGGGAGGGAAACTAAGCAGTAATTCATCAACTCCTCCATTTTTATTCTTAATAGGTTCCTCTATGTAAGTATCTTTAAATGATTCTTCTAAATATTTCAAACAATCCCCATGATACTTATAATCAATAGTTGATACTTTTTTATAATTTCTAATATCCTTTACTTCGTTTTGCCATTTTAATAAAAATGCTTCTTCAATGGCTGCTGTAATACTATCTTCCAAAATTAAACTGGTTCCCACTCCTGATGCGTAGATACAATGCTCATCAAATATAAAAGCAAAGACAGCTATCGCAGGCAAAAAATATGTATTCACAAAAAGTTTTAAACCCTTACCTTCTCTGTGCAATTTTTGTATTTCATATTCGTAACCAGTAATATTTCTATCTAAAATACTCCCTTGTTTTCCATACCAAAATAAAAACAATGCGTTTTTCCCTATTAATTCCAACAGCGCATTCTTAATAGCTTGTTCACTATTAGTATGTGCTGCTGTACCAGTTGTGTCACTGCACATAGGATTACTAGCTTTATATTTACTATATTCAATTGGTAATTCATTAATGTTTTGCGATAATAAATCAAATGTGTTAACTTTTCCGTTTGAATTTATACATCCTCCTAACATTAAAGCTCTTCTTTCTAGAGATTCTGAAAAACTCTTCTTAAGAGATAATATTTTGTTATTACTAATCGAATTGCAACCACTCGGTCCTTTAAATTCACCTATTTTAAAATTCCCAATATAAGAAAAAGTTTTATAATAATTATCATTTAAAAAAGCTTTATATGGTATGTTAAAATGGGATAGACTGCGTGTTATATGAATCATCTTCATTTCCCTTTCATTTTATACCCAAACCATTGAATTAATGAGATCGGTATTAATCTAGGATTTAAACCTGATAAGTAAGTTAATGCATTATCATCAAATCCAGACCAACAGAATTCACCTAGTCCTTTTTTTTCTGATACTAAAACCTCTCTTAAAGCTTGAGCCATTAACCCAATTTCAATTAGTGCATGTCTATAGCCTCTTTGTTTGTACTTAATGATGGCTTTTTTCAGATCAATAGCATACCCTATTGCAAAATTAGAATAAATTTGTTTATTTGAAGTATTTAATACAGATAAAAAATCATTAAACTCCTCAGAGCTCCATTCTTTTATTTTTTTTAAGCTTAGTGCATAGGTATCGAAAACGTAACAACCTCTTAAATTCGATAACCCCTCTATTGCATTATTTTCTAATATATATATCAAAGGAACAATTGGATATAATGCTCCAGCTGAAGGATATCTTTTTGAACCCGAGTCAAAATCTCTCCCAAATGAATTATAAATAATTGAATCGAAATCTTTTTTTGACATCCGATCTCCTGAAAAATCTCTGTGACTGTTTTGGAATTTTTTAGCTTCTACTTCTAACTTAAGCTCCGATGAGAAGTGATTGGGAATATTATCTGAAAATTCGTTGTTATTCAACCAAGTTAATAGTTCTCTTGAATAAGGGAAAACATCGCAATTTTTTCTTTTGTAAACGCCGCTTTGGTGAAATTTTATAGTTTGATTAAACAATTCCTGATCCAAAAGATTATCTAATTGATAATCCCAATATTTAGATGTATTTTTTTTGATATTATTCATAACAATCACACATCTCCCAGTGAATACCTATGTCTTTTGTTTTAATTTTTGTCCTTAAATCAAAAGAGATACACTCGTTTATTTCATGTAAAGATTCATGACTTTGTATTACAAAACCGCTTTTTCTTAAAATGAATTTATCATATAAATCAAATAGGATTTTCGTGATATTTATGATTTCAATTATTTCAAGTGGATACTCAACTTTAAATTTATTATCCTCATGGTATAAAATATCAACTAACTGTTGATATGTTAGCTCATTTGTGTCACTAATTCTTAATTGTGATTCTATATGACCCATATGACAAAAATGGCACGGACTTTTCCAATCTGAACAATAAGGTGAATCTACATAAAATTTGTTGTTATAAATATAACTCATTAACAAAATTGAGTTTTTATTTCCTTTTATTTCTTTAACTATCTCCTCAGCCAGTTTTTTGTCGTATGGATTAAGAAAAACCATTACGAAATCATTGGATTTAATATGTGGTTTATCTAACAAAGATATATCTAATGAACTTGTATTTATCGAATTTATAAAAGATCGGAATTCTTTGTGATTTGTGAAGAATTTTGAACAATTAATATTATAATTTTTTTTATGAAAATTTTGGATAATTCCATACTGCAATAAAAAATTAATTGCTTCTTCAGTATATTCCCCAAAAGAAACTTCCAAATATTCTTTATCGATTTTATTATTTGTCATTTTGTCCAATTTCTTTATCACGTCTATCATCTTAGCGTTTTGAATATTAACAATACCGTGTTTATTTTGTAAAACCATATTTTCATTAGGCAAAATATGGTATATAAAGTTACCTACTTGAAATCCCTCTTTGTTTTTGGTTTCTAACATAATAATCCCTCTTTTTGTGCATTAAATTATTTGAAGCTCAAGTGAATAACTTTAATCTTTATGTACTCTTCGACTCGTAAACATAGAAGAGAGAAAAAACCTTCTCTCTTCTATATCTAACAACAAAGTTTAGGTCTCAATTTGAGAAGAACCACCAGAACCACAGCTACAACAGCAACACAATACGATTTTCCAGTCATTTCTCATTTCTTGTTGTCCAGTTAGTACCCCTGTTCCAAAAAGTTGATCATTTTGAACATTATTAACTGGTTCATAAAGTTTTTTTCCAATTGGCTTTTGATTATTAATTTCTATCATATTTATCACCTCTCTTGTAAAATTCCCCTGAACTATCTTGTTAAAGATTTGCGCCAACAGCATCTTTTTCAATTTGTGAAGAGCCGCCAGAGCCACAACTACAACAGCAACACAAAATAATTGACCAGTTATCATTTCTCATTTCTTGTTGTCCAGTTAGTACTCCTGTTCCAAAAAGTTGATCCTTTTGAACATTATTAGCTGGTTCATAAAGTTTTTTTCCAATTGGCTTTTGATTATTAATTTCTACCATATTCATCACCTTTCTTCCAATTCTATTGAAATACCTTGTTAAAGATTTGAGCCAACAGCATCTTTGTCAATTTGAGAAGAGCCGCCTGACCCACAACTGCAACAACAACACAAAATAATAGACCAGCTATCATTTCTCATTTCTTGTTGTCCAGTTAGTACTCCTGTTCCAAAAAGTTGATCATTTTGAACAATATTAACTGTTCCGTAAAGTTTTTTCCCAATTGGCTTTTGATTATTAATTTCTATCACACTTATCACCTCCTTATATAAGGATCCTTTGGGAATAATTAGGATACGTTGCTATATATAGTGTACTTCATATTTTTAAATTTTCAATATCGTTTTAGTATTTTTCGCCAAAGTTTGATGATTTAAGCGATTATGTAATGGATTCATTACTTCTTAATGAATCGACTGTGGCAGAAACTTGTCAACTAAGGCATTGGTTGGCTGGGGGTCAAGAATCGCGTCGAATTGCAGTTTGATAAAGTTATCACTAAATCCACGTTGACTGATCTGACATCAGTGAATTAGAGAACTCAGAAAAGAGCCCAGGCTAATGTAAAAATCATCAGCCTGAGCTCTTCATGCTAAACCCTCGATTTTATGGTACTTCTGTTAATTCATAAGTAAAAATGACATGTACTTAATTACTTAAGATTTCGAATCTTTCATCAAACGTTGGATAAAACGTATAGAATACCGGCACAGCATGTTCATCGTAGTCGTCATGATTCCACAATACGGTTAACCATTCTTCAAAACAAGGTAAAGTTTTTACAATGACCTTTGAATTTTGACTGATAAACCCTAATCTGTACTCGTTATTAGGGATTCCTTCCTCACATAGGAACACCCAGTGGTCATTAGAGTTCTCAACAGCATCAAACATAGTAAAGGAAATAAGACGATTGGAATCAATGAGCTCATCTGTCTCTCGAATGTGTATTTTATCTGGGAGATCCGGAAGAATCACATGACTTTTACATATTGCCCCACAAGGCGAGTTCTCACTAATCCCGCCGATAGGTTCACAATCAAGTAAAAAAATCCCATTAGAGAATTCACTTAGAAAAGTACAAAACGATAGTGGTAGTTTCACCTCTAATCTATCTTCAAAATCTCTAATATCTCGATGTTCTGCAAGCTCATATCTATCTACATCAGAATACCTTTCTTGAAAACATTTCATGAACTCTCTGACATCCATCGAAATCCCCCCTCATATTTTTAATTTACACGACAACCATATATCCAAGAATGATCAATGATGATAACGGCAGCTTTATTTCTCGAAAACAGAGTGGTATGTTTCATAGGGTAACTCAAGTTGGCTAGATATCTGTAGAAGGAACTCATCCGCTTTCTTAATCAGGTTCATTAGATGTGTGGGCTTCATTTTGCTTATGAGGGAGTTCTCCTGTGATAAAAAGGATAAGGATTGTATAAATATCAACGGTTCCACATTCATCTCCGAGTCTTTAGCCAGGATGAGGTGCTGCAAGAGTGGACCCACTAACGGCCTTGTGAGTGTTTCTCAAAATTTTAATCAAAGTTGTCAATTTTCAATTCTCGAGTGCAATGAACACCATCTTTCAAACCCGCAAGATTCATCCATTCCTTCTCAATTCCATTACGATAATTCAAAATCTCTTCCCACTCCATTATGATTTGAAATTGCTTAGCAGTAAGTTCCTGTCTTAGTGTTTGCTCAATTTGCGACTGCTGTCCGAGAAACGCTTCGAGCTCCTCCTTTTAGCTGCAGTTCTCGCTAAATTATTGAAGCGTTCATCCAATGCTGACTTTATCCATTCCGGACAATTTTCAATATCAAAGGAAATCCCCTCCCAAGGTAAAGTTGGTGATTTTACCGTAGGAGGGGATTGTTTTCAATGTGCAGTTTTGGTTCATAAACTCACGATACAAGCCCGATTTATTGTGATGCTCTAAATTGGTCGATAAGAACATCTCTTGCCGTCCGTAAGCTCTGAATTTCTTCACGGAAAGTGAGTCAAGAAGCGGCGATTGTGTCAAAGGTTTGGTTACGCTTTACCACTATTCGTTTTGGTCGACTTTCAAGTCTAAGAAAAGTCCCTAACTGGGCTTCAGAATTATTTAATCAGGTGTTACAAGAAATATTCCTCCGTCTCAAAGCGGAAGGAGTAGCGTGGAATGGGGAAGCCCTCCGTAAAATAAGCCTTTCAGCATTAAGAAGTCAATGTCAGCCTAGTCTAGCTTAGCACTAGTACCGAGTTTGCAAGTCTCTTTTCTCCACCGAGCACTGTTGTGTAGTACCGCTGCTCTATACCATAGAGCAGTTTTTTTAGATCATCTTCTGATTTTAGCTTGAAATGAGAGTTGCTTTCATCATACTGCAAATCTTCACAGTATCCCTTGATATATGAAAATATACTCTGACGATCTTCATCAGAATAAGTAGACAGGGTATCCATTGCTAAAGCGATACGCTTTCTGTTTGCAGTCTTCACCTTGTTTGCTTCATAACCATCTTCAAGTTGAATAAAATTATTCTGTAGGAACTGTTCGGTCTCTGACTGCGTCGCTTCCTTGTACAAGGAAGCAATTCCACGAAAAATGCTTGATATAGTACTTAATTTCCTGAAAAAAAGTATATCTGAGTTTTTGTCATATATCGCATCAGGAACTTTATTAACGATAATTATAGGTTCGTTCTGGACAAAAACAGGAGTCTGGGAAAAAGAGACATACTTTTTTTGGATCAAAAGGCTATCAGAAATCTTCTGAAAGAAATACTGGTTGTCTTGATATGCACACAGGTATTCAATTTTACTATAGTCAGACGTTGGAATTTGGCTGTAGTCTGTGGAGTGAAAACTATTCCTCAGAAATTCTATAAAAAACTCAGTGTCTGAGAAGTTATCAATTATGAACCATTCATCTTCTTCAAGTTTATAAGCAGGATCGTACGATACACGATTCTCTAAATTCTCAGGTAGTGTGTATACGCATCTGCATCTGATAAAACCTTAAAGTATTGGCCTCTTGCTCCTTTAATTTTCGCAATTAAGTAATTCATAGCTCACACCTCCTGGTCGATAAATGTAAAATTATTAATGCGTTTTAATTTGAGAAACTCTAAATTAGAAGGATTCTTTATTACCCGCTTACTGATGATAAATATTTTCACGTTTGTATCAGTAGTTATATTATAAAACTGATAGCCGAAAACTAAATAAAGAGGATTGAAATACAGTGCTTGCGACAAGAATGTAAATACAAATAGAACAAAATATATAAAGCCCAACGTAGTGAAATCAGAGACACTTAAAGCAACAAAGAAATATCCTAGATAACTCGGTAAAAAAGCATTATTGGCTTGCTCAATCTCATTAATAGGAGAATGCCCATCGGACTCTATACTATCGCTGTCTAAATACTTCGACAATTTTAAGCTTAGAGACGTCAGAAACAGAGGTATTCCTGCATAGACAATATAAGAAATTATTTCAGAATAAGCGAAAGAGAACGATGGAATAAATTCTCCAATTAGATAGTGCTCTTTCACTAAATAGACTACGATAATCAATGAAGTAGCATTAAAGGTAAGGAGAAGCCTAAAAAGAAAGATCATTCAGCCTACACTCCCTCCCTTTCGTTTAGGCATATATGTATACAATCATATCATAATCTAAAGTCAAAAATGAACTGGCGGTCAATAGAATTCTTTGAGTCCTGTAGACAAGATGTCTACAAAATATTATTGATTTATGAAGACCCTCGTTGCCTTGTCTGCGAGATGTCTACATCAAAGGCCATATAAAAGGCGAAAACCCGCTCACAGAGCGGGTTTTCAGTATGGCGGCGAGGGGAGTCGAATCCTGTCCTAATAATTGAACTCGATTCAAGAATCAGGGATCTCCCTATTAATTTATTTATATCGTCAACAATCAGTCAACTCTACTATTTTACCGCCTCTGTTTCACATTGTAACCTCATCTGTACTACTCTCCAAACCGCTCCATTACTGCAATCTCAGCCCTTTGTCTCATCCCTCACCAACACCGCGACACTCTCCACATGCACCGTATGCGGAAACATATCCACCGGCGTTACCTCTACCGTTCGATAACCGCCATCCTCCAACACCCGCAAATCCCTTGCCAGCGTGGACGGATTACAACTAACGTACACCACCCGCTCCGGCTTCATCTCAAGGATCGTCTCCAAGAGACGCGGATCGCAGCCCTTACGCGGTGGATCGACCACTATGACATCTGCTTCAACACCCTGCTCTTTCCAGCGTGGAATTACATCCTCAGATGCGCCGACCTCAAATTCCACATGCTTCATACCGTTTAGCTCCGCATTTGCACGCGCATCCTCGATCGCTTCCTTCACGATCTCGACTCCATACACCTTCTTGGCATGTTGGGCCAAGAACAAGGATATCGTTCCGATGCCGCAATAGGCGTCGATCACGGTCTCCTCCCCGGTTAATCCCGCATACTCTACCGTCTTGCCGTACAGCACTTCCGTCTGAGCCGGGTTCACCTGATAGAAGGAACGCGCGGAAATGGCGAACTTCACATCGCCTATATAGTCATGGATGACCTCACGCCCCCACAGGACACGAGTCACATCCCCGAAAATAACGTTCGTTTTGCGTGTGTTCACGTTCTGACAAATGCTTACCACGGCAGGGAGCTCCTCACGAATGGCAGAGATCCACTCGCTCACGCGTGGAATTCGCTCGCCATTCGTGACGAGCACAATCATCATCTCCCGGGTAGCAAAACCGATCTTCACCACGACATGGCGAAGCAGGCCCTGACCTGTCTCTTCATTGTAGGCGGTGATGCCTAATTTCCTACCGATGGCTTTGACGCGGCTGACGACCTCGTCGTTCTGCTCATGCTGGATGAGGCATGTCTCCATGTCCACGATCCGGTGGCTGCCCCGGGCGTAGAAGCCGCCGACCAGGCCGCCTTCCGTTACGCCGATCGGCACCTGGGACTTGTTGCGGTAGCGCCAAGGCTCGCTCATACCGAGTGTCGGCCGCACGAGGATCCCCTCTTGATCTGAATCAACGCCGGACACAACAGGATTCGCCCCATTGGTTTCAGAAATCTTAATGTCCCCTCCACCATCTGTGCCACTCCGCTCGTCGTCCACACGTGTTTCTCCAGCACCTTCCGCCTCACGCACCACCCGCAGCTTCCCGATCCGCTCCAGGTTGTCCACCACCAGCTGGCGCTTCCACTCCAGCTGCCCGGCATAATTCATATGCTGCAGCTGGCAGCCGCCGCATTGGTCGTAGATCGGGCACGGGGCCGCGATGCGGTTTGGGCTCTGTTCAACCAGCTCCATTAGCTTGGCGTAGCCATACTGCTTCTTAGTCTTGAGCACTTTCACCCGGGCCTTCTCACCCGGCAGGGCGCCCTGAACGAACAAGGTGTAGCCGTCGGCACGGCCAACCCCTTCCCCGTCATGGTTCATTCCTATAATATCGATCACGACCTCGTCGTTCTTCGCCACCGGCAGGTCCAGGAGGGCCGCCGAAGCCGCTGGCTTGCCGCTGCGGCGCGTGTCGCTTCCCTTGCGGTTCTTCTTCATGATGTGCTGTTCACTTCTTTCCGTTCAACTTGTCCCTTACTACTCTATATTCCCAATCGGAACACCATCCATAATAAAAGCGGATGATCTTCCGTTAACCTTCATTCGCTTAAACAACAAAAAGCTCCCCCAAGGGAGCTTAGCGCACAAGCTCACGTCCATCATTATTCGGGAGCCTCGTATGTTATTCAATCCATTCAGCCTGCAAATCCAATCATTTACTTACAAGAGCCTGGAGCCTAAGCGGCGATCCTCGGCCTGTTCCATCTCGTTCAATGGCCCATCGCCCCAATCACCTATCCATCGCTAATGTGATCAGTCCACGCTGAGCCATCAGTAGCAACCATCACGCCTTACGCACCCCGATGTCCGCATCTCTACCTAACCCATCTCAGCCAAAAATCCGCAAATGCTGCGGCAGAACACGGAACGTGCCCGGCAGGACGCCGCCGAACTCGCCGTCCAGGTTCAGCTGAACCGGTCCCGGAGAGACGACCTCCATATAGTCGGTGCGGAAATGCACGACCCGCTTGTCGTTGATGTGCTCGCCGCGCAGAGCAAGTGTAGCCACGCGCACGAACTCCGCCAGATTGCACTTGCGCAGCGCAATGACGTCGAACAAGCCGTCGTCGATGCTCGCGCCCGGCGCGATTTTGTCGAAGCCGCCGACCGAGTTGCTGTTCGCAATGAGGAACACCATGAATTCGTCATGGATCGCCGGATGACCGCTAGCGTTGATGATGAGCTCCTGCGGCGCGAGGCTGACCATTTTCTCGATCCCCTTCAAATAATACGCCAGCTGCCCGATCATCGTCTTCAGCTTGCTTGGCACCTCATACGTGAGCTCGGTCAGCGTACCGCCGCCCGCGATATTAATGAAGTAGCGATCATTCGCTTTGCCCACGTCAATCGGACGCGTCTCGCCCCGAATGACCAGGTCGCAGTACTCCTCCCAGTTCTTCGAGATGCCGAGCGCCCGCGCAAAATCGTTCGTGGTCCCCAGCGGGAAAATACCCAGCGGAGGGAGATTATCCCTGCCGGCCATCCCGTTGATGACCTCATTAAGCGTACCGTCTCCGCCGGCTGCGATCACAAGATCGTATCCGCGTTCCACGGCATCTGCCGCTTCGCGGGTCGCATCCCCCTCTCCGGTTGTTGCATGACAGGAGGTTTCGATGCCAGCACTGTCCAGACGGTGCAATATATCAGCAAGCCGACGCTTCATTTCCTCCCGGCCGGAGGTTGGGTTATAGATTAACCTTGCATTTCTCATTAACGATACGCCACCTACTTATGATTTCAAGGATAGAAGAAGAAGTTTGGCCTGCGACTCCATCCACTGCGGCAGCAGCGGGTGCGGAAGCAAGGTTCTGCCGGAATATCGGCAATCCAGCCCCTCGAGCCGATCAGGTATCACCTTCTCCGTAAAATACCCCTCACTCAAAAAAAGCGGAGCTACGATCACATCGCAGCCGCGCTCCATCCATGCTGTCACCTTGTCCCGAACATCGCCGGGACTGAGTAAAGCATAATCCGCGCTTGTTCCGCTTATCTCGCTAACTCGCTGCGCCAAAGAGTTAATACCCTTTTCCCAGCGGCTGCGAAACAGATCATGCCGGCTGCCGTGTCCGACGAGAAGAATAACCTCCTTAGCGGGGTTCACGGACAGCTCTTTTACCTTATCCCATACCATGGCCGCAATCTCGGGAGCGTCGTCCATCGGCGTGCCAAAATGAACCCGGGACCGGACCCGAAACGGCGCCAGGTCCGTCTCCATGTCCGGAACGGCCTTCGCTCCTATAGCATAAGCTATTTCGTCGACATGTGTGCTGCCGGACGAGACAAATAGAGGAATGACCACAATGTCGGTGACACCCTGGTCTTCCAAGGCCGTGATGCCGTCCTGAATCAGACGGCCCTCTACCAGTTCCAGGTACGAAGATACGACCGGTATATCCATACGGGATGCCAATCTGTGGACGGCTTCGTCCACAAGCGACACCCATTTCTGTTCACGCGAACCATGACTAATAACCAGCACACCCGGCTTCGTCATAAGTTTAACGTCCTAAACGCTCCAGCGTCATTTTATAACCGTCATTGCCGTAGTTCAGGCAACGCTTCACGCGCGAAATCGTTGCGGTGCTGGCTCCCGTTTCTGCTTCAATCTGGTTGTATGTGCATCCCTTGCCCAGCATGCGCGCCACTTCCAGCCGCTGCGACAAGGACTGAATTTCGTTAACGGTGCAGAGATCATCGAAGAATACATAGCACTCTTCCACACTGCCCAGGGTTAATATCGCTTCGAATAATTGATCGATGCTTTTATCATTTAGCTTCTTTAATTGCACTGGATGATCATCCCCTATTGTTACTGTGTATAACACTCGCACTCCCATTGTACCCGAGCGGAACTAGTATTTTCAAGCATTAACGATTTCACGCACTACAGGACAACCATTACCCGGAGGCAGCATCCCTTATATACGCTCACATTTCACCGCTCCAGCACTCGCCAAAATCTTCCTGGGCTACCGCCCGATTCCGCTCCTATCCCGAAAATCGGGTCATCCGCCTAAACCCATCGCCCGCCCGTATCATACAGTATAGTATCTTAACTCAAAAAGGAAAGTGATATCATGACGCGTCATTCTCACTATTATCACCGCCGACCCACGAATAACCAGCGCTCTCTCAATGAATATGAATCACTGCCGCAGACGCCATCGCCATACCCTGGCATTACTCCATACACCGATTATCCGGAAGTGGGTGAAACCGCGTTATATCCATATACCGACGGCGTAACGGACATGGAAGCATCAGCTTCGGCTCTGGCTCCATCCACGAACTCCGGCGGAGGCGGTCTGGCAGGTCTCCTTGGCGGAGGAGGCGGCAGCGGCGGTGGAGGCGGATTAGGCAAGCTCCTCGGCGGGCTCGGGGTCAACAATATGAGTGACATCAAGGGCCTCATCGATCGGATGGGGGGCATCGACGGCATCGTCAACAACATTGGCAAGGTACAAAAGGTTATGCAGGGCTTCCAGCAGCTTGCGCCCATCGTCTCTCTGCTTGCAGGCGCACTCGGCAAGAAGAAAGGCGGAGGCGGCAGCGGATCCTCTCCAAGCGCATTTACGGACCAGAATGAAGACGGCTACGAATATAAACCGCGAAGACGCCGTTCCTCGGGAAGCCGGCGCCGCTCCGGCTCGCGCAGAACATCCGGCTCTGGCAAAAAACGTCGCCGTTGATCTATGTAAATGGGTAAGCTATAAACCCTGCTGTGAGTCTCAGAAGCACCGCAGCCTCTGAACATCGAAGGATATAGCGACACGATGGGTTTAGCAGATACGTTCCTAAAACTCACCATAGGCGGAATCATCCGAACCATCATACATCATGCAGTTGGCTCCAGTCGGTTACCCAAGACTGGAGCCATATCCTTTTATCAACCTATGATATCCTCATCAGCGCGTCCAGTCCCCTTCGGGACCGGCTTCTTTATTCTCCGCGCTTTCGAGTGATTTTAACCGAAACCAATAGGATCCGCGCAGACCGGAACGCAGCAGCATCATGATGCTGCCCATCAGATACAGCACGGTCGGGATCCGTTTCATATGGGGATAGAACATGAGTATGCTGCCAGTGATGAACAACAGGCCGGTCGCAATCTCGCTGATGACCATGCCCACCTCATAGCGGTTCGTCACGGCGAGCTTTCGTTTTCGTTTCCAAGCCAAGCGAAGCATCCGGCGCAGCAGCCGGGAACGCAAAGGCTCATCTGGTTGATGCGATGAACGCTTCTTGGGATGTGGTCTGAGCCTGAGTTTCATATGCAGTCCCTCCTCTGCAAGCCTTTACCCCTTACGGAGGAACAAGAAACGATAGCGATTTAGCATTCGCCTTATGATGCAGGACAACCTTACCTCATTTTAGGTAACCGCATGGCAGGGACTTGGGCCGACAGATACTCCCGGCTGGCATCCTCTACCTTACGAATCGCATCATCAATTTTCACGTTGACCTATACTCAAGAATGAAGCTCTCTATTTAAACCAGCCTCTGCGCATAAACCACAACACCATGCCCCCGCCAAGCACGAACATGAGAAGGAGCACGAAGAAGTATCCATAATGCCACTCCAGCTCCGGCATGTTCTCGAAATTCATCCCGTAAATCCCGGCAATCAGGGTAAGCGGCATGAAGATGGTTGTGATAACCGTCAGTGTCTTCATGATGGTGTTCATCCGGTTCGAATTCACCGATATGTAGCTGTCCCGAAGGTCCGCCGTCATCTCGCGGTCGGCTTCGATCATGTCCGCCAGCTTCAGCAGATGGTCATAAATGTCGGAAAAATAAGCATGGTGCGCGTGATGCTGTAAATGCTGAGAGTTCACAATCCGGTACAGCAGATCCCGCATCGGCACGACCGTCCGCCGCAGGCGAAGAAGTCTGGAACGAAGCGCGAACACCTGATTCATAAGATCCTCGACCGAATCCTTTTCCCCATGGCTTTCCAGCTCGGCCAGCTCATCCTCGATGGCAAACAGGCTTGGAAAGTACTGATCCACCAGCTTATCCATGATCGTATAGGCCGTGAAGCTCGGGCCATCTTGACCCAGCGGTCCCTTGCCGGCGACCGAGAGCACGCGGTCCCAAGCTTCATCCATTTCGCGCATGGCTTTCTCGTGAAAAGAAACAATATACGAAGGTGCCAGAAACAGATCCACCTCGACGACACCCAGCGTATCCGGCTGTAGGGCATGTAAAACTAAGAACTGCATCTGTTCGTAATAATCCAGCTTCGGCCGCTGCAGGATGTGCATGCAGTCCTCCACCGCCAGCGGGTGAAAATGAAAATAGCTATCCAGCATCCGCGCCTCCTCCGGCGTCGGCTCACTGAAATCGACCCAGATCCAGGTATAGTCCTCCATTCGAATCTCTTCGAGTGGAAGTCCGATTACCGCTTCATAGCTTGGAGTAATGGCTAACGTGCGAATCATGATAAGCTCTCCTTCCAGCACCTTCGGTTTCGTTCAATAAAAAAAGCCAATCGATTCCTGATTGGCCCCACAACTATCCATGATCTATGTGTAATTACGTTTTTAGAAAAGAATTTTAAAGATGACTCCTGCCAGTACAGCCGTAATCGGAATCGTAATAAACCAGGTCACTACGATGCGGCCTGCCAGGGACCATTTCACGGCGGAGAAGCGTTTCGCTGAGCCTACGCCGAGAATCGCCGACGTTATGGCATGCGTCGTACTGATTGGCAAGTGAAGCAGCGTAGCCGAGAAGATGACGGATGCAGCCGAGAAGTCCGCTGCGAAGCCGTTGATCGGCTCGATTTTGAATATTTTCGTACCCATGGTTTTGATGATCTTCCAGCCGCCTACCGACGTACCGAGTGCCATCGCTGTCGCTGCCGAAATTTTAACCCAGAGCGGAACTTCCATCTCTGTCAATTGACCGGAGGTAACCAGAGCAAAGGTGATAATCCCCATCGCCTTCTGTGCATCGTTGGTACCGTGCGTGAAGGATTGCAGTGCTGCCGTAAAGATCTGCATCGTACGGAAGCCTTTATTCACCGTATGCGGACTGCGCTTGGCAAAGATGAACTTCAGCAGCTGCATAACCACATAACCGATCACAAACGCAAGGATAGGCGACAGAATCAGCGCTAATACGATATCCTTAAATCCGCCATAATTCAGCATGTCGCTTCCCGCGCCGACAAATACCGCACCGGCCAATGCCCCGATTAGAGCATGGGAAGAGGATGATGGCAATCCGAACCACCAGGTAACCAGGTTCCAGATGATGGCTGCAAGCAATGTTGCAATAACTACCTCGATCCCGTTATCCAGCTTGGTCGGATCCGCGACGCTGCCGCCGATGGTTTTGGCAACGCCCGTGAACATCATCGCGCCGACGAAGTTCATGCTCGCTGCAAGCAGTATGGCTACCCGCGGCTTCAGGGCCCGGGTCGAAACCGACGTTGCGATAGCATTCGCCGTATCGTGAAACCCGTTGATGAAGTCAAATGCAAGCGCCAAAAAAACAACAATTACTAATACTAACATCGTTGTATCCATTGTTCAAAGACTCCCTTACGAGTTGCGCATAATGATGGATTCCAGCATATTTGCCACGTCTTCGCAGGTGTCCGTGGTCGTTTCAAGACGTTCGTAAATCTCTTTTTTCTTGATCAGCAGAATCGGGTCAGAGACGGTGGCGAACAGATCCTTGATACAGATGCGCAGCAGCTCGTCGCCTTGGTTCTCCAGATCGTTCAAGCGGATCGTGTACTCACGAATAGCCAGAAGTTTTTTCTGAGAGAGCAAATGAATGGCCTTCTGAATTTCGTAAGCTGATTGACGCAAAATTTCGGCAAACTGTACCATGTACTCGTCAGGTTTCCCCAAATTGTACATATAGAAACGGGATGCCGTTGCTTCCAATCCGTCCATCACATCGTCCATGCTGGTTGTCAGGTCCATAATATCGTCGCGTTCGATTGGCGTGATAAACGTTTTGTTGAGCTCAGTGATGATGGTATGCGTATAGGTATCACACTGGGACTCGTATTTTTTCATTTCATTGGCAAATTCAAGCACATCTTGAAGATTGGAAACGTGCTGCGAAAAATAATCTGCGGCTTGTACCACCGTATCGGCCATATTCTCCAACGTTTGGAAGAATATATCCTTCTTCTTCAATTTCATACTCTTAACCCCTTTTTTCGATAAATTGCCGCGAACGCCCTTATAAGATAGACAACCTTGACTATCTTATCACATCCATGGCAGGGTGTGTATAGAAAAGTAACACTCAAAAATGTAAGGAACTAACAAAATAGAAGATGCATGGATATCGCTTCATTTCCCTTGCCTATTAACATCTCCGTCTGAGTGCAAATTATCCCGATCAGCATCCAACATCCACTTCTTATGCATCAAGGATTCGTAATGGTCACATGGCTTTCAAAAGAAGGCGAATTCGGCACAATGTTGAAATACGTCGTTCCCGGCACCAACGGCACTTCCTTGCCGTCCTTCACAAAACGAATCGCATCGCCCGCTGCGCGTACCCACTGGCCCTCGATGACTTCTCCGCGCTGGAACAGCATCGCTTTCCCGCCCGCTTCCACATTCACGGCAAGCCGGCCCACATCATCCAGCACTTTATGATCCGCCCCGAGCACGATGACATTCGCGGCCTCCAGCTGGACATTATCGTTAAGATCGACATGCGGCGATCCATTGACCCACCGTTTGTACGTATTGGACGAACCGTCATACTGATAAGCCACCACATAACTGTCTAGTAAAAATTTGATTTCTACCTTCTCCCCGGGTTCACCGGAAATAACCTCCACAGGCGCCGTTCCTTCTGCACCTTCGCCGCTTGCAGCCGTCGGCTCCGAATAGAACGAATATTGCGGCACCTTCACGTCGTTGCCATAATTAAGCTTGGCCGCTCCTTCACGGAGCTTCTCGTCGCTGGAATACAGATTATGCGGCGCTTTGCGTTCCTTGTCTCTCCAGAAGAAGGAGCCGGCATTTCCGATCTCATCCATATCCTGCTTGCCTTGCTTTTGGATGATGCTATAAGCTTCAGGGCTGCCGCCCGCATGGACCAGAACGCCGCCGTAGCTCTCGCCAAGATTGATGAGATAAGGACGAATGCTGCGAATCGGCCCGATCTTCTCAATGCCGCTCTGGCTTTGGAAAATACCGATCAGTCGCGTGATCCCTCCCTCCGCCAGCACTTCATACACCATATCCGCTTGTCCCAGACCCGACTGCGGCCTTGCCGCCGGTGCGTTGTTGATCATAACGGCCAGCGGCCGCTGCGTCAGTGACGCTTCTAACGGCATTCCTGTCAGCGGTGCTTTATATGGAGAGGACGTTTCCTCTTGAGGCACTTCTACCGGCTGCTCGATCGGAGCCTCCACCACCGGTGCCGGAGCAGGCTCCGCCTGCTGTTTATCACCGCCGCAGCCCGACAGCATAAGAACTGTCGCCATCGACATTAAGCTTGTCCTCCACGCGAATTTTTGGAAAGACAAAGACCCTTTGCTAAACATATGGTTTCCCCCTATGAACGCTCCCATTACTTATTACCCTAAATTTCCAACCTATTTCCCCAAAATTTCCAACCGACAATCAACTTTAGTTTACATTTAATCACAAAATCCGTGCTTTGTCTGTATATAGAAGGGATACAATCCTTTCATGAATAACCTTGGCAGCAGTTCCAACTCAAACCATGATGAGGTTCTCAACGACCCGGTTTGTGACATAAAAAAGTCTCTTAGAAGGCATACGTATAGTGTGTATGCCTTTAAGAGACTTCCTGCTTCCATGCATTTATTTAGCCGCAGAAGTTTCCGAAGGGAAACGAGATGCCGATGGTCATCCGATCCGCAAACCAATATTGCCAAACTGCTCGCCCGCCGTCATCCGCCGGAACGCATCCAGAATCTCATCCAGCGGGTACATCCGGTCGATCAGGGGCGTAATGGTGTGCTCCTCCATGAACCGAAGCATCTCTCCAAACTCCTCGCGGCTCCCCATCGACGTACCGATCCAGGACAGCTGCGGAAAAAATAAAGCTCTCAGCGGAACCTCGACCGCGTCGCCGGAGCTGGCCCCAAAGCTGACGATCCGCCCATTGGGCTTGATCACTTCCAAGTATTGGGGAAAGGTAGCCGGACCGATACTATCCAGAATCACGTCCACCTTCTCCCCTTGCAGCTCTTCGCTCCAATCCCCGCCGCTCGAAAAAGCCTTATGCACAGAATAGCGCCGCGCTTCTTCGAGCTTGGCTTGGCTTCGGGAAGTGACGCTGACGACAGCCCCCGCAGTCTGGGCCATGAGCATGGCGTAGGTTGCAACCCCGCCTCCTATACCTGGTATAAGCACATGCTCGCCAGGCTTGATATGCGCCCTCGTAAACAGCGCACGGTAGGCCGTTAGCGCGGATAAAGGCAGTACTCCCGCTTCCTCCCATGTCAGGTATGTCGGCTTTCTGAATGCATTGTCCGCTGGAATGACGACCGTTTCAGCAAACGTACCGTCCGTGGGTCCGCCCAGGATCTGCGGCACCACCGGGACCTCTTCGGAGTTATCCCAACCGATCGTCGGATGGATGATGACTTCCGTGCCGACCGTCAGACTCTCCACTCCTTCACCCACGGCATCAATGATGCCTGCTCCGTCTGAGCCCAGAATGAGCGGAGCATCCGCCGCATGACGTCCCTTCATCAGAAACAGATCGCGGTGATTGAGTCCGGCCGTCTTTAAACGGACCCGGATCTCACCGGGACCCGGTTGTTTCGATTCCATATTGCCGACCCGAAGTCCGTCCAGACCGCTCCGGCCGTGATGAATGGCTGCTTTCACATGAATCTCTCCCCTTCTTCCGGCTTGTGTAGGCCATGTTAGGTTCAATTGTATAGTTCGCCTCGGAGCATGTAAAATGAGTAGTAATGAATATGGCATTCAGTCAGAATGAAGTCAGGAAGGTGAGACTAATGGAAAGCGGAGATTTACGGATATTCCGAGCAGTAGCGGAGGAAGGCAGCATTACGCGGGCGGCCCAACGCCTGCAGTATGTTCCCTCCAACGTCACGGGGCGGATCCGCCAGCTGGAGGACAGGCTCCAGACGGCCCTGTTTATCCGAAGCAATCGAGGGATGGAACTGACCCCGGCCGGCGAGCGCCTGCTTGGATACACGCGTCAAATTTTAAATTTGCTGGATGAAGCGGAGAAATCCGTACAGGCAGAGGATACGCCGCGGGGACCGCTACGAATCGGTGCGATTGAATCCACCGCCGCTGCATATCTGCCAGGACGCCTGGCCGACTATTATGCCCGTCACCCCGAGGTCAGCCTGTCCCTCACCACGGGCAACTCCAGCGTGCTAATGCAGCAAGTGCTGGACCGCGAACTGGACGGCGCTTTCGTGTACGGACCTTTGACGCATCCTCTGCTGAAACAGGTCCCTTCGTATAATGAGGAACTGGTGCTCATCTCCGAAGCCGGAGCGGCAAGCCAGCAGGAGCAGCTGCAGAAGCCGATGCTTATTTTGTCGACAGGCTGCACTCACCGATCCAGAGTGGAGCGCCTGCTGGCCGAAGCTGGCGTTCAACATCCGCAAATCATAGAGTTCGGTTCGCTCGAAGCCGTGTTAGGCGGGGTTGCTTCGGGTCTCGGCGTAGCGCTTCTCCCGAGGTCCAATGCCGTTTCGCTTTCCAACGAGAAAAACATTGCAGCCATGACACTGCCGGAGTCCTACCGCGAGGTCGTGGTGTATTTTATCTATCACCGCGACGTGCCGCTGAGCAGCGCCCTTCGAGCTTTTCTGGAGCCGGAGAATCAAAAATGATTGAAGTTTGACCCTCAAAGCGGGCACATCGGATCGAATGACCACAGCGTGAGAATCCCTGCACTCCTGAAAACGAAAACGATTGAGTAATCTAGTCAGTCGGAGGATTCGATTGAACGTTCACAACTTTGTGATATTTATCACGTGTAATGTGAATATTTTCACTTATAATAAAGACATAGAGAAGGTGATCACTTCCCAAGGCAACAAGAATCGACAACATCGCATAAGAAACAACGTTATAACCCGTTAATCCCAAAACAAAACTCATTCAAGGAGTGGTTTATATGTTTAACAATTGGCTGAGAACGAACAAAGTTGCAATGTGGCTGCTGACCTTCATCCGGGTCTATATCGGTTATGAATGGCTGACAGCAGGTTGGGGCAAATTGACAGGCGGCGGATTTGACGCAGGTGGGTTCCTCCAAGGCGCGATTGCCAATGCAACCGGCGATCACCCCGCCGTCCAAGGCTGGTGGGCAGCGTTCCTCGAACATGCGGCACTGCCGGGCGTGAAACTTTTCAACTTCATCATCCCGCTCGGTGAATTCCTGGTAGGTCTCGGTCTCATTCTCGGTACCTTCACCACCTTCGCCGCCCTGATGGGACTGGTCATGAACGCCGCGTTCCTCTTCTCGGGTACTGTGAGCACCAACGCCCAAATGCTGCTCCTTGAAGTACTGATCATCGTCGCTGCGGCCAACGCCGGTAAAATCGGTCTTGACCGTTGGGTTCTCCCTTACCTTCGCGGCCTGTGGAATAAAATGACCCACCGCGATCATGAACCCAAAGCACCGACAACTCATCTGAAAAAACGCACAGCTTAACCTCATAACAACCATAAAAAGACGTTGGAGAATTCCGGTTCTCCATCGTCTTTTTTTTCGTGCCAAGAACCTATGCCAAATCGCAGCCTATGCGAATACTGTATTTAAATACAGATTTTTGCAAATATGAATAATTTGTGATGGTGCGACATTATATAGATCGTTGCTGTTTTTTCGGCTTTCGTCGTGATTACGATTTTCAAATTCGCAAAAATCTGAAAACAAAAAAGAGAATGATTATTCATTGGAGGAGTGGTGCTGATGTTTATTCAATGGTTGCAATCAAGCAAAATCGCAATGTGGCTGCTGACGGTCATTCGGGTGTACGTCGGGTATAAATGGCTGACGGCAGGCTGGGGCAAGCTAACGGGAGGCTTCGATGCGACCGGATTTATGCAAGGGGCCATCGCCAAATCCACGGGTGAGCACCCTGCTGTTCAGGATTGGTGGGCCGTATTTCTGAAGCATGCCGCGCTGCCCGGCGTCAAATGGTTCAACGTCATCGTTCCACTGGGCGAATTCCTCGTCGGACTTGGCCTCATCCTCGGCACATTCACTGTGTTCGCAGCGCTGATGGGGCTTGTGATGAACGCTGCGTATCTCTTTTCCGGTGCCATCAGCATCAACGGTCAGCTCCTGCTGCTAGAATTCCTGATCATCCTCTCAGCCGCCAACAGCGGAAAGATCGGGATCGACCGCTGGCTCATGCCCTACCTCCAAGATAAATTCACGCGCAAAGCAAAAATCAGCAGTGACCCCTCCTCTCTGCAGAATCAGGCGGTCTGATTTTACAAGGGATGCGAGAGTTTAGAGGCGGTGTAATCACAGAATATAATAAGGCGGATGGCGCTTGCCTCCCCAGTAATATGAATGGGGCTGCTGACTCCTCAGATCCTAAATTAAGACCAATTCTTACGTCATGTCTAAACATGAATGGTTGATGCTTCTCCCCTCTCCGACCTCTTACAGCTTGGCTTACCTTTATAAACTAACGGGTGACCGATGCCACCGGTACCGGTCATCCGTGTCATATAACCATTTCGCCCCAAGTAACGATTTCACACCAAACCCAGCGGTGCTAGCGCTATACTATCTCCCAATGCGTTGCATCTTTATCTACACGCATCAGGTACTAGGTGTAGCTTTGCGCATACTGCTTACAACTCGCTGGATTTTCTTTGCAGGCTTTGTACTTACTGGCTTTATTTATTCCTTGCTGGCCATTCTTGCTCACTCACTCTGCACGTCTGCACAGAATATTGTCACTCATATTACTTACTAACTACCTGCTTACTACCCATTTAACTTACTCCCGCAATACTTCTGACACCATGCTTAACACCACATTACTTACTAATTACTCGTTTACTACCATCTAACCTATTAACCTACTCCCCCAAATGCTCCAGATACCATGCTTTACCACCACATTACTTACTAATTACCTGCTTACTACCCATTTGCTTACTCCCACAATCCTCCACACCATGCTTACCACCACATTACTTACTAACTACCTGCTTACTGCCCATTTGCCTACTCCAGCAATACTCCAGACAACATGCTTACCACCACATCTTACTTACTAACTACCTGCTTACTGCCTATTTGCCTACTCCCGCAATACTCCAGACAACATGCTTACCACCACATTACTTACTAACTACCTGCTTACTGTCCATTTGCCTACTCCCGCAATACTCCAGACAACATGCTTACCACCACATTACTTACTACTGCCTGCTTACTGCCTATTTGCCTACTCCCGCAATACTCCAGACAACATGCTTACCACCACATATCCTAGTGCGTATCTTCCCCTCACTGTCCCGTGTTTCTCCTACGTCTCCTCTATATATTGCACCTGTTCGCCCTCTCGCTTATCATCTGTCACTTCCCCCTGCGAACTCACAAATTAAAAGTTTTTTATGATTTTTATCACGAATGTGATTTTAATCACATATATTGTGATTTATTTCACTTATAATAAAGACATGAAAGAGATGATCATCTTCCTAAAGAACAACATCATAGAACTTCAGCACATCAGCGAATTGGCAAGGAAGCTTTCATAAAAAAGAAATCATACTTTTAAGGAGTGGTTTATATGTTTAACAACTGGCTGAGAACAAACAAATTGGCAATGTGGCTGCTGACCTTCATCCGGGTCTACATCGGTTATGAGTGGATGACAGCAGGTTGGGGTAAATTGACGGGCGGATTTGAAGCAGGCGGCTTCCTGCAAGGTGCGATTGCCAAAGCGGCCGGCGATCACCCCGCAGTCCAAGGCTGGTGGGCGGCGTTTCTGGAGCATGCGGCACTGCCGGGAGTGAAGCTCTTCAACTTCATCATCCCGCTCGGGGAGTTCCTCGTAGGGGTCGGGCTGATCCTCGGTACCTTCACTACCTTCGCCGCTCTGATGGGACTTGTGATGAACGCCGCATTCCTCTTCTCGGGTACGGTGAGCACCAACGCCCAGATGTTACTGCTTGAAGTGCTGATCATCGTCGCTGCTGCCAACGCGGGTAAAATCGGCCTCGACCATTGGGTTCTCCCTTACCTCCGCGGCCTGTGGAACAAAATGACGCACAGAACAACTAAAGGCGATGGCACGACGCACACACCTTTCAAAAAACAAACGGCATAAACATGGTAAGCATCTGCAACCAAAAAAACTAACCTATTGATTACACAGCCCGACTTGAGCAATCAAGCCGGGCTGTTTTTGTTGTGGTATACATTGGAGATTTGGCATACGTTGGAAGTTTGGCATATGGGTCGAGCACTGTCATACATTTCAGCTTTGTCATACATTTGAGCGTTGTGATACATTGAGCTTTGTGATACATTTGAGTGCCATACATCTGAGCGTTGTACTTACCTTCTAGCGTCGTACATAAGTTCGAGTGTAGTCCATACGGGCACTGCCTAGTCACTTACAATTTTAGCGGACTCAGCGGACCTTATTTTAACTAAAAACACCCTTTTTTAACACGAACGGACCACAGATCCGTTATTCACCAA